>JBCBZR010000004.1:0-431225 GCA_039815245.1 Pseudomonadota bacterium | reverse complement strand
TGGTTGTTGGTGTGCCGACCCTACCCTCTCCCCCGCCCTACCCCCTGTATTTTTATCCTCTTGGGGGTACGGGGGGGGTTTTGGTTTGGCTGGGCACAAGACCGCGACGGATGTCGCGGGCGCACCCAACAAAAACGCCCAGCCAGCAGCACCTCTCGCTGATGACAGGCGGTTAAACCTTACTTCGGCCGCTTCGCCCCATACTTGGAACGGCTCTGCTTGCGGTCCTTGACCCCTTGCGTGTCGAGCACGCCGCGCAGGACGTGATAGCGAACGCCCGGAAGATCGCGCACACGCCCGCCGCGGATCAGCACAACCGAGTGCTCCTGCAGGTTGTGGCCCTCGCCCGGAATGTAGGAGATGACTTCGCGCTGGTTCGTCAGGCGCACCTTGGCAACCTTTCTGAGAGCGGAGTTCGGCTTCTTCGGCGTCGTTGTGTAGACGCGCGTGCAGACACCGCGCTTCTGCGGGTTCTGCTCCATCGCAGGGACCTTTGACTTGGCCTTCTGCGGAGTGCGGCCCTTGCGGACCAGCTGGTTAATCGTCGGCATAGACTTCTTTCTCTTCACCGTTTGTCGTGGCCCCTCAGGCAAAGTGATCACCACTTTGACGCCAAAGAACCAGCAAGAAAACGTCGGCGGCTGCGGGACGATATCAGGATGGAGTGAGAAAGTTCGTGCTACCCATCATCCCGGCGGTTGCATATGCAGGCAAAAGGCCAGCGCCGGGACTTTGCGAGACAAAACGCTGCAAAGCGTCGATCTCGGATCAAGCACAAACTGAAACGCTCCACCCGGACAATCGCACCAGACCTAAAAGGTCCAGCCACCGGGTTACTCTGACGGCCACCCCACACTCACTTTCATGAGCCCAATAGAAAAGGCCAAACCCGCGTCCCTCACCTGTGGCGAGGAGCGAGCAAGACCTGCGGGACGAACCGGCAATGTTCAGCTCTATTGTTTGAGACCACCATCTGTGCATTTTACCAGTGGTTGCCTTGGATGAGGGCGCGCTTAGGGGGAATGGGAGGTGGGGTCAAGAATGATTCCCAAATTTCTAGTCACCCATTTTTCGCTTGGCGTTTTCAGTTGATAAGCCTGTTGTGATTGGAGCAAAGTCCCCCAATTTACGGCCGATCATGCTCCCTAGAATTCGGATGGGTACGAAGCTCTTACCGTTGTAGACATTGAAAGTAAGGCCAACGAATTCTGGTAAAATCATGCTGCGGCGCGACCATGTTCTAATAGGATCGCTCTTACCACCCTTATCAGAAGCCTCTTGCGCCTTTTGGATCAAAGAAAGGTCAACAAATGGCCCACCGCCAGCTCTAACGGCACGCGCTGTCCCAAACTTAGCCAGTCCCAAGCCGCCTCTTTCGTGTTGAGCGCTCATGACTGCCATCGAGTCGTCAGAAGAAGGTGACCGCATAGCTCGGAACAACGATCTAAGGCTTCCCTCCATTTGCTCATAGCCCATTGCCAATTCCACCTGGGCATCAGTCAATTGGACCTCTCGAAACTCTGCCTCCAAAACAGTTTTGATACGGTTCTCAGAGACCAGAAGCTTAAGCGTAGACAAAATACTCCTAGTCTCATCGTGGTCTGACGGTGAAAACAAAAAACTAACAAGCAAGCGGGCCTTTGTGACAGCTGCATAGCGTTCAACGAGGCGATCTAGCTGCCCGCTACTATTTATGTCGATTTCCTGAACATCAGAACTGCCGGAGAGAACGTGAACGACTTCGCTATGCTCGCATTTATACGGCTCAGCCCCGAGTCGCCTAACTTCACACTCTTCACCGAGTATGATGCCAACCTCTGCTTGCCCAGATATAAGCGCGCGGACCATTATTCTTCGATAACCTCTGTACCAAGTTCATTCAACTTCGCAGACAACCTATCCCAAATTATCTTGTCGGTAGGTTGCTTAGGCTTAGGACCAACGACGCGAGCCATAGCGCTCACATGCAGACTACCGTAAATATGCACTTCAATAAAATCACAATCAGAATCGCCGCGTTCTGGCGCTAGTATCAGGGCTTTGATTTGCTCTTCGGTCATGCCAGACACCAATTTCCCCCCGAGCTTCGCTTCAACAAGCAAAGCTCGGGCACTCCAAGGTGCCCGAAAACCGTGCGGTGGCATCTCTCCCGCTGCGACAGAGAATTTTTTCGCAAATGAAAAGGGGTTCTCTTCAAAAACAGTCGAGCGATGCTCGAAAGCATCTGGTCTCAGAAAAATACTATATTCTCCATAATATCGCATGCCCACTTTATCGGCGGTTAATGCCCCGACACAAAGATGCTCGAAAAAAAGCGGATTTACTGCGTTCTCGGCAGAAATCCGTTGAAGGTTCCAAGAGTCTCCATCGAATTTTAAACCTAAACGCCTTTTGTGGTGAAAGTTATAATAGGTCTGCCCCTCAGACTCTACCCAAGTTGAAAGCTGGCCAAGACGCCGATTGATGACTAAGTTAGTGCTTCTGGCAAACTTTTTGAGTTGATCCAATTCAGCGACCTGTCCCAACTTTTCCCGTTCGGTCCTAACTGTTAAAACTCGCATAGCGAGCGCATTTCGTTCTACTTCACGATTCGCAAAGCGAACGTTAGGAAAGCCCACGTCTGCTTCGCAGTAACTGCAGTAGCGGTGATCAATAGCTACTTTGTTCCCACAGACCCCACAAACCTCAGTCATTCGCCCCCACAATTACAAATTCAAAAATTTATCTTTCGCTCGGTATCGCAATGCCGAACAGCATTTCAACTCTTATGTCAGTTTCTTTTGCAGGAATATCAATCTATAAAAATGCCCCCGCTAGAAATGAAATTACGTATGGCATTATACATGTCCTTACTAGCCCCAAGACAGGCTAGCAGATTGGGGAACAGCTCTCTGTTGATCGCTCACCTTTTAGGCGAATAGAACGAGCGTGTGGTCCATAGATTTTTTGGAAACGAGGTAGTATAAAGACAAGACCGATTTCTTGTTTTACGAAGCCGCCTGCGTGGCGTTGTCCTCGCTGGACGCCCTCTGGGGAATCTTCGCCTGCATCTTTTGTTTAGCCTCAAGCGGCGGCGGGGCGATGTCCGGGCTCCGCCCGTTCAGCTTCGCTTCCCGGCCCCTGAGGCTTACGGCCTAACGGCCGGCGCGCGGTCGCGCGCTGGCTCGCCTGCGCCTCGCACCATTCCAAGCCATCGACAAAGCGCCAAGCGTCTTGGAGTGATGCGCCTAGGTGGAGAGGGGTAACGAAATCTACGATTTCGCAAGCGCGACCGCGCGCCCGCAGGTGCCCCGCAGGCCAAGATTGGCCGGAGGGAACAGCACCGAGGATGCTCGCCCGGATGGGCGAGCGTAACAACAAAAACTCCTCCCTCCCATTTTCCTACTCCACGAAATCCTGCCAATTTCCCTTGGATGAACCACGCGCCGCCCACCCTCTTGGACCCCTTGCAACCCCGGCCCGCAGACCGGCCTGCAGATCGGCGCGGCGCGCTGTCTTCGCCTCTTGCACAAGCCCCGCTCCCGCCGCTGAACCGCGCTGCGCAAATGGCGCGCGCCACCCCCTGCGCGGTTGCGGATTTCCGCTTTGGCACAGGCGCAGTTTTGCCCCTTAAGACAGTGTTCCATGTGTTCCATCGTGTAGGATTAGGGACCTGCGGCGGACCCTATGGTTCAGCCCCACTCGCGCGCCAGCAGACCGTACCAATACACATCGCACAGGCCGATATGGGTTGCGTCATGCTCGCGCAAAGTGGCCTCTCGGGTGAAGCCGAGCCGCTCCAGCAGGCGCACCGAAGGCTCATTGCGCACGTCCACTTCGGCGGTGAGCTTGCGCGCGCCGCCTTGCTCGACCGGCAGCGTGAACAAGTGAGCGATCAAGGCCTCGGTGCATTCGCGTGCAATGCCCTGCCCCTGGCGGTCCATGCACACGATATAACCGATCTCGATCAGCCCCGGCGCGTGCCCCGGCACCGCGACGAAGCGCCCCGCAACCGCGTCTTGCGCGTCCTGCGCAATCCAGCTCCGCCCAGGCCAGTCCGGTTCGGCCAGCCAGCCCCACAATTGCGCCTCGCTCTCAAAGGGCGGGTGCGAGAGGTAGCGGCAGTGGTCGGGATCGCTCAATGTCGGATAAAGCGCCGCCGCATCGCTCGGCTGCAAGGGCCGCAGGGTGAAGCGCGCCGTGGTGAGAGTGGGGACCTCAATCACTCTGGATATGCGCCACCAGCGCCTTGACCTTTTTGGAGCGCCATTGCGGCAGCGGGGCGACCAGCCAGTAGGCGCGGCGGCTCTCCACCGGCTCTGACAAGGCGACCAGCGCGCCGCGTTCCAGCGCCCGCTCCACCAGCGCGAGCGGGAGCATGGTGCGGCCCATCCCGGCCAGCGCAGAGCTCATCGCCTGGCCCGCGCTGCCGGTGACGATGCACGCCGCTGTGCCCTCAGGCAGCCCGGCTTCGGGCCAGTCGATCCACGCATCGCGCGCCTCAGGGGCAGCCACCTGCACTTTGAGCGCGGGCGCGAGTTGCACGCCTTCCAGATCACCCGGCCCGGCGATAAAGCGGATGGCGAGATCGAGATTGGCCTCGGTAAAGTCAGCGCTCTCATCGGGCGCAAGGATGTATTGAATACCCGGCGTGTTGGCCTGAAAGCGGGCGAGGCGCGGGGCGAACCACTCGGCATAGAACTCGCGCGGGGCGGCAATTGTGTAGCGGTCTGAGGCCTGACCCGCCTGCATCGCAGCCACGCTTTCCTCGAACCGCAAGAACCCCTCTCGCAAGGGGTCAAGCCCGGCTGTGCCTTCCGGTGTCAGTTCCAGCCCTTTGCTCGTGCGGCGAAACAGCACCACGCCCAAATGATCCTCCAGCGCTCTGATCTGCTGGCCGACGGCCGCGGGCGTCACCGCCAGCTCATCCGCGGCGCGGGTGAAAGACAGATGGCGGGCGGCAGCGTCATAGACGCGCAGCGCGTTCAAAGGCAGGTGCGTGCGTTTCATGGCCCGCGCCGCTTACGCCTGCCGGGCTGCACAGTGCAAGATTTGTGAGCTTTAGGCCTGCGAAGCGCCGCTTTGCCAAAAACCGTTTTGCCAGCCGCCGCCGCGCTTATGATCGGCCGTCCGCAGTCTCTGGCGCGGCGAGCGGGAAGTACGGAATGCGCACCTCCACCGGTGAGCCATCGGCGCGCAGGAAGGTGTAGAACCCTTCCATCGACCCATGCGGCGTCGTCAGCGGGCAACCCGACACGTAATCATGGCTTTCACCCGGAGCGAGCGTCGGCTGTTCACCCACAACGCCTTCCCCATCGACATGGTTCACCATGCCGCGCGCATCAGTAATGCGCCAGTGGCGCGTGCGCAGCTGCAGCGGCTCGTGCGAGGAGTTTTCAATGCGGATGTGATAAACCCAAAACCATTTGCCCGCCTCCGGATGCGATTGTTCCGGCAGGAAATTGACAGCAACCCGAACGGTGATCCCATCGGTGACGGCGGCGTGCTGGAAGAGTTCTTTCATATCGTCGTCCAAGGTAGCGATTTGCGTTCGGTCGGCAAGAGTATCAACGCGGGTTTTCGCAAAGCTTTCCCATATTACTTGTCGTCTAGCCGATCTGGCTGATTACGCGGCTAAAAATGGTTGCGCGATGTGCGAGCGGGATTAACCATAGCGGCATGAACACGCGCTTGATCTTGCTTTCGGCAATTCTTGGATCGGCAATGGCCGGCTGCGATGGCTCGGACCCGCGCGAAGCGCTGCCCTTCAAAGCATATTCTATCGCAAGCGCTTCCATGGAACCCAACTTTTCACCCAATGAAAGGCTAATGGCATGGCGCATCGAGGAAACTGATCTTGCAAGAGGCGATGTCGTAATCGTCCGCTCAGATCGCGGCGAGGATTACATCATGCGCCTCGTCGCTTTGCCGGGCGATACGGTTCAGATGGTAGAGGGGCAGATTGTGCTCAATGATACACTCATCGAGCAGCAACCCGCCGGACGCCATAGCTGGACTGAAACAAACCCGGTTACCAAAGAGGAGCGTAAGCGCGAGGCGGCGCTCTTTCACGAGCGGCTGCCAGAGAGCGGCGCGGCCTATTCGGTAATCGACACTGGCTCGACCGCTGGAGACAACACATCAAAGGTGACCTTAGGCGAGGGAGAGTTCTTCATGCTGGGAGACAACCGGGACCATTCGGCGGACAGCCGCTACTCGCCTATACAACGGAGATTGGGCATCGTGAGGGGCGAGCAAATCACCCGCCGG
The DNA here is from genome assembly GCA_039815245.1 of Pseudomonadota bacterium. Taxonomy (GTDB): domain Bacteria; phylum Pseudomonadota; class Alphaproteobacteria; order Sphingomonadales; family Sphingomonadaceae; genus Erythrobacter. The sequence continues at coordinate 424,976 of JBCBZR010000004.1, read as the reverse complement.
ATCGACCTCGATTCGATCATACGTTAGGCTCCTCCCCCTTCGCCACGCGCAACGCTGGAGACAAACGTGATTGAGCACAGCCACGAAGCCATCGCGCCAATAACCCGGCGTGCAGCGCTTGGGGGATTGAGCGCTGCAACGCTCACATCGCTGTCAGGCTGCGTTGGCGGGCCAGAACCCCGCGCAATGACCGCATCACCACCGGTCGATCCCGTTGCCACGTCTGCGCCCGATCTCGTTGATCTTGCGCGCTTTGATCGGCGGTTTCGGTTCGACATTCGCTATGCCACGGCGAACAATTTCATGGGCCGCGTGCTCTACCCGGTGGCCAGGGCGGTGGCGCAGCGCCCGGCGGCGCAGGCTCTGTCACGCGTGCAGACCCGAGCGGAGGCGGCGGGATACGGATTGCTGATCTTCGATGCCTACCGCCCGTGGCGCGTGACCAAGGCGATGTGGGACGAGACTGTGCCCGAAAAACGCGAATTCGTCGCCAACCCCGCAAATGGCTCACGACACAATCGCGGCTGCTCGATCGACCTCACGCTGCACCGCGACGGGGTGGAGGTGCCAATGCTCAGCTCCTTCGACGATTTCACCGAAGCCGCCTATCGCAGCAACACGAATGTAAGCGCAGAGGCCATCGCCAACCACTTGCGGCTGGAGGAATGGATGGTCGCCGAAGGCTTCATCCCGCTCGCGAATGAGTGGTGGCATTATGACTGGCACGAATGGCGAGACTATCCGATTATGGATGTGGCGTTGGGGGATGTTGAGGTGGAGTGAGCGAGGGACGGCGCGGCTTGCTACCCCAAAAGCGGAGGTCTTTACTTCGTCGCCCCGTGCTTGACACGGGGCTTGGCTACATTTGCTCGGTTCTAGACGTGAACCCTTGCTCCCACAAATCGTCCCAGTCGGGATTGTCTGCCTCGATCAGCGCGAATTTCCATTCGCGCCGCCATTTCTTGACCAGCTTTTCGCGGGCGATGGCGGCCTCGATGGTATCGTGACGCTCGACATAGACGAGCCGCGTCTTGGCGAAATCAGCGACATGGCGCGAACCCGTGCTCTCGCGATGCTTATAAAGACGGGCGAGCGCATCCGCAGTCACGCCGACATACATGCCGCCGCGATAGCGGTTCGCCATGATATACACCCAGCCACCCTTCTCCATACCCTGCATATCGCGCCAATGCGGTAGAAAGAAAAGCCAAGCCCCGTGTCAAGCACGGGGCGACGGTAAGGGGTGAAGGTGGAAAACCGGCCCGTCTTAGCACTTAGCCTATCGCCTCAGACCACCAATTCCTCAATCTGCCCCAGCCGCTCTTTGCCGAAGAACATCTCGGTCTCACCGCCTTTCGGCCCGACAAACATTGTCGGGATGCCGAAGGCGCCACGCGCGACGGCGTGGTCGGTGTTGGCGACGAGGCCTTGTTTGACTTCATCGGTTTGTGTGCGGGCGAACAGGTCGGCGGCGTCGAAGCCTGCTGCGGTGACGGCAGCTCCCAATGCCTCGGGGTCGGTGATGTCCACGCCCTCTTCCCAGATTGCGGGCAGCAGGCACTCTGTAAACTGCACCGCGCGCCCGTCCTGATCGGCGGCAAACAGCATGCGTTGCAGCGTGATTGAGTTGAACGGAAACTTGGGGTGGAGCCGGTATTTGGTCAGCGCGTAGCGTTCAATGAAGCGGCGCATCTCGAGCATGTCATATTCGACCTTGCCCTTCACATCGGCATTCCGGATCATCGGCGGCGCGTTGCCGGTCAGCTTGTGCATCCCGCCCAGGAACACCGGCGTCACATCAAGCTCGGCCCCCGTGCGCTTCACCAGATCGCGCAGCGGCCACCAGATGAGGTAGGCGTTGGGGCTGACGAAATCGAAGATCAGTTCGACGCGCTTGGTCATGTGAAGTCTCTCCCACTTGCGCGCCACGTCGCACGAGGAGAGGTAGCTGGCAAGACCAATCGGCCCGCGAGGCCGCAAGCGCGACCGCCCGCCCGCAGGTGCCCCGTAGCGTTAGCGGAGGGAACAGCACCGAGGAAAAGAAATCAATGCGGCGCGAGTCCCGTTTCCAGCCCGGTGCGGTCTTCCAGCGCGAATTTGTCGACCAGGTCCGCGCTTGCCTTGTTCAGGCCCACGACGCGCACATGGCGGCCGTTGCGGCGCATCCGGTCGACCGCCTTTTCCAGCGCGCCGATGGCGGAAATGTCCCAGAAGTGCGCTTTGGCCACATCGATGATCACATCGTCCGCCGGATCGTCCTCAAGGCTTTCCGGGCCGAGCATGCGCTGGAACTTGTCGGCGCTGGCGAAGAACAGCTCACCCTCGACATGGTAGACCGCCGAGTGCGGGCGGCGAATGCGCTCAACGGTGAACAGGTCGCGCACCTTGTTGGCAAAGAAGATGCCCGACAACAGCACGCCCACCAGCACGCCCAACGCAAGATCCTTGGTCCACACGGTCACGATCACGGTCGCGATCATCACCAGCGAAGAGGATGGCGGATGCAGGCGCAGATTGGGGATTGAGTTCCAGCTGAACGTCCCGATGCTCACCATAATCATCACCGCCACGAGAGCTGGCATGGGCACCTGCCCCACATACGGGCCGAGCACGGCGAGCAGAAACAAAAGGAACGCGCCCGCGGTGAAGGTTGAGAGGCGCCCGCGCCCGCCGCTCGCCACGTTGATCACCGACTGACCGATCATCGCGCAGCCGCCCATGCCGCCAAAGCACGCCGCCACCACATTCGCAACGCCCTGCCCCGCGCTTTCGCGCCGCTTGTCGCTTTCCGTATGCGTCATATCATCGACAATCTGTGCGGTGAGCAGGCTTTCCAGCAGGCCGACCGCCGCCATTGTCAGGGAGTATGGCAGGATGATCTGGAGCGTCTCCAGCGTCAGCGGCACATTCGGCAGCGCGAAGCTTGGCAGGCCTTCGGGCAGCTTGCCCTCGCCCGCAACCGTATTGACCGGCAGGGCGAACCAGACCGAAAGCCCGGTCAGCACAAGGATCGCAATCAGCGGGCTCGGCACCGCTTTGGTAAGACGCGGCAGGCCGTAAATCATGGCGAGACCAGCGGCGACCAGCACAAAGGTCCCCACGGTGACGCCTTCATTGCCCGGCCACAATTGCGGCACTTGAGCCACGAAGATGAGGATCGCGAGCGCGTTGACGAAACCGGTGATGACGCTGCGGCTGACGAACTGCATCAGCAGATCAAGCCGCAGGATCGCTGCAGTGCCCTGGAGCAGGCCCATGAGGATGGTTGCGGCGAAGAGATATTCGACCCCGTGCTCGCGCACCAGCGGGCCGACAACCACCGCCACCGCTGCGGTTGCGGCAGAGACCATTCCGGGCCGCCCGCCGGTGAACGCGATGACCATCGCGATGGCGACGCTCGCATACAGTCCGACGCTGGGGTCCACGCCTGCAATCAATGCAAAGCCGATCGCTTCGGGGATCAGCGCCAGCGCGACGACGATCCCGGCCAGAATGTCTGCGCGCGGCTGCGCGAGCCAGTCACGCCGGAAGGTGGCCGCGAAGGAGCGGTCTTGGGTCATATGATTTGTCCGAATTGGGATTGAGAGCGCCTGTGTGCGCTGGTTGCGCGGGCCTTAGGCGTTTGTGCTGCAATGCACAACCTGGCGTCCCTGCCTATGACCGCGTCATATCCCCGCAGCACTGAGCGCCTGATCGATATCCTCGGTCAGGTCGGCAATGTCTTCCAGCCCGACATTGATGCGCAGCAATCCCTCAGTGACGCCCATTTCGGCGCGCGCTTCCTCGCTCAGGCCTGCATGCGTGCTGGATGCGGGATGGCACATCAGGCTTTTGGCATCGCCGATATTGTTGGAGATATCGACCAGCTCCAGCGCATCCAGCAGCGCAAAGGCCCGCGCCCGCGTGCCGACATCCAGCGCGAAAATCGGGCCGGTCGCCACCATCTGCTTCATCGCCAAGCCATGGCGCGGATGGCTCGGCAGGCCGGGATGCAGCATGTGGCCCCCCGCCCCCAGCACACGCGGCTCCAGAAACTCGCCAAGCGCCACCGCGCTTTCGCTTTGGCGGCGCGCGCGCAGGTCGAGCGTTTCCAGCCCCTTCATCACCACCCAGGCGTTGAAAGCCGAGAGCGTTGGCCCCGTGTTGCGTTGAAACGGCATCAGCGTTTCGGTGATCCATTCCTCGCTCGCACAGATCGCTCCGGCAAGCACGCGGCCCTGTCCGTCCATCAGCTTGGTCGCGGAATAGGCGATCACATCCGCGCCGAACTCCATCGGGCGCTGGAGCGCGGGCGAAGCAAAGGCATTGTCCACCACCGTGGTGATCGCGTGCGCGCGGGCGAGGTCGCAGACATGCTGCAAGTCAACGATATCGAGTGTGGGGTTGGCCGGGGTCTCAAAGAAAAAGACCTTCGTGTTGGGCCGGATCGCCGCCTCCCAGGCGGCGTCATCCGCGCTGTCGATCACCGTGGTCTCGATCCCGAAACGCGGGAGCAGATTGTCGACCAACCAGCGGCACGATCCAAACGCGGCGCGCGCGGCAACGCAATGATCTCCGGCAGAAAGCTGGCACAGCAGTGAGGCTGTCATCGCGGCCATCCCGCTCGCCTGCGCGCGGCAAGCCTCGGCACCCTCCATCAACGCAATACGTTCTTCCAGCATCGCAACCGTGGGGTTTTGAAGGCGCGAATAGGTCATGCCCGCAGCCTCGCCAGCAAAGCGATCCGCGACCGTTTGCGCGTCATCATAGGTGTAGCCGGAGGTGAGATACATCGCCTCGGAGGTCTCACCATGCTCTGAGCGCCACGTGCCCCCGCGCACCGCCCGCGTCGCGGGGCGCCAATTGCGCGTCGCGGCGCGGTCCATTCCGGTTGTCTTCTTCATAAGCGCGCCACTTAGGCGTCTGACAGGTCGCTCGCAAGCAGACCGTCACGCGCCATGCGCGCATGGCCAACCGTGCCGAGCATCAGCGTGCCTTCCAGCAAGGTGAGCAGATAGCGCGCCCCGCCCGCTGGATCGGGATCGCCTTCCGGCATCAGCGTTTCGAGAAAGACAAGCTGCTGCGCAATCATCTCTTCGGCGGCCTCTTTATAGCCGGGAAGGCCGCGCGCCGCGCCTGCAACAATCTCCCACCACAGCACCATAAAGGGCTGCATGGTCGGCTGCCGCCCCTGCGCCAGCACCCGCGCAAAGCATTGCTGGCGGCTCGCGGGGCGCTCATCGCCCAGTGCCATTTTCAGGCCGGTTGAATAAACCCCGGCAATGTAGCCCAGCAAATCCGTGATCAGCTGCTCCTTATTGCCGAAATGGTAGATCAGCATCCGGTCAGATGTACCCGCCGCCTTGGCGAGCGGACGCAGACTGGCACCGCCCAGCCCATGCTCCATCACATGCGCTGCCATCAGCGGCAAAAGCGTCTCTCGCGACATTTTAGGCTTTTGATCGGGCATTGGCACTTTCACCTTGTAGCAGTCGCTACAATAAGATACCAGGATGCGTAGCACTCGCTACAATATCGGGAGATTCGACCGTGGACATTCTGCAAATTCTCTTCTTCGCTGTTTACGCTGGCACGCTGGCCACAGGTATCTACATCCTGATCGCAAGGCCGACAAAGGGCAATGCGCTGGCCGCTGCAACCTTATCAGGCCTGTTCCTGGGATACACGCTGGTGCAGATTTGGCAGGAGGGGGTGGTGATGTTTTTCACCAACCATTCGGCCAATATGACCGGGCTGCAAGTCTGGTGGGATCTGGTGATGTGCGTGCTGATCGCGTTTTTCTTCATCGTCCCGCGCGCCCGCGCGGTGGGCATGAACCCGGCGGCATGGGCGCTGCTGGTGGCAAGCACGGCCAGCATTGGCTTGCTTGCCATGTGCGCGCGGCTGTTCTGGCTTGAAGCGGCGCAAGAGGCGCAAGGGCTATCGGGCAGCCATGGCGATGGTCCGGTCACTCAGCCGCCCGCCAAGCCTTCTGCCCAGCCATCCGCTAAGCCATCCGCGTAAACGCCCTTGCCCGAGCCTCCGCGCTTTTCTAAGCGCGGGGGAACATGTCAGAGGCCCCCGCCGCCCTTTCGCGCATTGATGATCCGCCCGCCAGCCCGCCCCGGCCCGATGATCCGTGGCTGTGGTGCGTGGCGATCCCGCTGCTGTTTGCCGGTCTCGCGACGATCCGGCTGACCACGCCAAGCGCGCCGTTCTTCGATGAAGTGCATTACCTGCCAGCCGCGCGCGAGTTTCTCGACATCGCGACTTTGGGCGGCGGCCAGTATATCAATCGCGAGCATCCGCTGCTCGGCAAGCTGTTTATCGCGCTGGGCATGCACTGGCTGGGCGATACGCCGCTCGGCTGGCGGATCATGCCTTTGCTGGCAGGAACGATGGCGGTGGGCGCGAGCATGCGGGCGCTGTGGCATGCGAGCGGCGATCGGCTGGCCACAATCCTCTTCGGCATCTTGCTGGTCACCGGATTTCACTTCTTCGTCCATGCCCGCATCGCGATGCTTGATATCTTCATGGCTGCGTTTCTGGGGCTGGCCGCATGGCAGTTTGCAGCGGCCTGCCGAGAGCCTGAGACGGGGCGCTGGCGGCTTGCGCTGACCGGCATAGCGCTGGGCGCGGCGATGGCGTCAAAGTGGAACGCGGTGCCGCTTGCCATGGTGCCGGGGCTGACCTTCTTTGCCGCGCGCCTTGCCGCCGGTCGCCGCCGCCTGCTGATGAGCCGCCGAGGCGCGCCGGTGCCCGGTATCACTCTTGTAGAGGCGTTTGTGTGGCTCGGCATCGTGCCGCTGGCAACCTATGCGCTGACCTTCGCGCCGGGCTATTGGCTAACCGCGCCCGCCGGCATCTCTCCGATTGCTCAGGCCGGGCTGATCGGCTTTCACGCGGACATTCTGGAAATGCAGGGCTCTGTCATGGCGCCGCATTCCTATCAGAGCACGTGGCCGCAATGGGTCACCAACACGCGCGGCATCTGGTATCTGTACGAATTCACGGACAACGCGCAGCGCGGGGTGCTGCTGATCGGCAATCCGCTGACCATGCTGGCAGGGCTGCCCGCTTTGCTATGGTGCCTTGGCGTTGGGCTGGCGCGCAATGATTGGGCGCGGCTGGGCGTGGTGATCGCTTACGGCGTCTCGCTCGGCCTGTGGCTGATCGCGCCCAAGCCGGTGCAGTTCTACTACCACTACATGATGCCCAGCACCTATCTGCTCGCCGCTTTGGCCCTGACGCTGAGCGACTGCACGCGCGCAAAGCCGCTGCGATGGATCGCGTGGGCGGTTCCGCTTGGCAGCATCGCGCTGTTTGCGATCTTCTTCCCGATCCTGAGCGCCGCGCCCCTCGATGGGCCGATGAGCTTTGCCAAATGGACCTGGCTGATGGGGTGGCGGTGAGATGGGTTGAAGGCGTTTAGCCCCAAAATCTCCACCAAAGCCGCTTATTAAGCGGTTTTGTCCTATGTCCTTTGCCAGCGAGATGATGCTGAAGCAATGCTGAGTGATCTGCTGGAAGGCCTTCCGGCGTCGGAAATGGTTTGTCCTCGCCCAAGAGCAGATTGCTGATGAGCCAGTTGAGCAATCGCGCTTCGTATTCTAGCTCGACCTCCTGGCTAGAGTTGGCCGCTATTTCTGCCTTAGCGCGCATTTCGGCGTCCTCTCTCTGGAAGGCAAGCCGGTAAACACCCTTCCCTGTCCAGCTGCGGTGAAGAAACAATTGGTTTTGATCCATGTAAATGAACCACTTATCCTCCATCGCGCGGGGGATTAAACCTTTGGAAAGCCGATCAAACTCATTCTCACTGAAAACCCGGTCAAACGGCAAAGCTACCGTGTCGCCGAACGGCTCCTTCTTCCAATCACCCGGCTCAGCGGCTTTGGCCTCCTCGCTCAAAATCGCCCCCACACAAAGCGGCTCGACAGCGCATAATTCCACACCGAGCCTATCAGTATCCCGCACAGGGCCGCGAGCGCCCAATAGACGCCTTGCCCCTCAAGCAGCGTTGCCACTGCCACATTAGCAAAGCCGCCCACCGCGCATGTCGCGCAAAAGCCAGCCCAGCCGCGCAGCACTTGGCCCCAGCCTTTCAAGCGCTTGTCACGATAGGTCAGCCAGTTGTTGAGCCAGAAGTTGAAGCTCATCGCGCTCAGCACCGCGATCGTTTGCGCAAGTGTAAAGCCCTCAGCCAGCCCCAGATAAAGCGCACCCAGCACGGCCATATGCACCACAACGCCCGCCGCGCCGACCGTGCCGAACAGCGCAAATCGCGTCGGGATTACACGGCCCAGCGACTTGTCATAAAGCCCGGCGAGAAAATCGAACAGGATGGCACGGTCCAATTTGCTGGTTCCTTCGCGGCGGGCGGCGAAATTGAGCGGGAATTCACGCACACGCATGGGCGCATTGTGTTGGCTGGCGGAGGTTGAAAGCACATCGAGCAAGATCTTGAAGCCGATGCCTGAAAGGCGCGGCACCAGCGCGCGAGCGGTGGCAGTTGGCAGCATAAAATAGCCGCTCATCGGGTCGCTCAGTTCTACCCCGGTGATCCGGCACGCCACCGCATTGGCAAGGCCGGACAGCCGCTCGCGCTCAGGCTCAGCCCATTCAGCGGTGGAGGCCCCTGGCGCAAAGCGGCTGGCGACACAGATGTCGGCCTCGCGGTCTTTGAGCGCATTTAGCATCTGAGGGAGCAAGGCCGGGTCGTGCTGATGATCTGCGTCCATCACCGCGACGAAGGGTGCAGACGTTGCACAAAAGCCTTCAATCGCCGCGCTCGCCAGCCCGCGCCGCCCGATCCGCTGGATCACGCGGACCCGCGCATCGGTGATCGCCAGAGCGCGCGCTTCATCCGCTGTGCCATCGGCGCTGTCATCATCAATGATCAGCACTTCCCACGCGGTTTCACCCAGCGCGCTCTCAATCCGCTCCACCAGCGGGCCAAGATTGCCGCGCTCATTCAGAGTCGGCAGAACAATCGCAAGTTCGAGCGGCATGGACGTTGCTACAAGCGCTCAAGCACCGCTGCGCCAATCGCCTCGCAGCCGTGATCGCCGCCCAGATCGCCGCCGCGAATGCCATCAGCCAAAGCGCGCTCAACCGCCGCTTCAACGCGCGCAGCATCCTCTTCGCGGCCAAAGGAATGACGCAGCATCATCGCCGCTGACAGGATCGTTGCCATCGGATTTGCCTTGCCCTGCCCGGCAATATCAGGCGCGCTGCCGTGGATCGGTTCATACAGGCCGAACGTGCCGTGATTGGTCTGCCGCTCACCCAAGGAGGCGCTGGGGAGCAAGCCAATCGAGCCCACCGCCGCGCTGGCCAGATCGGAAAGGATATCGCCGAACAGATTGCCGGTCACCATCACGCGAAACTGCGCTGGGTTGGCGATGATCTGCATCGCGGCATTGTCGACATACATGTGGCTGAGCGCAACGTCGGGATATGCGGTGGCGGCTTCGATCATTGTGTCGCGCCAGACCTGGCTGGTCTCAAGCACATTGGCTTTGTCCACGCTGGTCAGCCCTGCGCCCTGCTGCTGCGCCGCGCGCAAGGCGACGGCGGCGATGCGGCGGATTTCAGGAGCGGAATAGGCCATCATGTCCCATCCCTCACGCTCGCCCTCAACGGTCTGGCGCTCGCCTTTGTCGCCGAAATACACATCGCCGGTCAGCTCGCGCACGATCAGCATATCGAGCGCGCGGGCAATCTCAGGCTTTAGCGGAGAGAGATGCTCCAGCCCCGCAAACACCTTGGCCGGGCGCAGGTTTGCAAACAGGCCCAGCTCCTTGCGCAGGCCCAGAATGGCTTGTTCAGGGCGCAAATGCCGCTCCAGCGCGTCGCAGGTCGGATCGCCCACCGCGCCAAACAGCACCGCATCAGCCGCGCGGGCCATTTCCAGCGTTTCAGCGGGCAGCGGGTGGCCGTGGCGCTTATAAGCAATCCCGCCAACATCGCCTTCAAACAGGGTAAGCCCCGGCAGGCCCAGCGCTTCAAGCACACGCACCGCCTCGCGCGTCACTTCCGGGCCAATCCCGTCGCCTGCCAGCACCGCTATTTTCATGTCGTTCGTCTCAATTCTTCATCCGGGCAAGCCGCTCGCCCAAGGCAACGCGCGCGGCCATAACATCGCTTGTGGTATCAGCAAGGCAATAGCCGCCCAAAGGCTTGTGCAACTGGCGAAAGGCCTCGAATTGCGCGTCGAACGGCGCGGTGAGATCAGGCTTGGCCCCGCCATAGCCCATCTCGCGCAGCAGCATCGCTTCATAAGCGACCATCACTGCAAGCCACCCGCGTGCGCTGGGCGCGGTGCAGATCGCATCAAGCAGCGCGCTGAGCCCCTGATAGAGCGAGGGATATGGATTGCGTTCGGGCAAGGCGCTGGTGGTGAGCGTGCAGGCCCACTGGATCGCAGCGGCGGGCAGCGGCTCCGTCATCCATGGCCCGCGGCTCTCAACCAGTTCCAGCCGAGCAAAAGGCAATTGGCTGGCCGAGCGCGCGCGCAATTCCAGCGCGACGAGGTTTCCGGGGATCATAACCGGGCGAAGCTGCCGCCCACGCCCGCCCGCCACATAGCCTGCGACCAGCCCATGCTCCTCCGTCAAGAGCCGCGCAATCGCAGCAGTCTCAGCATGCGGGCGCGAGGACAGGAGGATGGCGGGTGCGCGCACATTCATGAGCGCGGCTTTGCGGGCTTACTTGCCGGAGAGCTTCGCTTCGAGCTCGCTGAGCTTTGCTTCGAGCGCATCGGCCTGTTCGCGGGCCTTTTGCGCCATGGCCTTCACCGTCTCGAATTCCTCGCGGCTCACGAAGTCCATGCCGCCCATCGCCTCACGCATGCGCTCTCGCGCGCTTTCGCGGGCTTCGCGCGTCATGCCGGCCATTGTGCCAGCGGCGCTGTTTGCGAGTTTGACGAAGTCTGCGATGATCGGGTTTTCGCTTTGCATGGCACGCTAAATGGCGATGCGCGCGGCCAAGGGCAAGAGGTTTAAAGCGTCACTTCCACCACGGCCCCGCTCCGCGCTGCCGCGCCGCCATCGGGGTTCTCGACAATGAACTGGTAATTGAGCGCGCTCGCAAAGCACAGCCAGCCGAAATACGGCACCAGCAACCACGCCGCGAGCTTTCTGACCGTCCAGAACGCCCACAGCACCGCCAGAAGGGTCACTATTGCGGCGCCCAGCACAATCAGCCCGCCAACCATATTCTGCGCGCCGAAAAAGACGGGCGTCCATGCAAGGTTGAAGATGAAGTGGAGCGTGAACAGGCCAACCGCGAGCGCGCGGCCATAAGCGCCCCAAGCGCTCACCACGAGCGCCAATGAAAAGCCGATGATCACGTAGAAAATCGCCCAGGCAATCCCGAACACGGCAGGCGGTGGGAAAATCGCGGGCTTGGTCAGGCTTTCAAACCAGACGGTATCCGGTCCCCCGAAGACGCGCCCGAAGGTAAAGCCCAGCAGGACGATCAACGGCACCAGAAACAGCGACCAGCGCAAGAAACTCGCGCGCAACTGCGCTTTGGAAGCGAGAAAGTTCATCGACCCTCCTGTGCGCTGACGGGTGGAATGCCTGCCATGGTGTGCGCGGTGCGGCCTGTGAACGCGTCATGCGATTCGACGATACACAGGCTGATTTGGGGACTACACCAGCCAGCTCAGCGACGCCAAGAACCAAGGCGCTTTGGTTACAATTCCACCTGAACCTGCTCCAGTTTTGGACATGGCTGCTCGGAATGCGGGCGGGCGATGCCTGAGCACGGCGATACAAGTCCCGACGCCGCGGCGAGTTTGCACAGGCGTTGCACAATTGGAATAGCGCTCGCGCCACATTGTGCTAGCCTTGCCACAATCTTGCCGTGATTCGGAGCGCCAGCGGCAGGGGGTCATTACATTCGGTGCTTCGAACAACATTCAGAACCCAATGGGGAAACATTCATGAAAAAGACCAACTTTGCCTCGATGCTCGCCGTCGCCGGTGGCCTCGCCGTCGCTGCATGCTCGGCTCCGGCTGAAGAAGCTGCCACCGAAGCAGACGCAACCTCGGTTGAAGAAACCGCCACTGAAGAAACCGCTGAAGGCTGCTGCGCCGCTGAAGGCGAAGAAAAGGCTGAAGGCTGCTGCGCCGCTGAAGGTTGCTGCGCCGCCGAGGGCGAAGAAAAGGCTGAAGGCTGCTGCGCCGCTGCCGAGTAATCGGATAGCCAAGCTTGCACTTGCAAGCTGACGCAAAACATATGAGCCGGTGGCAGCGAATGCGTTGCCATCGGCTCTTTGTTTTTGCATGGCACGGCGCAGCTGGAATTGAGCCTTGAGAACACGAGCACCATGACACTCAAAGACGCTGCCCTGACCGTGATCGAAACCATCACCACGATGGCCCAGGAACAGCGCCCGCTGATGGTGCGGGTCGTTCCGGAACAAGGCGCGCAGGTCTGGAAACACTATCCCAAAGGCGACGCGCGCGACAAACACTGCAAATCGCGCTGGTATTACCACGTCCACGCCGCCGGCAGCCGCGATGAGGATGAGCATGGGCACTTCCACCTTTTCCTCCACCGCACGCAATTGCCCGAAGGGCTAGAGCCCAAAGTCTGGCCCCCTCAAGGAGAGGACGCCAAAGCGCATGTCACGCATTTGATCGGGCTGTCGATCGCAACCTCTGGCATTCCGCGCGCCTGGTTCGCGACCAATCGTTATGTCACCAACGAATTTCTCTATCCGGCCGATGTGATGATTGACCACCTGCCCGCCTTCAACGTCGATGAGACGAAGGAAGACGCGCAGGTGAACCGCTTTGTCACCGCCATGGTGGCGCTTTACCGAGAAGAGATCGCCGAACTGCTGCGCATTCGTGATGCGCGTCAGGCCGAACTGGTCGCTGAGCACGGCGCAAAGGGCTACGAAAAGGCGAGCGGGGCGGAAGTGCTGGCGCAGATCCCGATTGATCTGGACGCCAAGATCGGATCGCTGGACCTTTAGCGCAGCGCGCTCACCAGAAACTCGACATTGCCCTTTGGTCCCGTGATCGGGCTTTCCACTATTCCCTCGATTGTCCACCCGCCGCTTTCCAGCCAGACGCGCACCTCGCCGCACACGCGGCTATGCAGCGCCGCATCGCGCACCACGCCGCCTTTGCCCACTTCTGCGCGGGCGACTTCGAATTGCGGCTTGATCAGCGCGACCAGCCGGCACGCGGGCGCGGCCAGCTGGAGCGGCACCTCCAGCACTTTGGCAAGGCTGATAAAGCTTGCATCGCACACCACTATATCGCACGCCCGGTCGATCTGCTGCGGGGTCAGAACCCGCGCGCTGGTCTGTTCGAGCACGGTGACGCGCGGGTCCTGCCTCAGCTTCCAAGCAAGCTGGTTCGTGCCGCTATCCACTGCAAAAACATGCGCCGCGCCGCCCGTCAGCAGCACATCAGTGAATCCGCCGGTCGAGCTGCCGACATCCATCGCCACTGCGCCGCTTACATCAATCGCAAAGTGCTCGAGCGCGTGCGCCAGTTTGATCCCGCCGCGGCTGACCCATGGATGATCGCGCCCGCGCACTTCTACGGCAGCATCGCCTGCGATCATCTGACCAGGCTTGAGCACCTTGGCCTCACCCGCAAACACCTGCCCCGCCATGATTAACGCCTGCGCGCGCGTGCGGCTCTCTGCCAGGCCGCGCTCGACCAGCGCCTGATCGACGCGGAGTTTTTTGGAGGATGAGCTGGATTTCGCCATGGACGCGTGCGGCGATAGCGCGCATTGAAGGGCCATGAAAGCGACCTATCTCACCGCCGCCGCCGCACTCGCTTTGACCTTCGGGATTGCCGCGTGTTCGGGCGAGGCTCCGCCGCCTGCCCCCACCCCAGCGCCAACGCCCAGCCCGGCAGCCAGCATCTCCGCGCCACCGCCGCCTCCGCCCGCGCCTGTGGTGACTGAGCCGACCTTTGAGAACTACCTCGATGCCCCGCAGACCCCAGGGACGTGGGAATTCGAAGATGAGCCGGGCGAAAAGCTTGCTTTGTTCGGCGTCAATCCGCGCCAGCCGATTTTCCTGATGCGCTGCGGTGAGGGCCGGATCGCTCTCGTCCGCACCACTTCGGACCCGCAAGCGGTGCGGCGCACGATGACGGTGACGACTGAAACCACTGAACGGCGCTTGCAGACAGCGCCGGTGCCGGGTCGCCAGGTCCCTCTTCTGGCTTCCATGCTCGATCCAAACGATCCGCTGCTTGATGCGATGGCGATCACGAAGGGGCGGTTCAAGATCGCGGTTGACGGGGAGCGCACGCTCTATCTCCCGGCGTGGGCCGAAGTGACCCGCGTGATCGAGGATTGTCGCTGAGCGCGACGCGTTGGCGAACGGGCGGAAGGGCAAGCAGCGCTTTACCCGCAGCTTTTCCCGCTGATTCGCACAGACTTATCCACAGAGCTGTCCTCAGGGCGCGCTGAGTCTGGTCCGGGCTTTGCTTCAAACGAAAAACGCCCGTGGCAATCGCCGGGCGACCCATGTGCCGCGCACTGAAGCAACAGCGGTCTATACTGACGTGGGAAAAGATTTTTTCAAGTCTTGTGCGCGTCATCCACATGATTCAAAACAGCATCAGGCCAGCGGTACACGCAAGGCTCGGCCCCCCGGTGATCGGTAGAGGGTCTTGGCTTAAAAGCGCGAAAGGAGGTGATCCGATGTCTCATGGTTCAGTAGCGAGGTCGGTGAAGATCCCTACGGAGCATATTCGGTAATTTCCTTTGCCGAGTGAGGCTTCGTGAGCGGCACTTCCGGCCGCTGACCATGAAAGGGCTGTTCCCCGACGGGCGGAGCAGCCCTTTTCATTTGCCGCGTTGGAATCGGCCACTCTAGGATCGCGTGTCCACACGGACCAGAACTAGCCACACTCGCAAAGCTACCCCAATAACCTTGCTCTTGGCGCGCGCCGGGATTACCGGAAAAACCATGCACTTCACCCGTATTCCGCACCCTGCTCCCACGCATGACAATGTGCGCAAGGCCGCCATCGCAGACCCGGGCTTCGGCACCGTTTTCACCGATCACATGGTAACCATCGACTATGATGAGGACGCCTCTGGCTCAGTGGGTGGCGGCTGGCATTCCCCGCGCATTGGTCCGCGCGAAGCCATTGCACTCGATCCCGCCGCCAGCGTGCTGCATTACGCGCAGGAAATCTTTGAAGGGATGAAGGCCTTCCCTCACGCGGATGGCGGCCTCGCCCTGTTTCGCCCAGAAGAGAACGCAAGACGCTTCAACGCCAGCGCGCGGCGCATGGCGATGCCCGAAATTCCCGAAGACCTGTTTCTGGATGCGGTGAAGCTCGCGGTGGAGACCGATGCCAACTGGATGCCGGATATTGACGGCGGATCGCTCTACATCCGGCCCTTCATGTTCGCCTCTGAAGCGTTTCTGGGGGTTCGCCCGGCCAAGCAATACAAGTTTGTCGTGATCCTTGTCTCCTCAGGCAATTACTTCAAGAACGGTGTGAACCCGGTGAAGATATGGGTCGCGCAAGGCTATGTGCGGGCGGCGCCCGGCGGTACGGGCGCGGCCAAGACCGGCGGGAATTACGCCGCCAGCCTCGTCCCGCAAGCGCAAGCGATTGAAAATGGCTGCGACCAAGTGGTCTTTCTTGATGCGGTTGAAAACAAGTGGATCGAGGAGCTGGGCGGCATGAACCTGTTCTTCGTCCGCCGCGATGGCAGCGTCATCACGCCGCCGCTAACCGGCACGATCCTGCCCGGTATTACCCGCGAAAGCCTGATCCACCTGCTGCGTGAGGAAGGGCTTGATGTGCGCGAAGAGCCTTATTCGATCGACCAGTGGCGCGCTGAAGCGGAAAGCGGCGAATTGCTTGAGACGATGGCCTGCGGCACCGCGGCTGTCGTCACGCCCGTGGGCACCGTCGCATCCCCCGATGGCGAGTTCCAGATCGGCGCGGGCGGGATCGGCCAATTGTGCAGCAAGCTGCGCGAAAAGCTGGTCGGCATACAACATGGCCGCGAAGCAGATAACCACGGTTGGGTAGTGCGCGTTTGAGCGTTTTTTAACCATCTCGGGGTACGCCCGAGCGCCATGGAAACGCTCGCGCCCTCATTTTCGGTAAAGCGCAACGACGCAATGCGAGAGGTGTATTACACCCTTAGCGGTCTGTTTTCGTTGCAAGATATCGACGCGCTGTTCAGCGAGCTGCTTAAGGCCTCCGAGCCGTTCATTCATGATCGCAAAGGCTTCCGCGTGTTGGGAGACCTGCGCGAATTCACCGTACAGACGCGCGAAGTCGGCGAAAAGATGCGGCTATCGCAGGAGACATCGGCCAAGGTTGGTGTCGACAAAATGGCGATTGTCTATTCCTCGGTCCTGCTCAAACAACAGTTCAGACGCGTGTCTGAAGCGCTGGAATGCGAGTTTTTCGAATCCAAGGCGGACGCCATTGCGTGGCTGAGACAATGAACCTGGACAAACTCGACGCGACGTCCAGCATCCGCGTCGACACCCATCGCCGCCAATTGCAATTCACAATTGCGGGCTTTTGGGAGCTCGAAGATATGTCCATCTTTCTCAAGGATTTGGCGAAGGCCGCCATTCCCCTGATAGAGGACAACAAAGGATATGGCGCGCTCGGCGATCTCAGCGCATTCGTACCGCAAGATCGCGCCACAGCTGATGCGATTCGAGACAGCCTTATGCTGGCGTCACGCCATGGGCTAAAGCGGTTCGCCGTCGTCTCGCCGCCGCCGCTGGTCAAAATGCAGTACCGCCGGATCGCCGCCGGGCTTGATGTTGAATTCTTCGACGATCAGACCAGCGCCAGCCGGTGGCTGAGCCAGTCCAATTAACGCTCCAAAGCATCTCTGAACGCATCAATCAGCCACGTGGTCGCCGGGCCACGGCGCGTGTCGCGCCGCCACATAGCTGACAGAACATACAGATCGCCCGGTTTCTCAGGCAAATCGAGCTCAATCAGCCGCCCTTCGCGCACATCGCCCGCCACCATGTCACGCGGCATATTGCCCCAGCCCAGCCCCTCTTTCAGCAGCACATGCTTCGCGCCCAAATCGCCGAGCCGCCATGTCAGCGGGCTCAGGACGGAGAATTCGCGTCCTTGCGTAAGCGCCGACCGATCCGAGAGCACCAATTGCAAATGCTTGCGGCTTTCCCCGGGCGCAATCTCCGCCGCTGCCAAAGGGTGCGAAGGCGCAGCCACCGGGATCAGATCCACCGTGCCTATCGCCTGCCGCTCCAAAGCGGGATCATCGCCGATATTCGGCCCACCAATCGCCAGTTGTGCATCTTCCTCAAACAGGCACTGCGCCACCGCACCCAGCCCCTCGACCCGTAAGCGCAACGCGACGGTCGGAAAGGTCTCCCGGAAATGCCGCAGGACCCGCGCGGTGACATCGCCGGGCAGCATGACATCAAGGACAAGGCCCACATTGCTTTCAAGCCCGGCATGGAGCCCGCGCGTCTTCGCCAGCAGCGCATCAACCTGGTCAGCCACGCCGCGCGCTTCGGCCAGCAGTCCCTCGCCTTCCTTCGTCAACACTGGGCGGCGCGAGCCCTCACGCGCGAACAGAGTAACCGCCAACTGCGCTTCCAATTGCGCGATGCCATAGCTGATCGCTGAGACCGCGCGCCCCATACGCCGCGCCGCGCCGCCAAAGCTGCCCTCCTCCACCACGGCGAGGAAGATGCGCAATTGATCGAGACTTGGATCGCCGAGTATCATGCCTCATATGTTCAGATATTCTGAACATTTAGGCAAGTTTTATCGTACTTATCTGCGCATCCTATTCAGCCTATCTCCCATTCAACGAAGCAGCCCAGACATCGGTCTAAGCCGCTCGAACAGGAGAAAAGCCATGACTGACCCAATTATCGAACTTCGCCCGTTTGAAAGCCTTGGTTCGGCCAATCACGGTTGGCTGGACGCGCATCACCACTTCTCGTTCGCTGGATATCATGATCCCGCCCGCGTCCAATGGGGGCCGATCCGCGTCTGGAACGACGATACGATCGCCCCTGGCACCGGCTTTCCAACACACCCCCACCAGGACATGGAAATCATCACCTATGTGCGCAAAGGCGCGATCACGCACACGGACAATCAGGGCAATGAAGGCCGCACCGAAGCGGGCGATGTCCAGGTGATGAGCGCCGGGAGCGGCATCGCGCATTCGGAATATAACCGCGAAGATGAGGACACTCAGATCTTCCAGATATGGATCTTGCCGGATGAGCGCGGTGGTGCGCCAGCTTGGGGGGCAAAGGCCTTTCCTAAGGGCGATCGCGCCGGAAACTTTGTGACGCTGGCCAGCGGGAACGCGCCCGGCGGTGTGAATGACAATGATGCTCCGCTGCCAATCCGCACCGATGCCAAAGTGCTCGGCGCAACGATCAAGGCGGGCGAAAGCGTGACTTACGACATCGCGAGCCCGCGGCGTCACCTCTACCTCGTGCCCGCCACAGGCAAGGTGCAGATCAAGGACACCATCGCCAAGGCGCGCGACGGCGTGGCGATCACACAGGCCCACGAAGTTACCATCACCGCTCTGGAGGACAGCGAAATTGTCCTGGTGGACGCGGCGTGACCCCTACTGAGCCGACCGGTCCCTGGCCAAGCGCGAAAGGCCGGTCGGCTCTCCTTTTTCCCTCGCCTACCTAATCTTGAAGGAGACCCCCAATGTCCAACATCCTTTATATCACTGCCAGCATCCGCGGCGCTGAGAGCGTGTCCAACCAGATCGGCGATGCGCTGCTGAGCACCCTTGGCACCGATGCCAGCGTCGCGCGCCGCGACCTCAGCGCCAACGACATACCCTTCGTGGACGCAGCCCGCTTTTCAGCCAACCTTACCCCAGCCGCTGAGCGCACGCCCGAGCAGGCAGAGCTTGCCTCCATCGCCGATACGCTGATCAAAGAACTGCAAGCGGCGGATACGATCATCTTTGCAACGCCCGTCTACAATTTCGGTGTACCCGCCGTGGTCAAAGCGTGGGCTGATCTGGTCGCCCGCGCTGGCACGACGTTCAAATACACCGAGACCGGCCCTGTCGGCCTGCTTGAAGGCAAAAGGGTCTATATCGCCGCAGCGTCAGGCGGCACGCCGATTGGGTCTGACATGGATTTCATGTCGAGCTGGCTGACCTTCTTCCTCGGCTTCCTCGGCATCAAAGATGTCGACATGATAGCCGCCGACGGCATCATGGGCGCGGATGGCGAGGCCAAGATCGCCGCAGCCATCGCGAAAGCTCAAAAGGTCGCCCCCGCCGCCTGATCCCACCTGACGCACCAAGCCTCAGGGTCGCAATAGGCCGGTGCGTTCGCGGAGCGCTCCGGCCTATTAATTCGTTCAGCTGCCAGGTCTTCTTTCTATCACAGATTCACTGTAGCTTTCGTGTTCGACTCGAAAGTATTCGAAAGACAAGAGCGGGGTATCAGCGTGGAAGAAGAAGGCGTTCGCGTAGTCATGACTCCGGTCCAGCTTGCCGCCGTGTTAAGCGGCGCAACGTTGGAAGAGCCCAGTTTTTCGAACCGCGCCTGGGGCGTCGCTAACGCTTTATTCGGAGCGCTGGAAACGCTGGGCGGTGGGGCACTGCTCGCTGTCCCGGAGCCCACGATGCTGACCAAAGTCGGAGGCGGCGCGCTGGGGCTGCACGGGATCGACATGATGCAATCAGGCGCGCGCCAAGCGTGGACCGGGTTGGAGACAGACACACTCACCAGCGACACAACAACGGCGATTGCCGAACAGCTTGGCGTTGATGCAGAAACCGCTGAACGGATCGGCGATGGGGTTGATTTGGCCGTGCCAATCGTGGTCTCCGCTGGACTGGCGGCGGTCCGGATTGCAGCCGTGCGCGGCGGCCGTATCTCGCTGGCTGCGCATGAGGCTGCCTCAGGTTCACGGTTGGGCGGTCACACAATCTCGCGCCATATCGGACAGACCGAAGCGCAATTGCGCGCACGGCTCGCGCAGCAAACCCGGATCCCTGCCGCATCAACCTTTCGAACGGTCGCGGAAGCTGAGCGGATCATCGGTACCGCTTTGCGAACCAACAAAAGCGTTATCGCAAACTGGGCGAACAGCGCGGCGAACGGATCAAAGAAAGTGCTGGAAGTCTCCGCTCAGAACGCCGGGTTCGGAGTGGTGCGGGCGACAGGCCGAGTGACACAAATGAACCGCGTGCGGATCGTCTTGAAGAAAGAGACTTTCAACGGCAAACTCTATTACATCCTCACCTCATTCCCGGTGCCCTGAACCAATGTCCGATTATGCCGCCCTGACCAATTTGCTGAACGCCTATTTCCATCAGGATTGGATGTTCGAAGCCGACAGCCAAGATGACGTGGTCAAGGATTTCGCGAGCACAAATTGGCCCGACGAAATTGAAGCGGCTCGCGCTGACATTGCAGCATTTTTGCTCGCCAATCCGGCCAATGTTCACACCGCGATTGAAGAAACTTTTATGCCGATGGTCGAGGTGGGCTCCACCGATGCCGAAGCGCGCAATTGGCTCACATGGCTTTCAGACCGGTTGACAGAGCATCGCGCGCTTGCCCCGCAAAAACCGGCAGACTGACCCGGCGCCTATCTGCCCTTAAGGCAGAGTCCCTTCAGGCAGGTTGGCGCGCAATTCCTCCACCCACACATCGGCGACCGCATCGCTCGGCGCGCGCCAGTCGCCGCGTGGGCTCAGCGCGCCTTGTGAGCTGACCTTGGGGCCGTTGGGCAGCGCGCTGCGCTTGAACTGCGAGAACGCGAAAAAGCGCTTGGCAAATTTCTCCAACCACACAGCGATGGTGGCAAGATCATAGTCGTTCTTGCGCGCTCCGGAATAGCCATCGGGCCACGCGCCCGCCTCCTTCGCGCGCCACGCATGCCACGCAAGGAAAGCGATTTTCGACGGGCGCTGGCCATAGCGGATCGTGTGGTGAAGGAAGAAGTCGTTCAGCTCATACGGGCCGATATGCGCCTCGGTATCCTGGATCGCGCCATCCTCGCCCGCAGGCACCAATTCTGGCGAGATCACAGTGTCATACACCGCCATCAAAATGTCACCGCAGGCATCGGAGAATTGCTTTGTCTGAGCCGTCCAGCGGATCAGATAGCGGATCAGCGTTTTGGGCACGCCTGAATTGACGCCGTAATGGCTCATGTGATCGCCCACACCATAAGTGCACCAGCCCAGCGCGAGTTCGGACAGATCGCCCGTTCCCACCACAAAGCCGGAATGCTGCCCAGCCAGCCGGAACAGATAGTCCGTGCGAAGCCCCGCCTGCACATTCTCAAAAGTCACATCATAGACCGGCTCACCCGCGCTGAACGGGTGGTCCATATCCCCCAGCATCTGCTGCGCCGCCGGTTTAATGTCGATTTCCTGCGCGGTGATGCCAAAGGCGTCCATCAGCTTCCACGCATTGGACTTGGTCCCCTCGGACGTTGCAAAGCCGGGCATTGTGTAGCCGCGGATCGTGGTGCGCGGCAGGCCCAGCCGGTCGCACGCTTTGGCCGCGACGATCAGAGCATGCGTGCTGTCGAGCCCGCCCGAAATTCCGATAATCAGGCTCTGCGCCTTGGTCGCTTCGATCCGGCGCATCAGCGCATCGACCTGAATGTTGAACGCCTCGTAGCAATCCTCGTCCAGCGTATGCGCGTTGTTGGGCACGAAGGGGAAGCGGCGCACGGGGCGGATCAGACCGATGTCGGCGTAGTCCCACTCATCCTCGTCATCCATTTCGCACGGCGCGGCGCGGTGTTGGAATTCGGAGACACGAAACGTGTCTTCGGGGCGGCCAGCGGCTTCGGCGGCGTCGGCGAATGTCTGATTGCGCATCCGCTCGGCCAGGATCCTGTCGAGATCGACATCGACGACGCACAATTCGGGCTCGCGATCAAAGCGTTCGCTTTCCGCCAGTAGAGTGCCTGTCTCGTAGATCACGCCCTGCCCGTCCCATGCGAGATCGGTGGTGCTTTCGCCGTGCCCGCTGGCGGAATAGACATAGGCGCAGATCGCGCGCGCGCTCATCGAGCGGCAGTGCAGATGGCGATCATCCGCGCGCCCGATGGTGATGGGGGAGGCCGAGAGATTGCACAGGATCGTCGCTCCGGCGAGCGCGGCCTGCGTGCCCGGCGGATTGGGCGCCCAAAAATCCTCGCAAATCTCTACGCCAAAGGTGAAGCCGGGAATGTTGCGTGCGGCAAAGATCTGGTCCGTGCCAAACTGCACCTCCTCATCGCATATCGAAATCCACGCATCGGTGATGCCGCGCCCATGCGCAAAATAGCGCTTTTCATAAAACTCGCGGTAATTGGGCAGATAGCTTTTAGGGACAACGCCGAGCACCGCACCATCCGCGATCACGATGGCACAATTGTAGACCTTGCCATTGCGGCGCAAAGGTGCGCCGATCACCAGCACCGGGGTAAGCCCTTCGCTCGCCTCTGCCACATCCATCACCGCATTTTCTGCGGCCACCAGCAAGGCCTGCTGCAACAGCAGATCATCAATCGCGTAAGACGACAGAGTAAGCTCGGGATAGACCAGGAGATCAACGTTTTGCTCATGCGCGCGGCGGGCCTCGGCGATCACGCTGGCAGTGTTGAACGCGACATCGGCAGGGCGCACGCACGGGGTCGAAGTGGCCACCCGGACGAAGCCTTGCTCGTGTATGTTGTAAAAGCGGTGCGTGCTCTCAGCCATGCTGCGGGGCTCTCTTTGCGGTCATTCTCGCCCCGCCCTAGCCGCTTCGTCAGCGGGGGCAAAGTTCTGCTTTGCGTGGCCGAGCGATTGCTTGCACGCGGCGCGCCTTGCGCTCAGCTTCTCAAGCCGCCACTTGAGCGGTCTGAAGGGTCAGACCCGTCCGACCTCCCAAGCAAGGAGAAATTCCATGGCCGATCCCACCTACACACCCCCGGCAGTCTGGAGCGCTGACACAGTCAGCGGCGGCAAGTTTGCCAGCATCAACCGGCCGACCGCTGGCGCGCGTGAAGAGCGCGAGCTTCCCAAGGGCGACAATCCGTTTCAGCTGCACTCGCTCGCCACGCCCAACGGGGTGAAGGTCACGATCATGCTCGAAGAATTGCTCGAAGCGGGCCATGCTGGCGCGGAATACGACGCCTACACGGTCAATATCGGCGATGGCGACCAATTCTCCAGCGGCTTTGTCGCGATCAATCCCAACTCGAAAATCCCAGCGCTGCTCGACCAAAGCGGCGACACGCCGTTCCGCATTTTCGAATCGGGCGCAATCCTGGTGCATCTGGCGGAGAAATTCGGCGCATTCCTGCCGACCGATCCCGCCGCTCGCGCCGAAGTGCTCAGCTGGGTGTTCTGGCAGGTCGGCACCGGGCCGTTCATTGGCGGGGGCTTTGGCCATTTCTACGCCTACGCGCCGGAAAAGTACGAATACCCGATCAACCGCTATGCGATGGAAGCCAAGCGCATTTTCGATGTCGCGGACAAGCGCCTCGGCGAAACCCGCTTTCTGGGCGGCGAGGATTACACCATCGCCGATATGGCCAACTTCCCGTGGCTCGCGCCTTTCATCGCGGGCACGATCTACAATGATGCCAAGACCTTCCTCTCAATCGACGAATACACCAACGTCGCGCGGTGGGCGCGAGAGATCGCTGCGCGCCCCGGCGTGCAGCGCGGACGGCTCGTCAACAAGGTGTGGGGCGATGAGGATCAGCAATTGCGCGAGCGCCACTCCGCGGCGGACTTTGAGAACCTGAACCTCGATTTCACCTTCTAAAGTGCTCTAAAGCACAGATGCGGGGCGGATTTTTGCAATCCGCCCCCTTCACATCCTCGCCAAGCGCGTTATACGGCGCGTCTTCCTGCTGGGGTGTAGCCAAGTGGTAAGGCACCGGTTTTTGGTACCGGCATTCGCAGGTTCGATCCCTGCCACCCCAGCCACTTTCCAGATATCTAAACCCCAGTTACGGCTCGCTGGACCCCGGACCTCAAACTGTCCCCGCCACAACGTGGCACTGGCCCGTTACCCACTCGCCCGAATTGCCCACCAGATACAGCACGCATGCGGCGATATCGCGCGGTGTGCCCAGGCGTCCGGCGGGCAGGTTCAATTGTTCGAGCAGCGGACCGAAATCCTCATCCGACATGTTCAGCGCTTTCTTCACTGTGTCTGTCGGCACAAAGCCGGGCAGGATCGCGTTGACGCGGATGTTGTGCGGGCCGAGCTCCAGCGCGAGCGTTTTGGTGAGCATATTCACCCCCGCCTTGGCCGCCGAGTAATGCCCGCTGCCCGGGAACGGATCGCGCCCCGCCATGCTTGACGTATTCACGATTGAGCCGCCCCGCGTCATATGCGGCACCGCCGCGCGCACGCCGTAAAACACCGAGGACAGATTGACGGCGAGCGTTTTGTCCCACTCCGCTGGATCGAGCTCCACCAGCGGAGCCGACACCAGCGAACCGCCTGCATTGTTCACCCAGATATCAAGCCGTCCAAATTCATCGACGGCCCGCTGAGCGAGCGCGTTCATATCATCAGCGCTGGAAACGTCAGTGACCTGCGCTATCGCGCGACCCATCGCTCGTTCGGGGGCGTCGCTGGCGTTGATGGCGGCGGCGACACGATCAATCTGATCAGCCGAGCGCGCCGCGCACACCACATTTGCGCCCGCTTCGGCCAGCAGGATGGCTATCCCCTCACCAATGCCGCGGCCCGCGCCCGTAACCACCGCAGTTTGCCCTGATAGGTCGAACAGGTCTTGCATTGCGTCTCTCCCTTGCGTGATGCCGGGAGTTAGGCGCACGGGCAGCGCAGCGTCCACTAACCCTTGTGAGGGCAACGTAAAGGCGCTCAGCCCGCCAGCACGCGGTCTGCGAGAGCTCTGCCAGAGACCCAAGCGCCTTCAACGCGCGGGCTGTGCAGATAGTCTCCCGCCAGACCAAGGCGCGCTTCGCCATCCCAGCGCGCGGGCTCCCCCTTGAGGGCAGCGGGCATGGCGTAGAGCCAGCGATGCGCGGTGAGGTGAATCGGGGCGACGGGCGCTGCGCCAATTTGCGCAAAGAAATCCGCGAGCAACACAGTGGCCGCTTCCTCTTTCGGCAGATCGATAATCGCGCGGCTGCGTTCGGGGGAGGCGTGGAGCACCCAGCATTCCGCGCCCGAGCGGCCCGGCTTGGCCGAATTGCGCGCCGCCCAAGAGATAGCTGCGTCGGGATCGCGCATGCCATCAGCGGCAAGGCCAAGCGGCTGCGCAAACGCCGCCATCACCGCCCAGCACGGCTCGGACGTCACGCCTGCTGCGATTGCAGCGTAGTCGGGTGCGGCATTGGCGAGCAATTCGGCTGTCTGCTCAGCCGGGATCGCGACAAGCACGCTGTCCGCCGCAAAAACCCGTTCGGCGGCACGGATAATCCAGCGATCTTCATCGCGCTGAATGCTTTCGGCACGGGTCCCCCAATGCACGTCCAACCCGTCGGCCATGGCGCGGATCGGGCCGTTCATCCCTGGTGTGCCGACCCAGGCATGGTCCCCGCTCGGCTTCTCCGCAGCGGGCCAACGCGCCACCACGCCTTGCGCCTCCCACCCGGCGACCGCTTCACAAAAGCTCGCATCGCGCGCGGTGAAATATTGCGCGCCGTGATCGAAGGAAACAGTCTCACCTTCAATCTCAGCCCGCCGAGCTGCCATGCGCCCGCCCGGCCCGCGCCCTTTGTCGAGCACAGTTACCGAGCGCCCCGCCTTCGCTAATCGTGTCGCGCAGGCGAGCCCGGCCATGCCGGCGCCGATGATCAAGATTTCGCTGTATTTTTCGTTCATCACCGCTCAACGCTGCCGGGCGAGCGCGGTTTCTGCAAACCTGCCATCAAGGCGCTATGCGCGGCGGGCGGGCTTGGGCGAGCAGCAGGGCAAAGCGCTCTTCGCTGTCGGTCCAGCGCGCCTCAGGCTCCCATCCGCCTGCCAACAGCAACTGAGCCGCTGTGCGCCGGTCAAACTTGTGGCTGTTCTCGGTGTGGATGCTTTCCCCTGCCGCCATCGCAAAACCTTTGCCTGCAACGGAAAAGACCATCGCCCGCTCTGCGACCAAATGCATTTCGATGCGGGCATGGGTCTCATCCCAGCGCGCTTCATGGCGCAGCGCGTCGACGGGAATATCGCCCTTGAGTTCGCGGTTGATGCGTGCTGCGAGATTAAGGTTGAACCGCGCGGTTACGCCGGCGGCATCATCATAGGCGGAAACCAGCACATCCTCATCCTTGATCAGGTCCATCCCGATTAGCAGCTTCGCCCCCTCGCCCAGGGTTTCGCGCATGGAGCGCAGCAGATCGACCGCGCTGGGCGCGACCATGTTGCCGATGGTGGAGCCGGGGAAAAAGCCGAGCTTGGGCAGGTCCGCCACCGCCTCTGGCAGTTCGACCCTTCGCATGAAGTCCGCTTCGACCGGATGCACCGGCAGGCCGGGAAACTTCGCGCTGAGGTCGGCTGCTGACGCGCGCAGGAAATCGCCGCTGATGTCGAGCGGGACATAGGCTGCCGGGTCAATCGCCTTGAGAAGCAGCGGGGTCTTGACCGAGGAGCCTGAGCCGAATTCGACCACCGCGCGGTCTTCGCCGATCAGCTTTACAAATTCGCGCCCGCGCGCGGTGAGGATCTCGGTCTCTGCGCGCGTGGGGTAGTATTCGGGCAGCTGCGTGATCTCTTCGAACAGGCGCGACCCGGCCTCATCATAGAACCAGCGCGCCGGGATCGCCTTTTGCGGCTGCGCGAGCCCAGCCAGCACGTCCGCGCGAAAGGCGGTGTCGATCCCGTCAGCATCGCGCTCGACCAGCGCCAGACCTTTGCGTTGCGACATATCCTAAAGGTCCTTTGCGAGCCGCAGGCCAGTGAATTGCCAGCGCTGATGCGGGTAGAAGAAATTGCGATACGAAGCGCGAGAATGGCCGCGCACTGTCGCGCAGCTTGCACCTTTGAGGACGCACTGCCCGCTCATGAATTTGCCGTTATATTCGCCCACCGCGCCCTCTGCCACGCGGAAGCGGGGATAGGGCAGATAGGCGCTCGCGGTGAATTGCCAGACATCACCGAACAGATCCCCGCCACCACAGGGCAGCGGAGGCGCAGCGCCATCAAGCTGGTTTCCCGCGCTCGCAT
Source organism: Pseudomonadota bacterium (assembly GCA_039815245.1). Lineage (GTDB taxonomy): Bacteria > Pseudomonadota > Alphaproteobacteria > Sphingomonadales > Sphingomonadaceae > Erythrobacter. Next base: position 397,858 of record JBCBZR010000004.1, on the reverse strand, counting down.
CATGCGCCTGCGGCGATCCGGCGCTGCTTTGCCCGCGCGCAATCGCTTCCCACTCGAACTCGGTCGGCAGTCGCGCGCCATTCCATGTTGCCGCGGCCCATGTCGCAAAGGCATCGGCCTCATAGTGCGAGATATGTGCGACCGGCGCGTGCGCGTCGCGCTCTTGCCAGCCTGTGTGCGTGAAGTGCTCACCCTCGCGCCAATAGAGCGGTCCGGTGATAGTCTCGCGCTGAATCCACGCCCAACCATCGGCCAACCACAAAGCCGCATTGGAATAGCCACCATCGGCGATGAAGGCCTCCCACTCAGCATTGGTGACGCAGGCCTTGGCAAGCGCGAACGGCTCCAACAGCACGCGGTGGCGCGGGCCTTCATTGTCGAACGCAAAGCCCTCTCCATCATGGCCAACCCCATGATGACCAACTAGCGCGATGCCACCGGGATGCGAATGCCAGCCCTCGCTCGCCTCGGCTCTTCGCTCAGCCCGGTCGCCGCCTGCGCACTGGCTTGGCTCTGACCACATAGGCGGCCCCATCGGGTTCTGGAAAAGAGCATGCTTGATATCAGTCAGCAGCAATTCGATGTGCTGCTGCTCATGCGCGATGCCCAGTTCGATCAGCGTTTCGATCTGCGGTTCAGGCACCGGGTCGCCGAGCATGCCCTCCATCGCCGTATCGACCGCGCCGCGCCAATCGCACACTTCGCCAAGGCTGGGGCGTGACAGCAGCCCGCGCGCAGCCCTTGAATGGCGCGCGCCTTCGGCTTCGTAATAGGAGTTGAACAGGTAGTGATAGTGATCGTTGAACGCCTCATATCCCAGCGCATGGTCGCGCAGCAGGAAGGTCTCCCAGAACCACGTCGTGTGCGCCAGATGCCACTTGGCGGGAGAGGCGTCTTCCATCGACTGGAGCGTCGCATCGGCTTCCGACAATGGCTCCACAAGAGCCTCGCTCAGGCGGCGGGTGGCGGTGTAGCGATCAGCCAGCGAGGCAGAGGGCGCGATAGTGGCAGCGTCCCTGCGGGACTGATCAAAGGGCACTCATTCATCTCCCGCACCGTCATGGCGCGCATGGGCGTCATGGCGGATGGGGATGACATAAAAAAGGCAAAACGCATTCAAGCGGGCGGATTACCGTGTCAATTCAAGCGTCCAAGCTGTTTGATGCGGCCTGATTGCGATTGGCTAAACAGCCACTTCCACCCGATTGCGGCCAGAATTCTTCGCGGCATACAGCGCAACATCCGCGCGCGAGAAAATGCTGATGGATGTGTCGTGCGAGTGCAATTGCGCAAGGCCAAGGCTGATCGTGACCGCTGGTACATCTCCGACGGGGCTGCCCTGCTCGACCGCTTCACGCAGGCGCTGCGCCATGAGTTCGGCCTGATCGCTGGTGGCGCCCGGCACAATCCAGACGAATTCTTCGCCTCCCACGCGACCAACCAGATCGCCATCGCGCGCCTGATTTTGCGCGATCTGTGCCACGCGCCGGAGCACTTTGTCGCCTTCCACATGGCCATGCGTGTCGTTCACAGCCTTGAACTTATCGATGTCAAACACAACGAGGGTGAGCGGCCTTAAAAGCTGCCTTGAAGACAGGATCATACGGTCCAGATCAGTCATAACGCGGCGGCGATTGGCAAGGCCTGTGAGCGGATCGGTCTCCGCCAGCTTGCGCGCCTTATCTGCCTCTCGCACGGCCACCCGGCGCGATTGCTCCAAGGCCCGCTCGCGGCTCATCTGGTCCGTCACATCGCGCACCACGGCGACAATGCGCGCCACTGCCCCGCCCGCACCGAACAGATTGCACGCCTGTACGCTGATGGAGCGTGGTGCGCCGTCATAGCCGTGAATATCGTAGTGCAAGGTGAAGGGGTGGCGCTCATGAGCGTGCTGCATGACATTGCCGACCAGATCGATATCGTTGGCGTAAAGCAGTGTCTCAGCATCACCGGCGACGAACTCATCATGATGTTCGATCCCGAACAGGCGCCGCATCCCGTCAGACCATTGCTGTTCCCCGCAGCGCGGATCGTATTGCCACACGCCGATATCAGCGATGCTTTCTGCCATCCGGATGGTTCGCAGCATTTCATTCATGCTCTTCGCGTGGTTGCGGGCCATGCGCGCGGCGGTGCGGGTTTCCTGCCGCGCTCTTACCACGCCTGCCAAGGCCACAATCGCAACCATGGTCAAAGCGATAACGGTCAGCAGCAGCGTGTCTGTGCCCAAAGCCTGCCCAAGCGCCAGCCCAGAGGACGTAGCTGCGGAGGGTTCAGGAACGTCGCCCGTAGCGCCGGTCGCAGAAAGAGAGGCCGTCAGCATAGCCCGGATGCCATACCCGGATCCAGACTGAGCCTATTGCAACGCCTCCCCTCGGGGAATCCCTTAGGGCCGGCCCCCAAAGTGGCCTGAGGCCCAGAGCGTTAGGCGGCGTCGGCCTGACGCTCGACCGCTTCGTCATTGAGCATTTCAGCGATCTTGAAGGCCAGCTCCAGCGATTGCTCGGCGTTGAGGCGCGGGTCGCAATGCGTGTGATAGCGATCGCCTAGCCGTTCATCGGTGATGGCGACGGCCCCGCCAGTGCACTCGGTTACGTCCTGCCCAGTCATCTCTATATGGATGCCGCCGGGATGCGAGCCCTCAGCGCGGTGGACTGCGAAAAACCCGCGTACTTCGGCCAAAATCCGCTCGAACGGGCGGGTCTTAAAGCCGCTTTCGGACTTGATGACATTGCCGTGCATCGGGTCACAGCTCCACACCACCTTGTGCCCTTCGCGGGTGACCGCGCGCACGAGTTTGGGCAGGCCTTCCTCAACCTTGTCATGGCCATAGCGGCTGATGAGCGTGATCCGCCCTGCCTCGCGCGCTGGGTTTAGCTCATCAAGCATGGTGAGCAGCGCATCAGGCTCAAGACTGGGGCCGCATTTGATGCCCAGCGGATTGCCGATTCCGCGCGCAAATTCGAGATGCGCGCTGCCGGGAAAGCGCGTGCGGTCGCCAATCCACAGCATGTGCGCGCTGGTCGCGTACCAGCCGCCCGTCAGCGAATCGCGCCGGGTGAGCGCTTGCTCATAAGGCAGCAACAGCCCTTCATGGCTGGTGTAGAAACTGGTGCCTTGCAGCTGCGGCACCGTTGCCGGGTCAATCCCGCATGCTTCCATGAAATCAAGCGCTTCGCCGATCCGGTCCGCGGTCTCGGCAAACTTTTCCGTCCATGGCGTGCGGCCCATGAATTCGAGCGTCCATTGGTGCACCTGCCTCAGATTGGCGTAGCCACCGCCGGCAAAGGCGCGCAAAAGGTTAAGCGTTGAGGCCGCCTGCGAGTAGGCGCGCACCATGCGGCCGGGATCGTTGCGGCGGGTCGCGGGCTCGAATTCGATCCCGTTGATATTGTCGCCGAAATAGCTCGGCAGCGTCATATCGCCTTTGGTCTCAGTTGCAGAAGAGCGCGGCTTGGCAAACTGGCCTGCCATGCGTCCGACCTTCACCACCGGCCGCTTGCTCGCAAAGGTCATGACGACCGCCATCTGCAGCAGGACGCGGAATGTATCGCGGATATTGTTGGGGTGGAACTCGGCAAAGCTCTCTGCGCAATCGCCGCCTTGCAGCAGGAATGCCCGGCCCTCAGCCACTTCGGCGAGATCCGCCTTCAGCGCGCGCGCTTCGCCGGCAAAGACGAGCGGCGGATAATCGGCCAGCGTGGCCTCTGCCTCGGCCAATTCGGCGGGGTCTTCATAATGCGGAAGATGCTTCGCTTCGAAGTCTTTCCAGCTTTGCGGATTCCAACTGTTTGCCATGGTCACTGTCTAGTCCAACTTTAAACGCATTGCGTGCCACTCCAAGATAGCACGCCCCCTCGCGTTTTGCAGCGGCGCGCATCACATGCAGGGCGGCCCTATGTAAAGCTTTAAAGCTCTGGTCCCTGCACAGCGCCCGTAAACGCGCCGCGTGCATTGCTGGTCGATTGCGCTTCCGGGGCAAGCGGCTCCACCCCGGCAAGCTCTTTACTCTCAGGCAGAACAGCCAGCCGCAGCGGCGCGCCGCCTCCAAAGTAACGCTTGGCGAGGAATTGCATGATCTGCGGCCGGGTCTGCGAATAATCCGCGAGGATCGAGCGCAGCAGCTCAACCCGCTTGGGATCGAAGCTCGCACCTTCCAGATTGTACAGCCAGAACAAATTGCCCGTCGATGCGCGCTGGATCAGTTGGCCCAGCGGCACAGTGACGCGCTCCAGCTCTTCCTGCGAGGGCGGGTTGGCGACCAGATCCTTGGCAATCTTGTCAGCCTCCGCGAAGAAGACCGGCACGAATTCCGGCTCCAGCTGAGCCAGCGCGGTGATCGTGCCGCCCTTCTGCAAATCCGTCGGCCATTTGGAGAAGACCTGCGGAGCATAGCTTGCCCCCGCCTCCTCGCGCAGCGCTTCGAGCAGGCGGTTGTTGAACAGCTGGGTGAGGATTTCGATCTGGCGCGATTCGCGCAGCGCTGTCACCCCGCCCCCGGTCTGCCAGGCGATCACAGCGGCGGCCTGATTGGCATCGCCGCGATGCTTGAGCACGGTGGGAAGCGGCTCACCTTGCGGGAAGCGCGGCAGGCGCGCGGCAATTTCAGCCGGGATCGGCTCACGCGCAGGCAGCGCGCCAAAGGTCTCGGTCAGCTTGGTAACAATCGCATCGCGATCAAACTCACCAAACACGAGCACCTCGATATCGCCTTGCTTCAGCAGCGGCTCCCACACTTTGCGAAAACCCTCCGGCGTCACTGCGTCCAGCGCTTCGGGATCAGGCGTTGCAAAGCGCGGATCGGCATCGGTGACGAGATATTCAAGATCGCGATTGATGATCCCATTCGGGCTGGTCGAATAGCTTTTATACGCGCTCTTGGCCGCAGCCACAGTACGGATGATCGGGTCTGCATCCCAGCGCGGCATCCCCAGCTTTGCAGCGAACAGATAGAGCTGGTCAGCGACATCGCTGGAGCGGGTTTGCGCGGTAAAGGTGAACACCGCATCGTCAATCCCGAAATTAAAGCCCAGCTTGCGGCCTGTCGCCAATCGGTCGATCTCGTTTTGGCCCAACTCACCCAGCCCTGCGCCAACCAGCGCCGACTTGCCAATATTGGCATAGACCGCGTTGCTCTCATCAAACGCACGATAGCCCGCGCCAAAGCGCACTTTTACAGTGACGCGCCCCGGCTCTGCATCATTCGCCCAGACAAGCGCGCGCACGCCATTTTCAAAGTTGATCTGTTCAACCTGAAACGCGCCAATCGGCGCTTGGCTGAGGATGGTTCCTGGCTCGCCAATCGGCGGCAAGTCATCAAACTCAACACTTTTGGCGGCCAACCGGGCGGAGGAATCAAGTTCCACCTCGCTCGCCAGAGCCAGCCGCAAGGCTTCCTCGTCCGCTTCGCCTTCTGCTGAAGTGACATAGACCGAGCGCACAACATCGCCTTCGAACAAAGCCTTGGTTCGGGCGAGCACTTCTGCCGGGTTCATCCGCGGCTTGGCCCCGCGAAAGACGTCCAGCACCACTCGCGGCGAAGCGACCGTTTCACGAATGTCGATGGCGTTCACCAGCGTATCAGCGAGGCGCGATCCAGCCTGCACACTCTCCTGTTCGAGCGAGTTGGCGTATACGACATCGAGCTCTGCGGCTTCGCGGTCGATTTCCTCCTGCGTCGGCGGATTGGCAATCGCATCGGCGATGACCGCGCGCACATCCTTTAGCGCGGCTTTCCAGTCTGCGGTGAGCGGGGCAAAGGTTACGAAGGTCGCATCGGTTGAGCGTGAAATGTCATCCTGCGAAACTTGCGCGTAAAGGAAGCTGCCGCCGCCGCGCGCGCGCGATTCAAGCCGGCGGTTGATGATTTGCTGGGCAACCAGATCAATCATCAGGCCTTCGTTATATTCGATGGTATCCTCAACCGGGCGCCACGGGCGCATGACAGCATAGGTCAGATTGCGCGGCAGATCAGGCTCAACGGTGACGCCAAGCTGACCGATAGGCCACCCGGTGCCCGCCGCTGCGATTGTGCCTTCGGGCGGCACGGGATCGCCGAAATCAGGCGCTTCGACACCTTCGCCAATACCTTCCCAATCGCCAAACCATTGCTCAACGAGCCCCGCGAGCAATTGGGGATCGGCATCGCCCGCCACAATGATCACTGTGTTTTCAGGACGATACCAGCGGCGGTGAAACTCCGCGACGCGCGCACCCGTTGCCGCTTCCAGCGTTTCAACCGTGCCAATGGGAGTGCGGGTGGCGAGCCTTTGTCCGGCAAAGAAAGTCCGGCGCGTGAACAGCCCGACCCGCTCCCCCGCCCCGCCGCGCTCGCGCTTTTCAGCCAGCACAATCGGCAGTTCGACCGCGACGTTGGCATCATTCAGCACAGGCTCGCGGACCATGCCGGAAAGATATTTAAAGCTTTCATGCAGTTTGGCACGGTCCGCATTAGGTAGGTCAAGCTTGTAAGCGGTATGCGTCGGGCTTGTTTCGGCGTTGGTATCGCTGCCAAAGGTCGCGCCCAGCCGCTGCCAGGTTTCAATCGCCTTTGCCTGGCCGAGATATTTGCTCTCGCGAAACAGCAAGTGTTCCAGCAGGTGCGCATAGCCTTGCTCAAATTCGCGCTCATGCAGCGATCCGACGTCAACCCGCACCCGGATCGAGACCTGCCCCGGCGGCACGCCGTTCTTGCGCACCGCGTAGCGAAGGCCGTTCTCCAGCTCGCCAAACTTCCATTCGCGGTCGACCGGAATGTTGCTGCCGCGATAGAGCCATGGGGTTTCATCCTCGCTTTGCAGCGCGCGCGGCGCGGGGATTTCAACCTCAGGGACCGCGCTGGAAGGATCATTGACGGCGGATGCCGGAGCACCGCTGGCTTGTGCAAAAGCGGACGGGGCGAGCGCAAGCGGCGCTGCAAGCAGAGAGAGGGCACCAAAAGCCCGAAGAATTAGCGTCATAGACTGCGCATATAGGGCCACGTTGCCTGAAGCGATAGTGAATGTGCCGCATGGAGCCTTCAGCGCGTCAGAAAACCGCACACAATCGCTTGTCGCTGCGGCTGGGACGCCCTATTTCCAAGTGATGTTCATCGAAACCGAAACCACCCCGAACCCCTCCAGCCTCAAATTCCTGCCGGGCCGCCCCGTCATGCCAGCAGGAACGCGCGAGTTCGCCTCGCCTGAAGCCGCCGAGGCAAGTCCTCTGGCGCAGGCGATTTTTGACACAGGCGAAGTGGTGAATGTGTTCTTCGGGTCCGACTTTGTGACCGTCACGGCGGCTCCGGGCGTGAACTGGAGTGACCTCAAACCGCAGGTGATCGCGATCCTGCTCGACCATTTCGTCTCTGAAGCGCCGCTGTTTGCCGGCGGCAGCGCCGATGGGTTCAGCGTTCCGGCTGAAGCAGCTGAAATGGCTGTTGAAGACCGCGCAGAAGACGCTGAGGTCATCGCCAACATCAACGAATTACTCGAAACCCGCGTGCGCCCGGCTGTTGCTGGCGATGGCGGCGACATTGCCTATCGCGGCTTTCAGGACGGCGTCGTCTACCTTACCCTGCAAGGCGCCTGCGCAGGCTGCCCCTCAAGCACCGCGACGTTGAAACACGGCATTGAAAGCCTGTTGAAACATTACGTCCCAGAGGTTGTTGAAGTCAGAGCAGCCTGACTTTTCAATCATTTCCGGGAATTTTCCATGACCACTCAATTTCATGACCAGATTCTGGGCGGCGATGCCCTTGCCCAGCTATTCAACCAAGCGCGCACCTATAATGGCTGGCTGGACAAGCCTGTCACCGATGCGCAATTGCACGCGATCTGGGACCTGATGAAGATGGCTCCAACCTCGGCCAACATGCAGCCTGCACGGATCGTGTGGGTCACTTCGGAGGAAGAGAAATCCCGCCTCGCCGGATGCGCGATGGAAGGCAATCAGGATAAGATCAAAGCCGCGCCGGTCACGGCAATCGTCGGCTACGACATTGACTTTCACGAAGAGCTGCCGTGGCTGTTCCCTCACACCGATGCGAAGAGCTGGTTTGAAGGCGATGAGGCAGGCCGCGAAGAAGGCGCGTTTCGCAATTCCTCGCTGCAGGGTGCCTATCTGATCTTGGCCGCCCGCGCTTTGGGCCTCGATTGCGGTCCCATGTCGGGCTTTGATGCGGACAAGGTCAACGCCGCCTTCTTTGCGGATGAACCGCGCCACCGCGTCAACTTCCTGTGCTCAATTGGCTATGGCGATCCCGCCAGTATTTTTGAGCGTTCGCCCCGCCCGGACTTCGATACGTTCAATCGCGTGGTTTGACTTGCAGCGCGGCCAGCGCTGAGGCATCGCAGCCGAGCTATGCGGGTTCTGGGCATCGATACATCGAGTGAAGCGTGCTCCGTTGCTCTGGTGGACGAGCGCGCCGAGACGCCTGAGCAGCGACTGCTTGGGGCTGACACGCGCGTGCTGGGCCGTGGCCATGCCGAAGCGCTGTTACCTATGATAGCGGCGCTTCCCGACAAGGGCCGCGCGGACCGTATCATCGTGGGGCTTGGGCCGGGCAGCTTTACCGGAGTGCGCATCGCAATAGCGACAGCGCGCGCACTCGGGATCGCCTGGGGCGCGCACGTGCTGGGCTATCAGACTCTGCAATTGCTCGCTCGCAGCGCTGCGCGCGAGGCAGAGCCGCTCCTGGTGTGCATGAATGGCGGCCACGGCGAGTGGTTCGTCCAGGCATTCGATGCGCATTGTGCGCCGCTTGCCCCGGTCCGCTCCATGCGCCCTGAACAGGCCGCCGCCCATTTTGACCAGCTGCACATAATTGGCTCCAAAGCGGAGGAATTTGTGGCGCTGCGCGGGTCCGGCCACGCGCTGAGCCGCCTGCCCGATGCGCGTCATGCGGTTGATCTGCCAGAAAGTGACCTGACCTCAACGCTCAGCCCCATCTATGGCCGCGCACCCGATGCAACCCCGCAAAAGGCGACATCGGCATGACGGAGCGCGCGCATCTGGTTGACCGGATCATGCATGTCATGGACGCGGCTTTCGATCCTGAATTCGGCGAGGCGTGGACTCGGCGTCAGATCAGCGATGCGCTTGTCATGCCTTCGACCCATGTCGTGCTCGTCGATGCCTGCGGCGACCCGCTTTCAGCCGCGCAAGGCACGCCGGCGGGCTTTGTTCTTTCGCGTCAGGCTGCCGATGAAGAAGAATTGCTGTTGATCGCAGTCCTGCCCGAATGCCGAGCGCGCGGGATTGGCCAAGTCTTGATCGACCGTCTGTTCGAATCCGCAGCACAACGCGGCGCGCGGCGCATTTTTCTTGAGATGCGACGCGGTAATCCGGCTCTGCACCTTTACCAGAAGGTCGGATTTGAACCAATCGGTGAACGGCCCAACTATTATCGCAAGGCTGATGGCAGCCGAATTGATGCAATTACTTTCGGCCGTTCAATCTAGATTGAATTCGGCTCATTTTCCCCACATCTGACGCCAACCGGGACTTGCTTACGCTTGCAATGTGAAAACTGCTGGTTCATTGAACCTCGTCGGCAAAAAAACAACTACAGCCGATGAAGACAAACGCCAGCAGGCAGTTGAGGGACTTATGCAAGAGCAAGAGATCGAAATGAAAGAAACACTTATCACGCTGACCAGCGATATTGTCGCTGCTCATGTGAGCAATAATGATGTCTCGGTGGAGGACGTGCCCAGCCTTATTACCAACGTATATGGCGCGCTGTCGGGCCTTGGTGAAGCGGAAGAGCCCGCTGAAGAGCGTCCGGAACCCGCCGTCTCAATCCGAGCATCGGTTAAGCCCGATTACATCGTTTGTCTTGAAGACGGCAAGAAACTGAAGATGCTCAAGCGGTATCTTCGTACCAATTTCGACATGACGCCCGAAGAATACCGTGCGCGTTGGAACCTGCCTTCGGATTATCCGATGGTCGCGCCCAACTATGCCGAAAAACGCCGTGATCTCGCGAAGAAGATCGGCCTTGGCCGTAAGCCGGGCACCGGCCGCGGTCGCCGCAAGACCGTTAAGTAAAGCAGCACGAACCAGGTCTGGCCCTTCGCTGAGCGATCAGCGTGGGGTCAAATCCGGCTCGGGCGCTTGAGTGCGCGCGGCGCTCTGGCTAAGGCTGTGGTCACACTTGATCCCCGTATGCACCTGTACCGCTTGGTGATCGCCGCGCGGCACAGCCTTAGTCAGGAGAGCTGACCCTTGACCCAGAAGATAGACCTTGAGCAATTGTGCGCAGAAAAAGGGCTGCGCGTCACCGAACAACGCCGCGTGATCGCAAAGGTCCTCTCCGACAGCGATGACCACCCCGATGTGGAGCTGCTGCACAGCCGCGCCTCCGCAATTGACCCGCGCATCTCCATCGCGACAGTCTACCGCACGGTGCGCCTGTTTGAAGAAGCGGGCATTCTGGATCGGCATGATTTCGGCGATGGCCGCTCACGCTATGAACCGGTTCCTGAGGCGCATCACGATCATCTGATTGATGTGGAGACGGGCAAAGTCGTTGAGTTCGTCGATCCCGAAGTCGAATCGCTGCAACGCCAAATTGCCGAAAAGCTTGGCTACCGCCTCGTCGATCACCGCATGGAATTGTATGGCGTGCGCCTCGCCCGCGATGATCGCGATATGTCATGAGCAACGCGGCGGCGTCCGATCCCGCGTGGGAAGCCCGCATCGCCGCAGCGCGCGGTGAGGCCACTCCCATTCCCTGGGTCGGCTGGATGCGGATCACATGGCGGGCGCTGGGGCTGATTGCCCTGCTGCTGATCTTCGTCCCGCTGCACTTCATCTTTCGCATTTTCGCCTATGGTTCGCCCTTCCCCATGCTGTTCCTGCGCTATGCGGCGCGGGTGTGCGGCGCGCGGGTCACGACATCGGGCACCCATCTAAAGCGCGATGTCTTCTTCGTTGCCAACCATGTGTCCTGGATCGACATTCTCTCCATGGCCGGCGCGTGCGGGACGGCATTCGTCGCCAAGGCAGAGCTGGAGCAATCGCCCATTGTCGGCTGGCTCGCGTCCTTGAACCGGACCGTTTTCGTCAAGCGCGAGCATCGCATGGGCGTGGCCGAACAGATAAACGCCTTGAAGGAAGCGCTGGCGGACAATTGGTCTGTCACCGTGTTTCCCGAAGGCACCACGACCGATGGTCAGTCGCTGCTGCCGTTCAAGACCAGCATGCTTTCCGTCCTCGAACCCCCGCCACCCGGTGTTTTGGTGCAGCCGGTGTTTCTGGATTACGGCGAGGTTGCTGAGTGGATCGGCTGGATCGGCGAAGAGGGCGGGTTTAACAATTCCAAGCGGCTGCTGTCGCGCAAGGGCACGTTCCCCCTAAAGCTGCACTTCCTTGAACCGTTTAGCCCGGAGGATTTCCGCGGCCGCAAGGCAATCAGCGCCGAAGCGCGCCGTCGAATCGAAGAAGCGCTAACCGAAGCTTTGGGCAAACCGCCGCGCGAATTCAGCCACTCTGTCCCGCCAGTCCGCTACGAAGCACCGCTCGCAAAAATCCCGGTGGAGCTTCACGAGGACAGCTGAGCCGCGCTTTGTCGTGGGCGCGCAATCCGTTAAAGCGCCGCGCGCACCAGCCAATCGTGGAACAGCCGAACCGGGCGCATCTCCAGCGCAGTGGGCTTGCATACGAACCAATAGCTGTAGGGGCTCTCAACTTCGATCCCGCCCAGATTGGTCAAGCGGCTGTCAGCGGCACGGCGCAAGTGGTCATCATGCATGATCGCAATCCCCAACCCTTGCGCGGCGGCTTCCAGCATCAACTGGCCCGAATCGTAATGGTCGATCGCGGCGGGTTCCATATCCTCCAGCCGGTGCGCCTGCTTCCACGCTCGGAAACTCTCAGGCAGTTCGTTGTGGATAAGGAAGGTCTGCTTGGCGAGGCTTTCAGGCGTTACTTCGCTGCCAACCACGGCCGCAACATCCTTTGAGCAGATGGCGTGCACCAGATTGTGATCGAGCCGCACGGCATGCAGATTGGTGTCGGGCCCGCGCGACAGGATGATCGCAGCGTCCAGCGTGTCGCCCACGCGATCTTCGAGGTGGGGCGCGGTGTCGATGTCAATGTGCAGCAGCGGGTGCCGTTTGCGCAGCTCACCAAGGCGCGGGAACAGGCGCTGGCTTCCAAACATCGGCAACACACCCAGGCGCAGGCGCAGAAGTGCGATATTGTCTGACTGGCTCTCCACCGCACGGGCGAGCGATTCCAGATGCGGGTTCACCGCCTCATAGAATGCCTGCCCCTCATCGGTCAGCTGCATCGATTGGCGCGCGCGCGTGAACAGCTTCTTGCCTACGAATTCTTCAAGATTGGTGATCCGGCGCGAAAGCGCGGACGGGCTCAGCCCGATCTCTTCCGCAGCCGCGCGGGCCGACCCCAATCGGACAGTTCGCATAAAGGCTTCCAGCGCGCGCAGCGGGGGAAGTCGACGTGACGGCATCCTTCAGTCTCCTGTTTCAACAGAGATACGCATGAACGCGCCGAAGGATGCAAAAAACGAAAAGGTTTGTGTGAAAATCTTGAAGTCTGTGCGATTATTGCAAGTCACTCGCAGCAGCGTTGGGCTCGGGCGCATGCAGGCGAAGGCGCTTCACATGCGTCTCATCGCCGTCTGTTACTTCAATCCGCCAACCGCTTGGATGTTCCACCACCGCGCCCACTTGCGGAACCGCCTCAGCCAGCACGAAGGCCAGCCCGCCCAGCGTATCGACCGCCTCTTCCACTTCGGCAAGGCGCGGATCGACCGCTTCGGCCACATCGTCCAGCTCCGCGCGCGCGTCGCAATCCCACATGCCCTCGCCAATCGGTACGATCAGCGCTTCGGGCGTCTCGTCATGCTCATCCTCGATCTCGCCAACGATTTCCTCGACCAGATCTTCAATCGTGATGATGCCGTCGGTACCTGAAAACTCATCGAGCACAATCGCCAGATGCACCCGGCGCGCGCGCATATCCGCCAGCACATCGAGCGCACCGCGCACTTGCGGCACGTAAAGCGGCTGACGCATCAGCACCGTCCAGTCGCGCGGGGGGGTGTGGCCCTTGGCAAGGAACGGAAACACGTCCTTGAGGTGGATCATCCCGATCACATCGTCGAGCGTCTCGCGATAGACCGGCATGCGCGAATGGCCGTGTTGCGAGAAAGTGTCGACCAAGTCCTGCCAGGAGATTGTAGCATCAACCGCAACGATTTCACCGCGCGGCACGGCGACATCATCCGCGTCATTTTCAGAAAAGTGCAGCAGGTTACGCAGCATCTGCCGCTCAGCAGGGGACAGATCGCCATTGGCTGCGGCGTTGGCATCAGGCTCAGCCGCGCCGTTCTCGCCCTCATGCTCGTCGATCTTTTCTTCGAGCTGAGCGCGCAAGGACCGCTCGCCCTCACCCAGCCCGACCATTTTGCGAAGGGCAAGCCACAAGGCCTGCCGCTGGGGGCTGCTACTCTCCGCCTCTCCCGTGTTTGATTGTGAATCGGGCATGGCCCTGGTGTTTCTGCTCCGTATGAGTGCGCGGATGGCGCCGCGCGGGGCGCCACCTATGAGGCCGCTAATATGGGTTTGAAATGCCCAGTTTTGCAAGAGCTGCAATTTCGAGGTTTTCCATAGCCTCTGCCTGCGCCTCACTGTCCACATGGTCATGCCCAGCGAGATGGAGCAGGCCGTGGATCAACAGATGGGCCGCATGATCCTCCAGCGAAATCCCCTTGGCCTCGGCCTCGCGCGCGCAGGTCTCATGCGCGAGCGCAATATCGCCGAGCAGGACGGGCGGTCCTTCAGCTTCAAGCGCGAGCAGTTCCTCACGCGCAAGCATCGGAAAACTCAGAACATTGGTCGGCTTGTCCCGCTCGCGCCATTCGCGGTTGAGCGCGTGAATTTCAGCATCGCTGGTGAACAGCAAACTGACGGAAAGCCGCGAATTGGTAAGCGCGCCCTCTACGTCTGATGCAGCCTCACTCGCACGCTCTGCTAGCTCCGGCCATACGGCTTCGGGCCAGCCTTCCACATCAATTTCAAGCTCCATGGCAGGTCCATACTGGCCATCGAGCGCAACACCAATGCGCGGCCCAATCAAAACTGATCAGTTATCGTGAATTTTACGAACTCGCCGCGCCGCCGATCCAGCAATTCTCGCCCTGTAATCGCCCCGCCCCGGTCGGGCGCAAACAGTAGCCGGTCGCGCGGGAAGAGCTGCCCGCCAATATTGCGCACTTCGAGGTTCATCTTGACGCCGAAAAAGCGCGTCGTCTCGATAAAGGCAGAGACGAAATGGCCGCGTTCATCGTCGATCAGCTCATCGACAAAGAAGAGATCGAACGCGCGCGCTGGTTCATAGCGCATGCCCCATGCCACGCGCTGTGCGGTCAAATCCTGCCTGAAATCGACGATTATGCGCGGATTGAGCAAGGCGGTGACATCGCGCGTTTCGCCGGTGATCGGATCGTCAAAGCGCGAATCGCGAAACTCGGCGATCACTTCAAGCAGGCCGCCGCAGATGACCCCTCGCAAGGGCAGCGCCCCGTCAATATCAAGGCCCCAGACCCGCGCCGAACCGGCATTGCCCAAGCCCGGCACACCGCTCGGCAGGATAATCTGCTCCAGCACATCGGAACGCCATTCGTGAAACGCCTCGACATTAAGCGCCGCGCCCGATTTCAGCCGCACATCGCCGGTAAGGCTTGCGCGCGTTGTCTGATCAGGCCCGAGATCGGGATTTCCGGCCAGCAGGCGATCATCTTCTGCATTGGCGGAGGCGGCGAAATCGTTGAAATTGAGCTGGCCGACAGTGCGCCTGATTGCGGCGCGCAGCTGCACAGCTTCGGACATCTGATAGGTCGCGCCCAGCGAAGGCTTCAGGAAGGTAAAGCTGTTGGTATCGGCGGCATTGCCGCTCACGGAAATGCGCGAAAGCTCAGCCGCCAGTCCTGCCTCAAAGGTCCATTTCGGGCTCGCCTGCCAGATCAGATTGCCAAACGCCTCACCGCGCAATTCTTCCACTGTCACGTCCGAGGCCGGCAGGTTGATCGCCGTTATGCCGCCCGCATCCTCCACTTCCAGCGCGAGCGAGGACTCCAGCCGATTGTAAGCCACTTCAAAGCCCACTTCCGGGCGCAGGCTCCCCGCAATCCGGCCAAAAGTGCTGCGCCCGAGCACCTCAAGCGGGTGCTGATCTCCTTCAAACCGCGTGACCGACGCAATGTCGCCCACTGGCGCCTCAACAGCGTTGACCGAGCTTTGTACAACGTCGCGAAAAGAGCCGAGCGCCAGCACTTTGAGAAGCCAGTTCTCGCTCACCTGCCCTGCCCAATCAGCGGTCAGTTCGCCTTCCCAGAATTCGGAATCAAACCGGATATCGGTGCGCCGATCAGGCATGCCATCAGGTTCGCGGCCCAAAAACCCATCGCGCCCGGTTTCCTGATAAAACCGGCTGTTGCCAAAGCGGGCATTGAGCGTGAGTGTCCCTACGCCCAGCAGGCGCTTGGCCTCCGTGGAAATGAACGCATCGCGCAGCGTGGAGGGGAGCGTTTCCTCTTCAAAAAGAGCAAGATTGCCCGCCCCATCGAACGTGATCCGATCAAAATCGGTGAAGACGAATTGCTCCCAAAAGGCATTGATGCGCGTGGTCGTGTTCCATTTGCCGAGCGGGGCTGTGACCGATAGCTCTCCGCGCGGGTAGATCAGCCCTTCAGTGTTGCGCTCCAACTCGCCGGACCACGTGCCTGCGAGCGCCTGCGGCTTGCGGATGACATTGGCGATGAGGCCCTGCCCGGCGGTCTCGCCCGCACGCTGAGCGCCGCGCGAAATCTCGATCCGCTCGACTGCATCGGCGGGAATGCGGCGCAAAATGTCTTCGATCCCGCCCGCCTTGATCGTCGGCCGCTCGCCATCAATGAATACATTGCCCGCAGCCCCTGCAAAGCCGCGCAAACTCTCGCCGCCCTGCACGGTGAAGCCCGGCACGCGCGCGAGCAGATCGAGCGCTGTTTGCGGGAAGAAACGATCAAAAAAGCTGCGTGGGTAAACTTCGGTGCCATCGTCGGCGGATGGGGCTGTGGTTTCGGCCGGACCACCCGCTCCGGCGGCTTCCTGTGCGAGCACCGGCGTGCTGACCAAGTTGATTGCCGCAAAAGCTGAACCGGCAAGGGCAAACGAGCTTACGAGCCGAGGAGCCTTGGCGGAAATCACCGCTCAGCGCCGATGTTATGGTATATCATACGCTTGCGTTAGGAGCGTATGCGGGCCGCGTCAATCCGAGTGCCGATACTCGGATCGGGCTCGTATCGGCTTCAGTGGAACAGCGAAAAGACGTGTTAAAGCCACACCGCCCTAACCCTCATACGCCTCAACGATCCGGCCCACGATCGGGTGGCGGACCACGTCTGCGGCGGTGAAGCGGATTGTGCCGAAGCCGTCTACGCCATCCAGCTTGTCGACCGCGTCAGCAAGGCCGCTCATTCGGTCGCCGCCGGGGATGTCGACCTGGCGCGGGTCTCCGCACACCACCATCCGGCTTTTCTGGCCAAAGCGGGTGAGGAACATCTTCATCTGCTCGCGGGTGGTGTTCTGCGCTTCATCGAGGATCACAAACGCATCAGCGAGCGTGCGCCCGCGCATGAAGGCGATGGGCGCGATTTCGATCTCGCCAGACGCGATCCGCCGCTCCACCTGTTCTGGCGGCATGCAATCGTACAGCGCATCGTAAAGCGGCCGCAGATAGGGATCGACCTTGTCCTTCATATCGCCGGGCAGAAAGCCGAGCTTCTCGCCAGCCTCCACCGCCGGGCGTGAGAGGATCAGGCGCTGCACGCTGCCACTGATCAGCTGGGCGACAGCCTGCGCGACCGCGAGATAGGTCTTGCCCGTGCCCGCCGGCCCCAGGGCAAAGACAATATCATCGCGCGCCAGACTGCGCATATAGGTGACCTGCGTGGCAGAGCGCGGCACAACCGTTTTGCGCCGCGTGCGGATCATGATCGGCGGCTCTTCCTTTTCGCCGCTGATGATCCCCTCCAGTGTCGGCTCATTCGACATCGCAATGAGCGATTCGATCGCGCCAGCATCCAAATCCTGCCCCATGGCGAGCCGGTCATACATGGTGGTGAGTGTCTCGCGGGCGCGGGCGACGGCGTCTTGTGGCCCTTCGATCATGATCTGATCGCCGCGCGCATGAATGAAAACGCCGAGCCGATTTTCCACCTGCACCAGATTGGCGTCAAACTGGCCAAACAGCGCACCCAGCAGCGACTGGTTCTCAAACTGAACCTCTGCCTTGGCTCGCTTTGCCTCGTCAGCGCCAATGGCGGCTGGCAAGACTTTCGGGTCGATCTTAGCGGTTGGTCTGCGGCCCATGAATCCCTTTAGGTTTATCGTGTCCTGCGGAGGAAGGTACGCCCCTTACGCCGCAAAGCAAGCCGGGGAAGCGCGGCAAGGCCGGATGGCGGTGGAAAGTCATTCGCCTGTCATCGTGCAAGTCAGCGAAAAGTCTGCGATCAAACGGTAACGCGCACCAGAGGGTCGGCGCCGCGCTGATCAAAGGCGCGATGGGCAAAATCGCCATCCTTGATTACATAATGCAGGAACAATTGCTTTTGCCAGTCCGCCTCAAGCGGTTCGCCCCAATGCTCAAGATCGCTGCCTAGAAACACAACGCCCGCGCCCGGTGGAAGCATGACCGAGTGCGTTGTCCCTTCGAGGTCTGTTACCATCAACGGCCAAGGCGCAGCGTCGGACGGTGAATCAATGGTGACGGAGGCAGTAATCTCACACCCCGTCCTGTCCTTGTGCGCGCGCAAGCTCGATCCGCTGCGATACCATCGCCAATAGGCATTATGCTCGATCAGGTCGCGGCCGATGATCCCTTCGAACCGGCTGCGGCAATGGCGCAGCAGCATTTCGCCCGGGACTGGACTGTAAGCACCCGATGAACCGATGGCCAATGACTCCACCTCTTCGTTCAGGCCACCCTGCTCATGCGCGACATCCATGCCCTTGGTAAGCATGGCCAAGTGCAGCGGGGATACCATATCCTCGACCACTGCAAAGCCGCGCTGCCAGAATGTGTCACTCATCGCCTTGCTCTTTTGCCTCTGATCAATCTGCGAAGTTTGAACGGCGCGGCCCGCTCAAAGCGGCGGGGTCAAAGCAGACCGGGTCAAAGCAGACCGGGTCAAAGCAGACCGGGTCGCGCTGCTGCCGTGCAAGGCATAGAGGATGCAAGGCCGTTTGTGAAATCACGGCTGTAACGGATCGCCCAAAAGCGCGAGGTCTATGCAGCCTCGCTCACCACAGGCCTGCCCTCCATTGAATTGGGGCCAGCCTGAACCAATTCCACGCGCACCATATCGCCAATCTGAGCCGGGTGTCCGGAGTCTTCCTCGAACCAAACGCTTTGCAACCAAGGCGATTTGCCGAGCCATTGGCCGGGAAACTTGCCCTTTCGCTCAACCAGAACGTCGCAGACCTTGCCGACGCTCGCTTCGTTGAATGCGATCTGGTCGCGGTTCAGACGCTCTTGCAGGCGTTGAAGGCGCTCGCTCATGATTTCAGTCGCGATCTGATTGTCCATCGTCGCAGCGGGCGTGCCGGGGCGCGGCGAGTATTTGAAGCTGAACGCCTGAGAATAGCGCACTTCGTCGATCAGGCTCAGCGTGTCTTCAAACTCCGCCTCAGTCTCGCCCGGAAAGCCGACGATAAAATCGCCCGACAGCGCGATGTCCGGACGCACGGCGCGGAACCGTTCAAGCAGTTTGAGATAGCTTTGGGCCGTGTGCGCGCGGTTCATCGCTTTCAGCACGCGGTCGTTTCCTGATTGCACCGGCAAATGGAGATACGGCATCAGCTTGGCGCATGATCCATGCGCTTCGATCAAAGCATCGTCCATGTCATTGGGGTGGCTGGTCGTGTAGCGCAGGCGCTCCAGCCCGTCGATTTCCGCCAAGCGATGGATCAGCTCGCCCAGCCCCGCGCGGCGGCCCTTGGTGTCTTCCCCCGCCCACGCATTGACGTTCTGCCCAAGCAGCGTGATTTCGCGCGCGCCAGCTTCAACCAATTTGTACGCTTCATCGACCAGGTCGCTGTAAGGGCGTGAGATTTCCGCGCCGCGCGTATAGGGCACCACGCAATAGGTGCAGAACTTGTCGCATCCTTCCTGCACCGTCAGAAACGCGGTGGGAGAGCGCCGCCTGCGTTTGGGCAGACTGTCGAACTTGGCGATGGCGGGCATGTCAGTGTCAGTCGCGCGCTCGCCCTTCACCGCCTTGTCAAGCATGTCGGGCAGGCGGTGATAGGCTTGCGGGCCGACCACCATGCTCACCGAGGGCGCGCGCTGCATGATCTCTTCACCCTCGGCCTGCGCCACGCAGCCGGCGACCGCGATCATCGGTGCCTTTTCCTGAGTTTTGCCCTTGGTCAGTCGGCCAATGTCGGAATAGACCTTTTCCGCCGCCTTTTCGCGGATGTGGCAAGTGTTCAGCACCACCAGATCGGCGTCTTCGCCCTCTGGCGCAGGCGTGATGCCGCGCTCAGCCAGCAGCTCGCCCATACGCTCGCCATCATAGACGTTCATCTGGCAGCCGAAGCTTTTGACCCGGTAGGTTTTTGGAGGATTTTGCGGTTTCATGAGGGCCGCGCTGTTAATCCAACGCGGCCCCCCTTGCAACATACCCTTGGCACGACGGCCGCCCTAGAAGCCGATCGCCTGCGCTGCACCCGGCTTGGCCTTGGCCTCCCGCGCCAGCCGCGCGGCGATGGCTTCGGGATTCAGCGTGCCCTCGTGCCGGATTTGCCGCGCCACCAGCGCAAAGTCTCCGGGCGTCAGACCCTTAACATCGCCCAGCCCAGCGGGCGGGCGCTGACCAAAGAAGCGCTCAAACGCCGCCGCCAGCCGCTCACCCGACAAGGCGCGCAGCTCCAGCTTGTAGACAAAGCGGCGCGCGGTGGCCGGATCAAGCCTCTGGGCAAAGTTGGTCGCCGCAATCACCGGGAGCGGGTGCTGCTCCAGCCAGGTGAGCAGCTCGTTGACCTGGCTTACCTCCCAATTTGCACGCGCATTGGCGCGGTCAAACAAGAGCGAGTCCACCTCATCCAGCAGCAGCACCCCGCCCTGCGCGCGCGCATCGGCAAAGGCATCAGCGATGTTCGCCTCCGTCCCGCCAACCCAGCGCGACAGCAGATCGGACGTGCGCCGCACCAGCAGCGGGCGATCCATCGCGCGCGCCATATGATGCGCGAGCGCAGTCTTGCCTGTCCCCGGCGGCCCGGTGAGCAGCAGCGAGATATCGGCGTGTTCGCTCTTGGCCAAGGTTTCGACCAGAGGCGCGATGGGCCGATCGCTTTCATAAAGCGACAGATCAACCGTGCCCACACCGCCGGGCGGCAGCGTTTCACCCCGCAGCGCCGTGACCAGCGAGCGCGCGGCTGCGACCCCGCCTTCAGGCTCACCCGCCAACTGCCCGGCACGCGCCGCCACGCGCAGCACGGCTGCGGTTTCAGGCGCGTGTTCAATGAGATCGCCCCAGCGCTCGGCGAGCTTCGCGTCGCTCGCCACGCCCTCTTCGCGCGCAATGCGCTCATAAATGCGCATCGCGGTTGCGCGCGAGGGCAGGTCGAGCTTCAGGACATGGCTCATCCGGCGCAGGATCGCGGGGTCGATGTTCCCCAGCGCATTGGTGGTCCAGATGACCGGCACCGGATTGGTCTCAATCATGCGGTTGACGAAGACCTTGCTGCCCTCGCGCCCGCGAAACCAATTGCCGTGCATGGGCTGCGCATCGCCGATGATGTCCTCCATCTCGTCAAACAGCAGCACATCGCGGTCGCTGCTGGCGAGCAGGCGCTGGCCCATCTGAAACGCGCCGAGACGGTCTGCGCGGTCGGGCTCCTCGCCATCCTCCATCGCTTCGCCCACGGCGTGCAGGCGCGCGCCCGAGGCATGGGCGAGTGCGCGGGCAAACTCGGTCTTGCCGGTGCCCACTGGCCCGTGGATGAGGATGTTGATCCCCGCTGCACGCTCTCGCTGCGCGCCGACCAGCAAGCGCACGAGGAAATCGGCGGCTTCTACATGCGCAAAGGCTTCCATCGGCAAAGGCGCAGGCTGCGCAGGGCCGACCATCAGCTCAAGGATCGCAGCCTCGTCTTCGGGCTGCTGGTCAACCATCCGCTCAAAGGTCCACCGCAGATTCATCTCAACCTTGCCGCGCCAGTCCGCATGGAAGCTGACAAAGCCCAGCCGCACCAGCAGGTGGCGGCGCACGCGGCGGTCTGCCTCGCGCGCGTCCAACCCGGCCGCCGCTCCGATCAGGCTCGGCAGCGCGACGCCATTGTCGCTCATCCAGTCAGACAATTCCGACATGCGCGGCAGACGATCAACCGCCAGCACGGCAAGCAGGATGGCCGTGTCCGTCTCATCCAGACCAAGCAGCCGGGAAAGCGTCTGCCCCAGTTCCAGCACAGGCTCGGCAGCATCGACGCGCACAGGCGCACCGCGCAAAGCCTTGCGCAAGCTGGTAAAGCTCAGCTTGACCGCATCGCCGCGCGTGCAGCCGAGCAGCCATGGCCCATGCTTTTGGCCAAAGCGTACAAGTTCCTTTGCGAGCGGATCGGAAGCCGAAAGCCCGCGCATCTGGCGCAGCATCACACCGCGCACCATTGCGTGTTCGCAAGTCATAAAATTCGCCCGTCAAGCGCCACACGCATCAAAGTGCGCGCCGCATTCATTCATCCATAGATGGGTTTAATCTGTGCGCGACGTCCAACCCTCGCGCACAGCGTCCGTGTGAACGCTCAGGCGAAGGGCTGGAAGGCGGCGCTGATCGCGCCCGGTGTAAGTATCCGTTCCAACATTCATATGCTCCGATTCGCCTCGGATTGCCCGAGGGAGCGCGGCCATTAGGGCAAGCTTTACCTTAGGGCAAGCCTGTATGTGGCGCGCGCAACCCTCAGGGCTCAGCCAGCGATCTGCGCCCAGTCCAGCCCGAATTTGGCGAGATATTTGCGCAACCGGTCCGCATCATTGGTCGATTTGCGCTGTTCGCGGGAGCGCGCAAACAAGCTGCGCCCGGCCTCGGAAAGGCTGCGCGAGGCGCGGCAGGTCTCGACCACGAATTCAAGCTGCACGCGGTCAAACGGGTCCAGCGCGGCGAGCGCATCGGGCTCCAGAACGGCGTCCAGCGCGGTGCCTGCGCGCTTTGTCTCGCCTGACCACAAGGCTTGCAGACGCTGCTGTTCCAGCTCCACCGCTTCGCGATCAATCCGGCCCGTGGGGCTGAGCGTCGCCAAGCGCGTGACGCTGGCGGCAAGGTCGCGGAAATTGCCCTGCCACGCCGCATTCGGTCCTTCGGCAAAGGTCAGATATGCCGCGCGCGCTTCGGTGTTGAAGGTCACGCGGTTGCCTTCGCGCTCAGCATGGCGCTCCAGCTCATAATCGAGATTGGGCGCAATATCCTCGCGGCGGTCTGCAAGGCCCGGCAATTGGAAGGTCCACAGGTTGAGCCGCGCAAACAGGTCTTCGCGAAACGCACCGGCCTGCACTTCGGCCATAAGGTTGCGATTGGTGCCTGCGATCAGCTGAAATTCGCTCGTCGCCTCGCTGTCTGCGCCGACTGGCAGAAACCGCCCCTCCTCAATGGCGCGCAGGATCATCGCTTGCTCATCAAGCCCAAGCTCACCGATTTCGTCGAGAAACAGCACGCCATTATCCGCGCTTTTCAGCAGCCCCGCGCGCTCTGTCGCCGCGCCGGTGAACGCGCCCTTCTTGTGCCCAAACAGCGCCGACATCGCGCTGTCACCTTTCAGCGTCGCGCAATTGACCTCCACAAACGGCCCTGCCACCTGGTGGCGCAGCTTCTTGAGCTCATAGATCTTGCGCGCGAGCTGGCTTTTGCCCGCCCCTGTCGGCCCCATCAGCAAGATCGGCGCGCGGCTGCGGATCGCGACCTGCTCAATCTCTGCAATCATGCGGTTAAAGTCCGCATTGCGCGTCTCAATCCCGCTTTTCAGAAAGCTCGCGCTCTGTGCCGAAGTCTCTGCAAACCGGGTCGCTATCGAATCGTAGCGAGACAGGTCGAGGTCAATCGCGTTCCACGTTCCGATGGGCTGCGACATCCCGCGCTGCGGCTGCGTCTGGAGCAGCTTGCCCGGCAGAAAGCGCGCTTCGGTAAGCAGAAACAGGCAAATCTGCGCGACATGCGTGCCGGTGGTGATGTGGATCAGATAGTCATTGGTCTCAGGGTCAAACGGGTAGCCTTGCGCAAAATCGAGCAGCTTTGAATACACTTCTTCAAAGTCCCACGGATCATCAAAGTTGATCACCTGCGGCGCGACTTCGGTTTCTGGCGAGACATCGTTGATGTCCTGCGTCACGAACTCCGCCAAGCGCCGATGCTGGTCACCATGCAGCAAGACAAAACGATCCACGCGCAGATCGTCATGCATGCAAATGCCGACGGTGGGCCGCCACTTGTTCCAGCGCGACGGGCCGAACTTGGCGGCGTCCAGCGTGGAGCCCAGGAATCCGAAGACGGTGAGGGGTTTCATGGTGTTGAGCTTATAAATTTGGATAGCTGCCTATACAAGTTTCTTATAATTTCCAACACTGCGCAAAACTGCCCCTAGGCGCTGCGACTGTATTTCATGAACTAATTCATTATGTTGCCTTATAATTTCAGCGTACCACTCAAGTTTGGCACGCCCCCTGCTTTATATACCGCGCCGGGCATGTCGAACACCCGGTCAAGCAGCGGACCTGGGGTGGCCGGAATGGGCCGGTCACCCCGCAAGGCCTCGACCTGAGGCACCGCTGCACGCAAAGGATATGAGTGATGACCGACACAAGCTACGAATACACCCACGTGGAAGGTGGAGCTCCGATCAAGAGCTGGACGCGCGGTGTGCCGGTCGATGAAAAGGCCAAGGCGCAAATGGCCAAGGCGGCGCAAATGCCGTTCATCTTCAAGCATGTGGCCGCAATGCCTGACGTGCATGTCGGGATTGGTGCAACAGTTGGCTCGGTAATCCCGACCAAGGGCGCGGTGATCCCGGCGGCGGTGGGCGTCGACATTGGCTGCGGGATGATGGCGGCGCGCACCTCGCTGATGGCGAGCGACCTGCCGGACAACCTTGCCAGCATCCGCTCCGCCATCGAAGCGGCGGTGCCGCACGGGCGCACGTCCGGGCGCGGCAAGCGTGATAAGGGTTCCTGGGGCGATCCCCCGGCGAGCGTTGTCGATGCGTGGGCGGTGCTCAAAGCGCGCTTTGATGCGCTGTGCGAGCGCTATCCGCGGCTGAAGAACACCAACAACGTTCTCCACCTCGGCACGCTTGGCACGGGCAACCACTTTATCGAGCTGTGCCTCGATACCGAGCAGCGCGTGTGGATGATGCTCCATTCGGGCTCGCGCGGGGTGGGCAACGCGATTGGCCGGTTCTTTATCGAGCTTGCCAAGAACGACATGCGCACCTGGCACATCAACCTGCCCGATGAAGACCTCGCTTACTTCCCGGAAGGGACGCAGCACTTTGACGATTATGTCGAAGCGGTCGAATGGGCGCAGGACTTTGCGGCGCTGAACCGGCGCGTGATGATGACGCATGCGCTCGATGCGCTGCGTTCTCAGATCGCCAAGCCGTTTGAGGCGGAATGCGAAGCGGTGAACTGCCATCACAACTACGTGACGCGCGAACACCACTTTGGCGAAAACGTGCTGGTGACCCGCAAGGGCGCAGTGCGCGCGGCCAAGGGTACGCTCGGCATCATTCCCGGCTCGATGGGAGCAAAGAGCTTCATCGTGCGTGGTCTGGGCAATGACGAGAGCTTTCACAGCTGCTCGCATGGCGCAGGCCGAGTGATGAGCCGGACGCAGGCGAAAAAGCTGGTGTCGCTCGACGAGCACATCGCCGACACCGCCGGCGTGGAATGCCGGAAGGACGAAGGCGTGATCGATGAAACGCCCAAGGCCTACAAGCCGATTAAGAAGGTCATGGCCGCACAGGCCGACCTTGTCGAAATCGTCCATACACTAAAGCAGGTGGTGTGCGTGAAGGGGTAACACCCTTTGCGGGCATCACCTGTCCATTTAGGACCATGAAATGATCACCATAGACGGGGCACAAGGTGAAGGCGGGGGGCAGGTGCTGCGGTATGCGGCGGCGCTTTCGCTGGTCACGGGGGAGCCCTTTACCATCACCAATGTGCGGGGTGGGCGGGAGAAGCCGGGGATGATGCGCCAGCATGTCACCGCGATGGAGGCCGCCTGCGTCATCGGGCAGGCCGAGGCGAGCGGGCTGGCGGTGGGGTCGAGCGCGATGACCTTCCGCCCCGGCCCCATTTTGCCCGGCGACTACACGTTTGCCGTCGGCACAGCGGGGAGCACCGGCATGGTGCTTCAGGCTGTGCTCGTGCCGCTGCTGCGGGCGAACGGTCCCTCGCGCCTCGTGCTCGAAGGGGGCACCCATGCTAGCTTTGCCCCGCCGTTTGAGTTCACCGCACGCACCTTTCTCCCGATCATCGAGCGGATGGGTCCGCGCATCAGCGCGAGGATGGAGCGGCACGGCTTCTTCCCGCGCGGCGGGGGGCGCGTGGTCGTCGAGATCGAACCTGCAACGCTCACTGCCATCGAATGCACGGATCGCGGCGCGCTGACCTCGCGCAGCGCTGAGGCGATTGTGGCGGGCGTGCCCTTCGATATCGCCGAACGCGAGCTGAAAGCGGCGCACAAAGTGCTCAGCGAGTGGCCCGCCGACGCCTTTATCACGCGGCAGGTTGCGTCCGATGAGGGACCAGGCAATGCGCTGCTGATCGAGGCGGCGTTTGAGCATGTCACCGAGGTCGTCTCCGGGATCGGCAAGCTCGGCCTCCCGGCGGAGCGGATCGGCAAGACGGCCGCCAAGCGCATGGCGGGCTATATCGAAAGCGGCGCGTTTGCGGGGCCTTACTTGCAGGATCAGCTGCTGCTGCCCTTCGCACTGGCGGGCGGCGGGGCGTTCACGACGGTCAAGATCAGCGAGCACACCCGCACGGCGATGGACCTCATCCACCGCTTCACCGGCACACGCTTTGTCACCAGCGAGGAGCCGGGCGGGACGCATCGTGTCGAAGTGACGCGCTGAGACGGGCAGGTTCGCACGCAAGGCAAGTGCAATTCTCTGAGAGTGCCTGTAAGGGTGCCTGCAATGCTGCCGCCTGCCCTTTTCCCGCCCTTTGCCCTGCCCCCTTTGCCCGGCTGGCCCACCATGAGCTGGCCGCCGGCTGACAACGCCGCGCTTGATGCGGTGTTTTATGACGTCAACGTGCTCGAACCCTATGAGCGCAAGCTTTTGTCCAAGCCGGGGCATGATGAAGGCATGGTGCTCGAAGTCGGCACTAGCCGCGCGCCCAGTCTGCGCATCTGGCCGGGCATTAGCGAATGCGACAACCTTGCGCCCTCCTACGCCGCCTTAAGCGTTGCGGGCGTGGGCAGTTCGGGCCTCGGCGCTGCGGCGTTTGCCCGCAATGTCGCCGATGCAGTGGGAGGCCCGGTGCTGGCGGTCGTCTCAGGCTTTGGGATGAAGGATCTGGCGGCAGAGGCGTTGGGCGGGTTCTACCTGTTCGGCGGGCTGAACGCGGCGCGCCACATGGCACAGGTGTTTGAGCCCCTCACCTCCTTTGCCCCGCCGTGGCTGCAGCCGATTGATCCGGGCCACACCATGCCCATCGCGCGCCGCAGCAAGGATGTGCAGGCCCTGCGCGAATTGCTGGAGGGCCGCGTTAAGGTGCCACTGCTGGTCGGCCATTCCAAAGGCAATCTGGTGATTTCCGAAGCGCTCTACGCCATGCGCGAGCGGGACCGAGATGGGTTTGCGGCCCTTGCGGCAAGTCTTGATGTGGTAACCTTCGGCGCGCGCATCGCAATGCCCAAAGGGCTTGCCAGCGTTTCCGACGTGATGGGTGATCTTGATGGCTTTGGCGCGTTCAACTCGCGCCCTGACATCGCGGTGGACCGCGTGGTCCCGCAAGCCTGGCACCACACCAACACCGCGCTGAAGTTTCATGTGCCGGTGACCCGCGAATTGCGGCGGCTGCTGGCCGCGTCCTGACCCGCCCGCTCAGCCCTGCGATCTTGCAAAGCGGCGCAAGAGGCTATCAAGCGAGCAACCGGTGAGCCACGCCAGATACCACGGCCAGAAATAGGCGACGCCCACGCCCAGCCAAATCCACTCATCCCCGCGCGGATTGCCCTTGGTGAACACCAGAAACACTGCAAACAGCGCTGCGAGCGGGGTCAGGAGCAGCAGCGCCGCCCGAAGCCCGCGCCCGCCCCAGCGCGCCTTGGGATGAACAAAGCTGAGCCCGCGCGCAGCCAGAAAGCCAAGCAGCGCCGCAAGCGCATAGAGACCGATGGTTTCAATCACGCTCGCGGGCCTTGTTGCGTGGCGGATCAGGCGACGCTCGCCTTCATGATCTTGCCCGGCTGCGCAGGCGGCTCGCCCTTGGGCAGCGCGTGGACATGTTCCATACCGCTCTCAACCTGGCCCCACACGGTGTATTGCTTGTCAAGGAAGGTCGCATCGTCGATGCAGATGAAGAACTGGCTGTTGGCGCTGTCCGGGTTTTGCGAGCGGGCCATGGAGCACACGCCTTCGAGGTGCGGCTCATCGTTAAACTCGGCCTTGAGGTCCGGGCGTTCGCTGCCCCCCATGCCGGTGCCGGTCGGATCGCCGCCCTGCGCCATGAAGCCGTCGATCACGCGGTGGAACACGACGCCATCGTAAAAGCCTTCGCTCGCAAGTTCGACGATGCGCTCCACATGTCCGGGCGCGAGGTCAGGGCGAAGCTTGACAACCACGTCCTTTCCTTCGCCATCGCCGGTGTCGAGCGTGAAAGTGAGTGTGTCGGCCATGTCGCATATCTCCTGAATTAGCGTTTGCGTGTCGCCTAGAGATTTGCGCAGCGCCTGTCACCCGCTTGCAGGCACCCGCTTGCTTTTCGCACCTCCCCGCCTAAACGAGCAGTCATGGCGCAGGACCCCGCTCTTGATGACGATCTGCTGGTGGAGGCCGCCCCGCCCGAAGAAGTGCGCCCTGATGATCGCCTTGATGATGAGCGCCATGACGAGGAAAACCGGCTCAAGCCCAGCTATCTGACCAGCGTTCACGCCGCGCTGGATGCGGGTGACAAGGGCGCAGTTTACGATCTGGTCGAACCGCTTCACCCCGCTGATATCGCCGACCTTCTCGAATTGTTCGACAAGGATGAGCGCGCCACGCTCGCCGCGGCGATTACGGATCTGATGAGCTCTGACGTGGTCGCAGAGCTGAACGATCACGTGCGCGAAGACATGATGGAAGGCCTTGCCCCCGTCGATGTGGCCGCGATCACGGAGCAATTGGAGACCGATGATGCGGTCCAGCTGCTCGAAGACCTTGATGAAGATGACCAGAAGGCGATCATCGCCGAACTGGAGCCTGAGACGCAGGCCGCGGTCGAAAGCGCCCTCGCTTATCCAGAGGAAACCGCCGGGCGGCTGATGAACCGCCATGTCGTGGCGGTGCCTGAACATATGCGGGTGGGCGACCTGATCGACTATTTGCGCGATGCGGGCGATCTGGAGCACGATTTCTTTGAAGTCTTTGTGGTCGATGCAGGCTTTCACCCGGTTGGGACCTGCGCGCTCAACTGGATCCTCACCTCGCCCCGCTCGATCAAGCTTACCGATGTCATGAAGCGCGACCAGACCCTGATCCCGGTCACCATGGATCAGGAAGAGGTCGCGCTGATGTTCCAGAAATACGCGCTGATTTCAGCCGCCGTGGTGGACGAGAACGAGCGGCTGGTCGGGCAGATGACGGTCGATGATATCGTTCACATCATCTCCGAAGAAGCGGGCGAGGATGCGCTGCTGCTGTCAGGCGCGGGCGATGGCGACATCAACGAACCGATCCGCGAGGCCTATTCCAGCCGGGTGCGCTGGCTGATCGCCAATCTGGGCACGGCTGTGGTGGCAAGTGCGATCATTGCTTTCTTCGGTGCCGCGATTGAGGCGCTGGTGGCACTCGCCGTGCTGATGCCGATTGTCGCGAGCATTGGTGGCAATGCGGGCACGCAGACTATGGCGGTGGCGGTGCGAGCGATTGCGACCAACCAGCTGACCCGCGCGAACACGTGGAAGATCGTGTGGCGCGAATTGCGTGTCGCACTGCTCAACGGCGCAACTGTTGCGGTGTTGATCGGGCTGGCGGTGGGCGCGCTGTATGAGCCGATGCTGGGCGTGGTGATCGCCATTGCGATGGTGATCAATATCGCGATCGCAGGGCTTGCCGGCGTGCTGGTGCCGGTCGTGTTTGAGCGTTTGGGGCAAGACCCGGCGGTCGCCTCCAGCGTGTTTGTCACCATGATCACTGATTCGATGGGCTTTTTCGCCTTTCTTGGCCTCGCGGTTGTGAGTGGGTTGGTTCCGATGACTTGAGGCTTGGCTGCAGCGCGCTTACCTTCTCTCCATGCCCCTCCACATGACCAAAATCGCGTTCGGCGCAAAAAGCTATGGTGATCTTGCAGGCTGGTATGAAGGCCGCTCAGCCATCGGCCTTACCACCCGCAACCGCCCGACCCGGCACGCCGAACTGGTCGGCGGTTCGCTCTACTGGATCCTCAACCACGCACTGGTCGCGCGCTCGGAAATCCTCAGCTTTACCGAGACGCCGGACGGGCGCTGGAATATCAATCTGAAGCCCGAACTCGTCCGCATCCACCCCGTCCCCAAGCGCGCCCATCAAGGCTGGCGCTACCTCAAAGGCGATCCCCCGCGCGACCTCGCGCCCGGCGAAGATATCGGCGACGCGCTGCCCGGAAAGCTGGCGGGCAAGCTGGAGCGGCTGGGGCTGATTTAGCCAGCTTTCGGCGGCTGCGGGATCAGCGCGGGGGTGTTGGCGAGATATTCGCGGTAGTCCGGGTCATCGCCCCAGCGCTCCAGCCCCTGCTTCATTTGCAGGTTGATGCCGCTCACCTTGGTCAGCAGCAGGAACACGAAAATCGGCGAGATGACGACGAGCCAGCTGAGACCCTGAAGGACCGGGATCGCGACGATCAGAACACCGGTCCACAAGGTGATCTCGCCGAAGTAATTCGGGTGGCGTGACCACTTCCAAAGACCGACATTGATGAATTTGCCCTTGTTCGCAGGGTCTTTTTTAAAGCTGCTCTTCTGCGCATCGGCGATGGTTTCAAACAGGAATCCGAACGCCCAGACCGCAACACCGGCGACGAAGACAATCCCTATCGGCGTTTTTTGCTGCGCAGTGATGGCGGCCAGCGCGGCGGATGCGGTCAGCGTCACCCAAAGCCCTTGCAGTGTCCACGCCACGAGGAAGCGCGCCGGGTTCACCTTGATCTTTTCAAAGCGCGAATCCGTGCCGCCCATTGCGTGAATGCGGATGAACAGGAAGGTCCCCAGCCGAATGCACCAGAGGATGACCATCGCCGCCAGCACAATGCTGCGCGTATCGAGTGAGCCTTGCGCCGAATAAGCCGCCCAGCAGGCAAACAGCGTGACCGTCGCATAGGTGATCGCGCCGGTCGTGTCGTAGAACGTGTCAGACTTGGCGATGGCGGAGGGGATAAAGACCAGCCAATTGATCACCATCGCCAGCACCACGCACAAGAAGAAGGCGGAATAGCCCAACACCTCAAGGCTTTGCGACCCGGCGAAGATGCCGAAGGTGAAGGCGATGATCGTGACGACGATGAAGACGATGATGCTTTGCATGGTGCCCCTTTTTTACGCGTTTCGGGTTCAACCGGATGCGGATGCGCGCGTCTTTGCGACCACCCGGCGCAGCGCGTTGACATAGGCTTCGGGTGCCTGCGCGCCGGGGATCATGAACTTCGCCCCCGAAGCATTGGCTACAACCATTGCGGGGACGCCGGTGATGTTAAGGTCCCACGCTTGGTGCTCTTCAGCGATGACGCGGGCCTCAAGGTCCGCATCATCGAGCGCGGCCTTGGCAGCCTCACGGTGCAGCCCGGCCTCGGCGGCGATATCGAGCAGGGTGGCGCGGTCCGCCAGCCGCTCGCGCTGGTTGAAATGGGCTTTGAACAAGGCGAGCTTGAGCGCGGTCTGTACTTTAGGCCCGGCCTGTTCGAGCGCAAAGGTCAGCAGCTTGTGGCACAGCCTTGTGTTCCACATCATTGCGGGCGGTGGATCATCGCTTTCATCCTTAGGGCCCTCATACGAAAGCGACACGCCCGCTTCCTCAGCAATTGCTTTCATCTTGCCGCGCACCGCGGCGCCCTCTTCGGCGGAGCGGCCATATTTGCGCTGGAGATGGGCTTCCTGTTCTTCGCCAGCAGGCGGCATGTCAGGGTTCAGCTCAAACGGGCGCCAGCGAATATCCACGTCTATCTCGCCCTCCAATTCCTTGAGCGCGCGTTGCAGCTGACCGTAGCCAATCACGCACCACGGGCACACCACGTCGGAGTAAATGTCGATCGTCAGCGTTTCATTCATTGGTCCAGCCACCATGTCAGCAAATGATGCGCGATGGCAAAGGGACGTGGGAAGATCAGCTGTTGATTACCCGCCTCGCCCGCCGCGCGCGCGTCTTCAAGTTCCGCGCGCGTGAACCAGCGCGCATCGTCCAGCTCGGTCTCGTCAATCGTCAGCTCAGGATCATCGGTGACGCTGGTGCAGCCGATCATCAACTGGCTGGGGAACGGCCATGGTTGGCTGGAGAGATAGCGCACATCGCGCGCTTTCACGCCCGCCTCTTCGTGGACCTCGCGGATGACCGCCTCTTCAATCGTTTCGCCCGGCTCCACAAACCCGGCAAGCGCGGAATACATGCGCGGCGGGAAGCGTGGCTGGCGGCCCAGCAATAGGCGGTCCTCGTGTTCGACCAGCATGATCGTGACCGGGTCCGTGCGCGGGAAATGCTGCGCACCGCAATTGTCGCATGACCGCTGCCAGCCGCCTTTGGCAAGCTTCGTCGAAGCGCCGCAATTGGCGCAAAATTGGTGGCGCGCATGCCAATCGACCAGCGCCTTGGCGCCGCCATAGATCGCCAGATCCCCTGGGCGCAGCAATTGCATAACCTGCCAGGCGCGCGGCATCGCTGGGCCGCTTTCGCCAGCTGCCGGAACGGGCGCAAAATGCGCCTTGTCATCCATCATGCCCAGAAAGACGAGCTCCGTGCTGTCATCCACATCCGCGAGCGTGCCCCATAGCAGCCCGCCCGCCTCGTCAATCACAGGCAGCAGGCCATCGAGATTGAGCACCCGCGCGCGCCAATTCATCAGATTGCCGAGCGCAGCGGCATCCATTCGGATATTGTCCGCGCGGTCAATTGGCGATCCGGCAAAGGCGATGGGCGCGGCGGCGGGTGATTGGGATGCGTTGAGCATGGCTCCGCTCACGCTGGCTTCATGGCTTTCAGATCAGCCTCCAAGGCGGCGAGATATTCCTCGCGGATCGGATAGGCCTCAGGCGGCATATATTGCGTCCACAGCGCGGTGCGCAGGCCGAGGTTGAAGTCCACCGCGCCCAAAGTGCCAGCCGCGCCGCCCCAGCCGAACGTGCCATTGAGCGAACGCCCGCCAGCGCCATGGCCCTCGCCCTCGGCCCACGAACCCTTGGTCTCGACCGTCTTGGGGATCAGGTTTGAGACGCCCACGCGCACGGCAAGTTCACCCATCACGCGCTCATTACCAAGCTTGCCATAGCCCAGCAGCATGCGCAGGAAGCGGTCGTAATCCTTGGGGCTCGAGACCAGGCCGCCGCCGCCTGACGGCACTTTAGGCGCATCAAGATAAATCGAATTGCCACCCGGATCGAGCGGCAAGACCTGTCCGGCCAAGACGCCATAATTGTCTGTCATGCGCGCCTTTTCGCTCTCAGGCAGCGTCATGAACGTGCTGGTCATACCCAACGGTTCAAACAGGCGGGCCTTGAGGAAGGCCTCAAACTCCATGCCCGAGGCGACTTCGATCACGCGGCCCAGCAGATCGATGCTGCATGAATAGCTCCACGTGGTTGCGGGCTGGTACATCAGCGGCAAGGTCGCCAGCCGGTCGGCCCAGACTTCAAGACCCGGCGCAGGCACCGGATTGGGCACGCCGGGGATCGGGAAGCGGCTGACGCGCCCGCCGACAATGCCGTTTTCAACATAGGCATCAAGCAGCGGCCCCTTGCTAACGATCGTGTAGCCCAACCCCGCGGTGTGCGTAAGCAACTGGCGGATCGTGATCGGGCGCTCGGCGGGGACCGTGTTGTCAAGCGGACCTTCGGGAGCGACCAGCACCTGCATGTCTTTGAACGCAGGCAACACTTCGGACAGCGGCATATCGAGGCCAAGTTTGCCCTCATCAATCAGCATCATGATCGCCATGCCGGTGATCGGTTTGCTCATCGAATAGATGCGATAGAGAGTGTTCTCATCAACTTCAGGCCCGCCATTAAGCGACAGTGTGCCGCCGCCGACCGTATGCGCGTGGTCTTCCTGCCGCCAGCCAAAGGTCAGGAACATGTTCGCGACCTTCTTTTCCGAAATATACTTCTCAGCCAGCGCGGCGATGTTCGGCCATGCTTCGGCAACATTATGTGCCAGCAGCGCGCGTCCGAATGGCAGCGACGCCAGCCCCGCCGCGCCCGCCAGATAACCGCCAGTGCGCAGCAGCGCGCGGCGCGAGATTTCAGGGGTATCGGGCTGGGAAAAGGTGCGGAAGGCCATGATCAGGGGATTCTCCGAAGGGGTTTTGTGTTTTGGTGTGGGCGTGTATTTGGGGGAGTTTACGGGCGCGGTCAATCACGGCCCACGTGTTCAAAGCCTCTTGAAAGTGAGCGGTGTTATAGCCATATAACACACATGCTCAATCTCCTCTCATGGCTGTTCGGCCTGATCTCGCTTGTCATCGTTATCCCCTCCGCAATCCCCTTGCTGGGCTGGGGCAATTGGCTCGCTTTGCCGGTGATCATCTTCGGCGTCATTCTGGGCGCGTTGTCGTCCAAGGACAGCGGGCGCAATTTCTGCCTGATCGTGTTCGGCATCTCGGTCGTCCGCCTCGCGATTGGCGGAGGCATTTTCTAAGCGAGCGCCAACCGCGCCGCTTTGGCAAACAGGGTTGGCAGGCCGCTATCCTCGATCCGGCTGACCGGCCACCACACGCCCTCCCCCGGCATATCCTCTGACATATCCTCTGACATATCCTCTGACTGGCGCGCGCGCTCGACCTTCAGCGTCAGGTGCGCGTGTGTGAAGGTATGGCGCACCGCGCCCAAATCCTCCCACTCGGCCTCGAGCGGAGGGGTTGCTGTGCCGTCCGCAGCCGCACTCCAGCCGTCATCCGGCAGCGCGCGCATCCCGCCGAGCATTCCGGTGCCGGGCCGCGTGACGAGCCAGACGGCGCGATCCTCTCCAGCGCCGCGTTCAATCCAATAGGCAGTGCCGCGCCGTTCGGGTTTGGCTTTCTTGGCGGGTTTGATGGGCAGGCGCTCGGGCTCACCAGCCTTGTAAGCCTCACAAGGTTCACGCAGCGGGCACAGCATGCAGCGCGGCTGCTTGCTGGTGCAGATCGTAGCGCCCAAATCCATCATCGCTTGGGCAAAGTCGCCCGCGCCTTCCTCCGGGGTGATAGCATCTGCGTTTGCGCGGATCGCTGAGCGTGCGCCGGGCAGCGGGTCTTCGATGTTAAACAACCGCGCCACCACCCGCTCAACATTGGCATCGACCACCACCGCGCGCTGGCCAAACGCAATCGCTGCAACAGACGCCGCTGTGTACGCGCCCAGCCCTGGTAGCTCGCGCAGGTCAGCCTCAGTCTCGGGAAAGCCGCCAAGCTGCGCGACCTGCCTTGCGCATTTCACCAGATTGCGCGCGCGCGAATAATAGCCAAGCCCCGCCCACGCCGCCATCACCTCATCCTCGCCCGCCGCTGCCAGGTCCTGAACCGTTGGCCAGGTGGCGGTGAACTTCGCGAAATAGGGTTTTACCGCCGCCACGGTCGTCTGTTGCAGCATCACCTCAGACAGCCACACGCGATAAGGCCACGCCGGATCGCTCGGACGCGGTGCGCTGGGCGGATTGCGCCATGGCAAAGCGCGGGCATGGCGATCATACCAGTCGAGAAGCGTGTCGGAGATGGTGGCGGTCACGCGCTTGCTATGCCAAAAGCGGACGCGAGGCGAAATGCGAGCATGACTGACACATCCAAGAACACGGGGAAAACCCCCAAGGCGCGCAAAGCAGCCGTCAAGCGTGCAAAGCCATATGAGCGGCCACGCGGCGGTACGGCCAAGCCGATTGGCGAGTTGATGCCTGAGATCGGCCGCGCCGCGTTTCGGCGCTTCGGCTTTGTGCAAAGCTCGGTCGTCACCCGCTGGCCCGAAATCGTTGGCCCGCACCATGCACGGGTCTGCGCGCCGGAAAGCATCCGTTTTCCGCCCGGTGAAAAGTCAGAGGGCATCCTCCAGCTGGTCGTCTTGCCCGCTCACGCGCCGCTAATCCATCAGGTGATCCCGGAGATCATGGAGCGGGTGAACCGCTTCTTCGGCTATAAGGCCGTTGCGCGGGTAAAGCTGCGTCAAGGCACAGTTCAGGCCCCTGAACCTAACAAGCCGGCCAAACCGCCGCCCTCGCTCAAGCCGATCCCGATGGAATTGGGCGACAGTTTGCGCGATATTGGCGATCCCGAATTGCGCACGGTGCTGGAATCGCTCGCGCGCAGTCTGGGTGGCAACGAAGCAAAGGATTGATGACACTCATGTTTCCCGCCTTCACGCGAGCATCGATGGCGCTTGCGCTGGCGCTGTTGGCACCGGCTAGCTTGACCGCACAAGCGCTTGGCACATCGGACAACCCGCTCATCGCTGAGGGGCCTGAGCCCAATTGGCTTGAAACGGTCGAAGTGACCGAGCGCGGCCACCGGATTGGCAAGCCGCAGGCCGAGGCCGCGCTGATCGAGTTTATAAGCTACACTTGCAGCCATTGCGCAAATTTCGTCAAGCAATCCGGCCCGGCGCTCGATCTGGCGGGCGTTGGCCCCGGCAATATCAGCGTCGAAGTGCGCCCCGTGATCCGCAACGGGCTGGATTTGGCGATCACGATGCTGGCGCAATGCGGCGACCCCAAGGGCTTTAAGGCGCGCCACCGCATGTTCCTTTATTCGC
The DNA here is from genome assembly GCA_039815245.1 of Pseudomonadota bacterium. Lineage (GTDB taxonomy): Bacteria > Pseudomonadota > Alphaproteobacteria > Sphingomonadales > Sphingomonadaceae > Erythrobacter. Next base: position 361,719 of record JBCBZR010000004.1, on the reverse strand, counting down.
AGAGCACATGGCTGCCCAAGGCGATGAACGCGCCCCAAGCCCAGCAAGCGATCTGGGCGCGCGCCGATGCCGCTGGTCGGCTTAACGCTGCGCGCAATCTGGACCTTGATGATATGCTGGTGCAGCAACAGGGCATGGCCTTGCAGCAAGTCAACGCCTGTCTTGCTGACAACGAAGCGGCAAAAGCGATCCTCGCTAATGATGAGGCTGACCGTACCGAATTTAACGTGACCGGCACGCCCACCTTCGCGCTGGACGGCAAAACGCTGGAAGGCGTGTATTCTTGGCCGCAACTCGCCGGAGTTCTGCAGGAGACGTTCCGCAAAAAGGCCGAAACGGGCGAATTGCCCACGCCCTGAGCGGATTTGGCTCAGCGCCCCGCACAGTTTTACACAGGACTGACACAATTGTCCCCAAATGCGACTGGCCTGTGCTTTACCTCGCGAAGCGCTACGCTTTAGTCTCAAGATGAAATTAAGGAATGTTGCCATGAACCGCTTTTCGAAAATCCACCTCGCGTGTGTGACTGCCCCGCTGGCTCTGGCGCTCGCCGCGTGCTCTGGTAGCGAAGATGCCGAAGGTGGTCTCGACGGGGACGCCATCGCCGCGATCGAAGCGCCCGAAGGCACAAGCTGGACTGAAACGGTGACAGTCTCTGAGGACGGCGAAGGCTATATCCTCGGCAATCCCGACGCGCCGCTCAAGCTGGTCGAATACGCCTCGCACACTTGCGGCGCCTGCGCGAATTTCTCCGTCACCGGTAAGCCGTCGCTAAAGGACGATTACGTCTCAACCGGCGTGGTCAGCTTTGAACAGCGCGAGGTCTTTCTCCAGCCCACCGACGTGGCGATTGCGACGCTGGCCCGGTGTGGCGCAAAAGAACAGTACCAGACGCTGTCTGACGAAGTGTGGCGCAATCTCAATCAAGTTTTTCAAGCGCTTCAGGCCAATCAAGCCGCGCTTCAGGCCGTGGATCAACTTCCCAAAGAAGAACGCATGGAGCGGATCGCCGATGTGGGCGGCCTTATCGACTTTTTCGCCGCGCGCGGGCTTTCCGCAGATCTAGCCCGCACCTGCCTGCGCGATGCTGACAAAATGGAAGCGATGATCGAAGCTGTCGAAGCGAAGAACAAAGAAATCGGCATCACGGGCACGCCCACCTTCACGCTGAATGGCCGCAAGGTTGACGCGCTGCAATGGCCTGATCTTGAACCCATCCTGCAACGCGCCGGCGCGCGGCAGGACGCGGAGTAAGCCACACCGGCCATGCAGATCAGCCGGCTCAAACTCAGCGGATTCAAGAGCTTTGTCGAGCCGGCAGAGCTGCGCATTGAGCCGGGTCTGACCGGTGTTGTCGGGCCAAATGGCTGCGGCAAATCAAACCTGCTCGAAGCGATCCGCTGGGTCATGGGCGAAACCTCGGCCAAGTCGATGCGCTCTGGCGGGATGGAAGATGTTATCTTCGCAGGCACATCAACCCGGCCCGAGCGCGCCTTCGCCGAAGTCGTGCTGCACGCCGCCGATGATGCGGGCGAGGAACTGATCGTCACCCGCCGGATTGAGCGCGGCGCAGGCTCTGCCTACCGCGTCAACGGCGCCGATGTGCGGGCCAAGGATGTCGCGCTGACCTTTGCCGATGCGGCGACCGGTGCGCATTCGCCAGCGCTCGTCTCGCAAGGCAAAATCGCGCAAGTCATCGCCGCCAAGCCCGCGCAGCGCCGCGCCATGCTGGAGGAAGCCGCCGGGATCGCCGGGCTGCATGTGCGGCGCAAGGATGCCGAGAGCAAGCTGCGCTCAACCGAGGCCAATCTTGCACGGCTCGAAGACCTGATGGCGGGGCTGGATTCGCAGATCAATTCGCTCCGACGGCAGGCCAAACAGGCCGAGCGCTACAAGGCGCTGACCGCGCAGATCAACGTGTCGGAGGCGCGGCTGCTGTTTGCGCGCTGGCGCGAGGCAGCCCACGCCGCCAAAGAAGCGCGCGCAGCGGCTGAAGGCGCGGAGGCGCGCGTCGCTGAAGCCAAAGCGGCGGCCGAAGCGGCTCAGCGCGAACAGGCAGCGGTTGCCAAAGATCTGGCCGCGGCGCGCGAGGAACTGACCGATCGACGCGATGATGCCAACGCGCATGGCCACCGCATGGCCGCGCTCACGGAAAAGCTAAAAGCGGCCCAAACGCGTCTTGCTGACCTCACCCGCCAGCGTACGCGGCTGGAGGAAGACCGGGACGCAGCCGACCGCCTGACGCGCGATGCGGTGGATGCGCTGGCCAAGCTCGAAGCCGATGTGGAAGCCAGCCGCGCGAGCCTTGCCGAAGCCGAAGCCGCCCGCCCTGCCCTCGTTGAACGCTCGGAAAGCGCCGAGCACGCCAGCCGCCAGGCCGAACTCGCGCTTGCCAAAGCAACGGCGGATCAGGCCGGGGTCGAAGCCGAATGGCGCGTTGCCGAAGCGGCCATCGGCCAGGCACAATCCCGACTGGAGCGGTTGGAGCGCGAGGAAGCGCGCATCACCGCCACACGCGCTGAACTCGAGGGCGGCACAGATGCTAAGTACGCCGTAATCGCCGCGCGCGAAGCGGCAGACGAAGCGGCCAGCGATGTCGCCGCCTTGCGCACCAAGCTCGATTCAGCGCAGGCGAGCAAGAGCGATATCGCCGCAAAGCGCGATGACGCCGCCGCCACTCTGGCCACCGCGCGCGCTGAATTGGCGGGCGTGGAACGCGAGCATTCCGCGCTGGTTCGCGACCGCGACGCCCGCGCCAAACGGGCCAAGGGCCGCGAAGGCCGCGCAACGGCGCTGGACCGCGTGAGGGTTGCGCCCGGCTATGAACGCGCGCTCGCCGCAGTGTTGGGCCGCGATGCCAAGTCACCCTTGGGCGCGCCACAGGGCGATGGGGATGGTCGCTTCTGGACCGGCACCGCAGCGCCTGATGCTGTGCCCGAAAGCCTGCTCGTCCACGTCACCGATTGCCCGGCCGAATTAAGCGCGCGCCTCGCTCTTGTCCATTGCGTTGAGCCTGATGACGGCCGCACACTCGCCCCCGGCCAATGGTTGGTCACGCGCGCAGGCCATTTGCGCCGGTGGGACGGTTTTGTCGCCCGCGGCGAAGGATCAGCGGAAGCGGCGCGGCTCGAAGCAGCCAACCGCCTTGCCGAGCTGGACGGGCAATTGCCAGAACTGCGCCAAGCGCTTGAAATTGCGGGGAGCGCTGAAGCGACCGCTCGCGAGGAACTCAGCGCGCTTCAGCAGGAAATTGTTGCGCAAGATCGCGCGCTGGCCGGCGCGGTCGATGCCGAGCGGCAGGCGCTGCGCCAGCTTGATGCCGCCGAAGCCGCGCGCGAACGGCTGGCTGCGCGGCTTGGGGAATTGGCGACCAGCGCGCAGGACCTGACCGAACAGCTCACCGTCGCGCAGACGGATCTGATCAGCGCGCAAGAGCAACGCGCAGCCCTGCCCGCACCTGACGCCGGGCGCGCCACGCTGGAGGCTGCGCAGGCCAAGAATGAAGCATCGCGCACAGCGGTGCAGGCGGCGCTGGCTGGTCTTGCAGCCCATGACCAGACGCTGGCCGTCGCGCGCGAGCGGCTTGCCGCGCAGCAGACCGATTACTCCAATTGGAAGGCGCGCTCGGGCGAAGCGGCGCAACGGGTTGCAGAAGCCGGGCGGCGGCTTGCTGAGATTGAAGAGGAAAGCGCGATCATCGCGGCAAAACCTGCGGGTCTGACAGCGGAGATTGAACAGGGCGATGCGGTGCGTGAACGGCTGACAGCCGATCTGGCTGCCGCGCAGGCCACGCTGGAGGCGTGCGAGGCGCGCGGCCGCGCAGCCGATCAAGCGCTCGCCCACACGCAGGAAGCGCTCGCCACCGCGCGCGAGGGTCGCGGGTCGCTGGCGGCACGTGCGGAAAGCCAGGAGGCGCGCCGCAGTGAAATGGCGCGCATCTCCGGCGAACGCTTCCAATGCCCCCCGCCCCTGCTGGCCGAGCGGTTTGAATTTGAAGAAGACGCGATCAGCCACGCGAGCGCGGAATCCGAAGAACTGGACCGCCTCAACGCCTCGCGCGAACGGATCGGCCCGGTTAATCTGGTCGCCGCCGACGAGCTGGCGCGGGTCGAGGAAGAGCACGGCGCCAGTTCCGCCGAACAGGCTGAGCTTACCGAAGCAGTGGCGCGGCTGCGCGGGTCAATCGGCAACCTCAACCGCGAGGGGCGCGAACGGCTGCGCGCCGCGTTTGAGGAAGTGGACGGCCATTTCCGCGTCCTGTTCACCCGCCTGTTCCAAGGGGGGCAAGCGCATCTGGCGCTGGTCGACAGCGACGATCCGCTCGAAGCCGGGCTTGAAATATTTGCGCAACCACCCGGCAAGCGCCTGCAATCGCTCTCGCTCTTGTCGGGCGGTGAACAGGCATTGACCGCAACCGCGCTGATCTTCGCGCTGTTCCTCACCAATCCAGCACCGATCTGCGTGCTCGACGAAGTCGACGCGCCGCTTGATGACGCGAATGTCGAACGCTTTTGTGACCTGCTCGATTCCATGGTCCGCACCACGGCCACGCGCTATCTGATCGTCACGCACAACGCCGTCACCATGAGCCGGATGCACCGCCTGTTCGGCGTGACTATGGCGGAAAAGGGCGTGTCGCGGCTGGTCAGCGTGGATTTGGGCGAAGCGGAATTGATGGCGGCAGAATAGCCGGCTGAGGGTCGAACTCTCTAGGCTTCAATCGCGCGCGCTAGCCGATCACGGACGGCTTTGAGCCCCTCAATGGTTTCGCTCAGATCAAGCGGTTTTTCAGCCGAACGTGCAGCAGTTTGGTCGAGCTTGGCGGGCGCTGCATCATCAGGCGCTGCCTGCTTTTCAACTGAACCTTCAGCGCTCTGCGCATCCTCAACCCGGCGTTCACCGCTGCGGCGCTCGCCTGCGCGGCGGTCCCGGCCAGCCTTGCCGCTGGACCGCAAGACGGCCTCAGCGCCCTTGATCGTGTAACCCTCGACGTTCACCAGCCGATCAATATCTTCGACTAGCGCGATGTCTTCAGGCCGGTAATAACGCCGCCCCCCGCCTCGCTTTAACGGCTGGAGCAAGGAGAATTGCTGTTCCCAGTAACGCAACACATGCGGCTTGATCGAAAGCGCCTCGCTCAACTCTCCGATCGTGCGCAGCGCGTCGGCGTCCTTACCGTCGTCAAAATCAGCCATCTATCGCAACAACCTCATTCGCCGTTCGCGATGCGCTCCTTGAGCAATTGGCTTGCTCGAAAGGTCATCACCCGGCGCGGTGTGATCGGCACTTCGATGCCCGTCTTGGGATTGCGGCCAACGCGCTCATTCTTGTCGCGCAGGATAAAGCTGCCAAAGCCCGAAATCTTCACATTCTCACCCTTGGCGAGCGCTTCACACATATGATCGAGGATCGCCTCCACCATATCAAGCGAGTCTGCACGGCTCAGCCCCATCTTTCGATTGACCGTCTCTGCCAGATCGGCGCGAGTGAGGGTGCCTGCTGAGCGCATATTCGAGATTTCCTCTTCCTTGGTGCGACCCTAAGATCAGTTATTTGTACACAAAAATGCAACTGACCGCAACGTTTCGAACTGTGTCCAAGTCAGGCTTTTTTTAGCAATCGCCGATGGCTGCGCCCGACACTTATATCTGGATCAGGCTCGCACCCCAGGTAAAACCGCCGCCCATGGCTTCCAGCATAATGAGGTCGCCTTGACTGATCCGCCCGTCGCGCCGCGCCACATCAAGCGCCAGTGGCACTGACGCCGCCGATGTATTGGCGTGGCGATCAACGGTGACAATGATCTTTTCGCGCGCCAGCCCGAGCTTCTTGGCAGTTGCATCAAGGATCCGCGCATTGGCCTGATGCGGGACGACCCAGTCGATGTCATCGCTGGAAAGACCAGCATCATCAAGAACTTCGCCCAGCACGCTCGAAAGGTTCACAACCGCATGCCGGAACACTTCGCGGCCCTTCATGCGCAAGTGGCCCACTGTTTGCGTGGTCGATGGTCCGCCGTCCACGTACAGCAGATCATGCTGCGCGCCATCGGCATGAAGCCGCGTGGCGATGATCCCTGCCCTGTCAGGCGATGCCGTCAATCCCGCTGTCGGAGCGTCCAGCACAACCGCGCCCGCGCCATCACCAAACAGAACGCAGGTGGTGCGGTCTTCCCAGTCGAGAATGCGGCTGAACGTCTCTGCCCCAATCACCAAAGCGCGCTTTGCCATGCCCGTGCGCAACATCGAATCGGCACTCGCCAAGGCATAGAGAAAGCCAGAGCACACCGCCGCCACATCATACGCGATGCCGCCATTGCAGCCGAGTGCGTGCTGCACCTTGGTCGCCGTGGCAGGGAAAGTGTTGTCCGGCGTTGCGGTGGCAAGCACAATCAAATCGATATCGCCCGCCGTCAGCCCGGCATCCTCAAGCGCGGCGCGCGCCGCATCGGTCGCCAAGGTCGCCGTCGTCTCGCCTTCGCCGGCAATGTGACGCTGGCGGATGCCGGTACGCTCGACGATCCACTCATCCGAGGTGTCAATCTGTGCGGCGAGATCAGCGTTGGTAACAATCCGCTCGGGCAGCGCAGAGCCTGTGCCCAGCACACGCGCGCCAAGCGGGAGGGGTTTCACGCGGAGGGCTCTTTATCAGCTGTGGGTGTCGGGGCGGCCGCTGGCGGCGCTGCACCATTGTCGCCCCAATCGCCGCTCAACCGCGCGAGGTCTTCCGCGATCCGCTCCGTCAGCGTGTTGGTGAGCAGGCTTGCGGTTACGGCCACGGCATGCGCCACACCCTTGGCCGTTGCGCTGCCATGGCTTTTGACGATCACACCATTGAGGCCAAGAAACACCGCGCCGTTATGGTTGTTCGGATCAAGATGATGGCGCAGCAATTCGGTCGCCGGGCGCGAAACGAGGAAGCCGAATTTCGACCGCAGCGAACTGGTAAAGGCCTGCTTGAGCAGATCGGTCACAAATCGCGCGGAGCCTTCAATAGCCTTAAGCGCAATATTGCCGGAAAATCCGTCAGTCACCACGACATGGGTCTCACCGCGATTGATCTTGTCCGATTCGACAAAGCCATCGAAATCGAGCGCCAAGCCGGTGCCCAAATCTTGCGTCGCAGCAGACAGCCGGGTCGCCGCGTCGCGCAGGGCATCGGTGCCCTTGATCTCTTCAGTGCCGATGTTGAGCAACCGCACGCGCGGACGTTCAAAGCCGTTGACGATCCGCGAATAGGCCGCGCCCATCACAGCGAACTGCACCAGATTGCGCGCATTCGCCTCGGTGTTGGCGCCAAGGTCAAGCATCACCACATCATGGCTCTCAAGCGTTGGGAGCAGCGCGGCCAGAGCGGGACGATCAATGCCCGGCATGGTGCGCAGCGCCAGCTTGCTCATCGCCATTAACGCGCCGGTGTTGCCCGCGCTGACCGCCGCGCCTGCATCGCCTTGCTTCACTGCGTTGACCGCGAGCCCCATTGATGTGGTCTTGGCCCGGCGGATCGCGCGGCTTGGGATTTCGTCCCCGCCCACGACATCATCACAGTGCAGGATTTCCGACGCGCTGCGCAGGTTCGGATGATTGTCGAGCGCGCGTTTGATGCGCGGCTCATCACCGACCAGCAGGAACTTAAAATCCTCATGATTACGGCGAGCAAGCGCCGCGCCTTCCACCATCACACGCACGCCTTCATCGCCGCCCATCGCGTCAACAGCGATACGCGGGAGAGTCATGCGAGATGTGTCCTTAACTTGATGTGCTGCGATCAGATGCCCTTGGGCACCATCACTTCACGACCGTTATAGAACCCGCAATGCGGGCACATATTGTGCGGGCGCTTCAACTCGCCGCAATTGGGGCATTCGTGGAAGGCTTCAACCTTCAGCGAATCGTGCGCGCGGCGATTGCCGCGGCGATGGGGGGATACTTTTCTCTTAGGGACAGCCATGGCGGCACCAATTCCTCAGGTAAATGCGTGTCTTCGCGCATATTTTGCGCATGATTTTCGGTAGCCGCCCTTACGTGCCTCCCGCGCAGCGTGCAAGGGGCACGAATGCAGGGTCGGGTCCGGTGTCAGCGGAAAGGCCGCGCGTATAACGCAAAAATTGCGCGTTGCAAGCCTTGTGCGCGCACTCTAGCGAGTGCGGCACGGGAACAGGGGATCGCCTTTGATGACACTTTTACCAGTCACTCTTGCCGCGGCAGCGGCCGCAGCCGTGCTCAATATATGGCTTTCGCTGCGCATTGGAGCGGTGCGGCAAGCAGCCGGGATCAGCATTGGCGATGGCGGCAGCGACGCGCTGCACCGCCGGATGCGCGCACAGATGAACTTTGTCGAGAACACTCCATTTGTGCTCGCGCTGATCATCGCAATCGAGCTTTCAGACAAAGGCGGCCTGTGGCTGCCGATTGTAGCAGGCATCTATTTCCTCGCCCGCATCGCGCATGGAATTGGCATGGATGGCGGCACCTGGGCGAAGGGCCGGATGATCGGCACGATTGTGACGATGCTCACCCAACTCGGCCTCGCCGCAGCAGCCGTGCTGATTGTGCTGAAGGTGATCCAGTAGCCCAGCGCAAGACGGTCGTGAAGAGAACGCAGCAAAGCTGAAACGACTAAAGTCAGCTCAACGCGTAGTCCGAGACGAACTGGTTCGTCTTGCGCTCCTGGCCGAACGTGCTTGTCGGGCCGTGGCCGGGGATGAAGGTGATGTCCTCGCCCAGCGGCCAGAGGCGCTGCGTGATTGAATCGATCAGGTCCTGATGGTTGCCGCGCGGGAAATCGGTGCGCCCGATTGAGCCCTGAAATAGCACATCGCCCACAATCGCAAAGCGGCTGGGCTGATGAACAAACACGACATGGCCCGGCGTGTGTCCGGGACAGTGGATCACGTCGAGCGTCAGTTCGCCTACCGTCACAGTATCGCCATGTTCCAGCCAGCGAGTCGGGCTGAAGGTTTTGGCTTCCATCCCCCAGCGTGCGCCGTCGTCATCCAATTGCTCGATCCAGAACAGATCATCCTTATGCGGCCCTTCGATCGGGAGGCCCAACTCATCCGCGAGCATCCCCGCCTGCCCACAATGATCGAGATGGCCATGCGTGATGAGCAGCTTCTCCAGCGTCACCCCCGCCTTCGCCACCGCCGCCTTAAGCTTATCAAGATCACCGCCCGGATCAGTAAGCGCACCCTTCATCGTCTTGGTGCACCAGATTAGCGAGCAGTTTTGCTGAAGCGGCGTCACCGGCAGGATCGCGGCGCGCATGGGGGGTGTTTTAGGTGTGTCAGTCATGGGTTCTTATCTGGACAGCGCCAACCTCTGAAGCAAGTGCCTATTAGTTCGAAATCCTCTTGAGCGTTACAACGGCCTCGCGCTGTAAGTCTTTGTTGTAAGCGAACTCATCGCACATCCAACTGTAATCAAGAGAACGAAGTCGCGACGCGGCCACAGGGTTCACTTTTTGAATATCATCCAGCGCTTTCAACGCGAGAATCGAAACCTCACCCTCATAATTTGTAATCATTATTCGTGCGTGCAAATCGACAAACTCAGCGATTGTCTCCGCGATCCACTCGAGCGCCATCCGTTGCTCCACAAGCGTGCGAAAATGCTCGCATGTCCACTCGTGGAGAGGGAGATGCCAAGTTTCGTCAACAAATTCTATGAGACTGGTGCGAAAGTCTTCGGGCCCGAGCCGGTCGTGATTCCCGGACAAATCAGCGATCGATTGGTTAGGTTCTCCAATCAAGCCGATATCAATAAATTCTGACAGTCGACGATTTTGCGCCCATTCAAAGCTCGGCCCGCTCACACCCGCCCCCCCTTCCACACAACCCGCCCGATAATCTCAACCTCACCCGCTTCGACCTGCACCGGGGGATAAGCGAGGTTTTGGCTCAGCAGGGAAAAGCGCCCTGCCCCTGCGCTCGCGATGCGTTTCACCATCAGTGTGTCGCCGAGGCGCACGACATGCACGCCGTCGCGGAAAGCGCGTGGGGAGCGGTCTATCAGGATTTCATCGCCATCGTTGAGCAGTGGCTCCATCGAGTCGCCTTCCACTCGGATTACCGAAAGCTGCGCGCGCTCAAAGCCCTGTTCGCTGAGCCAGCGGCGCGAGAACTGGAATGCATCGAACGCCGCCTCCGCCTGAGGCAGAGCGCCGGGCCCCGCTGAGGCTCCGATCGCGAGGCGCGGGACTTCGACATAATCGGGCGCGGCGCGCTTTAGGCTCGCAAATCGGGACCGGTCCAAGGATTTTTCCCGCGCACCCGCCGTTTCGTCCAGCAACTCATCCTCAGCCACGCCAAAGAACTCCGCAAGCATCCGCCGGTCGCCTTCCTCCAGCTTTCGCGGGGAGCCTTTGCGAATGAATTGCTGGAGATAGCTCGCATTGCGCCCCAACAGATCCGAGAGGCTCGACAGGCTGACGCCGCGCCCTTGCGCCAATTCAAGGAGTCGGGCGCGCGCGCCATCGAGGGGTGGTTCGGTCTGTTTGCTCATGAAAATTACCTACACGAAGGATTTTTCCTAGACAAGTAGGAATTGAGTTGGAACATTTAGTGAACACCGGGCGATTCGCTTGATCATTGAACCGCCCGGCCCACCGCATGACCAACAGGAGACCCGCCCCCATGCTGATCCGCAAAGTCGAACGCTTTCTGACCGAGCACGATATGCCCGCAACCAAGTTCGGGCGCCTCGCCGCGCACGATCCGCGCTTTGTGCTGGACCTGCGAATGGGCCGCATCCCCCGTGCCCAGACCGAAGCGCGCACGCTCAGATGGATGGCGCAATACAGCGCCAATCCCGCCGCACAGCCCGAATTCAACATCGCCCTCGAAACGAAGGAACTCGCCCATGTTTAACCCTGCATTTTTTGAAGGCACAGCGCTTGAGACCAAGTCAGCCCCCGCCGCATCCAAGCCGCGCACTGCCCGGTATCGGCCGCGCCGCACGATTGCTGACCGGCTGCGCGATGCGCTGGTGCGCTTGGCGGATGGCGAGGCGAGCGTCCTGACGCATGAGGAGACGGCCTGGTCCTCGATCACCTTCACCGGCACGCGCCATGAAGTGGTGCTTGATTTCGACGGGCGCGCCGCCGTCGAAGCGGGCGAAACCTTTATCGCCGACCTGGCCGAACACGAATTCCGCATCCCCGGCCACCTCGTCGCCGACGCCAGCGTGCGCGAGGTCGACCACCGCTTCGGCGCGGATGAGCGGCTGGTGGTGACCTGTGTGCTGCTCTTGCTGGAGGAGGTGTGATGACCGGTTGACGGCAAGCCGCGCAAGGGCTTTCCTCCGATGATACTAAAACAGGGAGCCTTATATGCGGGCAGTTTTTTGCGCGATCTTTGCCGGTATTTTGACCGTTCCGGCCGTGGCGCAGGATCTTAGTGGGCAAGAAATCATCGTCACAGCATCGCGCGTCGATCAGGATGACTATTCTGATTTCCAGCCCGCCATTGGCCTGAAGCGCAAGGCGGACTTTTTGGTACAACAGGTCGTAATCCGAGGGGATACGCGCGATGCGGAGCAAAGAGCGGAAGAAATCCTCCAAATGCTGCGTGCCGCCATTCAGATTGCTGACAAAGGCTCAATCGAACTCGCCACGGGCGATTACACTTTGACCAAGCTAACGCTCAACAACGCGGACGAGGTCACCCTGCAGCGCGACAGACGCCCGGATTCGCAACGATTGAATTTTCTGGTCAAAGCTCCACTGGCCAGCCAGTCTCTGGAAAAAGCGCAGGCTGAGATCCGCTCGTTCATCGAAGATGTCCCCGAAGTGGGGCGCGCGCAGATGGACGAATACGATGACGCAACGCTTTCAGTGGTTGGACCAGATCAGTACCGCGATGCGATTATTGCGCAAATCAACGCCGATGCGAGGAAGCAGGCGGCCGGTCTGGGCGACGATTACGCCGCCGAGCTGACGGGGCTTAATATGCCGGTGCAATGGACGCGCGCGGGACCGAGTGAGGTCCTGCTGTTCATTCCGTATCAGCTGAAAGTGCGCCCTCGCTAGGACGCTTTCTCGCGTTTCAACTTTTGATAACGATCATCTTCTCCACGGTCATTTCGTGGATCGTATAGGGTATGCCTCCGACACCGTGCCCGGAGGTCTTGAGGCCTGCAAACGGCATCCAGTCGGTGCGGAAGGCGGTGTGATCGTTCACCATCACGGCTGAAGCGTTGATGTTCCGATAGGTGTGCATCGCCGCGTTCAGATCATTGGTGAAGACCGCCGCCTGAAACGACACATCAAGCGAATTCGCCTGCGCAATCGCCGCATCGACATCCTCGTAGCGGTAAAGGCACACGACCGGGCCGAAGACCTCGTTTTGCGAGATCGTCGCGTCCACGGGCGGGTTCAGAAGCAGCGTGGGCGCATAGGTCGTCTCGGACAGCTTTTCGCCCCCGCAAAGCACCTGCGCCCCGCCTGCGACAGCCTCTGCCACCCACTCGGCGACCCGGTCGCACTCCTTGGGGCGGATCAGTGGGCCGCACTCAGTGTCTTCGTGGATCGCGTTGCCGACTTTCAGAGCCTTCACCGCCTCGGTCATTCGCACAGCAAGGTCATCGATGATTGAGGCATGCGCGAAGACACGCTGGACCGAAACGCAGACCTGGCCCGAATGGTAGAAGCCGCCTTTCACAAGGCTGGGCACAGCTGCTTCCAGATCAGCGGTCGCATCGACGATCACGGGAGCCACACCGCCATGCTCCAAGGCGCAACGCGCGCCCGGTGCAAGCTGGGAGCGCAGGCTCCAACCCACCGCCGCCGAGCCGATAAAGCTGAAAAAGGCAACACGCGGATCGGCGACCATCTTTGAAGAGACATCGCGCGGTGTCACCACCGCCTTGGCCCATTCCTTGGGCAGACCCGCCTCGTGGAGGATGTCGACAAACTCAAAGCAAGACAGCGGCGTGTCGCCCGCCGGTTTCACGATCACCGGGCAACCGGTGGCCACCGCCGGCGCGACCTGATGCGCGATCAGATTGAGCGGATGGTTGAAGGCAGAGACCGCTACGACCGGCCCGATGGGCTCGCGCGTGGTCCAAGCCGTACGGCCATCGCCCGCCGCAGTCAGCCCCATCGGGATTTCGGTGCCGCGCAGGCTCCCAAGTTCTTCTATGCACAGCTCCATCCCGTTGATCGCCCGCGTCACTTCGACCCTAGCATCGATCAGAGGCTTGCCGCCTTCATTAGCGACCTGAAACGACAGGTGCTCAAAGCGATCCTGCATGATTTCAGCGGCGCGCTTCAGGATAGCTGCGCGCTCATGCGCTTTCATCCAGGCTGAGCGATCTTCGGACAGTTCCTGGGCGCGCACAAGGAAGGCATCAACCGCCTCCCAATCGCTGGTGGGAACGCTGCCGATGACGGACAGGTCAAAGGGATTGACGACTTCATGCATGGGCGGTGTCCTTCCCGAAAGGTTGGCTTAGAGCTCGGCGCTCAGCTTTTTGATGTCGATGTTGAGGATCTGATCGTTCTCAGTGTAGTCCACCGGGCAATCGATTAGGTGTACGCCGGGCGTATCGCGGCAATGGGCGAGCAATTCGGTCAGATGTTCGCTGGATTCCACCCGGTGCCCATGCGCGCCATAGCTCTCGGCATAGGCGACAAAATCGGGGTTGCCATAGGTCAGCCCAAAATCGTCAAAGCCCATATTAGCCTGTTTCCAGCGGATCATGCCATAGGCATCGTCGCGCAGGATCAGCACGGTGAGATTAAGGCCAAGGCGCACCGCGGTCTCCATCTCCTGAGAGTTCATCATAAAGCCGCCATCGCCGCAGATCGCCATCACCTTGCGCTCTGGGTAGAGCATCGCGCTCATCATCGCAGACGGCAGACCCGCGCCCATAGTCGCCAGCGCGTTGTCGAGCAGCACGGTGTTGGGCAGGTAAGCGGTGTAGCCGCGCGCAAACCAGATCTTGTAGACGCCATTGTCGAGGCAGATGATGCCATCATGCGGCATGCTATCGCGCACCTGCTTCACCAGATGTGGCGGGAAGATCGGGAAACGCGCGTCCTCTGCGAGAGCGTTCGTGTGATCAAGCTCGGCCTGATGGTAGGCTAGCAATTGGTCGAAATTCCAGCTGCGATTGGGGACAAGGTCTTCCTTGATCTGCCAGATCGCATTGCCGATATCGCCAATCACTTCGATCTGCGGAAAGTAGACGGGGTCCACTTCGGCGGTTTTGGTCGAGACATGGATCACGGTGACGCCATTGTCCTTCATGAAGAAGGGCGGCTTTTCGATCACATCATGGCCGACATTGATGATGCAGTCGCTCGCTTCCACAGCGCGGTGCACGAAGTCGCCCGCTGAGAGCGCTGCGCAGCCGAGGAATTTGGGGTGGCGTTCATCAATCACGCCTTTGCCCATCTGCGTGGTCAGGAAGGGAATGCCGGTCTTTTCAACCAATTGCTCCAGCATGCGCCCCGCCATCTTGCGGTTGGCGCCTGCGCCGATGACCAGCACCGGGTTTTTAGCATTCTCGATCGCCTTGACCGCCGCGCGCACCGCCTTGGCTTCAGCGGAAGGGCGACGCGCAACACTTTTTGGCAGCGGCTTGAAGTCCTCGGTCGGCTCCTCGGCGATGTCTTCAGGCAGCTCAATCAACGTCGCGCCGGGCTTTTCCTCTTCCGCCAGACGATAGGCCTCGCGCACGCGGCTGGGGATGTTGTCGCCCGCCGCAATCTGGATCGAATATTTGGTCACCGGCTCCATGAGGCTGACGATATCGACGATCTGGAAGCGGCCCTGCTTCGATTTCTTGATCGGTTTTTGCCCCGTGATCATCAGCACCGGCATGCCGCCCAGCTGCGCATAGGCGGCGCTGGTCACAAAGTTGGTCGCGCCCGGCCCGAGCGTTGCGACGCACACGCCGGTTTTGCCGGTGTGGCGGCCATAGGTCGCGGCCATAAAGCCTGCGCCCTGTTCATGGCGCGTAAGGATGAGCTTGGTTTTGTCCGACCGGCCCAGCGAGTCCAGAAAGTCGAGGTTCTCCTCCCCCGGAACGCCGAAGATGTACTCGCAGCCCTCCGCCTCCAGGCACTCGATAAATACGTCGGATGCTTTTTTCGTCTCGCTCATTGAAATTCCCCCAATCAAAAAACCCGCATTCCCATCTGCGGGCACCGGCTACGCCGTAATGTCTAGGCGCATCGTGTGACCATGTTGTGATGGGCGGCCAGCACAGCGGTGTATTGCAAGGAAGCGTCAATCTCACGCGCATGGCGCGCGCGTCAGCCTCCGCCTCAATACACGACCCTCAATACCCAAGGCGCGGATCAAACACCGGAGCGACCGGGCCGCCTTGCAGATAGCTCTCGAGATTGGCGAGGAAGCGCTCTGCGCTGCGCTGGAACATCTTGTCCTGCGCCCGGCCAGACAGGTGCATGGTAATATGCGCGTTGTCGAGCGCCCACAGGGGGTGATCCGCAGGCAGCGGCTCAGGCGTGGTCACATCGAGGAACGCGCCGCCAATCGCCTTGTTTTCAAGCGCGTCGACCAGAGCGGGCTGATCGATCACACTGCCGCGCGCAATGTTCACGATCATCGCGTCCTGCTTCATCGCGGCAAGCTCGCCCTCGCCGATCATGCCATCGGTTTCAGGCGTTCCGGGCACAGCCAAAATGATCCAGTCAAACTCCCCCAGCCGCCCGCGCCATTCATCGGGCTTCAGCGTGCCTTCCCCGCCCGAGCGGCGCACCACGCTGACCTCCACATCGAACGCGGCCAGACGCGGTTCAATCAATCTGCCAATCGCGCCATAGCCCAGCAGCAGCGCCTTTGAACCGGCAAGCTCGCGCTTGCCCGGAGAATCAAGCAGCCATTCGCGCCGGTCCTGCGCCCGCACCACATCGCGATAGCCCTTGGCCATGTTGAGAATGCCCATCACGACATATTCGGCGATGGTGATGGCGTTGATCCCGGTGCCGTTGGTGACGGTGATATCGCGCTCTATCAGCACATCCATCGGCAGGAAATCGAGCCCGGCATAGATCGAATTGAGCCATTTGAGACTGGTCGCCGCGCGCAATGTGTCAGACATCGCTTCTTGCTCATACATGTCGAACCAGCCGATCTCGGCCTTGGGCACGACTGTCAGCGCCTCTTCCTTCGTCATGAACCACCGCACATCGAGCCCGGCTGGCAGGCGCGGCTCAAGCAAAGGGCGGATGAGGCCCGAAAGCGCGAGAATGGTCAAGAGGCCACGCCGCTCATGCCAGCGTCAGAACCACTGCCGTTCATTATCGACATAGCGAGTTTGGAAGTCGCCCTCATCGGTGACGAGGTAAATGATGCACTCGATAAATGCGATCAAGCCAACGATCATCAGCGGGATCAGCCCAATGATCAGCCAGCTTGTCAGCCAGCCGCCGATGAATAGCACTAACATGATAATCCCGGCATTGTTGTAGCCAAGATAGAATTTGTGCGCGCCCAGACCGCCCAGAAAGAACGCCAGCAGCGCGGCGACGAATTTGTTCTTCTCGCCCGACATGTCGATGCCGCCACCGCTCAGCATGTAGATTTGCATCGCCTCGCCGTCCTGCGCGTCAAAATCGACCCGCTGGCCGCGTGCTGGCACAGTGGTCTGCTTCCATTCTGCGATCTTGAACGCGTATCGCTGATTGTCCTCGCCTGAAATGATGCCTTCTCCGGCTTGGAGATTATAATCCATGATCTGGCCGCGCATAATGCCCCCAAAGTCTGAAATGATTGCGGTGATTCCAAAGCTTGACCCACATGATGGCGCGGCGCGCGGCAATGTAAAGCGTGCGAATGGCTGCAATCCTCGATTAGCTCAGTTTCCACTCCCAGCCGAGCGGATCGCCGTCCATCACATCGACGCCTTTAGCCGCGAGCTCGTTGCGGATCGCATCGGAAGTCGCAAAGTCCTTCTGTGTACGCGCTTCCTTGCGGCGGGCCAGCGCGGCGTCGATATCAGCCTCGGTGAGATCGGCTGATATAGGCCGGATGCGCAGCGCCGCGCGGGTAAGAGCGAACAGGTTCAAACCCAGCAGGGCGTCCATATGCTCGATCACTGCGCGCTTGATCCCGGCATCAACCTTCTTGACCGCCAGCGCTTCCTCCAGCGCAGTGATCGCAATCGGGGTGCCCAGATCATCGCTCATCGCGTCTTCAAACTTGGCGAGCGGGGCGGCGAATTTGGGATGTTCGGCCATCGGCTGCGAGGGCGCATCGGCGAGCCGCTCCACCGCCATCACCATACGCTTCAATCGCGTGAGCGCCGCCTCCAGCCCGTCCCAGCTGAACTCCAGCTCGCTGCGGTAATGCGCCTGCAGGCACATCATGCGGTAGGCGAGCGGGTGGAAGCCCTTGTCGACCAGCAATTGCAGCCGCAAGAACTCGCCGGAAGACTTCGACATCTTTCCGCTGCGCTCAACCAGAAAGTTGTTGTGCATCCAGATATTCGCGCCCGAGTTGCGCGGGTCATCCAGCCCATTTGTGCAGCAAAACGCCTGATTTTGCGCGATTTCGTTGGGATGATGGATTTCGCGGTGGTCGATCCCGCCGGTATGGATGTCAAACGGGAAGCCGAGCAGCTTCTCCCCCATAACAGAGCATTCTAGGTGCCAACCCGGCGCGCCTTTGCCCCACGGCGAATCCCACTCCATCTGCCGCGTTTCGCCCGCCGGAGTCTTGCGCCAGATCGCGAAGTCGGCGGCGTTGCGCTTGCCTTCGAGCCGCTCAATGCGACCTTCACCCTCTTCAGTGACCGCGCGCGCAAGCCGGCCATAATCGGCAATTGTCGAGACATCGAAATAAAGCCCGCTTGCCAGCTCATAGCAGTGATCGGCGGACATTTTCTCGCCCCACGCGATCATCTCTCTGACATATTCGGTGGCGCGCGGGTGCTGCTTTGGCTCAATGTTCAGGCGGGCGAGATCGCTCTCAAAGTCTTCCTGATAGAACCGCGCAATGTCCCAGGCGGACTTGCCCTGGCTCGCCGCCATTTTCTCCATCTTGTCCTCACCCTCATCCGCATCCGAGGTAAGGTGGCCGACATCGGTGATGTTGACGATATGCGTGAGCTTTAGCCCGCGCGCCCTGAGCGTCCGGCCCAAAGTGTCCGCAAACACATAAGCGCGCATATTACCGATATGCTGGTAATTGTAGACCGTCGGCCCGCAAGTGTAGACGCGCGCCTCTCCGGGATGGATCGGTGCGAAGGTCTCAAACTCTCGCGTGAGCGAGTTGAACAGTCGAAGCGGCGTCTGATCGGTCATGGCGAAGCGCTTTGCGAGAGCGCGCGCGGATAATCAATCCCAACCCAGAAACTTGACCTGATCATCGAGCGGCACGCGCTCTCGCTCAAAGCTGTTTACCGGGGCATCAGCGTCGCGATAGCCGATCGCCATGCCGCAAAACAGCATATAGCGATCATGGTCCAACCCCAGATGATTGCGGATCACATTCGCGTAATAGGCCATGAATTCCTGAAAGCAGCTGTCGAGCCCTTCCTCGCGCAGCAGCAGCGCCACCGTTTGAAGCCACATGCCGGTGTCCGACCATTGCGGCTCTTTCATCAGGCGCGGGAAATAGACGAACAGAACGGCAGGCGCATCAAAGCTGGTGGCGTTGCGCGCCATCGCCTGCATCCGTGCGGCCTTATCCTCGCGGGCAATGCCCAGCGCTTCAAACATGCCCTTGGAGATGCCGTGCAGACGGCCCTTATACGCATCCTCGGCGAGCGGCGCGTTCCAATCATATTCCAGCTCTTGCGGAGGCGTCGTGGTAATTTTCGCCTGCAAATCCTTGAGCGGCTGGCCGGTCAGAATGCTCGCTTCCCATGGCTGGTAATTGCAGCCAGAGGCCGCCCAGCGCGCGGTGTCCATCACCCGGCGCAGCGTTTCCAGCTCCACCGGCTGATCGGTGAAATGGCGGATCGAACGGCGGGTTGTGACGGCTTGGGAGACTTTCATGGCGCAGCGCTGTAAATGGCACGGCGCGGCCCGGCAAGCGTCGCTTGCGCCAAACGCCTTCCCCATTGGCGCCGCTGATGTATCTTGGGGGCGGAACGACATAAGAAGGATTCGTGCGTGATACGCAGCGTGATAATCGTGTGTGCCAGTCTGGCGCTGGCAGGATGCTCTGGCCCCAGCCTCAGCGAAACGCTGGCCGACTGGTTCGGCTCGGGTGAGGAGGATGGGCTTCAGGGTCTGGAACCGGTCAGCGAAGAGGATGTCGACTTTACCGGCAGCGAGGGAAGCTTTTCGACCGAGGTGCTGCGCGATGATCTGCCCAACGGACCGGGCAGCGCGTTTGAGACATGCGTCGCCAATCTCACAATCGTGGGCGAACATTGCGGCTGCATCGTCAACCGCGCGAGTGATGCGGGGCTGGCGGATGCTGATCTGGCGGTCCTGTTCACCGGCGACGGATCGCGCACCAATTCTGATGATGCGGCGCGCTACACACGGATCGTGCGCGGCTGCGCCAATTATGAGGTCGCCTTGAGCAACGTGCCCAGCGATGGTCCAAAATTTGAAAGCGGGCTGGCGATCAGCGCGGAGGAAGCCGCCGAGGACGGGGCTGCAAGCGCTGAACTGAGCGCGAGCGGGGATGCGAACGCTCCGCAGGCCCGCCCCAGCCCCCGCGCCAATCCAACGCGCGCTGCGCGGCAGAACCAGCCCCGCCAACAGGCGTCCGCGCAGCAGGGGCCGCCTTCAGCAACGCAGCGCCCGCAAACCCGTCCGCAACCGCGCCCGCAACCCGCGCCAACCCGCGCGCCGCTGCCGCCCATGGCTGCGCCTGCCGGATCGGACGGGCCGCTGCTGCGCCCGATCCGCCCGCAAGCCTCGCCCACGCCGCCCCCACCACAAAACTGACGCAGGCGGCGGGTTAGACGTCACAGGATTGAATCGGGGAAACACACGCGCGATGCGGTTCGGAGATCAGGTCATGCGCAATCAGACAATCAAAGCCACCCGCCCGCTTGGCGCGATCCTTTTGGCACTGGTCAGCGCACTGGCGTTGGCAGGATGCTCAGGGCCAAGCCTGAGCGAGACTTTGGAAGACTGGATCGGCTCGAGCGAGGACAGCGAGACGGCCGACCCCGCGCCAAGTGCAGATGCGACCGCGCCGCAGCCCGGTGACCCGGCGCCCGTGCCTGCGAGCGACACTGCGGACGAGCCGATCGACGCGCCCGAACGCTCGACCGAAAAGCTGCGCGCTGGGCTCCCCATCGGCATGGGCAGCGCGCATTTCATGTGCCAGCGCACGCTTAGCATTGTCGGCGAGCATTGTGGCTGCATGGTCAACCGCGCGACCAATGCCGGGATCGCCGACGCGCGCCAGGCCCGCATGTTCGGCGGGCGACGAGGCAATGCGAGCGCTGCCGAGGCGGCGACCTTCAAGCGGATCGTCAATGAATGCTCGGGCTATAACGTGACCGTTCAAGCCGATGCGCCGCCGCGCGTGGTGGAGCCAGAACCCGCGCCCGCACCTGCGCCCACCTCCGCCGCCCCGCGCCGCTCGCAGGCCAAAGGCCGCCGCGTCGGCTGCTATTTCGGCAATGGCGTGTACGAATATGACGGCGCGTGCGACTTCGTGGCCGGCCCCGGAGGCGATTTCGTCGCGACGAGTCTGGAAGGCCCCTATTTCGAAGGGGTCACGCAGATCGGGCTGGATGTCGTGTCCAAGGGCGTCGGCAATCTGGTGATTTATTATCCCGGCGGCGTGGTCCAGCAAACCCGCGTGCGCCGCTCAACCCGCGACAAATCCTGCTGGGAAGCGGCACGGCTTACGTTTTGTGCGCGGTAACGGCATAGCGTCACCGTGAACTTGCTTCAGGGTCCATTTGCGAGCACGGCGCCGCACTTTCAAAAAACTGATCGAGGCTTGCTCAATGGATGCTGAAACAAGTTCAGCATGACAATTAGGGGCCTGCTCACCGCCGCCCGCGCCCCACACCCTTCTCATCCTCAAACAGCTCGGCAAGCTGCTCCATGATCGTGCCACCGAGCTGCTCGACATCCATGATCGTCACCGCGCGCCTGTAATAGCGCGTCACATCATGTCCGATGCCGATGGCGACCAATTGCACGGGGCTGGCCTTCTCGATCCATTCGATCACGCCGCGAAGGTGCGCTTCGAGATAGCCTGCGGAGTTTACCGACAGAGTGCTGTCATCCACCGGCGCGCCGTCTGAGATCACCATCAGGATGCGGCGTTCTTCGGGGCGATAGACCAGCCGCGAATGCGCCCACAGCAGCGCTTCGCCGTCGATGTTTTCCTTCAGCAGCCCCTCGCGCATCATCAGGCCCAGATTGCGGCGCGCGCGGCGCCATGGTTCGTCGGCCTGTTTATAAATGATGTGGCGCAAATCATTGAGGCGGCCCGGCCCTTGCGGCTTGCCATCCGCCAGCCACGCCTCGCGCGATTGCCCGCCCTTCCACGCGCGGGTCGTAAAGCCCAGAATCTCGGTCTTCACCCCGCAGCGCTCCAGCGTGCGCGCGAGGATATCGGCGCTGATCGCGGCAATAGAGATCGGACGCCCGCGCATTGAACCGGAATTGTCGATCAGCAGCGTGACGATCGTGTCCTTGAACTCGACATCACGCTCGACCTTGTAGCTCAGCGCGGTGCCCGGCGAGACGATCACACGGCTGAGGCGCGCGGCATCAAGCACGCCTTCTTCCTGATCGAAGTCCCATGAGCGGTTTTGCTGCGCCATCAGGCGGCGTTGCAAGCGGTTGGCGAGCCGGGTGACGACGCCTTGCAGGCCGGTCAGTTGGCTGTCGAGATAGGTCCGCAACCGGTCCAGTTCCTCGCTGTCGCACAGCTCGGGCGCGGCGATTTCCTCGTCGAATTTCTCGGTGAAGGCGGTGTAATCGAGACCTTCGGGAATATCCGGCGGCGGGCGATTGGGGCGCACCGGCGCGTTGGAGGCATCGCCCTCTTCGCTTGGCTCGCCATCCTGCATTTCCTCTTCGGAGGTCAGGTCGCTGTCAGCCTCACCCTCGCCTTCGCCTTCAGCCATGTCGCCTGCGACTTCGGCGCTTTGCGGGTCAGCCTCGCCGTCCTGCTGTTCGTCACCGGACTGCTCGTCGTCCTGGCCCTCATCCTCTTCGCTGTCATCCTGATCGGTTTCGTCGGGCTGCTCGGTCGGGCGCGTGAGATCGAGGTCGCGCAGCATTTCCAGCGACAATTCCTGAAACGCTGCCTGATCATCCAGGCTTTCAAGCAGCGCGCCGAAATCCTTGCCAACCTTACCTTCAATGTCTGAGCGCACCAGGCTCACCCCGCGCTCAGCTTTCTCAGGGATGGGCTCCCCAGTCAGCGCCTCGCGCACCATCAGAGCCAGCGCGGTTTGCAGCGGCACTTCGGCAGAATTGTAGGCGCGGACAATGGAATCGCTCGCCGTGCGCATTTGCGTCGCCGCGTCGAGATTGTCTTTGATGCCTTCAAACCGGTTTGCGCCCAGCGCCTCATACCGGACCTGCTCAATCGCATCATAACACGCCCGCGCCACCGGCTCAGGCGGAGCGGAACCGGCGTGCAGGCCAGCGTCATGGTGGCGCAGCTTCAGCGCGAAACTGTCTGCAAAGCCGCGCGCTTCGGTGACCTGCTCAGGGGGCAGATCGCGCCCCGGCAAAGGCACGCGAAAGCGGTTGCCCGCCGCGCCGGGCACATCAGCGCTCCACGCAACTTCGACTTCGGCGTCCTTGGCGATGGCGCGCGCCGCGCCGGTCAATGCTTGCTTGAACGTATCGAGGGGGGATTCTTCGGCCATATCAGTCCTGTCTTACAGGATGCTCTGCCCGGTCTTTTCCCAGTCCGCAAGAAACGCGTCGATACCCTTGTCGGTCAGCACGTGGTTGAACAGGCCGTGGATCACCTTGGGCGGAGCGGTGATAACGTCCGCGCCGATCTTGGCGCTTTCCAGCACGTGGGTGGTGTGGCGGATGCTCGCGACCAGAATTTCGGTCTCATAGCCATAATTGTCATAGATCAGGCGGATGTCCTCAATCAGGTCCATTCCGTCAAAACCGTTGTCATCGTGCCGGCCCACGAAGGGTGAGATAAAGGTCGCCCCCGCCTTCGCTGCAAGCAGCGCCTGATTGGCTGAGAAGCAAAGGGTCACATTGACCATCGTCCCATCATCGGTGAGCGCGCGGCAAGTCTTCAGGCCATCCACTGTGAGCGGCACTTTGATGCAGACATTGTCTGCAATGCGGCGCAGCACTTCGGCCTCTTTCATCATCGTTGCGTGATCGAGCGCGACGACTTCCGCGCTGACCGGCCCGTCAACAATCCCGCAAATCTCCTGCGTGACCTCCATAAAGTCGCGCCCCGACTTGTGGATCAGCGAGGGATTGGTGGTCACGCCATCAAGCAGGCCGGTGGCGGCCAGATCCTTGATCGCGTCGATTTCAGCGGTGTCGACGAAGAATTTCATGGGGTTTTGTCCTGAGGCTGGGTATCACGATTCGTGTGGAGGCTGTCTGGCATAGCTCGCGCATCAAACCTAGCCCGCACCAGGTGAAGGATCCCCCATGCGCTTACCTCTCACTCTCGCAGCCATCTTCGCTGCACTTCCCTCCGCTGCGTTGGCTCAGGAGGAGGATTTCAACATCTGGACCGGCCAATTCGTGGTCGTGGAATTGGATGACGATATCTATATTCGCGGCGAAGCGCAGGAGCGTTTCACCAATGATGGGGATCGGCTGGGCCAATTGCTGCTGCGATCACTGGTGGCGTACCGCATATCGAGAGACGTCAATGTGGGGGTCGGCTATGCCTATATCCTGACCGATCCCGTCGGCCCGGTCGAAATCAACGAGCATCGCTTTTACCAAGAGCTCAACATCCGTTTGATCGACAAGGGCGGCGTGACACTCGATTCGCGCAATCGGCTGGAGCAGCGCACTTTCGAGGAAAACGTTGAGACCGCATGGCGCTTTCGCCCGTTCGTGCAATTGAAGGTGCCGATCAGCGAGAGCAACAAGCTGGTGGCTTATTCCGAACCCTTTATCGCGCTCAATGAAACACCGCTTCAGCGCGGCGGCGTGGGCGCGTGGCGCAACTTTGCCGGGGTCTCTTTCAAGCTGGCCGAGGGGGTGGACGTGGTGCCGGGCTATCTCAACCAGCAGGTCTTTCGCGATGGGCCCGACCGCATGGACCATGTCGCGAATGTCAATGTCTTCATGAGCTTCTGACCCCTTGCCCCGCACCGCGCGCTGCGCTCATAGTGGCGGCGATGAGAGGGGGGCTTATCTTTCGCGTGGCAGCGGCGCTGTGCCTGTTTGGCGCGAGCAGCGCGGCGCGCGCGCAGGACGAGGACACGCAGCTTTGGGTCTATGGCGTGGCGGCCACCGACCTTGGCGAGGACACCCGGCTTACGATCGATGCGACCGCGCGCTGGCGCGAGGAGCAGCGCGGCGATGAGCAGCACACGGTCCGCGCGACAGTGATGCACCAGATCGCCGAGGGCGTGCGGATCGGCGGCGGCGGCGGCGTGTTTGAAACCGAAGGCGGGCGCACGGAGCTTCGCCCACATCAGCAGATGTCCCTTCGCACCGGCCGCTTCTCCGCCCGAACGCGGTTTGAACAACGCTTCTTCGATGGCGCGGACCGCATGGAACTGCGCATCCGGCAAATGGTGCGTTACGCTCAGCCGATCAGCTACACGTTCAGCCTAAGCCTTGATGGCGAATATCTGGGCCTTGTCCAAACCCGCGAGCGCGGCGGCACCCGTCCGCGCGACCAATGGCGGGCGCGCGCCATCGTAAGCGCGGATGTGAGCGATGATCTGACGCTGGGTGCGGGCTATCTGATGGTTGTCACCCCGCAAGAAGGTACGGCTGACCAGATCGCCCATGTGCCGCAGCTTTACCTCACGCTCGATTTTTGAGCGCGCACCGAAGCGGTCGATTGCGTGCGCCCAGCGCTTGAACGCCGCGCCCTAACGCGCCCATATGGAAAGTTGTGAAACAGCGCGTGCGCCTTCTCGTCCTCAACGCAGCGTTGGGACCGCTTGATTACACCGTGCCAGATGGCATGAGCGTTGCGCCCGGCAGCGTGGTGATCGCGCCGCTGGGTCCGCGCAAAGTGACCGGGATTGTATGGGACGAGGGCCGTTTGCCTGGCGCTGAGGTTCCTGCAGCCAAATTGCGCCCGATCCTCGAAGCGGTGCCTGTGCCTCCGGTCGCCGAACCGCTGCGCCGCCTGATCGAATGGACCGCCGACTATTATTGCGCCGCGCTCGCCAGCGTCGCGCGTATGGTGCTCTCCAGCGGAGGCGCTTTGGGTGGGCCGAGCACCACAACCGAATACCGCCTGTCCGGCGGAATACCCGAACGCATGACCGCTCAGCGCGCCGCCGCGATCGAAGCCTTGGAGGGCGAGCAAGCCACGATCCGCGAGCTGGCTGGAATTGCGGGCGTGTCTGAAGGCGTGCTGCGCGGGCTTGTGAATCAGGGCGCGATTGAGCCTGTCACTGTCGCCATCGACCGCCCCTACCCTCCCGCTGATCCGGACCACAACCAGCCCGCGCTTTCCGAGGATCAAATGCGCGTCGCCAAACGGCTTGTGAGCGCGGTCGAGGCGTCCCAATACGCGCCCTTTCTGCTCGACGGGGTAACCGGCTCCGGCAAGACCGAGACCTACTTTGAGCCCGTCG
The DNA here is from genome assembly GCA_039815245.1 of Pseudomonadota bacterium. Lineage (GTDB taxonomy): Bacteria > Pseudomonadota > Alphaproteobacteria > Sphingomonadales > Sphingomonadaceae > Erythrobacter. Next base: position 336,052 of record JBCBZR010000004.1, on the reverse strand, counting down.
CCGAAGCGATCCGGCTGGGTCGACAAGTGCTGGTCCTGCTGCCTGAAATCGCGCTGACTGAGAACTTTCTCAACCGCTTTGAGGCGCGTTTCGGGGCCGCTCCGGTCCTGTGGCACTCCTCGCTCAAATCGACCGAACGCCGCCGCGCATGGCGGGCCATCAGCGAAGGACCAGAAAAAGGCGGCGCGCAAGTCATCGTCGGCGCGCGTTCAGCGCTGTTTCTGCCCTATGCCAAGCTGGGTCTGATTGTGGTGGATGAAGCGCATGAGATCAGCTTCAAACAAGACGATGGCGTGCGCTACAATGCGCGCGATGTCTCCGTGATGCGCGCGCGGTTTGAGCGCTGCCCGGTTGTGCTCGCCAGCGCGACACCTGCGCTGGAAAGCCTGCACATGGCCACCACGGGCGTTTACGAAAAGCTTGATCTGCCTAGCCGTTTTGGCGGGGCTCAATTGCCGGATATCAAACTGCTGGACCTGACAGTGGAGAAGCCGGGCGCGGGCAGTTGGTTGGCCGGGCCTCTGATCGCGGCGCTCGAAGAACGGCTGGAGCGCGGCGAGCAATCGCTCCTGTTCCTCAACCGCCGTGGTTATGCGCCACTGACCTTGTGCCGCAATTGCGGGCACCGCTTCAAATGCCCGAACTGCACCGCATGGCTGGTCGAACACCGCTTCTCCGCGCGCCTTGCCTGCCACCATTGCGGCTTTGAAACGCAGGTGCCCACGCAATGCCCTGAATGCGGAGAGCCTGACTGCCTTGTCGCTTGCGGGCCGGGGGTGGAGCGGATCGCGGATGAAGTCAGCGCGCTTTTCCCCGAAGCACGCATCGCGGTTGCCACCTCCGACACGCTCGGCTCGCCTGAGCGCGCAGCGGAGTTCCTCGCCAAGGTCGAAGCCAAGGCGATTGACGTCATCGTGGGCACCCAATTGGTGACCAAGGGCTTTCACTTTCCCGAACTGACACTGGTAGGGGTGATCGACGCGGATCTGGGGCTGGAAGGCGGAGACCTGCGTGCAGCCGAACGGACCTATCAGCAGGTGGCGCAGGTTGCCGGGCGCGCCGGGCGAGGGTCAAAGCCGGGCGAAGTCTTGATCCAGACGCGCCACACCGATGCGCCCGTGATCGCCGCTCTGGCAAATGGCGATCGTGATGCATTCTACGCCGCTGAGACCGAGGCCCGCCGCGATGCCGGCGCGCCGCCCTTTGGACGCTGGGCCAACATCATCCTGTCGAGCGAGGACGACGCCGAAGCGCGCACGGCAGCCGCGCATCTGGGTCACCGCCGCCCGCAATCGGACGCCCTGTATATCCTTGGCCCTGCCCCTGCCCCCATGGCGCTGTTGCGCGGACGCTACCGCTACCGCTTTATCATAACCGCCAGCCGCACCGCGCGCCTGCAAGACGCCATCCGCGACTGGCTGAGCGAGCAGGACTTTCCACCGGGCGTAAGGGTGGGCGTGGATGTGGACCCGTACAGTTTTGTGTAGCAATTTCAGGGAGCAGGATGCGAGTTGGCGCGTTGCCCTTCCATGCCATCTGAAAAGCCCGTCCTCGTCCCCATTCTCGGCGATCAGCTGACCCGCACCCTCTCCAGCATCAAAGGCCGCACCAAAGACGACACCGTCATTTTGTTGATGGAAGTCTGGGACGAGGCGACTTACGTCAAACACCACAAGCAAAAGATCGTCCTGCTGTTCTCAGCCATGCGCCACTTCGCCGCCGAACTGCGCGATGCGGGGTGGAGCGTCGACTATGTGAAGCTGGATGATGCGGAGAATTCCGGCAGCTTCACCGGCGAGGTTGCCCGCGCTGTCGAACGCCACGCCCCGCGCGAAATCCACGTCACCGAAGCGGGCGAATGGCGCGTGCAGCAGGCGCTTGAGGAATGGGCGGGCCGCTTCGATTGCCCGGTCGAGATCCTGCCCGATGATCGCTTCGTTTGTTCGCACCAGCAATTTCGCGATTGGGCCGAGGGGCGCAAGCACCTCACCATGGAGCACTTCTATCGCGAGATGAGGAAGCGCACCGGCATCCTTATGACGGACGATGCGAAACCCAAAGGCGGCGACTGGAACTTCGACAAGGACAATCGCGAGCCGCCCAAAGGTGACCTGAACCCGCCGCCCGTTCCCAAATTTGAGCCTGATGAAATCACGCGGGAAGTCATCGCGCTGGTTCAGGACCGCTTCGCCAGCCATTTCGGCAATCTGGAAAGCTTCCATTGGCCTGTCACCAGCGAAGAGGCTGGCCGCGCCGCCGACGCCTTTTTCGCGCAGCGCATTGAGAAATTCGGACCCTATCAGGACGCGATGGTCCACGGCTCGGATGACATGTTCCACTCCATGCTCTCAACCAGCATCAACTGCGGCCTGCTCGATCCGCTGGAGCTGTGCGAGCGCGCTGAGGCGGCCTATGATGATGGCACAGCCCCGATCAATTCGGTCGAAGGCTTCATCCGCCAGATCATTGGCTGGCGTGAATATGTGCGCGGGTTTTACTGGCTGCATATGCCGGAGCTGGAGAGCGACAACGCGCTGGAGGCCACCCGCCCCTTGCCCGATTTCTTCTGGACGGGGGAGACCGACATGCGCTGTATGGCCGATTGCATCCGCTCTACCCATGACAACGCGCACGCGCACCACATCCAGCGCCTGATGGTGCTCGGCAATTTCTGCCTGATCGCAGGAATAGACCCGCGCGATGTGCAGGACTGGTATTTGGCTGTGTACGCCGATGCCTATCAATGGGTCGAACTGCCCAATGTCTCGGGCATGATCCTCTACGCCGATGGTGGCAAGCTGGCGACCAAGCCCTATGCGGCATCGGGCAATTACATCAACAAGATGTCCGATTACTGCAAAGGGTGCCGTTACAAGGTCAGCCAGAAAACCGGAGAGGATGCCTGCCCGTTCAATCCGCTTTACTGGCATTTCATGGAGACCCACCGCGAGCGGCTCTCGAGCAATCACCGGATCGGGCGCATTTATGCGACATGGGACCGGATGGGCGACGAGAAGAAGCAGGATTATCTCAGCAGCGCTGAAGCATTTCTGGAAAGCCTGACGCCAGCAGACCCGGATTGGGCGCGCGCGTCGGGCGGCCAAAACGAGGCAGCCGAGTAAGTCTAACGCCGTTCACCGCTTGCACAGTTTGAAAGCGCGAATCACCAGCTCTTTGCGGAGCCGCGTTGGCCGGTCATCGACCGCCAAACTCGGCCCATCGCGCAGTCTGAACGGGCCATAAATCAGGCATTCAGGCGAATTCCCCGGTTTCCGCCATTTTCCCGACTGAAAGCCCGAAGTCATTCATTCATGGCGGATTTACGCGATCCGTGGTAATAATTTGCTCGGAGCGCTCCCAACTTTGCACCATTACCAAAGCCAGGAGTAAGACAGTGCGTTTGTTACCCACCAAACCGCTCGGGCGTCTTGCCTGCGGGGCGTTAGCCTTGCCTGCAATGATCCTATCGAGCACCGCCGCCCAAGCGGCAAGCTATCCGTGTTTCGAGGATGCAGCGATGCAATCGGCGCGGATCCACGACTTGCGAATGAACCTGATGGTCAATTCGCTCAAATGTCGCTCCATCGCGCCGCAGACGCTCAGCACCTATGGTCGCTTGCTCAACAGCCGCGCAGATGAATTTGCGGCGCATGGTCGCGCAGTCAAAGCCTCATTTGTTGAGCGCTACGGACCGCGTCAGGGGGCAGTCACCTTTGATGATTATGAGACGCGGCTGAGCAATTATCACTCCGGGACGCAAGCATCGCGCGGCAGCTGCGAAGACACCGCCGCCGCTATCCGCTTAGCCTCGCGAGCAGACCATTCGGAACTGGCAACCCTTTCGCGGCTGGTCACCAATCGCGGCATTCGCGCCTGTGCGGTGGAGCAAGAATCGCAAACGGTCGCGCTTCAAGCCCCCGCCACTTACCCGGTTGTCGCGCCGACAACCACGACGGTTCAGGGTCCGCGCATGACGGCTGACTGGCCTGAAGCACCCGCACCCGCTCCGCGTGTAGAGGCAGCTGACATGTTGCCTGCGGGTGCACCTGCCGGTGTTCCGGTCGGATCGGCGCCTGCTCCCCGGATGATTGACGGAGTGGAAACCTATGGCCCCGGCCAAGGTCCGGATACAGCGCCTGAACCGCTGGAACAGCTCGACCCTGCGCCCAGCGTTGCGGCGGCACCGCCTGCCTCGACTGAAGATCGCGAAGCAGCATTGGCACAGGCGATCGCAGCTCTGGACGCTGCGGCCACCGCGCTGCGCGGCATGCAGGAAGGCGCAGGCGGGACCAAATAACGCCACCACAGTTTGAGGGGCCGGAAACAGGCGCGGTGGTGGGCCGCGTGATGTTTGTCCGGCCCCTCTTCTTTTGAGTGTTGCGCGCGCTCAGCGCTGAGCTAAGGCACCGGGCAATCATCCCGGACATCTTAGAAAGGCGCTCCATGCTCACCATCCATCACCTTCGCATCTCACAATCGGAACGCATTGTCTGGCTGGCGGAGGAATTGGGGCTTGAGTACGATCTAAAGCTCTACAATCGCGATCCCGATACGCGCCTTGCACCGCCTGAACTCAAGGCGCTGCACCCGATGCAGGTCGCTCCGCTGATCGAAGATGATGGCGTCATGCTGGGCGAGAGCGGCGCGATCGTTGAATACATCATCGGCAAGTACGCGCCCAACACCGCGTTGGTCCCCAGCCCCGATCATGCTGATTTTGCCGATCACCTCTATTGGTTCCATTTCGCCAACGCGACCTTCATGACCAATGGCATGATGCAGATCGCGGTTGGCGCGCTGGGCGGAGAAATGCCGCCGCCGCTGGCAAACCGCATCACCAACGCCTGGGCTCAGATTGAGCGGCGGCTGGGCGAGGCTGACTATTTCGGAGGCAGGCAATTGACGACAGCAGACATCATGATGGTCTTCCAACTGACCACCAGCCGCGCTTTCAACGGGATGAGTATCGACGACAAACCTAACCTGAAAGCCTATCTCCAGCGTATCGGCAGCCGCGATGCTTACCAACGCGCCATGGCCCAGTGCGAGCCGGGCTTCCCGCCAAAGTTGGATTGAGCGCGCAGTGACCTCACAACCGCAGAGCCTGCGATGAACAAGGGCAATCTTGATCGTGTTTATGCCGCACATGGCGATACCCAGATGCGGCAGATCTATGACGAGTGGGCGGATCAATACGATGCTGATCTGGCGAGCAGTTCCTATGTGACGCCGCGCCGGGTGGCAGAGGCATTGGCTCGCCAAATGCCGCATCGCGATGCAGCAATTATGGATTACGGCTGTGGGACGGGGCTGTCAGGCAAGGCTTTGCAGGCAGCGGGATTTTCCACGATTGATGGCGTGGACCTGTCAGCAAAAATGCTCCGTGTTGCGCAGCAACAAGCGGTTTATCGCAAGCTGAATCTGGTCGAACCCAATACAGAAGCGCCAGCGTTCCTGTCCGATTACGCAGCCATCGCAGCGATTGGAGTGATCAGCAGAGGTGCCGCGCCCGCGTCTTTGTTTGGCGCTATTCTTGGCAGAATGCGGGCCGACGCTTTGCTGGCGGTTTCTATAAACGATATGAGCCTCGCAGACCCCGGTTACCGCGATCTCGTGTCCGATGCGGGCGAGGCCGGCTTGATCGAAGTCTTGTGCGCGGAGCACGGCCCCCACCTTGAAAAATACGGCGAAAACAGCGGCTCAACCGTCTTCATTCTCAAACGCACAGCAAAGCCTCAATAAAACGCCACCTGATTCGAAATCGTCAGCAGTTTGCGCTGCGCAGACCAGATGCGCGTTATCTGGTTGAACCGGCCTGAGAAAACGCGGTCGCTGCTGGCCTCGACCAACAGGTAATCGCTGCCGACCGCATCCAGATCGGCTTGCGTGCAGAACACTAGCAGATCATATTGCACCGTTGTGCCAAAGCGCGGGGTGGGATCGACGAAGAAGGTGCGCGGCATCGGCGTGTCGGACAGCGCCAGCAGTGCTTTGCCATCCCACGGGCGGTCAGCGGTGTCACGCACCCAGCAGGCGGAATGCGGCCGCTCCTGTGCGCTAAACGGTTTGCCCAGAGCCACGCGCTGCTCATAACGGCTGAGGAATTTGGGGCCGGGATTATCAGGCAGCCGCTCAGCATCTTGCGGGGCGAGCACGTCTGGGAAGTCGCATGTATAATCGAGCTCCTTGTCCTTCATCGCGCTGAAAACATAGTCTGCGGCAAAGACCAGATCCTCGCCCCCGTCCGGCGCCATCTCGGCGCGCAGAAAATTGGTGCGCCGCCCTTCGCGCAAAGGTCGCACGCCGATCTCCAGACCGCTTGCCGGGAGTGGCTTCAGGAAACTCGCAGTGGCGCTCGCCAGCATGCCATCCTGCGGGCGCGCCTGTGATACCGCACTGTATCCCAGCGCTAGCGCCCAGCCGCCAAAGGCCGAGGTGAAGTTCCAATACGCTTCACCCGCGCTTGAGGCGAAGCGGTCCTAACCCAGAGCGGTCAGTTGCGTGGCGGTATCGAGGGGGTAGTCGGTCAACCAAAAGCGCTCCGATTGCACGGACGCCCCGCGCATCCGCGATAAGTGAACGCTAGAGTTCAGAATAGTTCCCGCACTATACGCTAGAAGCAAGCGCCGCTGCTTCGCGCACGCGCTCCATTGCCTCGCTCCACGGGGCAGGGCCATAGCTGATGCGCCGCACGCCGAGCGCCGCGAGCTGCGCGTTGCTCACCATGTCAGGCAATCGCATAATGTTGACCGGCAGTGCCACCGCCTCACACAATTGCGCGACGCAATCGGGATCGCTGAGGCCGGGCGCAAAGAAGCTGCGCGCGCCAGCCGCCGCGTAAATGTAAGCCCTTTGAATGGCCGCATCCACCAGCCGCGGCTCATTCGGGTTGCCGCCCTTCATAAGCGGCCTAAGAAACACATCCGTGCGCGCGTTCACAAACAGCCCCGCACCGGCTGCCGCAGCAATCCGGTCTGCTTGCTCGGCAGGTTCGCGCAAGGTGTCCTGATCCAGCAGGCGATCTTCCAGGTTGCAGCCAATGGCCTCCGCCTCCGCCAGCGCCGCAGCATTGGCCGCGACCTCTTCCGCGTGCGGCGCAAAGCCAGTCTCAAAATCGACGGACAGCGGCAAGTCGATCGCCTGCGAAATGGCGCGCACTGTCGCAAGCAGAGCGCTGAAAGGAATGCCCTCCCCGTCCGCGAAACCCTGCGCGCCAGCGAGCGAGGCGCTGCCTGTGGCGATGGCGCGCGCTCCTGCCTCAGCCACAGCCTTTGCGCTGCCAACATCCCAGACGTTGAAAAGAACGAGCGGGTCGCCCGCTTTGTGCAGCGCTGCAAATTCGTCAACCGCGCTCATTACAGCAGCTCCTGCTGATCGTCACGGCCGCCCTCGCGGCGCAGCAATTCGCGCTTTATCTCAGAGCCATAGGCATAGCCGCCCAGCGAACCATCAGCCTGAACCACGCGGTGACACGGGATCAGCACGGCAACGTTGTTCGCACCATTGGCGCTGCCGACCGCGCGGCTGGCTTTGGGATTTCCGAGCGCGGCTGCAAGTTCGCCATAGCTGCGCGTCTCGCCTGAGGGAATTTCGCGCAGCGCCGCCCAGACGCGCTGCTGGAACGCAGTGCCTTTGACATCGAGCGGGATGGCGGACCCACCGCCCAGCCCTGGCTCCTCCACCGCTGCGACCACGCGGTCAAACAGCGCCGCAAAATCCTCGTCCGCTTCGACCAGATCGGCCTTGGGAAAGCGCGCGCGCAATTCCGTCTCGCTTTCGCCAAAAGCCAGGCAGCACACGCCCTTGGCCGTTGCCGCGACGAGCATATCGCCGAGCGAGGTCGGGCGCACGCTCCAGTGAATGCGGCGACCCGCGCCGCCTTTGGACCAGTCGCTGGGGCTCATGCCGAGCTTTCCTTTCATCTCTGCATAAAAGCGTGAGGGCGCGGAATATCCGGCCGCGTACAGCGCATCGCTGACAGGCGCGCCGCTCGCAAGACCATCGCGCACGCGTTCCTCACGCAAGGCGCGGGCAAAAGCAGCGGGCGACAGGCCAACGGTGCGGGTAAAAAGCCGCTGGAAATGTGCGGGCGTGTAGCCGGTCAGGTCAGACAAGGCCTCCAGCGTCACCGCCTCGCCACTGCGGATCGCGGCAATCGCGGCGAGCACGCAGGCTTCCTCAGCGCTAACAGCGTCGGGTGAGCAGCGTTTGCACGGCCGCAAACCCGCAGCACGCGCATCAGTGCCATTGGCATAAAACCGCACATTGGAGCGCAGCGGCGCGCGTGCTGGGCAGCTGGGGCGGCAATAAATGCCCGTCGAGTGCACTCCGGTTACAAACGCGCCATCAAAGCGGCGATCCTTGGCCAGCGCGATCTGCCAGCGGTCATCATCTGTGAGTGTCGTCGTCATGAAGCTTCTTCTGCCACAAAGGACGCCGCTTGGCCTCCCGCGCCTTGCGCTCAACCTTTCGCAAATCCCACCGACCGGTTCATTGTGCTGTAAAGCGGCATTTGCATAACGGGGCCACAGACAGTTTCAGGGGCAAAGACTATGAATGTTAAGGGGCTTTTACTGATTGGTACAGGTTTGGCGGCCTTCGCGGCAATGCCAGCTTATACGCAAAGTCAAGCAGGAGACTCCGGCGCTGCAACGCTGGAAGCAAGCTGCCGCGCTACCGAGGTCACTGCGCCCGCCTCATGCCCCTGCGCGATCACCAAAGCGCGCGCGGCAGGGCTGAGCGATACAGAGCTTGCCTCCCTGTTCAAGGATGACGGCCATACGCAGCCGGTCAGCGAAGCCAAATACACCCAATTCTGGACGGTCAAATCGCAGTGCATCATGGACGCGACCTTGGCCGCGATGGGAATCAGCTCCAGCAACCCGCTGCCCGGCGTCCCCGCCAATATGCGCCCCGGAATGCCGCTGGGTGGGCCGCCCGCTGCTATGCCGCCGCAGCCTGCGCCGGCAAGCGCTTGTTCATCAGCTTTCAGCGGACCCGACGACAACGTTATCTGTGGCCAGACGGGCACGCTTCCCACTCAGCTGATCCTACACAGATCGCTGGAGCAGTATCCCCAGCTTTTGAGCCTGCTGAAGGCTAAGGCAAACGCTTCATTTGCCGAAATGGGGCAGTACAGCAGCGCGCGCGAACGCTACAGCTATGTTGTCGCGTGGAACGCGCCTTTTGTTCAAGGGCGGTTGGTCAGCGTAACCGGCAATGCGGGCGACACATCGCGCGGGCGGCTCACCGATTCGTCCAAGGTCCTGTGGGACACGCAGCTGAACCGCGAGGTCGAGTGGACCGACGTGTTCGAGCAGAGCGTCTGGAACGGCACTTTGCGTGACGAGTATTGCGACCGGCTGTTTGCGATCCGCAAGGAGCAGGGCGAGGCATCCGCGCGGGTGCAAGGCGATTGCCCGCAGCTTGATCGGCTGTCGCCCGCCCTTTCGCGCACGGACGATGGCCAGACCGCGATCAGCTTCTGGGGGGCGACCGGCGTCGTCGCAGGCTATGCTAACAGCGCGTTTTACGATGGTATCAAGGTTCCGCTCGATGCGACCCTTCTGCGCTGCGTAAAGCCCGCCTATCGCGAAGCGCTGGGCGCGGGCGCTGAAAGCATCGCGCGCGCTGTTACGGCTCCTTCGGCTGGGTCACTGCAATCTCGCCTGGGTCCGCTCAAGAGTGTGCTTGCAGGCGAGATTCAGGCGAGCGACGATTTTTACTTACTGCCCCAAGGCCGCTTCCCGTTGGAGACGGTTGCCAAGTTTGATCGGGTCCTCGATCAGGACAAGCCGACGCTGTTCATGACCTTGTATGAAGGCACAGACCCCAACAATTGGGGCTACAGCGTGATGCTTGATGGGCGTAAGCACAATCTGGAGCGCACTGACCACAACGCCGATTACACCGTCCTGACGTATTCAGATGGCGTGGTCAGCGTGCGGATTGCGAAAGGCAAATCGGTCTCCAACAATCCCGCCTTTGGCTACAGTGTCGACACGGTGACAATAACCAAGGGCAGCGAAAGCGAGACCTTCAAGGCAATCAATTTCGGCGGGGCATAAGCGAGCGCGCCTGCGCGTCAACGCTCTTGCACCAAACTGCTGCCTGCCCCACCGTGCTGGGGTGAGATTGAAAATCTTCTCCCTATTTGCCGCGCTGTTTGCGCTGGCTGCCTCGCCCAGCGCGATGGCGGACCCCGGCGATGTGGAAGCGGCAGCGCGCGGCGTTGTACGGGTCGTCCTGATCGCTGAAGAGCTGGCCACAAACCCGCAAACGCCGGGCGAAACCAGCGTTATTCCCATCAGCCATGGCAGCGGCTTTGCCGTTGCTCCGGGGCTGATTGTGACCAACGCGCATGTCATCCGCGAAGCCTTGCAGGATGACACATTGCGCATTGGGATTGTGCCGAGCGAAAGCGTGGGGTCCGGGAATGAAGGCGCCTTTGCACGCGCGATCTCTGTCTCACCGCGCAATGATCTGGCGCTGCTGGAAATCGCTGACGGCTCGCTGCGCTTGCCCTCGCTAACGATTGCAGGCGGAGTCAGCGGCGACATGGGAGAGGTCTCCGCAGTCGGCTATCCGATGAACGTTGATCTTGCTCAGGGTCTTGAGATTGCAGATATCTTCTCTGCGCAGCCGCCAGTGAAAAGCCGCGGCTTTCTTTCCGGAGAGCGCCCGAGCCGCCGGTTTGACACGCTGCTCCACACCGCCCCTATCGCGCGCGGCAATTCGGGCGGGCCACTGCTGGATGGCTGTGGCCGTGTGCTGGGGGTCAATTCGTTCGGCGCGGATTCGGACGGATCGGACGCCGAGTTCTACTTTGCGGTCTCGCTGCGCGAGCTTCTGCCGTTCTTGCGTGAGAACGGTGTGGAACCGATCACCAACGCGCTGCCCTGCACTTCAATCGAAGCGCTGAACGCTGCCGAGCGTGCGAGGCTGGACCAGCAACGCGCCGACGCCCGCGCCCGGATTGAGCAACGCGAAACCCGGCTGCGCGAGGCCCGCGAGAGCGCTAGGTTGCAGGCCTTGCTGGCGATCAGCGAGGAACGTGAGAACGCTATTGCGCTGGCACTCATTCTGTTGGTTGGTGGTATCGCCTGCGGCTGGGCGGCGATGAAACTGCGCCAGCGTCCGTTGGATACGGTGATTGAAGACTATGGCGATGATATGGAAGACGCCGAGGACACCGCTTTGGCGCCGCCGTCCCCGTCAATCCGCTCGCAGTCACGCGCGATGATCGCCGCCGGCCTTGGCGGAGCCTGCCTCATCGGTGCGGTGCTTGTCTGGATCACACGGCCCGGCTTTGCCGAACTCGAAGATCGCGTCGCAGCGATCCTTGGCGAAAGCGGTAATGGCGATGGAACAGGCGTCGACGGCCCACCGTCACTGGCGGGCGATGGCACGATGCTGTGCAGCTTTGTGCCCGAGCGCAGCCGCGTCACCGGCGCGCGCACCGACGATGTCGAGTTCGACTGGGCCGCCGATGGCTGTGTCAACGCGCGGACCCAATACGGACTGAGCGCGGGCGAATGGGTACGCGTATTTGTGCCCAATGACGAAGCAGCGGTTTCGATCAATCGCTATGATCCGGAGACCCGTATCTTTCGCACCGATCGCTATCTGCTGGGGCGCACGCAAATGGAGGAGGCGCGCGAATTGCGCGGCGCTTACACCCCGCCCGCCTGCGGTGTGACCGAGGCCGCCCCCCTCTTGGGCGATCAGCAAAGCGCGATCATTGCCGCCCTGCCCGACCGCCCGAACGAGCGGCTGGTCTATGCCTGCGAGCCAAAGCCCAGCGGCGATAGCGCGGCGTTGGTGGCAGAGGCGCAGGCGGCAGAAATCCAGAACTGAGACCCGACTTCACGGGGCGTTCATTTGCTGGCGGTAACATGTGGAGCGGATGGGGACGTCGGATTGGGATGAGGCGATGACTGTCTTTTACTCGCGCGCTTTCGTTTGCGTCGCCGCGTCCGCGCTGGCGGCCCTCACGCCCGCAGCCTTTGCTCAGGCGAGCGAACCTGAAACGATCACGCTACGCACCGGTCCGCAGCCAGAACCCATCATCGTTGAAGGCCAAAAGCCGCTGGACAAAAAGGATGCGCGCGCTGCGGTGCGCGATCTGGCCATGCGCGGCCGCTCTCATCTCAAGCCGCTGGCGAAGTACAGCAAGCCCCTGTGCCTCAGCGTTGCTGGCCTTGGCGAACGCTACAATACGCAGGTCGCGGATCGCGTGAAGCAGAACGCGACTGATGCTGAAATTCCAATCGCTGATGCGGACTGCAAGACCAATGCGGCTGTCGTTGTGGTAAAGAACCCGGAAAAGCTGATCAAGCGGCTGCGCAAAGTCAAACCGCGCCTTGTCTCCATGGAAGCCAACCACCGCATCCGCGATTCACGCGCACGCGGCGATGCTTACTATGCATGGTCTCAGGATCGGGTCGGCAGACCCGGCGGCGGGCGAGCGGTTGAGCGCGGCGAAGTTGCAGGTGCGGCAGGCACAGCCTTATTCGGCAATCCTGGCTTCACCGTGCCAACCAATCGTATTTTGGGCACGTCCAAGTTCACGATAAGCTACAGCATTCAGCGCCGCTTCTCGATTATCATCTTCGATGTCGAGCGGCTTGGCGGGGTGCATCTCAACCAATTGGCTGACTTTGCGACCATGCGCCTGCTGACCGAGCCGCAGCCCACGGTGGAGCTTGAGAACGCCAGAACCGACTCGATCCTCACCCTGTTCGATGTCGACCCGGAGAGCGCGCCGCCAGTGATGACGCAGCTTGACCGCGCTTACCTGCGCGGCCTCTACAAGATGCGGCCAAACGAGAAAAGCTCGCGGCTGGAGCGCTTTGTGCTCGCCGAGTTGGAGACCATGCAGTCTGGAGCGATGGATGACGGGGATTGCAGGCCGGAGGGCGCAGCGGACTGCGCCATTACACCCTGATGGTCGAACAGCCCTGTCAAAGCCCGATTTCAGGGCCACGAGGCAAGCGACTTCTGGTTCCAGACCGCCGTGTATGTGGTCCATTTGGACTTACGATAAGTAAGTGCTTCCAACCCATCGCCTGCTGTGCACTGACAGCAGCGGCAGCGCTTGGCACCTCTGCGCTCGCCCAGGCTCCCCTCGATACGGACGAACAGACTATTCAGGATAGCGAGGCTGACCCAGCCGACGATCCTGAGCAGACCATCCTTGTGACGGGTAAGCGCCCGCTCGAGCCCGAAGCGCTGCGCAAAGTCATTCGCTCCATTGCCGTGCGCGGACGCTCCGCCCGGACCCCGCTCGCACGATTTCAAGCGCCCCTGTGCGTGTTTGCTGCCGGGCTGGGCCAAGGAGTTGATGACGCAATGAGGCTTCGCGTCACACAGAATGCCTCGGTCGCGGGTGTGGAAGTGGCTGAAAGCGGATGCAAGCCCAACGCCTTTGTTATGGTCGTCGCAAAGCCCACACGCTTTTTGAAAGAGCTCAAAACAACCCGCCCCGAACTGCACACAAGAGAAGTGATGCGTGAAATCATACCGCAGGCGCAAAAGGGTAAACCTGCGTTGTTTTGGGCTATGGATGTAACTTCTCCGGCTGACGGACGCCCGGCGAACGCCACAATTGCTGGTGTGCAGGGCGTCGCCAACGGACCCAATCCCAATGAGAGCCTGCCCACGTTCCGAGTACTGGGCACCTCAAGTCGCAAGATCAATTTCAGCCTGGACCGCGCTGGTGCGGTTGTCGTCTTTGATGCTGCAAAGCTAAAAGGGATGAAGCTGTCTCAAGTCGCTGATTACGCGACCATGCGCTTGCTTGCTCACTGGCGACCTGATGCGGCGAGTGAAGAGGCTGACGGTTCGACCATCCTCGACCTTTTCGCGCTTGGAGCTGACAGAGCGCCGAACCATCTAACGCCGATTGATCGCGCGCTCCTTCGCGGAGTGTACTCCATGCGACCCAATGCAAGAGGTACAAGTTTGGAGCAGTATGCTCTCACCGCTTATGAAGACGCTGAAAAGGTTGAGTGTACGCAATCGCGTGAGGGCAATTGCCCTCGAGAGCCCTGAAGTCTTCAAATTCTGAACAACTCCTCAAGCCGCCAGCGCCTCGCCCGACAAAGTGATCCGGTGCATCTCGCGCGCATGGCCCTGATAATCGTTGAGCGCATTGTGCCAGGTCGTCCGGTTGTCCCAGATCGCGACTGTCCCCGGCTTCCACTCCAACCGGCACTGATTGGAAGGCGTCAGCGCAGCTTCACACAATTCCTCGAGCAGAGGCAGGCTCTCGTCGCGCGTCTGCCCAGTGAAGTGGATTGTGAAAGCGCGATTCACATAAAGCAGTTTACGCCCCGTATGCGGATGCCGGATCACCACCGGATGCACCGCTCCGGTCTTCAGCGCCTGTCCGCGCAGGCTCTTGCCCTGATCGGTCTGAGCGTAAATGCCGTCTTCCTTGTAGACATGGTCGGCTGTGTGGAACGCCTCCAGGTCTTCAATCCGCGCCTTCAGATCGTCTGACAGCGCATCATAGGCCGCACCCATATGCGCCCACATCGTATCGCCGCCAGACGGCGGCAATTCGCGCGCGACAAGGACTGAGCCCATAGCCGGAATCTGATCATAGGAATGGTCGGTGTGCCATGCCCCGCCGATGTTCATCTTCTGGTCCGCTTCCTTGCGCACCAGAGCGATTTCGGGATGATCATCGTTCAACGGAAAGTAGTTGTTGATATCAATTCCGCCCCACGCCTTGGCAAAGGCGATATGGTCTTCGGGCGAAAAGTCCTGATCGCGAAAGACAGCAACGCCATGTTCGTAAATCGCTGTGCGGATTTTCTGCAGTTCGTCGCCAGAACAGCCTGCCAGCTGGACTTCGTCTATTTCGACCCCACACTGCGGGGACATAGGCGTTATTTTCATTGGATCCCTCCCAAATATTTACCCATCGGTAAGCGATTTACACCAAGGTCTGATGACGGTCCAGCCATTGTGTGTCGCGCTCCGCTTGCATCCTGCAAACCTCGGTGCTAGGCGCGGCGCGTTTTGAGCGCTCCATGAACGCCGGAGCGGCGCAATCGCGCGCCCGCTTCATCAAGGCTCTATCACGGCATGCAGGGCCAACCGGCTGCCGCTTAATTGTATAAAGGGATCACCAGCCTCGTGGAAATTTCCGCCGGCATTCAGGCCAGCCTTGCAGGACGTTACGCGGCCGCGCTGTTTGAGCTTGCGAGCGAAAACGGCACCGTCACCGCGGTCGAAACCGATCTTGAGACGCTGCGCGATGCGCTCGACGAGTCGGATGATCTTGCCGCAGCAACAACCAACCCCCAACTAAGCCGAGCCGAACAGGGCCAGGCGCTTGCTTGCGTTGCCAAGCACTTGGACCTGTCAGAGCTCACCAGCAACTTTCTCGGTGTGCTCGCGGGCAATCGTCGTCTGGCCTCGCTGCCTGACATGATCCGCGCATTCAAGGCCATCGCCGCCGCTCAGCGCGGTGAAGTCACTGCGAGCGTGACCAGCGCGCATCCGCTTTCCGATGCACAGCTGACGACACTCAAAGACAAGCTGACGGCCCGCGAAGGCCGCACTGTCATGCTCTCTTCCGACGTTGATCCTGACCTTCTGGGCGGGCTCGTCGTCACCATCGGATCGACGCGCATTGACGCCTCAATCCGCACCCGTCTCAATTCCCTAGCCCAAGCCATGAAGGCTTAAAGGACCCAAGCACATGGAAATCCGCGCCGCAGAAATCTCCAAGGTCATCAAGGACCAGATCGCCAATTTCGGCACCGAAGCGCAAGTGAGCGAAGTCGGTACCGTGCTCAGCGTGGGTGACGGGATCGCCCGCATCCACGGCCTCGACAAGGTGCAGGCCGGTGAAATGGTTGAGTTTGCCAACGGTGTTCAGGGCATGGCGCTGAACCTTGAGGCAGACAATGTCGGCGTCGTGATCTTCGGCTCGGATGCCGAGATCAAGGAAGGCGATGTCGTCAAGCGCACCGAGACCATCGTGGACGTTCCTGTTGGCAAGGCGCTGCTTGGCCGGGTGGTCGATGCGCTGGGCAATCCGATCGACGGCAAAGGCCCGATCGAAACCACAGAACGCCGCCGCGTCGAAGTTAAAGCGCCCGGCATCATCCCGCGCGAATCGGTCAGCGAGCCCGTGCAGACCGGCCTCAAGGCAATTGACGCTCTGGTCCCTGTTGGCCGTGGCCAGCGCGAGCTGATCATCGGTGACCGGCAGACCGGCAAGACCGCCGTGGCGATTGACACCTTCATCAACCAGAAGGGTCCGAACGAAAGCGACGATGAGGGCATGAAGCTTTACTGCGTCTATGTCGCTGTTGGTCAGAAGCGCTCCACGGTTGCTCAGATCGTGAAGCAGCTCGAAGAGAACGGCGCGATGGAATACTCCATCGTTATCGCCGCGACCGCATCTGAGCCCGCACCGTTGCAATATCTCGCGCCGTACACGGGCTGCGCGATGGGTGAGTTCTTCCGCGACAACGGCATGCACGCTGTGATCGTGTATGATGACCTTTCCAAGCAGGCGGTCGCCTATCGTCAGATGTCGCTCCTGCTGCGTCGTCCTCCGGGCCGCGAAGCCTATCCGGGTGACGTGTTCTACCTCCACAGCCGTCTGCTTGAGCGCGCTGCGAAGATGAACGGCGACAACGGCTCTGGTTCGCTTACAGCGCTGCCGATCATCGAAACGCAGGCGGGCGACGTGTCGGCCTATATCCCGACCAACGTGATTTCGATCACTGACGGTCAGATCTTCCTCGAAACCGACCTGTTCTATCAGGGCATCCGTCCGGCGATTAACGTGGGCCTTTCGGTGTCGCGTGTCGGCGGTGCTGCTCAGACCAAGGCGATGAAGAAGGTTTCGGGCTCGATGAAGCTCGACCTTGCGCAATATCGTGAAATGGCGGCCTTTGCTCAGTTCGGCTCGGACCTGGACGCGGCAACGCAAAAGCTGCTCAATCGCGGCGCGCGCCTTACAGAGCTACTCAAGCAAGGGCAGTTCTCGCCGATGCCGTTTGAAGAGCAGACCGTGTCGATTTTTGCGGGCACTAACGGCTATATTGACAGCGTCGAAGTGAAGCGCGTGGGTGAATATGAAGAGCAAATGCTCGCCTTCTTCCGCTCGAACCACGCCGATCTGCTGAACGACATCCGCGAAACCAAGAAGTTTGACGGCGAAATCAAGGACCGAACCGTCGCGGCTCTGGATGCCTTCGCGAAGCAGTTTGCATAGATGGCTCAGCGTGTTCTTCGTGTTGGCAAAGACGCAAGCCTCGATCTCGATGGCGTTGCAGTCTCCTTTGCCGAGTACGAGGAAGCGCTGAGAGAAGACAAGGAACGCAACATCTCCACACCGATCAAAGTCTATTTGCCCATGCCCACCGATGATAAAACATTCGTAGTCCTGCATGAGCTTAGTGAGACGTACGATCATCCAATGGAAATTGTGATGGGGAACACCGGGTAAACTGAATGCCAAGTCTCAAGGAACTCAAAGGTCGGATCAACTCGGTCAAATCGACCCAGAAGATCACCAAGGCCAAACAGATGGTCGCTGCGGCCAAGCTGCGCCGTGCGCAGGCGGCCGCCGAAGCCGCGCGTCCGTATCAGGAGCGCCTGGCTGCGGTCATGGCGAGCCTTGCCAGCAAGGTGGGCGGCGACAGCGCCCCCAAACTGCTGAGCGGCACGGGCTCGGACGCGAAACACCTCCTCGTGGTGGTCAACACCGACAAGGGGCTGTGCGGCGGTCTCAACTCCAACCTTGTCAAAGCTGCCCGCCTCAAGGCGCAAGAGCTGTTGGCGGCGGGCAAAACGGTTGAGTTCTACCTCGTCGGCAAGAAAGGCCGCGCCCCGCTGAAGCGCGACTTTGCCGATCAGATCGGCAAGCATTTCGACACCAGCGTGGTCAAGACGCCCGGCTTTGAAGAGGCGGACGCGATTGCGCGCGAGTTGCTCGACATGTTTGACGCAGGCCAGTTCGATATCGCGCATCTGGTCTACCCGACATTCAAGACGGCGCTGGCGCAGGACCCGACCATCGACCAGCTGATCCCCGTGCCCTCTCCCGAAGTGGCAAGTGAGGATGGCGGCGCGGTGACGGAATATGAGCCGGGCGAAGAGGAAATCCTAGAAGAGCTGCTGCCGCGCTATGTGAAGACGCAGGTCTTCGGCGCGCTGCTTGAACGCGAGGCCTCTGAACACGGCGCGTCCATGACCGCAATGGACAACGCCACGCGCAATGCAGGCGATCTGATCAAGGACCTAACCGTCCAATACAACCGCAGCCGCCAGGCCGCGATCACGACCGAACTTATTGAAATTATTGCTGGCGCAGAAGCGCTGTAGCAAAGACCAAAACGCAGGCGCAGAAGCGCTTTAATTGAAGGCTAAGGACACACAAAATGGCCACCGCACCCGCACTTAACCAGACCACCAATGGCACGATCAGCCAGGTCATCGGCGCTGTCGTCGATGTGCAGTTCCCCGGTGAACTGCCTGCGATCCTCACCGCGCTTGAAACCCGCAACCAGGACAAGACGCTCGTTCTCGAAGTGGCGCAGCACCTTGGCGAGAACACCGTTCGCACCATCGCGATGGACTCCACTGAGGGTCTGACGCGCGGCAGCGAAGTGATCAACACCGGCGCGCAGATCAGCGTGCCTGTCGGCCCCAAAACGCTGGGCCGCATCATGAACGTGGTCGGCGAAGCGATCGACGAGCTTGGCCCGGTCGGCGCGGAACAGACCGCTCCGATCCACGCCGAAGCCCCTCCGTTTGTGGACCAGTCGACCGAAGCCGCGATCCTTGTGACCGGCATCAAGGTGATCGACCTGCTCGCCCCCTATGCGAAGGGCGGCAAGATCGGCCTGTTCGGCGGCGCGGGCGTGGGCAAGACCGTGCTGATCCAGGAGCTGATCAACAACATCGCGAAGGGCCATGGCGGCGTCTCTGTGTTCGCGGGCGTCGGTGAACGCACCCGCGAGGGCAATGATCTCTACCACGAATTCCTCGATGCCAAGGTCATCGCCAAGGATGAAAACGGCGTTGCGACCAGCGAAGGCTCGAAAGTGGCGCTTGTTTTTGGTCAGATGAACGAGCCTCCCGGCGCGCGTGCCCGTGTGGCGCTGTCCGGCCTGACCATGGCGGAGTATTTCCGCGACACCGAAGGCCAGGACGTGCTGTTCTTCGTCGACAACATTTTCCGCTTCACACAGGCGGGCTCGGAAGTGTCGGCGCTGCTCGGGCGTATCCCGTCAGCGGTGGGCTATCAGCCAACCCTGTCGACCGACATGGGCAACCTGCAAGAGCGCATCACCTCGACCAACAAGGGATCGATCACGTCGGTTCAGGCGATCTACGTGCCTGCCGATGACTTGACTGACCCGGCTCCGGCGACCTCGTTCGCGCACTTGGATGCGACCACCACGCTGAACCGCGCGATTTCAGAGCTGGGCATCTACCCAGCTGTTGACCCGCTTGATTCGACCAGCCGCGTGCTGGAGCCCAGCGTTGTCGGCCAAGAGCATTACGACACCGCCCGCCGCGTTCAGGAAACGCTGCAGAAGTATAAGAGTCTGCAGGACATCATCGCTATTCTGGGCATGGATGAGCTTTCCGAAGAGGATAAGCTGACCGTCGCCCGCGCGCGCAAGATCCAGAAGTTCCTCAGCCAGCCCTTCCACGTTGCGGAAGTCTTCACCGGCATCTCCGGCCTGTTCGTGCAGCTCGAAGACACAGTGAAGAGCTTCAAGGCGGTGGTTGACGGCGAATACGATCACCTTCCCGAACAGGCCTTCTACATGGTCGGCGGGATCGACATGGCCATCGAGAAAGCTCAGAAAATGGCTGAAGAGGCTTAATCGGCATGGCAACCGTCATGCTCGATCTGGCAGATTGCATGAACGCAACCTGCCCCTGGTCGGGCGAGCCAGTCTCCGCTGACAGCCTGACGCTCTATCGCGACGAGGTTGCGGGGTTATGCAACACAGGCTGCCGCGACAAATTTGAAGCCGCAACAGCCCATTTTGACGCCTCCCTAAAGAATTGTTGAGATGCGGTGGTTGCTAAGCCTTGGTCTCATCGTCTTGGCCGCTCCAACGCTCGCTCAACAGCCGAACGTTGATCAGCCATCCTCGCGGTCGATTACCGACGGTTTTGAGCTGGGCTTTAAGCTTTGCTTCGCTCATATCGCGCGGCGCGGGCACTTAGCTGAAGAGCACAATGAAATGCTCTTAGGTATGGGCGTTGAACTCGCTAAGGACGTGCCGCAGAAAATTCGTGAGAGCAGCGGCCCCCTTTTCAAAGAGGATCGCATCTTTGCTAAGATGCGAGCCGCCGGCGGAAAAATGTATATCTTATCGGCGAAGAACTCGACCGCGTGCCGCGTTGTGCTTGCAGACACGATAGACGGCTTGAGGCATCGCGTTGCTTTCGTTGATAGATTGCGCGAAACCAGCGCATGGACGTACGACAAACGCCGCTCCGGCACTCGAAACGGGCTGATGCGCGACGAATTGACGAGTGCCTCAGGGCGCGCGGTGACGATCATGAACGGACCGAATTATATCTTTAATCAAGGCAATGGCGTGCAGGCGATCTTGACGATCGCATTGCTGCCTCCTCAAAATCGGTCTTCGGAATAGGAACAAAGAATGCCCCTTCACTTTGAACTCGTAACCCCGGCCAAGCTGGTTCGCTCTGAAGACGTCCATATGGTCGTCGTGCCCGGCACTGATGGCGAATTCGGCGTGCTGGAAGGCCATGCGCCGTTTATGAGCACCATTCGCGATGGTGCGGTTCAGGTCATCAAGACCCCCGGCGCAGCGCCTGAGATGATCGAAGTGCGCGGCGGTTTTGCCGAAGTCGGCACCGGCGGTCTGACAGTGCTTGCGGAGCATGTCGAAGGCTAAGCCTGGCCGCCCCCGCTCAAGGTCTCAAACAACGTCACATCTTCAATTCATTAAGCCTGAGCCCGCATTCCGCGCGGCTCGGCCATTAGTCGCTGCGCTTGCAGCGTGGCTGCAAGGGTATCGTCGGCGAGCTTTTTCACCTCGCCCGCCACCACGTTGAAACTTGCTCCGGATTCGCCACCCGCGCGCGCAGCCTCAATCGTCGCGTTCAACGCAAGCACGTTGGTCTGATCGGCAATGTCGTCGATTGAGCGCACTATGGACTCCAGCTTGCCCATAATACGCTCCAGCCGCTCATGCCGCTCAGACAGGCTCTCGCGCAGTGTCTCGCTTTGCTGAAGTTGGCTTTCAACCTCGCGCTCCAGCATCATCTGGCGGGTTACGTCATGCGCGATTTTGACAATGCTCGTCGGGCGGCCGTCCTCATCAATGACGGGATTGTAGGTCGCGCGCAAATAGACGGTGGCGCCAGCCTGCGTCAGCCGCGCATAGGTGCCGTCATGCATCCCGCCTTGGCTGAGTTTTTCCCAGAACTTTGTGTATTGGCTGCTGTTGACGGTCTCCGGCCTACAAAACACCCGGTGATGCAAACCAACGATCTCATCGGACTGATAGCTCATGATCTGGAGGCACAAGTCATTCGCCCAAAGGATATGGCCGGTCAGATCAAAATTGATCACGATCTGGGATCGGCACAGCGCTTCCCAAGCCGCATGAACACTCTTACCAGATTGCACCGTTACCCATCCTCCGGCGCGCAGTTTGAGCCTGAGCGACCTAAGATAGCTTTGAGCCTAACCTAGCCAGTGCTACGGGTAGCGCTGTTTCGGATGCGCTGTGCAAAGGCGCAGCCAATCATATGAACCACGGTTCGCCCCGCCCCTAGGAGAGGACATTTGAAGCTTGTTTCGACCATTGCCCTTGCAGGCGCTCTTGTCATGAGCACTGCCACCCCTGCCCACGCTGACGCTCATATGGAAAAGAGCGAGGAGGCCAGCACAGCTGATATTCCCGGCCCTGAGCAAGACCCGTTTATCTGGCTTGAGGAGGCGCGCTCTGAAGAGGCGTTGAAATGGGTAGAGAGCGAGAACACGCGCACGCTGGCCATGCTTGAAACCGATCCGCGCTTTGCTGAGCTGAAGGCCGAAGCGCTGGCAATCTATGACAGCGAAGATCGCATTCCTTACGTGAGCTTTCGCCCTGATGGCCTGTACAATTTCTGGCAGGACAAGGAGAACCCCAAAGGCCTGCTGCGCCGCACCACGCTGGAAAGCTACAAGACTGACGCGCCCGAGTGGGAGACTGTGCTCGATATCGATGCCTTGGCCGCCGCTGAGGGCAAGGAATGGGTCTATAAGGGGTCATCGTGCCTTCCGCCTGATCTCAACCTTTGTATGATCGCACTGAGCGATGGCGGCGAAGACGCGACGATCCTGCGGGAGTTTGACACCAAGGCAAAAGCCTTTGTCGAGGGCGGCTTTGAGCTGCCTGAAAAGAGCCAGGGCGGTGTCAGCTGGGTTGATAAGGACACGCTGCTGGTCGGGCGCAGCTTTGGTGAGGATACGCTGACCGAAAGCGAATATCCCTTCACCACACGCGCATGGAAGCGCGGGACTGACATCGCCGATGCCAAGGAGCTGTTTCGCGGCGAGCCCACGGATGTTTCCGCAGGTGCCTATATGCTGCGCGATGCAGAGGACGTGATCCACGCAACGCTGGCCTATCGCAGCGTCAGTTTCCATGAGACCGAGTATTCCTGGCTCAATCCAGAGACCTTTGAATGGGTCAAACTCGACATCCCGGCCAAGGCAAACCCCTATGGCATCGTCGATGACCACATGCTGTTTTCAGCCGATGTCGACTGGACAGTGGGCGAGACCACCTTCCCCGCTGACAGCCTGATCGCGGTTGATCTGGAAGAGTGGAAGAAGGACCCCAATGGTGCGGCAAAGACGCTGGTTTGGGCCCCGGGTGAACGCCAGACCAAGCGCGGCGGAGCTATCACCGCGAACGCGCTTTATGTCGGCTTGCTCGACAATGTCGTTGGCAAGATCCTGAAGTTCAACTTCCAGAACGGCGCATGGCTTAGCGAGGAAGTCGATCTGCCAGACAACGCCACGGTCGGGATTGCGGCCAGCTCTGACAAGAGCGAGCAGATCATGTTCACTGTCACCAATTTCCTGCAGCCCACCACGCTGTATTACTCGGACAAGGGCGAAACGCCGAGCGTGCTCAAAACCTCTCCGGAGCGTTTCGACGCGAGCGGTATGGAAATCGAACAGCACGAGGCGACCAGCCCTGACGGGACGAAAATCCCGTATTTCATCGTCAAGCCCAAGGGCATGGCCATGACCGGTGATACGCCCACTTTGATGAGCGGCTATGGCGGCTTCCAGATCCCGCGCCTCCCCGGCTATCTTGGCTCAACGGGTAAGCTGTGGCTCGAAAATGGCGGCGCCTATGTGCTGGCCAACATTCGCGGCGGGGGTGAGTTTGGCCCCGGTTGGCACCAAACTGCCATCCGCGAGAACAAGCAGCGCACTTGGGAGGATTTCATCGCGGTGGGTGATGATCTGGTCAAACGCGGCTTCACCAGCCCCGCGCATCTGGGCATTCAAGGCGGTTCGCAAGGCGGGCTGCTGGTCGGCACCGCGATCACGCAGCGCCCCGACCTGTTCGGCGCCGCGATTGTTGCGATCCCGTTGTTCGACATGCTGCGCTATCACCTGATCGGACGCGGCGCGTCATGGATCGGCGAATATGGCGATCCGCGCATTCCTGAGCAGCAGGCCTGGATTACGCCCTATTCGCCGTACCAAAAGATCGCAGAGGGTGTGGATTACCCGATGCCGTTCTTCTGGGCGTCCACCGCCGATGATCGCACCCATCCCGCACATGCGCGCAAAGGGGCGGCCAAGATGAAAGCGCTTGGACAGCCTTACCTCTATTTCGAGGATACGACTGGCGGGCACTCTGGCGGTGTCGATAATGAACAGCGCGCCAAGCTTCAGGCGCTGCAATATGTGTACCTGATGCAGCGCCTGATGGGCTCCAAAGACGGCGGCTGAGGCCCTCTTTTTCGCCTGCAAAGCCCCGGTTCGTGACATCGCGCGCCGGGGCTTTTTGATACAGTTGTGAAATGATTCGACACTTTGCACTCCACTCATCGCGCGTGCGGCACGAGGAGTGGGGTCAATTCGGTATTAACCGTATTTGGCAGTGCGCGATTAAGGTTCTGAGCCAAATCTCCAAAGCGACAACAGGGGCGCACCACCTCGGCCCACCCCGATCCGGGCCGCTCGCAAGGAGACACATGCAATGGCTTATGACCCCAACGTATCCATAGCTGACGCGATCAAGCGTTACGGCCTGCCCAAATCGCACCGCGTTCATTGGTCCGACCAATTGAAAGCCGACGTGGTTCGCGCCGTTCACAGCCGCGCGATTACCTTTCACGAGGCCCGCGAGCGCTATCTGCTGAGCCGTGACGAATTTGAGCAATGGGAACGCGATTGCGCGGCCAAGGGTCTGACCTCCAGTCGGACTTTCCTGCTCAATCCTGCCGTTCACCCTGCCTCCGCCAGAGCGAAGCGCAAGGCTGCAAGTCCAACCGAGACCGCTTCCTGAGGCCTACTTGACGGCGACTTCGATCATCACTTCGTTGCGGCGCATCTGACCTGGCACGATGGGCGCATCGTAAAATGCATATTCGAAGTCGCCGAGCGGCGTGAGACCCTGATTGGCGATCCACGCGGTGAGAAAGCCCTCCATGTCGTCAAGATCGCTGGCCGAGCCGTAGCCGCTGAACGTCACCGCCGCGACCCGGCGGCCGGGCACTTCAGATAGGGTGATGTCATCAGGAGCGGTCGGCAGCCTGTCCATCGTGTATTTTGACGGCATGACAAAGCGCATTCGCCACACATCGGTCTCGGTTTCGTCCTGCATCACCGGAGAGGTCATCGCGATCTTTTCGTCCTGATCGACACGGTCCTGCATAACTGGCGAGGTCATGGCGATTTTCTCGCCGCCTTCGGGCCGGTCCTGGCCAAAAATGTAGGCGGCAAGCCGACGAAAGCTGCGGCTGCTCGCTTGGCGGCGGTCTCCGCGATGGGTGACCTCGGCAACGATCATCGGCTCATAATCGCGCAGTTCGAACGCATCTTCTTTTTTGACCGTGGTGTAAGCGGGCTGTTCACCGCGGTCGCGATATTGCGCGTAACCCACGCTAGCGAGCGCTGCCGCGCCGAGGCCGATGACGGCGCCCATGCCAATTCGTTTTGTCCAACCCATCGCTCCGCTGCGCTCCTGTTTGCTGCTCATTCACCAGCAATTACGCGCCGCAATGGTTCCCGGATGATAGGCGCGCAGCCGCGTCACCGCCGGGTTGGAGCGTGAAAATCGGGCGGTTTGGTCGCGATCCAATTGAGAAACTTCGCCACCGCTTCATGCGCGCGGATCACTTCGGGGTCATCGCCAATGCGCGCAAGCTGCGCGTTGGTGAAGTTTGCATGGATCGTTTTGTGGCAAATCGGATGGACTGCAACGGTCGCGCGGCCCTTCTTCGCCTTGGGCACCGGATGATGCCACTGGATCAGCGTCTCAAACGGCCGTCCGCACAGCCAGCAGGTGACGTCTGGTGCTATGGTCACGCCGCCAAAGTCATCGGCAAAGTGGGATATGGTCGACCGTGATCATCTGTCTCGGCACCGCTAGTCACCTCAAATCCCCAACGTTTGTAGAACGCCAATGCCTGGGAGTTCTGCTCATTCACTTCGAGCACCCTCGCTCCGCATTTATCGATGGCATGGTGCATCATCATGCTGCCCAGTCCCTGGCCCAATCGATCACCTGCGACGAACATCGCATCAATGGTCTCGCCATCCATCTTCAAGAAAGCCAGCGGCGTATCCGTCTCGTCAACCAACAGATCAAGATCAGCCTTGGAGATATGTTCAGCGACCAGCGCTTCGATTGACAAACGATCCCCGGCGCTCAAAAAATCGTGAGTGGCATCCACGCTCGTGCACCAAATTTGGACGATCCGTTCCGCATCCTCTGGCCGATTAGCGCGAATACGAGTCCCACCGCTTGTCACGCGTCTTTCGTTCGTTGCGCTTCCTTTTTGCGCTTCATCGTATCATGAAAGCGATCCGCCCATCCCGGCTTCACCAATTGCTCAGCGCGCACCATGCGAAGCTCACCCGCCGCGACATCGCGGCTGATGGTGGAGCCGGCCGCGACAATAGCATCCGCGCCAACGTTCACGGGCGCGATGAGCGCAGAGTTGGAGCCGATAAAGGCCCGCTCGCCGATCACGGTCTGGTATTTGAAATAGCCGTCATAATTGCAGGTGATCGTGCCCGCACCGATATTGGCGCCCGCACCGACCGTTGCATCGCCGAGATAGGTGAGGTGGCTGGCCTTCGCTCCGGGGCCAAGCGTTGCTTTCTTCATCTCGACAAAATTGCCGACAAAGCTGCCCTCTTCCATGACAGCGCCGGGCCGCAGGCGGGCAAACGGGCCAACGGCTGCGTGGCTGGCGATATTTGCGCCTTCGATGTGGCTGTAGGCTTTGATGTGGACGTTGTCCGCAATGGTCACGCCGGGGCCGAAGACAACATGCGGCTCAATCGTGACATCGCGGCCCAAAGCGGTGTCATGGCTGAAAAAAACAGTGTCTGGCGCGCGCAGGCTTGCCCCGTCTGCCATCGCCTGTTCGCGGCGCATCGCCTGCCAGCGTACCTCGGCGGCGGCGAGTTCTGAGCGGCTGTTGATCCCGGCGACTTCATCCGCTTGCGTCTCCACCACGCGCACCGTGTCCCCGCGCGCAATCGCGCCGGTGGTGACATCAGGCAGGTAGTACTCGCCTTGCGCGTTATCGTTATCGACCGCTTCGAGCAGCGGCCACATATCGTCCGAATGCGCAACCAACAGCCCCGAATTGCACAGATCAACCGCGCGTTCTTCAGGCGAGGCGTCCTTGAATTCGACCATCTTGGCAACGCGCCCATCCCCATCCGCGATAATGCGTCCATAAGCGAGCGGATCGTCCGGACGAAAGCCCAGCACCGCCACGCTCGCATCACCATCAAGCGCTTGGGTAAGCTTGCGCACGGTCTCAGCGCGAACCATCGGCACATCGGCAAAGGTCACAAGGATGTGGCCTGAAAAACCCTCCAGCGCCTGCTTTGCCTGCAAAGCGGCATGGGCTGTGCCGTGCTGCGGCGATTGTAGTGCGATGGTTACATCGCGTCCCGCCAGCGCGGCATTGATCTGCTCGCGCCGATCACCCACCACCACAACCGTGCGCTGCGGCTCAAGCGCGGCGAACTCATCGAGGACGTGCAGCAGCATCGGCTTACCCGCAATCGGGTGCAGCACTTTGTGAAGATCGCTCTTCATCCGCGTGCCTTTGCCCGCGGCAAGGATAATCACGGCAAAATCAGTCATTCAGCGTCCTGTCAGCAGAAAAGTGGGTCGCGTGCGGGGCTTGTATCGCCGCGCGGGTCTGGCAGCAAATACTTGCGGTTTGATGTCGGATCGACCACCCCTCCACGCCATGGTGGACACTCCCTTTGACGCAATCGGCTTCGACCTGGATGGGACGCTGATTGACAGCTTTCGCGACCTTGGGACAGCGGTCAATCACGCGCTGGCGCTGGGCGGCTTTTCATCTGTGCCGATGGAAAGCTCGGCTGATCTGATCGGCGGCGGGGCAAAGATCATGCTGGCGCAGGCAATTAACGCTCAAGGCGGCATTCCCGGCGGGCCTGAGGGCGATGATTTCCGCTCGCTGTATAAAGCGATGCTGCGGTTCTACTCGGATAACAACGCGGTCCACACCGCGCCTTACCACCATGCGCGCGCTGTCATTGATGAGTTGACCCAAGCGGGCATCAAATGCGCAGTGGTGACAAACAAGTTTGAGGCCTTTGCGCGATCAATCCTGACCCAGCTCGAATTCATTGATCCGTTTGTGACAGTGATCGGCGGAGACAGCATGGGCAAAGGCACAGACGGCGTTTTCCTGTCAAAACCGCATCCCGAGCCTGTCATCGAAGCGCGACAGCGCTGCGGCGCGCATCGGTTCGCCTTCATCGGGGACAGCTCCTACGATGTGAAAGCCGCGCGCGCAGCAGGCGTGCCGGTGGTCGCGTGCAGCTATGGCTATTGCGATGCACCGGCGGGCGAATTGGGCGCAGATGCGGTGATCGATTCGCTCGATGAATTGATCGACACGCTCGCAAAGCTGTGACTTTGGCCATGCCGTAACGGCAAAGTGGCGCCTGTCGCAGCCGGGTTGCAAGCCTCTTGCAAACCTGCCACGCAGCGCGCCGGATCTGTAGTTTACGCGCCCGTAAAGCGCACCCCCACGAAGACAAAATTGGATAAGGACAGGAGAAGGCCCCATGAGCATCGACTTCAAGGATAAGGTAGCCATCGTCACCGGCGCAGGCGGCGGTTTGGGCAAAGCCTACGCACTGGAACTCGCTCGTCGCGGCGCAAAGGTCGTCGTCAACGATCTGGGCGGTTCGCGCGATGGCACCGGCACTTCGGATGCAGCCGCTGAAGTGGTTGCCGAAATCGAAGCGATGGGCGGCGAGGCGATGGCCAATGGTGGCAGCGTCACCGAATTCGAGCAGATGGAAAAGATGGTCGCCGACGCCAAGCAAAAGTGGGGCGGCGTGCACGTCCTCATCAACAATGCTGGCGTCCTGCGCGACAAGACCTTCGTGAAGATGAGCCCGGACGATTTTGAGTTTGTGCTCAAGGTTCACCTCACCGGCTCGGCTTTCGTTACCAAGGCGTGCTGGGAGCTGTTCCGTGAGCAGTCCTATGGCCGCGTGCTGATGACCGCTTCATCCACCGGCCTGTTCGGCAATTTCGGCCAGGCCAATTACGGCGCGGCAAAGCTGGGCTTGGCAGGTCTTACCAAGACGCTGCAGCTGGAGGGAGCGAAGTACAACATCCGCGTCAACTCGCTGTCGCCGGTGGCTGGCACGCGTATGACCGAAGACCTGTTTCCTGAAGAAGCCTTCAAGTTGTTCGCTCCAGAAAACGTGGTCCCGGCCGCGCTGTTCCTGGTCAGCGAAGACGCACCGACCAACCAGATCGTGGGCGCGGGCGCTGGTGGTTTCCACTCCTCATGGGTTGTGATGAACGACGCGGTCTGGCTGCCCGATGGTGAGCGCACGGTCGAAGGCTTTGCCGCGCGGTGGGAAGACATCAATTCCTTCACCAACCTCAAAGCCCCGCAATCAGGCTCTGAGCAGTCAGGCGCGATCCTGACCGCGATGCAGAAAGTGACCGGCACCGGACCTTCCAGCGCGCGGGGCTAAGGAACACGAACGCACATTAAGTTGCAAATACGAACTTAAATGGGCATGAGAGGGGAGCTATGGATGCTTCTTTTCTCATGCCCGCTTTATTTGGAGCAGCGATTGCTGCGATAGGCGTCGGCCTACAATGGCTCTTGGCTAAAGAAAGCATAGCGCAGGCTGCTCACTTTGCGCTGGGCATGATTCTCGCCCTTTACATCGGGGCGCGCCTGGCGAGCGATAGTTTGACTGCGGTGCTGGTGGAAAGCGGTTTTGCCGCCGCAATGCTTCTAGCTTCGCTGCTTTGCCTGCGCCATTGGCCGCGCGGCGTTGGCATTCTGATTATTGGCCACGGTATTTACGATCAGATTTTCGCGCATGATGCGGGTATGCCGGTTTGGTACCCACCGTTTTGCCTTGGGGTTGATGTGGTCTTGGGCCTAGGAATTGTGGCTCTCGTCAGGCCAAAATAGGGCGGTCCTCAACCAGTTCTTGGAAATGCGCTTTTGACGCGGCAAGCTCGGCCTAGACGGGGGCGTATCATGCAAGCTGAAAACCTGAAATGGCCTGCGCTGATTGCGCAATTCCTCGCCTATGCAGTGTGCGCTTTGTCGGTTGTTTCGGCGCTCAGCCTTGGCGTGTGGATGCTGCTCTATATGCAGATGGCGGAATCGCCTGTGCTTTTGGGCATTTCCAGCCTCGCTGTTTTGCTGCGCAATGTGCTGTTCCTGATCTCAGCCCTCGCCGTCATCATCTGGGTCTATATGGCGCATGCCAATATGCACCGCGCGAAGCTGGAAGGGTTGAATTTTTCCTCCGCCTGGGCCGCGTTCAGCTTTCTGGTGCCGATCGCCAATCTGTGGTTCCCATACGCCGCCATGCGCGAGCTTGCCAATCGCAGCGCGGGCGAACCACCGGAGTTTGCAGGCTCTGAGGTCAGCGCTGTATCAAGCTGGTGGAGCAGCTGGGTCGGCACGATGGTGGTCGGCGTGATCATCGCCTACACAATCGCCGTCGCACTGGTGCCGGGACTGTTCATGACCACGCCGTTCATGGCGACGCAGGCGATCCTTGTGCTGGGCAACGTCCTGTTGGCAGCGGCGGCGTACTTTCTGGCACGGGTGATTTCAGCCGTGACCGCAGACCAGCGCCAGGGCTTCAACATGGCGAGTGTGTTTGAATAAGCGCGCCTGAGAGGCGGGGCTCAGTCGTCGACAACCTTCAGCAATCGCCGTTCTACCGGTGCGAGCACGCCGGCCAGATCATGCCCGCGTTTGAGCACTTGGCCGTGCTCCCCGAACAAGGTCCACATGCCCTGTTTGTTGCGCAGCGAGGGGCGCTTTTCGATGCGCGCTTGCGGGCGTTCTGCGGCGCGGCGGAAGGCGGAGAAACTGGCGAAATTCCGCTCAAAATCCATCGCATAATCGCGCCATTCCCCGGCGGCGACCATGCGGCCATACAGATCAAGGATGCGCTGCAATTCTGCGCGTTCAAAACCGACTTGAGCAGGAGCGCCACCTGGAAAGCTGAGGACCTGCCCGGTCGCCCCGGAGCCACCTTTATTGCTCATCAATCAGCCGTCCCGCTCTTCTTGGGCTCCAGATCAAAGCTGGATTGGCGGGCCGTTTGCGCAGACCTCTCAGACTGCGCGCGCAGCTGAGCCATGTCAGCTTTCAGCTTGGCGAGTTCGCCTTCCAGCTTTTCGATGCAATCCACGCGGTTGCCCTCGTCATCCTCGCAAGCCGGCGAAGCGGCATAGGGGATGAACTCGCGCAGCCAGTCTTCGGCGGGGACCAGTGTGGAACGCGCTTTAAAGCCCACCATGGTCGCGCCCGCAGGCACATCTTCCATCACCACCGCGCTCGCCCCGACCCGTGCGCGCTCCCCAACGGTGATCGGCCCGATGATCTGCGCGCCCGAGCCGATGATCACATTGTCTTCCAGCGTCGGGTGACGCTTCCCGCCTTTGCCATTGGTGGGATTGGTGCCGCCCAGCGTAACACATTGGTAGATCGTGACATTGTCACCGATCTCGGCCGTCTCTCCAATCACGGTAAAGCCATGGTCGATGAAGAAGTTCTTCCCGATCTGCGCGCCCGGATGGATGTCAATCGCGGTCAAGGCCCGGCTGAAATGATTCACGAAGCGAGCAAGGAAATACATTCGCGCGGCGAACAGCCAGTGGGCCACCCGGTGCAGACCGAGCGCCAGAACGCCGGGATACAGCAATATCTCCCACCGTGATCGCGGCGCGGGATCGCGCGCGCGGATCGAGTCGAGATAAGCGGTGAGCCGGCTGAACATAATCGTCTCTCCTTGACCATATACCCTTCCACCGAACGCATGGAAAAGCAATTAAGGCCCTGCTTTGCCCGCCTAAAGCAGCGATTGCTGCTCTGGCCCCTGCAACGCCTCCAACGCGCCGCGCCACACGGACATGGTGGCAGGGGTCTGCCGTTCAAGACTGATGCGATCAATCATCAGCACCAATTGCTCAAGCTCCCTATGGCTGCGGCGCGCGCGCGGGATTAGATAATCGGCTGCCCCCGCCCCCAGCGAAAGCCCGCGCTGGCTGGCAATTTCCTCGATCAGTTGCGCGGCCATGGCATCATCGGGTTCGCCCAGCTCAAGCTGCAATGAGCCGCCAATGCGCGAGCGTAGATCAGGCAGCTGAACCTGCCAGCCCGGCGCGTTGGCGATGATGAGAAGCGGCGCGCCCGGCTGCGTTCCGCCAGGCTGACGCGCATTCCAAACATGGAACAGCTGCGCCTCCGGTTCGCGGTCTGCATCATCGATCACTTCGATCCCTTGCGAGGCGACCCAGCGACCGATCAGCGATTTGGCCGAGCGCGGCGGACCGGTCAGCACGGCGGTGTGGTACGGCCAACGCTCAGGCGAGCGCAGCGCATCGATAACAGCCTCATTCGCATTGCCAACAACGATGCGCGCAGGCCGATGCGCCCCCGCCCCTTCCAGCGGCAGAGCAATCTGCGAAACGCGACGTTTGGCGTCAGGTGAGGTCTCAGGATCGGGCACGGGTCGGCTCAGCTCTGGCTTGGACGTTGGCAGCAGCGTCTCCTAGCGACTGATCGCAAGCGTGCTGCCGCCGCCAGACACATTGAACCCGCGTGCGCGCAATGCGGCGGCGAGTTGATCACCTGTCCCGGCAAAGCTAACGCTCATCACCGATGTTCCGCCGATTGCGGTGCTGGTTACGGCAAGACCGCGCACGCCCGGTGTTCCGCGCACGCCTGAAAGCGCCGCGTCAAAGGCCATGGCATCAGCTGATGCAAACTGGACGGTGACACTGCGCACCGCCACAGCCTGCGGCGGTCCTGCCACGGTTGGCTCTGCGGTGATTTGCGGGCCTGCGCTGGTTGTCTCACCGCTTTCAGCGCCCGCCGCAGCGGCCGCTTCGCGCGCTCTGACCGCGCGGCCGATCTCCAGCAGCCGCGCAAGCGCTGGATCAACCGCACCGCCGCCGCCCACACGCAAGGTGGGATCAGGCTGCAACTTGCCATCGACCAGAGCCTGCTCAAACACGCGGTCTATCCGCTCAACGGCCTCGTCCAGCATGCCCGGCAATTCGCTGGGGCCGTTGCAGTTGAGCGTAAAACTGTCGAGCAGGTCGCTGTCCGGACCATAGCGCGCGATAAATGTGCCGGTGATCGGGCCGCCAGGATACTGATGCTCCAACCGTGCAATCGGGACAAGCGCATCAGCTGCCTGATACTGATCAAGTGTGCTGCGCCACCACGCGCGGCTGCGGCGTCCAGTTTGGCCAAAGTTGAGCAGCAGCGAATCTCCGCCAGAGCCGCTGGGCCGCACATAGTCGATCCGGCTGGTGCCCGGATTGAACTGAGCCCAGGCGCGCTGCCACGGATTGCGCACCTCAAATGTGGTGTAAGTGCCCGCACTCGCTGTCACGGGCAGCAGCAGCATCGGAGCTGAACTGCGCTGGCGCGCGGCCCCGCCAAGATAGCGCCCGGCCCGCTGCCGATCAAAGATGACGCCAAGGGTCGCAATATAGCGCTTTGGCCCGACGCGCTCTTTCTGGATCACGATCGCAGACACAAGCCCGGACACCTGTCCGTCAGCGAGCGCCGGGCCGCCCGCTTTGTTCCATGCCTTGAACTGCGCCTCGCGCCAGCCCTTTTGCCGGGCCTCTTCCGCGCTGTCGGCCTTCACATCAACTTCAATCCCTCGCACTTCAATATCAGCGCTGGATGCAGTGGGAGCGATCCCGCGTTCTCCGGTGACTTGCGCAAGCGCAAAGGCATAGGCTCCGCCCAGCACTGCCAACGCCACGAGCGCAGCGCCAACGCGCCACGTCGCAAACGTGGACAACAGAGCCGCGGGAACCGGGCGAAAAGGCAGTGAACGCGTCAGCATCGGGGAAATCGCTCACCCTTTGCCCAATGCCGAGTGGAATTCCAAGCGCGAAGAGCTAAGGCTAGGGATGATGACCGACGCGAATGACGATAACGCAACAGCCGGCACACCACAGAGTGCGGGTGACAAGCCGGAACGCGGCTACACCTATGCAGATGCGGGCGTAGACATTGCCGCGGGCAACGCGCTGGTGCGCGCCATCGCTCCGCTAGCGAAGGCGACCGCACGGCCCGGCGCGACGAGCGACCTGGGCGGCTTTGGCGGTTTCTTCGACCCAAAGGCAGCGGGCTACACCGATCCGCTGCTGGTCGCGGCCAATGATGGTGTTGGGACCAAGTTGAAACTGGCGATCGAGCATGACCGGCATGACAGCGTCGGGATTGACCTGGTCGCCATGTGCGTCAACGATCTGATCGTGCAAGGCGCAGAGCCCTTGTTCTTCCTCGACTATTTCGCCACCGGAAAGCTGGAAAACGGCATTGCAGAGCGCGTGGTTGCTGGCATTGCGGATGGCTGCAAGCAGGCAAATTGCGCGCTGATCGGCGGCGAAACCGCGGAAATGCCGGGCATGTATGGCGATGGCGATTATGACCTCGCGGGCTTTTGCGTTGGTGCAGTGGAGCGCGGCGAGCAATTGACCGGCGAACGCGTCGCGCCGGGCGATGTGTTGCTTGGCCTTGCGTCCTCAGGCGTGCACTCCAATGGCTATTCGCTGGTGCGGCGGCTGGCGGACGATCTGGGCTGGAAGCTCAATCGCCCCGCTTTGTTCGACAATGAGCGCTTGCTGATCGACGCCCTGATTGAGCCTACGCGCATTTACGTCGCCAGCCTGCTGCCCTTGGTTCGTGATGGGCTGGTGCATGGCCTCGCGCATATCACCGGCGGCGGTCTGCTGGAGAATATCCCGCGCGTTCTGCCCGAAGGCGCACGCGCCATGGTCGATGCCGATGCATGGCCACAACCGCGCCTGATGGCTTTCCTCCAAGCGCAGGGCGGCATTGAACCGGGGGAAATGGCGCGGACGTTCAATTGCGGGGTGGGCATGGTGCTCGCGGTCGCGCCTCAGGATGCGCACACGGTGACCGAGCGCCTCGAAGCAGCCGGCGAGAGGGTTCTCACCGTTGGCACAATCGCGGCCGGTGAGCGCGGCTGCGCAGTGCGCGGTTCGGCAGGCAATTGGGGCGCGCGCGCAGCGTGGGAAGCGGCGCATGACGCCTGAGGCGAAGACACCCATTGCCATTTTCATCTCGGGCACCGGCACCAATATGGCCGCCCTGCTCTATGCCAGCCGCCTGAAAGATGCGCCGTTCGAAATCGCGCTGGTTGCAAGCAACCAACCCGATGCTGACGGGCTTGAGCTGGCGCGGCTCGAAGGGATCACCACCTTTGCGCATTCGCACAAGGGCCACAGCCGCGCTGATCACGACGCCGCGATGGAGGCTGCCGTCGTTCAGTCAGGCGCGCGGCTGATCGTCCTTGCGGGCTATATGCGCATCCTCTCCGATGCTTTTGTTGAGCGCTGGGCAGGCCGCATTCTCAACATCCACCCTTCCCTGCTGCCGAAGTATAAGGGCCTCGACACCTATGCCCGCGCGATTGAAGCAGGCGACAGCCATGCAGGCGCGAGCGTGCATATCGTCACGCCCGAACTCGATGCGGGCGAGGTCATTGCGCAGGCTCCGGTCGCCATCGCAACCGATGATACGCCTGAAACACTTGCCGCGCGGGTGCGTATTGCCGAGCATCAGCTATACCCGCGCGCGCTTGCCGAATTTGTGAGCCGGGGGAGCGATCCCAAGAGCCTCTATGACCGAGTGGCCGCCCTTGCGCTGGCGCTGCCCGAGACTCACCCGAAGGACAGCCATGGCTCGCCCGGCTTCCGGGTTGGCACGGAAAAATCAGGCAAGTTCTTCGCGCATTTCGCCGATCAGCACCACGGCTCTGAGCATATCGCGGTGCTGGTGAAAACGAGCGGGATGGACGAACTGATCACCCTCATCGAAGAGCAGCCCGAGACCTATTTCAAGCCCGCCTACTATGGTGCAAGCGGCTGGGTCGGGCTGATCCTTAACCGCGAAGATATCGATTGGAGCCATGTCGGCGAATGGCTGGAGCGCAGCTGGCGCAGCGTTGCGCCCGCACGGCTTGCCAGGCTGCACAACGCAGCCGCGATGTTCTGATGAGCGCGTCCCCATAATGCCCACGCCGCCGCGCGACCACCCGCTCGCGCGCTCGCCGCGCATCGATCAGGCGAACCGCTTTTTCGCGCGTGCCTGGGACAAAGGCTGGCTCCCGCCGCCGCTGTTGGACGCCGATGCGCTGTGGCAAAGCGCAGCAAAGCCCTTGGGTGATGACGCAGATGTGGCTGAGACAGCGGGCCGCTCAGCTCAAGACGTCGCTGATTTCCGGGAACGGCTGGAGCGCTTGACCGAAGCTGCTCGGGAAGAGGCCGATCTCAACCCGCTGGGCCGCGTCATGGCGCATGGCCAGCTGGAACGCGTGATCCGCAACCGCCTACGCATGGGACTGGTGTGGCATCGTCTCTCGCAGATGGCGCAAACACCTCTCGCCCCGCCTATTATCATCATCGGCCATATGCGCAGCGGAACCACGCGCATTCACAAACTGATGTCCGCCGACCCCGCGCATTCGCACACGCGCTATTGCGATGCCTTCCACCCCGTCCCCACTCGGCCCGATTTGCGCCGCCTCAAAGGTGCAGGTGAGATTGCGTTCCTGACCGCGCTCAATCCATGGCTGCAATCAATCCACCCGATTGCGAGCGGCGCGGTTGAAGAGGAATTGGGCTGGCTTGCCGGCACGCTCCAGCATTCGATCTACGAATCGCAATGGCACATTCCGAGCTATTCGGCGTGGAGCGAAGCGCGCGGCGCTGCCCCGATCTATCGCGAATTTGCGCGGGTGCTGCGCACCGATGCCGCACATCGCGCGATTGCGGACAGGCCCCGCGTGCTCAAAGTGCCGGTCTTCAGCGAGAACCTGCCAGAACTGCTCGCGCAATTCCCCGATGCCCGGCTGATCATAGCTGAGCGGGCGCGTGCGGACGTTCATCGCAGCGCGGTGTCGTTGGTCGCAAATCAGATGGCGGTTCAATCGGACAGCTGCGATCTGGAGCGGACTGGGGCTGAATGGCGCCGCAAAATTGAGCTGCGCGAGGCCCGTCGCGAAGCGGCGCTGGCACAGTGGAACGGGCCGATCACGCACCTGGCGTTTGACGAGCTGAACGCCGATTGGGAAAGCGCGATCACCCGCGCCTATGCCCAGCTGGCCATACCGCTGACTGATCGGGCGCTCGGCGCGATGCGTGCGCAGATGGCGAAGAGCACCAAGGGGAAACACCGCGCGCATGCCGAGCAATTGCGCCAATTCACCCCTACATGAAAAAAGGGGCCGCCCTTGCAGGCAGCCCCTCTTTCAATTCGAAGCTGTTCGCCTCAGCCGACGATTTCGTCTGCGCTGAAGAAGAAATCGATCTCGATCTTGGCGTTTTCTTCGCTGTCTGAACCGTGGACGGTGTTCTCACCAATGGAGAGCGCGTGCTCCTTGCGGATCGTGCCCGGCTCTGCGTCGGCGGGGTTGGTGGCGCCCATGATGTCGCGGTTGCGCTTCACGGCGTCTTCGCCTTCGAGCACTTGGACGACAACCGGCTCGCTCATCATGAACTCGACCAGCTCGCCGAAGAAAGGGCGCTCGCTGTGGACCGCATAGAAGCCCTCGGCCTGTTCCTTGGTCATATGGATGCGCTTGGAAGCGACGACGCGCAGGCCGGCCCCTTCCAGCATGGCCGTGACCGCGCCGGTCAGATTGCGGCGGGTGGCGTCGGGCTTGATGATCGAAAAGGTGCGGGTAACCGCCATGATGAATTCCTTGAATTGGGTGCAGGTTCAAACGGCGCGCGTCTCGGTGACAATCGCCTTGGGCGCGCCTCTAGACGCCGCACGGGCGGCTTTCAAGCGGCATGGTGCACTGCCGCAAAATCGCGGCGTAGTAGCGCGCCCGGTTTTGCTTTCGTCTTAGCTGTCGTCGCGCCCCACCGCGAGCTGTGCGGTGGTGCCATCGCCGTCGGGGGTGGCATTGACTGAAAAGGTCATGCCATCGGCGGATTCGCCGCCCACCATGGCGCCGCCATTGATCTGCGCGTTGATCTGAATTTCTATCCCGGCGGCCTCGGCCTGCTTGCGATAGAAGTCAGCGATCTCTTGCGGGCTGTCATCGCTTTGGAGGGTGACCATGGAGCCGCCATTGGCACCCTGATCAAAGACAATGTTGGTGACGACTTCGGCGCCCGGATAGATAGAAAAGCCATCGGGCAGCTGCACTGGAACATCAGCGCCGCCGCGCACGGTCGCGGTGCCGTCCTCAGTTTCGACCGAGATCGACGTTTCACCGGTCGCGCCATCAATACGGTATTCGCCGCTTTCGCCATCTTCGGTTTCAAACGTGCCGGATTGGCCTCCGCAAGCCGCAAGACTACCGGCCAGTGCAGCGGTGACGATGGCTGCGCGCATGGAGTGTGTGTTCATTGGTCCCTCCCTGATTGCGGAGAAAGATAGAGCCCCGTCGCAACCGGCACAACCGCGCTTGCTTCGATCAGCCCTTCTTGACCCATTTCCCGTTTTCCTGTGCCATGAATATACGCTCCAGCCCCTCGCGCCCTTCAAGCGCGACCCACGTTTCGCGTGCAGCTTGCCGGGTGGCTTCGTCGAACAGCAGAAACACGCGCTCGAACCCCGGTGCATCGCGATAGCGTCCGTCAGCGAAGATCGCATGGCTTGCACCATTGGGCGCCTCGAAGGCGGCGGACAACAGGATCGGCTGGCGCTCAGCCCCGGCTGCGCTCGCATCGCCATTGGCCAGAAAGCTCTCCGGCCCGGCGCTCCAAAGCGCTTTGGAAAGAGCAGCGCGCTGTTCGGCATCGTCCGAGACCACCAGCAAGCGCGCATCCTGCGCCAGCACACGCCCAGCGATCTGGGCGACCACCTTCTCAACCGGATCGCGCGATAGGAGCCAGAAATCGACTTTCATGTTTGCTTGTTACGCTTGCAGCGCTCCGAGCAATAGAGGACATTGTCCCAGTCACGCTCCCACTTCTTGCGCCAAGTGAAAGGCAAGCCACAGGCCTTGCAGATCTTCGAGGGAAGATCGGACTTCTTGCGCATTTTGGGCATCTTTGGCCTACCGCTTCGCTACTTGAGAATCTTTGTCGGCCTACCGCTTCGCTACATGAGAGTCTTTTTTTGGCCTACCGCTTCGCTACTTGAGACTCTTTTTTTGGCCTACCGCTTCGCTACTTGAGGCCGGTTAGGTCTCAAAATTGTCCGCAACGATCCGGTCGATCAAGCGCACGCCGTAGCCGGTAGCGCCCTTGTCCCATGTATGCCCCGGCTTGTCTGACCAGACCATGCCCGCAATATCGCAATGCGCCCAGGGTGTGCCGTTCTGGATGAAGCGACCGATGAATTGCGCCGCTGTGATTGAACCAGCCGGGCGCGGGCCGACATTCTTAATGTCAGCAATCGGCGAGTCGATCAGCTTGTCATAGGCCGGGCCAAGCGGCAGGCGCCACAGCTTGTCACCCGTCGCAAAACCCGCGCTGAGCAATTGGTCCGCCAACGCATCGTCATTGGCAAACACGCCGCCGTGCTCATGGCCCAGCGCGATAATCATTGCACCAGTCAAAGTGGCAAAGTCGACGATCCGCGCCGGGCTGAAGGTCTCCTGCGCCCAATGAATTGCATCGCACAGCACCAGCCGACCTTCGGCATCGGTGTTAAGCACTTCGACTGTCTGGCCGCTCATCGTGGTGACCACATCGCCAGGGCGCATCGCGCGGCCATCGGGCATGTTCTCGACCAGA
Organism: Pseudomonadota bacterium; assembly: GCA_039815245.1. GTDB lineage: Bacteria > Pseudomonadota > Alphaproteobacteria > Sphingomonadales > Sphingomonadaceae > Erythrobacter. The sequence goes on along the minus strand of JBCBZR010000004.1, from coordinate 296,546 downwards.
CCCATAATCGCGACGATGTTGGCCGGAGCGCGGCGCTTGACCAGCGCGAGCATGCCGCCCGCAACCGCGCCTGCGCCGCCCATATCCCATTTCATGTCTTCCATGCCGGGAGGCGGTTTCAGCGAAATGCCACCTGTATCGAATGTAACGCCCTTGCCGACAAAACATGTTGGAGCCTCACCCTCAGCGCCGCCGTTCCAACGGATCGCCAGCAAGCGCGAGGGCCGCTCTGACCCGAGCCCAACGCCCAACAGCGCGCCCATGCCCAGCTCTTCCATCGCGGCATCGTCCAGCACGGTCAGCTCTGCGCCCGTTCCTGCGAAGGCTTCTTCACACAAGGCGACAAAGCTCTCAGGATAAAGCACATTTGCCGGAAGCGTGATGAGCTTTTTGGTGAACTCCACGCCTTCAGCCAGCGCAGAAGCCTGCTCCCATGCAGCCTCGGTTCCAGCCGGAGCGCCAACCACATGCACATCTGTCAGCGACACTTTCTTGTCGTCGGAAAGCTTGGTGCGGTATTCGTCGAAGCGCCATGCACGCAGGCGCAGTCCGAGCAGCGCACCCGCCGCTTCCTCGCCCGAAAAGTCCGCATGCCCCAGATCGAGCACCATCGCTGCCTCGCCCGAAGCGGCGTACTTCGCAGCCAGCGCAGCGCCCGCCTTCTCGACATTGAGCGCACGTCCATCCGCATCTACCTCGCCCGCGCCTGCAAGAGCGATGCGGGACAAAGCGCCGCTTTCGCTCGCAAAGCCTTCAAACACCTGACCCGCGCTTCCCTTGAACCGAGCCGCGCTGGCACCATCGACAATCGCGCCGGGCAGATCACCGGGAATATCGCCCTGATTGACGATCCTTGCGGTCAAGCGAATCTGAGAGGGGGCGGAACTGGCGAAGTGAAAATGCATGGGGTCTCCCGTTAGAAACGTGCGCGCAAAGCTGGCTATGCGCGGCTTGCAATGATGAACGCGCGAGTGGCCCTTTTGGGCCCCACCCGCTGCGTCTTGAATGGCGATTGCGCTTAGGTGCGAGCGGTGCAATAGGCAAGCCATGCTAGGAGGGTCCAAGCTTGCTGCCGCACATGCGTTTGCGCTGCCTTGCGGGCTTTCCTCGCGAGTGTCTGGCCTTGTTTCGCAGCGCGCGCTGGCCGCGGCTTTAGGCGCAGGGGCGCTGGCGGTCCCATGCCCGGCGCTGGCGCTGGTGCCTGACGGGCTTGCCCCGCAAGAGGATGCACAAAGCGCGCAGCAACCTGTAGCGACGCCGAATACGCCGGACACTGGTGCCGATGATCCCGCTGATTCCGATGAATCCGATGATCCCCCGCTTGAGGCGCAATTGCTGGGCGAAACCATCGATTTCGAAGCGGACCAGCTCACTTACGACAATGAAAGCGATACGATCATCGCGCGCGGCGATGTGATCCTGCGCTCAGCGGACCGTTCAGTGCGCGCGGATGAAGTCCTGTGGGACCGGCGCAAGGGCACAATTTACGCAGCCGGCGCGATCCGGCTTGTCGATGAAAGCGGCAACCAGCTCTTTACCGACCAGATCGAACTGACTGAGACGTTTGATACAGCCACAATGGACCGCCTGCTGATTGCTTTGCGCGCGGGCGGGCGGCTGGCGGCGAACAGCGCGACGCGCGGCCAGGATGGCGTCATCATCCTGACCGATGCCGCGTACACGGCATGCGCGGTCACCAATGCGGACGGCTGCGACAAAGACCCAAGCTGGCGCATCACTGCAGACCGGGTGCGCTTCGATCAGGAAGCCAGCAAAGTCACTTTCACCGGCGCGATGCTGGAGTTGTTCGGCCAGCGCATCCTGCCGCTGCCAGGCCTCTCGCTGCGGACAGACGGCGGCGCGGAGACCGGCTTCGTCAATCCAAATATCCGCATCACCAACGTGAACGGCGTTGAGGTGTCCGCTGACTATTATTGGCGACTGTCCGACAATCAGGACCTGCGGCTGGGCGCAACGCTCTTCAGTGATGTCGCTCCCATGGCGAGCGCGCAGTGGCGCCACCTCACTGAAAAGGGCGCGTACCAGATCACCGGCTACGCCACCGCCTCCAGCCGGGTCGCCAATTTCGGCGGCGTGCCCACAACTGAGAGCGATCCACGTGGCTACCTGTTTGCCAATGGCCGTTTCCAGTTCTCACCCGAATGGAGCCTGACCGGCTCGATCCGGGTGGCGAGCGATCGAACCTTCCTGCGCCGTTACGATATCAGCCGCGATGACCGCTTGCGTTCAACCATCAATCTGGAGCGGATTGACGATCGTTCCTACCTCAGCCTTGCCGGGTGGGCGACACAAACCCTCAGGATCAACGCGGAGCAGGGCCAGATCCCGGTTGCCGTGCCGGCTTTCGATTATCGCCGCCTGATCGATGATCCGGTGCTGGGGGGCGAGATTACTTTGCAGGCCAACACACTCAGCCTGATCCGCAATGAAGGGCAGGACACGCAGCGCGCCTTTGCCGGGGCGCGTTGGGATTTGCGCAGGCTCACCGGGCTTGGACAGGTGGTAACGTTCAGCGCTCTGGCGCGCGGCGATGTGTACAACACCCAAAATGTCGCGGCCACGCAGACGGAGATATATCGCGGGACCGAAGGCTTCACGGGGCGGGCGGTGGCGCTGGGCGCGATTGATGTGGAATGGCCGTTTGTGGGCGAGGCGTTTGGTGGCACGCAGGTGCTCACCCCGCGCGTGCAGTTCGTCGCCTCCCCGCCGATCCGCAATCTGGCTGTGCCCAACGAGGACGCGCGCGCGATTGATCTGGAAGACTCCAACCTCTTCGCGCTCAATCGCTTTCCGGGCTATGACCGGGTCGAAGACGGGCCGCGCGTTACCTGGGGGATCGACTGGGAGCTGACCAAGCCGGGCTGGCGGGTCAAAACCAATGTCGGGCAATCCTATCGCTTTGGCGAGGAACGCCAGATATTCCCAGACGGCACCGGCCTTTCAGAGCGGGTCTCCGATTTCGTCGGACGGACCGAAGTGCGCTACCGCAACTTCCTGAGTTTCACCCACCGCTTCCGGTTGGACAAAGACAATCTGGCGGTGCGCCGCAACGAGATTGACGCGACCATCGGATCGCAGCGCAATTACTTCGAGCTCGGCTATCTGCGGCTGGATCGCAACATTCAGACGGTTGAGGATTTGCAGGACCGCGAAGAAGTGCGCGCCGCCGGGCGCGTCACCTTTGGGCGTCACTGGTCCGCGTTTGGCTCTGGCGTGTTCAACCTGACCGGCGCAGAGGAAGACCCGATCTTTTCGCCTGATGGGTTTGAACCGATCCGCACTCGGCTGGGCGTCGCCTATCAGGACGATTGCATCGAATTCGGCCTGACATGGCGCCGCGATTTTATCGACGCGGGCGATGCGCGCGCAGGCAATTCGTTTCAGCTGTTCTTCTCGCTGCGCAATCTCGGCTTTCGATAGAGCGAATGGTCCCCAGATCACCACGCGCAATCGCCGAGGACAGCCCATTGGCACAGAGCAAAAATCCGGTTATTGGGCGCGGGCTAACGATATGCCGCTGGCTCAGCGCGCGTTCAGTCTGTGGCCGCTAGCCACAGCCAAAACGCTGAGAGAGCGCATCAATCAAGGCGCCAGGCCAAAGCGCGAGAGGGGCCGCGCGCGACCTGCCAGCCAACATATAACCGGGATTTGGACGTGACCGTAAAGACCATGACACACTTGCTCAGCAAATCAGCGCTCATAAAGTCAGCGCTCAGCGCATTGGGCACCGCAGGATTGCTTGCAACCGGCGCTGCGCCGCTTAGCGCGCAGACCGCAGCGCAACCCGCCCCCGCAGCGCAACCAGCAGCCGCTACACCCGGACCGACCCAAGCCGCGCTCCCCACGGCCGACAATCCATTCGGCCTGCCCGAGCAGATCAATATCGTGGGCTCCGAACGGCCCAATATGCGCACTGCAACCGCGCTGGTGAACGGCTATGTCATCACCGGAACCGATATTGATCACCGGGTCGCACTGGTGACCAGCGCCTCTGATGCCGAAGTCTCGGACGTGGAATTGAAGCGCTTGAGGCTTCAGGTGCTGCGCAATCTGATTGACGAAACGCTGAAAATTCAGGCGGCTGAAGCGCTGGAGATGAAAGTTGACCGCGCGCAGGTGAAGCAAACCTATGATCAGCTTGCCGCGCAGAATTTCGGGCAGAACCCGGAAAAGATGGATCAATATCTAATATCCATCGGCTCTTCCCCCGTCGCCCTGAAGCGTCAGATCGAAGGCGAATTGGCGTGGGACAATCTGCTGCGGCGAAACGTAAACCCCTTCGTCAATGTCGCGGCGGAAGAAGTGAACGAGGTGCTTGAGCGGCTCGAAGCGTCACGCGGGACCGAAGAGCATCGACTGGGCGAGATTTTCCTGTCTGCCACAACCGAAAACCGCGCAGCCGTGCTTCAGAATGCCCAGCGCATCATGCAGCAATTGCAGGCCGGCGGCAGCTTTGTTGCTTATGCGCGTCAGTTTTCCGAAGCCTCAACCGCGGCGGTTGGCGGGGACCTAGGCTGGATCCGTGTCGGGCAATTGCCGCCCGCCCTCGCTTCGACAGCGCGCCAGATGACGGTCGGCCAGCTTGTCGGACCGATTGAGATTCCGGGCGGTTTTTCAATTCTGTACCTGATCGACAAACGGCAGGTGCTCACCGCTGACCCGCGCGATTCCGTGCTCAGCCTCAAACAGATTTCGATCGCTTTTGAGGAAGGCATTTCGCAGGCTGATGCGGAGGCCAAGATCGGGCAGTTCACCACCTTCATTCAAGGTCTGCGCGGTTGCGCCGATGCAGAAAGCGCACGCCAGGCGCTTGGCGCGACGGTCGTCTCCAACGATCAGATCGCGGCAAAGCAGCTTCCCGAGCAGCTTCAAAATCTGATCCTCGGATTGCAAATCGGTCAGACGACGCCAGCCTTTGGCAGCCCGCAAGAAGGTGTGCGCGTGCTGATGCTGTGTGGGCGCGATGACCCTGAAGATGCGGGCGCTCCGACCTTCGCCGCCGTTGAGCGCCAGATCGAGGAGGAGCGCGTCAACAAGCGTGCACAGCGTTACCTGCGCGATCTGCGCAACGACGCCTATATCGAATACAATTGAGCCCCGCCGTCGCTCCGCCGCCGCTGGCGCCTGACGCCGGGCTAGCCATTGCGCTGGGCGATCCGGCAGGCATTGGCCCGGAGCTGATCGTGGCTGCGTGGAGCGCGTTGTCGGGCGATCCGGCGTTGGCGCATCCCTTCTTTGTCGTCGGCGGCATGAGCGTGCTTCAAGCTGCCGCGCTCAAACGCGGGATTGACTGCCCGTTGGTGCCGATTGCCGATGCAAGCGAGGCAGCGATGGCGTGGAATGCGGGCCTCCCGGTTATGGCTGGGCTCGATGCGCCCTACACCCCGGGCACGCCTTCCCCGGAAGGCGCGAAGCTGGCGCTGGCCTCACTTGAATGGGCTACGCAATTGGCTTTGCGGGGCGACGTGGCCGCGATCGCCACCGCGCCTGTCGCCAAAGCAGAACTGGTGGCGATTGGGTTTGAGTACCCCGGACAGACCGAGTTTTTGAGCGTTGCGTGCGGCAAAGCGCCCGGTGATGCCGTCATGATGCTGGCCGGACCGAGCCTGCGCACTGTGCCGGTGACGGTCCATTGCGCACTTAGCGACGTGCCCCGCCGGCTGACCACCGAACTGATCATCCGCAAAACCGTGATCACGCATCTCGCCTTGAAGCACGATTTCGGCCTCGCCGCCCCGCGCATAGCAGTGGCCGCGCTCAATCCCCATGCAGGCGAAGATGGCCAGTTTGGCGATGAAGAAGCGCGCATCATTGCCCCCGCGATCAGCGCCCTGCGCGCCGAGGGGCTAGACGTATTTGGCCCAGTGCCCGGCGATGCGCTGTTCATGCCGCGTGCGCGCTCTGGCTATGACGCGGCGCTGGCGATGTATCACGATCAAGCGCTAATCCCTTTGAAAGCGCTGGAGGTGGATGACGGGGTGAATGTCACGCTCGGCCTGCCGATCATCCGCACCTCGCCCGATCATGGCACGGCGTTCGACATTGCCGGCAAACGCAAGGCTGACCCCGGAGCGATGATCGCCGCCATCCGCATGGCGAGCGATTGCGCGGTCCGCCGCGCCGCTATTCCTGCGCATGGGTGACTTGCCCCCCATTCGCGACGTGATAGCGCGCCACGGCCTGTCCGCCTCCAAAGCGCTGGGCCAGAACTTCCTCCTCGATGAGCAATTGCTGGACCGGATCGCTGCGATACCGGGAGATTTCACCGGCGCGCGCGTGCTTGAAATCGGTCCCGGCCCCGGCGGCCTCACCCGTGCCCTGCTCAGAGCAGGCGCGCAGGTGACTGCGGTCGAGATGGACCAGCGCTGCCTGCCTGCGCTCGCGGAGCTGGCGGAGGCCTTTCCCGGCCAGCTCACTGTGATCGAAGGCGATGCGATGGCGCTGGACCACGCCGCGACTATGCATGGCGAGCCGTTCCGCGTGATCTCAAACCTGCCTTATAATGTCGGCACGCCGCTGCTTGTCGGCTGGTTAGAGGCGCAGGCTTGGCCGCCGCAATGGCAATCGCTCACGCTCATGTTTCAGCGCGAAGTGGCGGACCGGATCGTGGCCCAAACAGGCACCAGCGCTTATGGGCGGTTGGCGGTGCTCGCGCAGTGGCGCTCCACCGCGCGGCTCGCGCTCAAAGTGCACCGTAGCGCCTTCACCCCGCCGCCCAAAGTGATGAGCGCGATTGTCCATATCGAGCCGCATGACGCACCCGAAGGCGTCGCGCTTACAACCCTCACCCGCCTCACCGCCGCCGCCTTCGGCCAACGCCGCAAGATGCTGCGTCAAAGCCTGAAGGGTGTGCCCGGCGCGCTGGCCGCGCTTGAGCGCGCCGGGATTGACCCGACGCGCCGCGCGGAGACCGTGAGCCTTGCTGAATTTACCCAGCTGGCCCGCGAGCTCGATCAGTCCTGAGCGAGGAACAGGTAGATATCACTGCGCAGCTCCTCTACCGGCATCACCTCGGGCGGTGTCCGGTAATGCAACAGCGGCAGGTCATCTGTAAGCGAGATCCCGTGAATGATGGCGGTTTCATAAAGCCGATCCGTGGCTTCATGGATGCCATCATAATCGCCTTTATGGACCATGTGCAGGCAGGCGCCGCCCGGCGTTTGGATCACGCTTAACCCGCTTGCGTCGCCTGGCATCTGTGTGGGCTCGATTGCGCAATCAAACACCAATTCGTCGGCTAGGAATGCGGCTGGATCGTGATGCGGGATGCCATAGATCGCGCTGATGCCTTCCTCGCCCAATTGGTCAATGACCTGTTCAAAGATGATGTCGTAGCCGCTATTGAGCTCGGCATAGTCGCCGACATTGCGCACCGCTACCAACTGGATCGGGGCGAAGTCGACGATTTCGATAGCGAGCGCTGGCGCAGTTTTAGCCTTATCAGCCGGGACCGGAAAACGCAGGCTTTCGCTCGCTGCCTCTCGGGCGGAGGCATCGCTGGCCAATGTGCTGGGCGCGGCCCCCAGACGCGCCTTCATGGCCCGCGCAAAGGACTGACTGGTTGAATATCCGCTTTGACCTGTGGCCGCCATAATCCCCTCGCTCGCAAGCAGGGGGAGCGCACCGCCCAGCCGCACACGTTCAATCGTCTTTTGCACCGTTTCGCCTGTCATCAGGCGGTAGATGCGATGGAAGTGATATTCGGAAAGAGCAGCAGCGGATGCCACGTCGGCGAGCGCCGGAGCCTCGCCTTCGCGGCACGCGGCCTCGATTAGGCCGAGCGCCTTCTCAATCCGCTCGGCGTAGCGGACAAGTTGGTTGGGTTGCATTGGTCGTCTCCCTTGGTGTTGATGCCAAAGGATTAGCCGCGCGTGCAACGGCTGGCGTTCCCGATCTTGCGCAAATCTGGTCCAAACGAAAAAAGCGGTCAGCCCGCCTTTTTCCGCGCTTTCTCTTCTTGGCGCCATTGGTGCAGCAACGGTTCGGTGTAGCCGCTTGGCTGTTCCAAGCCTTTGAAGATCAGGTCGCGCGCGGCTGAAAACGCCGGGGCGTCCTCGTTTCCGATCAGCGGGATGTAAGTCGGATCACCTGCATTCTGCGCATCGACCTTGGCCGCCATGCGCGTCAGGCTGTCCATCACCATCGCTTCGCTGACAACGCCGTGGTGCAGCCAGTTGGCGATATGCTGCGAGGAAATGCGCAAGGTCGCGCGGTCCTCCATCAGGCCCACATCATTGATGTCCGGCACTTTCGAACAGCCCACGCCCGCATCAACCCAGCGCACCACATAGCCAAGCAGCCCTTGGCAATTGTTGTCGAGCTCCTCGCGAAGCTCATCCTCAGGCCAATTGGTGCTCTCGGCCAGTGGAATTGAAAGCAGCGCGTCGAGCCCGGCAGGCTCCGGCAGGCTTTGCTGAATGTCGAACACGTTTTCCCGATGATAATGCAGCGCATGCAGCGTCGCAGCGGTGGGCGATGGCACCCATGCGGTGTTTGCCCCGGCGCGCAGATGGCCGATCTTCTGGGCCATCATTTCGCCCATCAGATCAGGCGCGGCCCACATCCCCTTGCCTATCTGCGCTGTGCCCGACAGCCCATGCTTGAGGCCGATCGCGACATTGCGCGCTTCATAAGCCAAGAGCCAGTCCGAGCCCTTCATCGCGCCTTTGCGGATCATCGGACCGGCTTGCATCGAGGTGTGAATCTCATCGCCCGTGCGATCAAGGAAGCCGGTGTTGATGAAGACGATCCGGTCCTTCACAGCATGGATGCAGGCGGCGAGGTTGGCGCTGGTGCGGCGCTCCTCGTCCATCACGCCAACTTTTATCGTGTGGCGCGGCAGGCCCAGCAGATCTTCCACCGCATCGAACAGATCATTGGTGAAGGCGCATTCTTCCGGCCCATGCATTTTGGGCTTTACGATGTAGATGCTGCCTGCGCGGCTGTTGCCGTATTGGGCTTTGCCTTCGACATCGATGGTGCTGATCGCGCTGGTGAAGACCGCGTCCAGAATGCCTTCTGGTATCTCGCTGCCGCCTTCAAGCAGGATCGCAGGATTGGTCATCAAGTGCCCGACATTGCGAACAAACATCATGCTGCGGCCCGGCAGCGTGTGCGCCTTGCCATCGCGGTCAGTGTAGGCTTTGTCGCCATTCAGCCGGCGGGTCATGGTGCGCCCGCCTTTCTCAAAGCTCTCTTCCAGGTCGCCGCGGATCACGCCCAGCCAATTGGTGTAAGCGAGCAGCTTATCTTCAGCGTCGACAGCAGCGACCGAATCTTCGCAATCGGCAATGGTGCTGAGCGCCGCCTCGACATTGATGTCGGCAATGCCCGCTTTGTCGGTTGCACCCACGGGCGTTGTGGAATCGAACACAACTTCGATATGCAGGCCATTGTTTTTGAACACCAAGCCTTTGTCCGTCTTGCCAACATACTGGCTTTCATCGACAAGCTTGCCGTCATTCTCATCAGCGAGGTCAACCCAGCTCTGGTCCACCAGAGGGAGCGCTGAGTCGAGAAATTCGCGCCCACGCGCAATCACAGCCGCGCCGCGCGCTTCGTCATAGCCACCGGGTTTGGCCGGGGGCGCATCGAGCGCATCAGTCCCGTAGAACGCATCATATAGAGAGCCCCACCGCGCGTTCGCGGCGTTGAGCAAGAAGCGCGCATTGAGGATTGGCACCACCAGCTGCGGCCCGGCCATGGTCGCGATTTCGGGATCGACATTCTGCGTGCCAATGGTGAAATCGCCCGGCTCTGGGACGAGATAGCCGATCTTTTCGAGGAAACGACGATACTGTGCGGCGTCATGCGGTTTGCCCCGACGCTCTGTATGCCAGGCGTCGATCTGGCTTTGCAGGTCCAGCCGGGTCGCGATCAGCGCGCGATTGCGCGGCACGAAGTCCGCCAGAAGCCCGGCAAATCCGCGCCAGAACGCCTCAGGGCTGCGGCCCAGCGGCACCAGCACTTCGGATTCAAGAAAGTCCGCAAGCCGCGCATCCACTTTAAGGCCGGCCAGGGTTTTCATCGTCGTCATATATGTCCTCGTAAACGCGCGTGAATCGGCCTGGGGAGGAGGACGCCTGAAACTCGGTGAGCGACAGGATGCGCGCCCTATGGCCGCTGGCCAGACCGATTGCAACGGGGCGAAAGTGGCATCCCCACCTGATGGCGCATATTGGGCGGGTTGGCGCGGCGCGCGCGGCTCGCTAGGACCGGCGCATGATCGCTTTCAACCCAAAATCCATGCAGGTGCAGCCATGAGCTTTCGCCTGCGCGCAGCCCGCCTTGGCGACCTTGAGCACCTCTACGAAATGGCCAAGCTGACAGGGGGCGGGTTCACCAATCTGCCCGCTGACCGCAAGGCGCTGGGATCCAAGCTTGAGCGCGCGGCAGAGGCCTTTGCCAACACCGAAGACAAGCTGGTCGATGAGCAATTCGTGCTCGTTCTCGAAGACGCCTCAGGCAATGTGGTGCGCGGCACATGCCAGTTGATGAGCCAGGTCGGGCAGCAATGGCCGTTCTACTCATATCGGCTCAACACGCTGACGCAGTACAGTCAGGAGCTGGACCGGACCGTGCGCGCTGAAATGCTCAGCCTTGTGACAGATCTGGAAGGCACCAGCGAAGTGGGCGGGCTGTTCCTGCATCCCAATGAGCGCGCGGGCGGGCACGGCCTGCTGCTCGCACGCTCGCGCTATCTCTTCATCGCGATGCACCGCGCGCGCTTTGCCGACAAGATCATCGCAGAGCTGCGCGGGATTATAGATGAACGCGGCGGATCACCCTTTTGGGACGGGGTCGCCGGACGCTTTTTCGGGATGGGCTTTCAGGAAGCCGACTATTTCAACGCGATCAATGGCAACCAGTTCATCGCCGATTTGATGCCTAAACATCCGGTCTATGTTGCAATGCTGCGCGAAGAGGCACGCTCTGTGATCGGCGTGCCGCACCCCACGGGCCGCGCGGCGATGCGGATGCTGGAGAATGAAGGCTTTCGCTATGATGGCTATGTCGACATTTTCGATGGCGGGCCGACCATGGTTGCCGTCACCGATCAGGTTACCAGCGTGCGCGACAGCCGCTCTGCCACGCTCAAAGGCATGGACCTTGAGGAAGGCGAGCGCGCTATCTTGGCAACGGGGCGGCTCGCAACCTTCCGGGCCTGTTACGGCGCGCGCGCATTCGCCGAAGACGGAACGATTGCCATCGATTCAGGCGCGGCGGACTTGCTTGACGTAAGCGACGGCGATGAAATCTGGAGCGTGGGTCGATGAGCCTGCAGGAGATCAATTTCGACGGGATCGTTGGACCCAGCCACAATTACGCCGGGCTGAGCCTTGGGAACATTGCCAGCGCCAGCCACAAGGGTGATCCCTCATTCCCCCGCGCCGCGGCGCTTCAGGGAATTGCGAAGATGCGCGGCAATCTGGAGCGGCTGGGCGTGCAGGGTTTTCTGCTGCCGCTGCCCCGGCCCAACAGTACGCTGGCTGGCCAATTGGCGCTGGATGAGACCGCCCCGCCCCAGCTTCACGCTGCGCCGTGGTCAGCCTCAAGCATGTGGACCGCCAATGCGGCCACCGTCTCACCCGCGCCGGATACTGCCGATGGCAGGTGCCACCTGACGCCCGCCAATCTGGTCACTATGCTGCACCGCGCGCAGGAATGGCCGGACACGGCCGCTCAGCTTGGGATTGCGTTTGGCGACACGAAGTATTTCACGCTGCACACAGCTGTCCCGCCGACTTTCGGTGACGAAGGCGCGGCCAACCATATGCGGCTGTGCGAGGGTCACGGCACGATGGGAGTTGAGGTGTTTGTCTATGGCAAGCCGGGTGGCAAGTTCCCCGCGCGCCAGCATGAACAGGCAAGCCGCCTTGTCGCGCGCGCGCACGGCCTGGCCCCCTCGCGCTGCGTCTTTATTGAACAAAACCCCGCCGCCATCGAAGCGGGTGCGTTCCACAATGACGTGGTCAGCGTCGCCAATGAAAAGGTGCTGTTCACCCATGCCGAGGCGTTCGGTGATCAAGCTGGTGCCTATGAAGCGATGCGCGCCGCTTTCCCCGCGCTTGAGGTGGTGGAAGTGCCCAGCGCCGCGGTCAGCCTGGCAGAGGCGATCCGCACATATCTGTTCAACGCGCAATTGCTCACGCTGCCATCGGGCGAAATGACGCTGATCGTGCCCGAGGAATGCCGCGAGAGCGAAAGCGTGTGGGCCTATTGCGAGACGCTGATGGCGTCGAATGGCCCGATCCGCGAAGTTATCCCGGTCGATGTGCGTCAAAGCATGGCCAATGGCGGAGGGCCGGCCTGCCTGCGTCTGCGCGTCGTGTGCGACCCGGCGACCGTCGATCCGCGTTTCCTGCTCGACGAGCAACGCGCCGACGCCCTCGAAAAAGTGATCGCAGCCACTTGGCCAGAACAGATCGACCCGGCCGATTTGGGCTCTGAAAGCCTCGCGCGATCAGTCGCCGCCGCAAGGGCAGCACTGCTCACCGCATTGGACCTGCAAGAATTGGGTTAACGCGTTTGGCCTGCGCGTCGGGACGCTTTACACTTAGCGAGCTGTTAACCATCCAACCCGCCCTTTCCCGTGATTGGCACGGCTTTTGCTGGGAGGATGTTACCGAGAGGACGCTGCGGTGGGCACCAACGCCAAGGCCAAGAATGATGATACAATCGACGCCAGCACGGAAGGACGCGCAAGCAAAAGCATGTTGAGCAAGATCGCCCGGCTGTTTGTGATTAAGAACCGTTTTGAGGCGTTCCTCATCATCTATGCGCTGGCTTTGGGCGCGACTTCGCGCGGCGCCACCTACATGGAGCAATATCCGGGCCTTGGCGGGCAATTGCTGTTTCTCGCCGCGACAGGCGCGGTGTTCCTCGGCGGTGCTGCCATCCTTGATGGGCTCAAAGCCAAACAGGAACTCGCCGAGCTAAAGGCACAAATGCAGCAACACGGCTAGCCTCAGCCAGCTTGGCTCAGGCGGCAGTAATCAGGGCCTGCGCCGGGGTTGCCCCATCCCCATATTGCGTTCGCGTCTTCGCCCACTGCCGGATGCAGTGAGCTGGGAAAACTTGCCGTAATTGGTTAGGACTGGGGCGGAATAGCGCTTTTTGGGAAGCGGCGAGGGGGGCGTGCTGCGCGTCATCGAATGATGCTCCTGCTGTGTTGCCGCCCCGCAAGGATTGGCTACCACAGCTTCACGCTACCGCTGCTGACGCACCGCCGATACAGTGCCAGACCGGTCGGATTTCACGACCAAGCCCTTGTGATATAGGTTAATTTTACAAGACTTACCGCAAAATTAACCCTAAAATGGGGCGCCGGGGTTGTTCAACAGGCCGACCGATTCTCGGCCGCCCCCCCTCAGGCGTCCTCAGGGTTGCTTGCCCGTGTCCCCGAATGGCAGGCTCTCAGCGATCGGCTCGCCATGATCATCATAGCGCGGCAGCATCACCAGATCGTCGGCATTGTCGACCACCAGCGTAACCCGCTTGTCCTTAAAGTTGCGGCGCGCTCCGGTGAACATGATGTCGAGCCGCGGCTGCCCGCGCGCAACCACGCGGCGGCGGAAAAAAGCTTTGCGCAGATCGAGCAGTTTGGGTTTTTTGATCTTTTGTTCTTTGTCGCGCTCGACCAAGATATCGGGATCGTCCGCAGAGCGCGGTGCGCCGCTTGGTGCCGAGTTGGCAGCCCCATTGAGACCAGGCACAGTCAGCAGATCGCGCAAGGTTGCCAAGTCGATCTCGATCAAGATGTCGCTGGTGCTGCCAAGTCGGCGGGAATCAAATTCCTGCATTCCAAAATCAAGCTGGCGTTGAAGATCGAAATAATCTGCCGATTGCCCATCCTCAGTGTGAAGAATGTATTTGTCGCCGACACGGCTGACACGGCGCACATCAAGGATAACCGCCATATCGCCAGCGTCGCCAGATTTGCGTTTGCGCGCCTTTCGCAGCAATTCGCGCGGCTGCATGCAGCCCGGCTGGCAAACGTCGGTAAGGCGCGCGAGATATTGTTCACGCGTTTCAGCGGTTTTGGCGGTGGCGGCGGTTTCCGTGCTTTCCGAATTTGCCAAAGCAGGCGCGGCCAAGATTAGCGTTCCTGCCAGGGTGAGCCAAACACTTTTACGACGCATAGGAGCCTCCGTTCGCTGCATGTCCGCCCCCGGATATGATGGGGGGTTCTGTTGCTAGGCCCCCGCGCATTTGTCTCCGGGGGAGGACCGTCGTTCTGTTGCGAACGCCTGGCGCATTCCTACCGGAAAATGTGATGGGGGGTTCTGTTGCTAGGCCCCCCCGGGCCCCCGGTATCCGCTTCTGTTGCCCGGTGGGTCCAACCGCGCTTTAGCTTTGTAAATTCAGACCGTTAGGCCTTAAAATTACGCAGCGATTGCGAGTGCTTCATTATCATTGGCACTTATGAGTTTTGAACAGTTTTACGGGATTTTCAGCCCGGGCAAAAACAGCGCTTTTCAGCCCACGTCGATCCTAGTTCGGCCCCGTCATCGACAGCAGCAAAACCGCTGCCGGTGGTGGAGCCGCCGGGTACTGCCCCCGGGTCCGTTGTGCCTATTGCACGCTACACTTTATCGCCATAGTCGGTTGCCCGACACGACTGATATAGCGCGATAAAGATGAATTGGAAGTGAGCGGGTTCAACTGAGTCCCCGCGCAGGTGGGGATCTCGCCACACAAAGCGCTCCACGTGAAGAGGCCCTCGCCTGCGCGGGGACACAGACACTCGCTTACTTTGCCAGCGCGTCGCGGATCTCGGTCAGCAATTCCACTTCGGTCGGACCGGCGGGCTCCTCGGGCGTTTCCTCTTCCTTCTTCTCCATCTGCTCCATCACTTTCATGGTGTAGCGCACCAGCAGGAAGATGATGAACGCCAGGATCACGAAGTTGATGATCGCGGTGATAAACGCGCCATAGCCGACCATGGCGGCGCCCGCCTCTTTCAGCGCGGCATAATCGGTCATCGAGCCATCATAGCCATCGGGCACGGACAGCAAGATGAAATAGGCCGAGAAATCAGCCCCGCCAAAGATCGCGCCGACAACCGGCATGATCACCTCATCGGTCAGCGATTTGACGATCGTGGCAAACGCGCCGCCAATGATAACCGCGACGGCCAATTGCATGACATTGCCCTTGGCGATGAACTCCTTGAAATCTGACAGCATGATGATCCCCTGATAAACCTGTGTGTGACAGGGTTCTGGCACTGGTTTACCCCCTTGCCAAGCGCTGGGACGCGCGCGTCCCCCAGTTGAAAGCGGCCTTGGGTGTGCTATCTAGGCAATACAGAACCGCCCGCGCGCTTTAGTGGCTGGGCGATGAGACATCGGAGGGACATTTCATGAGCATCACACACACAATCCGAACAACGCTGGTCGCACTCGCCGCGCTGGGCCTGGCCGCTTGCGGGATCAACTCGGTCCCTGCCGCCGAAGAGGAAGCCAAGGCGAAATGGGCTGATGTACAAAGCGCCTATCAGCGCCGCGCAGACCTGATCCCCAACCTCGTCTCCACAGCCGAAGCCGCTGCGATCAGCGAGCGTGATATCCTGACCAACGTAACCGAAGCGCGCGCCAAGGCGATGGGGATCACCATCACCACTGATGACCTGTCGGACCCGGCTGAATTCGCGAAGTTTCAGGAAGGCCAAAACCAGCTTTCCCAAGCGCTTGGCAGTTTCCGCACCGTGGTTGAGCAATATCCCGATCTCAAGAGCAATCAGGGCTTTGCAGATCTGATGGTTTCACTCGAAGGGACCGAAAACCGGATCGACAACGCGCGCACCAAATACAACGAAGCGGTGCGGGCTTATAACACCACGATCCGCACCTTCCCTGACACGATCGGTGCGAACATAATCCACGGTGCAGAGCCGATGGAGCCCTTTACCGCGCAGCCGGGCAGCGAAGTTGCGCCTGACGTTGAGTTCAACGTAGGCAACAGCTGATCATACAGCGCCCCGCGATCATGACCCGCCTTTTCGTCATACTGGCGCTGCTTTTCGCAGCGCTCGCAAGCCCTGCGCTTGCTCAGGACTATCCGCCGCGCCCGGATGGACCGGTTTATGACGCAGTGGATCTGATCCCCGCAGCGGACGAAGCCCGGCTCGATGCCAAACTGCGCGCCTATAATCGCGATACCGGGCGGGCGATTGTGGTCGCAGTGGTCGCAACCATCGGCACCGAGCCGGTCGATGTTTATGCGCGCGACTTGGCGGAGCGCTGGGACATTGGCGGCGCGGAAACCGAAGAAGGCGTGCTGCTGCTGGTCGCTCCCGAAGAGCGGCAGATGTGGATCACGACGGCTCGCGGGGTTCAGGACCGGCTAACCGATATCAGCTCTGGGCGCATCTATCGCGACACATTGCGCCCGGCCTTTCGCGCAGGTGACTTTGCGGGTGGGATTGACCGGGCAACGGACCAAATCATCGAACGCCTCAGCCTCTCGCCCGCCGACGCCAAGGCCATCGCCGAGGCCGAAGCCGCCGCGAAAAGCAATTCATCCAGCACCAGCCGTTCCGATGATGGCGGCTTCCCGATTGGGATGCTCATCTGGATGCTATTCATGTTCCTGTTCTTCGTCCTGCCGCTGATCCGGGGAAGCTCCCGCAAGCGCAAATATAAAAAGCGCAGGAAGGGTCCGTGGAGCGATGACGACGATGATGATTGGGACGGCGGCGGCTGGGGCCGCACTGCGCGCGATATTATCCTGTGGGAAGTCGGCAGCGCAGTTGTGCGCGGCGCGCTGGGTGGCGGCCGGTCAAGCGGCGGCTGGAGTGACGGCGGCGGCTTCGGAGGCAGCGGCGGATTCGGCGGCTTTGGAGGCGGTGGTGGCGGCTTTAACGGCGGCGGCGCCGGAGGAGGCTGGTAAATGAGCTATCTCACGCCTGATGGGCACAAGACTGTGTCCGACGCAGTTGGAGCGGCTGAGCTCAACACCTCGGGCGAAATCCTGACAGTGCTGGCTGATCGCAGCGATGGGTACACCGATGTCGCCCTGCTATGGGCCGCCGCGCTGGCCTTTACTGTGATGAGCCTGTTCGCCGCCTTCCCCGCGCCTTTCCTCAATGTGTGGGACGCGATTGTGGTGGAGACGCTGATGGGCGGCTGGGGCCACGAATGGACCACGGGTGAGCTGGCCAGCATGACCATCGGGCTGGGCCTCATCACCTTCATCCTCGCTTGGGCGGCGCAAGCATGGCAGCCGCTCAAATTCGCGCTCATTCCCTCTCCGGTGCGCACGGCACGGGTCCACGCGCAGGCCGTGCGCCACTTCAAGGTTGGCGCGGAACGCCGCACGCATGGGCGCACCGGCGTGCTGATCTACCTCTCCATGCGCGAACACCGCGCGGAAATCGTCGCAGACGAACCTATCGCCGCTTTGGTCGAGCCGGAGATTTGGGGTGAGGCGCTGGTGGAGATGCTCGGCGAGATCAAGCAAGGGCGCATTGCCGAAGGCCTTGCGGTGGGCGTGCGCGATGTCGGCTTTGTGCTCGCCCAGCACTTCCCGCGCGCTGAAGATGATGAGAACGAGCTTCCCGACCGCTTGATCGAAGTCTAGAACCTCGGCTCATGAACGAGAACGATTTTGTCCGGGACCGCGATGCCGATCTGCCGGAAGAGACCCGCTGGGAAGGCCGCTTCATCACCGCCAAGACCCGCGGGCGCTGGGAATATGTCGGCCGCGCGCGCGGTATTCGCGCCGCCGCGATCATCGCGCTTGATAAAGATGCGGACGGCAAACTCCATGTCATTCTGGTGAGCCAATACCGCGTCCCGCTCTCGAAATTCTGTCTGGAAATCCCCGCCGGTCTGGTCGGCGATGATGATGGGAGCGAGGACGAGGAAGCCACCGCCGCCGCCGCGCGTGAGCTGGAAGAAGAGACCGGCTACCGCGCCGACCGGCTCGAAATGCTCGGCGAGTTTTATTCCTCCCCCGGCATGATCTCCGAATGCTTCACACTTCTCAAGGCAACCGGCCTCACCAAAGTGAGCGAAGGCGGCGGACTGGCGGATGAGAACATCACCGTGCACCGCATCGCGCTCGACGCGCTGGCGGATTTCGTTGCGCAATGGCGCGCGGATGGCCATGCGGTCGATGTGCGCATCGGAATGCTGATGACGCCCGGATTTCTGGGCCAGAGCTAAACTCGATAAAGATACTTGGGAGAGGGATAAAGATGACCAAACGCTGCGAAGGCAAACTCGCACTTGTCACAGGCGGGGC
Source organism: Pseudomonadota bacterium (assembly GCA_039815245.1). GTDB lineage: Bacteria > Pseudomonadota > Alphaproteobacteria > Sphingomonadales > Sphingomonadaceae > Erythrobacter. Next base: position 278,276 of record JBCBZR010000004.1, on the reverse strand, counting down.
GCAGGGGCTTGGCCGCGCGCATTGCATCCGATTGGCGCAGGAAGGCGCACGGGTGCTTGCCACCGACATCAACGGCGAAGGCGCGGCTGAAACCGCTGCTATCGTCAACGCCGAAATGGGCGCTGGCACCGCTTTCGCCATCGCGCATGACGTGACCAAGCCCGACCAGTGGGAAGCCGCCGTCGACGCTGCGCGCGAGCACATGGGTGGCCTCAACGTGCTGGTCAACAATGCCGGGATCGGGGTCGCAGGCAATATCGAGACTTGCACATTCGAGGACTGGCACCGCTGTTTTGACATCAACGTCAACTCGATCTTCCACGGCTGCCAGAAAGCGCTGCCGCTGATGCGCGAGCATGCGCCCGGCTCCATCGTCAACATCTCCAGCATTGCCGGCCTGATCGCGAGCGACACGATGCCAGCTTACAACGCCTCCAAGGCGAGCGTGTGGATGCTGTCAAAGTCGATCGCGCTGCATTGTGCCAAGATGAACATGCAGATCCGCTGCAATTCGGTGCACCCGACCTTTGTCGACACGCCAATCCTGGACGGCACCGCCGCCGCGCATCAACTCGATAAAGCTGTGCTGCTCGAAAAGCTCGCTCGGCAAATCCCGCTCAAATTCGTCGGTGAGCCCAACGATATCGCCAATGCGGTGGTCTATCTCGCGAGCGACGAAAGCCGCTTTATGACCGGCGCCGAGATTAAGCTGGATGGCGGCATTTCCGCGATGTGAGCCCAAATCGCTGGCCTGAAACGGGCGTCATCCCGGACCTGACCCGGGATCTCTCCGATTCAAAGAGACCCTGGATCAAGTCCGGGATGACCATTGGGCCCTGTGCGCTCACCATCAGTCAGCCAATACGGCGATCAGGATGTAGAGCAGCAGGAACGAGCCGAAGCCGATCAGCGTGCCAGCCACAAAGATAAGGCGGACAATCATCGGGTCCATGCCGAAATAATTGCCAATGCCTGAGCATACGCCAGCCAGTTTGCCATCGACCTTGTCGAGGCGGAACTTGTTTTGCGGCGGTCGGCCGCCTGAGCCCTTGGTCATATTGTTCATGCCAGAACTCCCATGCTCAGAGCGTTTGCAGCGTGCGCCGGGCTGGCTGGCACAATCGCAGTCGCGAGCAGCACGACAGTCAGCACCAGCGCGCTTGCTGCGGCGAGCAGCTTGTCGCTGGCGTGGATGGAAATGGTGAACGGGGAAATCATGAAAGGGGTCCTTTTGTTTGAGCGATGTGTGAGGGGAAGTTTGCGCCTCAGGCGATAACCGGGCTGCCGGGGATGATCGCATAGGCAAAGGTGCCGGCGGTCATCGCCACGGCAAAGGCTGCGGCGAAGAGGCGAGAGGCTGTGTCAGAGGTAAACATTGGTTTGCGTTCCTTGTGTTTTGGTGCGGCCGAGCCAGCGAGGCTCAGACCATCATGGTGGGGCTGGCGGGGATGATTGCGTAAGCAAACAGAGCGGCCGAAACGACGAATGCGAAAGCGGCGGCGGCGAAGCTGTTGGAAGAAGCGGTGTACATTTTGAGGTCTCCTGTTCGGTGTTCTGCATTCCCTTGGGACGATCCCTTGGGTTGCCAAACACTCTGCAGGAGCTGTGCCAAACTCAAAAAACCGCAGAATTCTGCCGTTTTGTATCGCTTTGTAAAATAACGTTTCGTTCATCAATCCGAAAGGTTAGGAATTTTCCCCATCTATTGGGATTGGTGATTTCCTGAGCCGTCACGCTGGTCAATCGCGGCCCGGCTACTTAGGGCAAAAGGCCTGATGGCGCTCGCGAAGATCACTCTGGAAAACTTCCGCAATCACGCGTGCAGCGAGCTCACGGAAACCGCGCATTTCAATCTGCTGGTGGGTGAGAATGGCGCGGGGAAGACCAACGTGCTCGAAGCGCTCAGCCTGCTTGCGCCGGGCCGCGGCCTCAGGCGCGCGGCTCTGCCACAGCTGGCGCGGCATGTGCCTGAGGGCGAGCCTGCGTGCGGATTTGCGATTGGGGCGACACTGATTGAGCAAGGTCAGGTCTCCGCGCGCATGGGCACTTACACCGAAGCGGAGCGTCCCAACCGGCGGCTCGTGCGCATCAATGGGGCTGAGGCTAGCGCGACTGCGTTGTCTGAGTGGCATGCGGTCAGTTGGCTGACCCCGGCGATGGATGGCCTGTTTACCGATTCAGCCGGCGCCCGGCGGCGCTTTGTGGACCGGATGACGCTGGCGATTGAGCCCGGCCATGCCAAGGCGGTCACCCAATATGAAACGGCTCTGCGTGAGCGCAATCGGCTGCTCGAAGAACGCGGCGATGCGCGCTGGCTTGATGCGATCGAAGCGCAGGCCGCGCAGCATGGCAGCCGTGTGGCGGCGGCGCGCGCGCGGCTGGTGGCCATGCTGATGGACGAATTCTCCGCCCTGCCCCCGGGGCCGTTTGCCAAGCCTACGCTCACCTATCAGCCCGGCGGGCCAAGCGATCCGGCGGAGCTCCTCGCTGCCTTTGCACGCGAGCGCCCGCGCGATGCGGCAGCGGGCCGCGCGCTCACCGGGCCGCAGCGCGACGAGTTGGGCGTGGTGATGGCTTCGACAGGCGTTCCGGCAGCGTCATGCTCAACGGGGGAGCAAAAGGCGATGCTGATCGCCATCACACTGGCGCATGGGGTGCTGGCGGCGGAGGGTCGCCCAAGCGCGTTGCTGCTTGATGAGGTTGCCGCGCATCTCGACCCGGTCCGCCGGGCAGAGCTTTTCAGGCGGCTGCGCGCAGGCCGGGCGCAAGTGTGGATGACGGGCACAGAGCTTGGCCCCTTCGCTGAAATCGAGAGCGAAGCGGCGGTCTGGCGGGTCAGCGGCGGGGCGTTGGAAAAGCTCTGAGGCTCCGCGCGGGCATTAGGTTTGCCCCTACGAAGCCTCCGCACTCTCCGGAAGCGCCTTTGCCACTTGCTCAACAGTCGCGCCGACCAGCTCTTCTACACCCTCAACCGTGGGGTGAATGCGATCATCCTGAAACAGCTGCGGGCTTTGATAGATCGCCTCCAGCCAGAACGGGATCAGCATCGCGTCATATTGCTGCGCGAGGTCGCCATAAAGGCCGTCAAACGCGCTTTGATATTCTGGCCCATAATTGGGCGGCGCGCGCATGCCCATGATGAGTACGGGTATATCGCGCTGTTTCAATTCATCGAGCATCGCTGTGAAATTCGCGCGGGTCTGGTCCGGCGAAAGCCCGCGCAGCAGGTCATTGCCGCCCAGCTCCAGAATGAACAGGTCCGGCTTCTTGTCTTGCGCGTCGAGCACAAATTCGAGCCGCTTGAGGCCCGCCGCTGTCGTATCGCCGGAAACACCGGCATTTTCGATCCGCGCATTGATGCCGCGCGCGCGCAAGGCTGCTTCGAGCTTGGCGGGGTAGCTGTCGGTGGCTGGTTCTGCAAAACCATAGCCCGCAAACAGGCTGTCTCCGAAGGCGAGGATGCGCCGCTCCTTCCCCATGACCGGGATGGGCGGCGGGCCGTTTTCGCTTGAGCCATTTTGCGTGATCGATCCGGGAACAGCTTCGGCGGTGTCCGCGTTTTCGCTGCAACCCGTAAGGGCCAAAGCGGCGCTGAGCGCTGCAATCAGGATCCCTGCCCGTGAATGTTTGAGTATTGGCATGTAACAGTCCTCGCAAAGGTCCTTGCCTGCAACCTGCCCCTATCCCATCTGGTGTCCGTGACAAGTCTTATGCAAAACACCGCTTCGCCCGCGATCAGCGCGCGCAACCTCACTTTGACCCTCGGCAGCGCAGATGCTCCGGTTGATATCCTCAAGGGAATCGATCTGGATATTGGCGCTGGTGAAGTGGTTGCGCTGCTGGGGCCGTCAGGCTCAGGCAAAAGCTCGCTGATGGCGGTGCTGGCTGGGCTGGAGCGGGCAACCGGCGGCGAGCTGACCGTGGCGGGTGAGGATTTCACGCGGCTCAATGAAGACGGGTTGGCCCGTGCGCGGCGCGGCCGGATCGGGATTGTATTGCAGGCCTTCCATCTGCTGCCCACCATGACCGCGGCTGAAAATGTCGCAACGCCGATGGAACTGGCGGGCGCGAAGGATGCCAGCCCCCGCGCTGAAGCAGAATTGCAAGCGGTCGGGCTGGGCCACCGGATCGGCCATTATCCCACGCAATTGTCGGGCGGCGAGCAGCAGCGCGTCGCCATCGCGCGCGCAATTGCGCCGCGCCCGGCGCTGATCTTCGCTGATGAGCCGACCGGCAATCTCGATGTCACGACCGGTGAAGATATTGTGCGCCTGCTGTTTGAGCGCCGAGCACAAACCGGTGCGACGCTGCTGATCATCACGCATGACCGCGCACTGGCGGAGCAATGCGAGCGGGTGCTGACCATGGCGGATGGCAAGATCGTCTCAGACCGCGCTGGCGAAAATCAGGCGCGCGCCGCGTGAGCGGGCCGGTAAATGGGGAGGTGAGCGATGGCGGCCTTTCGTGGGGCGATGCCTGGGCGCTGGCTCGGCGTGATCTCAACGCGCGCTTCAAGGGGCTGCGCCTGCTGCTGGTGTGCATTTTCCTCGGCACTGCGGCGCTTGCAGCGATTGGCACGCTGACCGCGTCGATTGAGCGCGAGCTGGAATCGAGCGGTCAGGAATTGCTCGGCGGCGACATAGAAGTTGAAATCTGGCAGCGCAGTTTGAACGAAGAAGAGCTTACCGCGCTTAGCGAGCTGGGCGAGATATCGGGCGGCACGCGGTTGCAGGCTATGGCGCTCAGCGATGCAGCGACCGGCGCCACAGGCGAAGGCAATGCCGCGCCGATTGAGCTGAAAGCGGTCGATGCGAAGTGGCCGCTCTATGGCGCGCTCACGCTCACCGACGGGCGCTCAGTCGCAGCGCCGAGCGGTGATGAGGCTTGGCTCTCGCAAGGCGCGATCGATCGGCTCGACATTGCGGTCGGCGACCGCTTCCGCATCGGGACAGTCACCCTTACTGCGGCAGGGATTATCGACGATGAGCCGGATCGGCTGTCTGAAGGCTTTCAACTCGGCCCCACTGTGATCGTCGCAGAAGCCATCCCGGCGCGCGCTGGGCTGTTGGCTCCAGGGGCGCTGTATGAGAGCAAGTATCGCATCGCCTTCGCCGATCAGAGCCGCGATCCGAGCGACACTGTTGAAGCGCTCGAAGAGGCCTTCCCCAATTCAGGCTTTGACTTTCGCACCCGCGACCGCGCCTCTCCCGGCGCTGACCGGTTTGTGACGCAGATGAGCGACTTTCTCACACTGGTGGGACTGGCCGCGTTGGTGATCGCAGGGATCGGCATTGCCGGCGGGGTTTCCTCTTACCTCGACCAGCGCCGCGCCAGCATTGCAACGCTAAAGGTGCTAGGCGCGTCCTCCAGCGATATCGTGAAGGTCTATTCGCTTCAGATCGCTGTGGCGGCGTTGATAGGCAGTGTGGCGGGGCTGGCTGTCGGCGTGCTGGTGACCCCCTTGTTCGGCGCAGCGCTGCAAGGCTTGCTGCCGGTCGAAGGCGGCTTTGTAATAGAGCCTGCGCCGCTGTTGCTGGCGGGCGCTTATGGCCTGCTGGTCGCCTTTGCTTTTGCCGCTGCGCCTTTGCTGCGCGCGCGTGCCTTTCCAGCGATGGCTTTGATGCGCAGCCGCATTGCCCCCTTGTCGAAAGATCGCCGGGCGCTGGTCGCGACCGGGCTCGGGCTGGTTGCGATTTGCGCGCTCGCGCTGATCACCACAGACCGGGTCGAGCTGTCGGCAGGCTTTCTGCTGGGCGCGGCTTTGGCCTTGGCACTGCTCGCGGGTCTTGGCCTTGCTATCACCACCATCGCGCGGCGCTTGCCCCGCCCTGCCAATCCGATCCTGCGCTCAGCCCTCGCCAACATCCACCGCCCCGGCGCCCCCACCGGAGCGCTTGTCACCGCTTTGGGCTTTGGGCTTGCGGCCTTTGTGCTGCTGGCGAGCGTGCAGACCGCGATTGACGGCAATATCGAAGCGCGCGTGCCGCAGGAGGCTCCGGACTATTTTGTGATCGACGTGCCGCGCGAGGGTGAGGTGGCGTTCAAGGGGCTGATCCGCCAGCGCTTCCCCGATGCTGAAATTCGCACCGTGCCCACCCTGCGCGGCTCTGTGCTCGCTTACGGGCCAAAGGGCGATATGCAGCGCGTCGCGGAGCTTGAGGAGATCCCTGAAGGCGCCTTCATCCTTAATGGTGAGCGCCCGCTGACCTACGCTTCCGAGCTGCCCGAGGGCAATACGCTGATCGAAGGCGCGTGGTGGGACGCGGAAAGCCCGGACGATATGTATGTGTCGATGAGCGAAGATCTGGCCAAGGCGCTCGATCTTGAGGTAGGCGACTATCTGACCATCGGCGTGCTCGGCACAGAGCGCGATGTGCGCATCGCCAACACCCGCCGGATCGACTGGGAGAGCCTTGGCTTCAATTTCACGCTCGTCTTTTCACCCAACACGCTGGACGATGTGCCGCACAATCTCGCCGCCTCGATAGAGCTAAATGAGACCGGCAGCGCGGCTGAGATTACCGAAGGGCGCGGAGAAGTGCTTCGCGCTATGGTCCGCAATTTTCCTTCCTCCAGCGTCGTCGATGTCGGCGAAGTGCTGCTCGAAGCGCGCACTTTGCTTGAACAGGTTGCGCTCGCCACACTGGCCGCCGCTGCGGTTGCTGTGCTGGCTGGTCTGGCGGTGCTTATGGGCGCAATCGCCGCCGCGCGCGCGGCGCGGATGTATGACACTGTGGTGCTGCGTGTGCTGGGCGCGAGCCGCCGTCAGGTACTCATGATGCAGCTGGCAGAATACGGCCTGATTGCGTTGTCGCTGGCACTGGTGGCGCTGGGCCTTGGCGCCGGGCTCGGCTGGATCATCATCACACAGCTGTTCGAATTCGACTGGCTTCCCGATTGGGGCCAAGTGCTCGGCGTGCTTGGGCTGGGCCTTGCGATGGTGCTGGCGTTTGCGCTGGGTGGATCGCTGCCCTTACTGCGCGCTCGGCCCGCTCAGGCGCTGCGCGAATTGTGAGTGCCGCGCGCCCGGATGGGGCCCGCGGCACTCGATCAACTTACTCGAACATCTCCGTCATCTCTTCGAGGTGATCATCGCTGATCTCTGAATGCAGGACGGTGGTAAGCGTCACCGAGAAGACCTGCGAGATGATAAACAGCGGGATGAACAGCAAGAACCCGATGGACAGCAAAGCGACCGCTCCGCCGGTCATATCACCCGCCGCAGCGCCGCCGGCCATGCCGAAGATGAGGAAGCCGGGCACGATCAGGATTGCGAGCGTGATCAAAGCGCCAAGGAGCATCACGATCAGAATGCCAAGGACATTGCCGCGCGTCACCTGCCAGGTCCGGTTGATCGCGGTGATCGGGTTGAAAACGCCTTCCACCGCCATGACGGGCACGATCACGGCCAATCGGCAGACCAGGTAAATCAGGCCGGGCAGCAAAGCGATCGCGCCGAGAAAAACCAGAATTTCGCTGACAAAGGCGAGCGCTGCGAAGACCAGACCAATCACAAGCGCGGCGATAATGTAGACAATGAAGAACAGCAGAAACAAGGCGACGCTGGTAAGGCCCGCGCGAAATCCTGCTGACATGGCATCGCCGAACAGGACCCGCCGCGTGGGGGATGCCATGGCCGACATGGAGGCCTGCTGCGCAAAAATCAGCGCCAAATAAAGCACGTAGAAGATGATCATCCCGATGATCGCGCCAAATCCAAAGCCACCCAGGGCCGCAGGATTATCAAGCCCGCCAGCGCCAAGCGACATCATCGCCCCGGCCATCGAAGCGCCCAGCAATCCTCCGCCTACCAGAAGAAACACGATGCTGATCGCGAAGAAAACCGCATACAGGCCAATCATAGGCCAGATGCGCTCTTTGATGGTTTCAATCGTGGTCGAGAAGACCCGGCCAATATCTAGATTCATGAAGTGTCCCCATTTTGCATGCGCGAAGATTCCCCGCTTTCGCGTCACGCAGCGCAGCATGCAGATCGCTGGTCAAAGCGCAATAACGCATATGTGGGTCGACCGGTTTTAGACCCCCAAACACGAAAAAGACCCCGCAAGCCTGATGTTTGCTTGGCTTGCGGGGTCGATTTTATACAATCAGGCTCCACCATTCGGCAGCGCGCCTGTTTCGTAAAATCAGAACTTGAACCGAACAACACCGCCATAAGTGCGCGGCTGGCTCGGATAGCCTGAGATCGTGCCTTCCTGAGCAACGCCCGGGAAGATCGTCAGGAGATATTCGTCATCGAACAGGTTACGCACAAACGCACCGATTTCGAGGCCATTGTCGAGCGCCAGCGTCGTCGAGGCGTTCACAAGGTTGATCTCGCGGCGGAACGGCTGGTCATCCAGAGTGCGGAAACCGTTCGTGATCTGCGTGTTGCTCTCGTGATTGTAGTCGATGCGGTTGATCAGGCGCGTGCCAGAGTCCCACTCATGGGTGTAGGTGGCCGAGGTCGCGATCGTGATCTCGGGGATACCGGCAGGCGTAACGCCTGAAATATCGCCGAGAATGCTACCTTCAAAGCTATCAAACAGCGGATCAAGATAGGTGGTCGCAAAGGTCAGCACGAGGCCGTCAGTCGGCACGATGGTCGCGTCGAACTCAAAGCCCTGCACCGATTGCTGGCCGGCATTGCGCAGCGCAAAGCCCGTGCCAGTAAAGGCGTTGCTTTGGAAGCCGTCAATTGTCTGGTCGAAGATCGCAAGGTTAAAGCCAAAGCCTTCCCACTGCGCCTTCATGCCGATCTCGAAAACCTCGGTGTCTTCCGGCCCCGCAAAGCGCGTGCCCGGAACGAGGTTTGGCAGAGCAAGGCCTGCATCGAGGATTGGTGAAGACGGAGCAGCAAAGGTCGAACCGCCCGGTCCAGCCTGGAAATCGGTCGCAAGCGGCCGACTGTCGCGCGACAGGTTTACCGAGCTTGCTTTGAACCCGGTTGCATAGCTGAAGTACAAATTGACTTCGTTCGATACCTGATACGCGGCGCGCAGCAGATAGGTGAACTTGTCGTCATTCGTGGTGTTGTCCTCAACCCCGTTGGGCGTGTTCAGAAATGGCGGTTGGAACTGAAAGCCGGCCAGCTGAACAAGCCCGTTTACATTCGGGTCTGTGGCAAGAGCGAGAAGCCCTGCCTGAGCGTCGGCGGGCAGCGCCTGAAACTGAGCGCGCGATGTAATAGTCGGCAAATTCGGATCCATCGCCGACGCGCCTGTGATGAAGGCATCGACCAGATTGACCTGTGCAAAGGGATCAAAGCTGGTTTGGCTAAGCTCGAATTCCTTCTGGTCATCGGTGTAGTTGAAGCCCGCCGTGAAGACGAGGCCGTCAACCGGCTCGAAGTCCACCGTACCGAATACCGACCACGCCTGGTTGTCCATGCGGAAGCTTTCCTGCGTCAGCAGCGGCGAGGTGAATATGCTCTCTTGCGGAAGACCAAGAGCCTGCTCAATGCCGTTGAATACGCTTGGAACGGGTTGCCCAGCTGCTGCGGGATCACCGCCCGCCAGAATCTCGAAGAAATCGCGGATTTGCGAGCCGTTTTCGATGCGGCTTTCCTGCGAGATGGACTCGTCGAAATAGAAACCGCCCAGCAGGAAGTTGATCGGTCCGTCGAAATCGGACGTGATCCGGAATTCCTGCGTGAAGGTCGAAACCGACTGGTCGCGCTGCTCGTTCGCGATGTCCGCCGCGGTGTAATCGATGTCCGAGCGGAAGAAATTGTCGAGCTCACGATACGCCGTAATCGAGGTGAAAGACAGCGCGCCAGCGGTGTAATCCATCTGGATCGAGCCGCCATAATTGTCGACTTCGTTTTCAGGCACGATGTTCAGGTTTGCGGTACGGTTAAAGAATGTGTCGGGCTGTTGGACCAGTCCGCCCAGCAGGTTGAGCGCCGGGGCAGTCGGGCCGAACACAACCGTTCCAACCTGGCAGCACACTTCGTCAATGCGCGAATAATCACCAATCGCGCGGATTTTGAAGTCCGGCGTTGGCTCGATCAGCAACTGGCCGCGGGCGGACCAGCGGTTGCGGTCATTCTGGTCAACGCCAAGATTCTCAATCTCGGCCGTGCCATCGCGCTGCTGGTAGCTGCCGTCGATCGAGAACGCGATGTTCTCGCTAATCGGGCCGGTCACATCGCCGCGCAGGAAGACATTGTTGAAATTGCCGTATGACGCCTCAACCGAGCCACCAAACTCGAATTGCGGCTCACGCGTGACGATCGAGATGACGCCAGCGGATGCGTTCTTGCCGAACAGAGTCGATTGTGGGCCGTTCAGCACTTCGATGCGCTGGACATTGGGAAGGTCCGAAAGGGCGCCGGCTGAGCGCGAACGGAACACCCCGTCGATAAACACACCGACTGACGGCTCAACGCCGAAATTGTTATCGCCGTTACCAAAGCCGCGGATGATGAAAGTCGAGGCGGACGAGGTCTGCAGCTGGCTGACCCGCAGCGACGGGGTCACGGTTTGCAGGTCGAGCACGTCGCGGATTTGCGCGTTTTCGAGTGTCTCACCGCTGGTCACAGAGACCGAAATCGGAACTTCCTGAAGAGTCTGCTCACGCTTGGACGCGGTCACAATAATAGTGTTGCTGCTTTCGGGGGCTTGCAGCTCAGGCTCGTCAGTGTCCTGAGCGAAAGCGGCGCCAGGCGCAGCAATGGCAAAAGCGGTTACGCCTGCGAGCAGGGTATAGCGATAGGTCCCGGCAGCGCCGGTGGCAGTAAGTTGCATGGAAGCTCCTCTCCTCAATCCCATCGAATGCGAGGAGACAGGCGCGAATGCAGCCGTTAATTGGCCTGCGAAATCCCGCCATCGGGCACCCCAGATGCCTTGCTCCCCTTATCGATTACTGTTTTCGTTAGGCGCATGTCACGGAGGCGACAAGCGGGAAAGGGGCACTCGCGGTGGGTAACCGATGACGAATTCCTACAATTGTTGCAGCATCGTCACACTGTTGCGTTTCGCAATCACCTTGAATGAGATGCTAATGCAGGCCCCGCTGCACTTGCTGCACGGCGCACCCTCGGCTAAGCGCGCGACCAATCTTAGGCTGCTGTTGCAGCGCAGCATAACTATGCTGGTCCAAAACCCCTGCGCCGCTCGGCTCATTCATTGAAAGCCCCCTCATGTCCAAGGCTCCTTCCGATTCCTCAAATTCCCTGCGCAATGTCGCGATCATCGCGCACGTTGACCACGGCAAGACGACGCTGGTTGATCAGCTGTTCCGTCAGTCCGGCACCTATCGCGAGAACCAACGCATTGAGGAACGCGCGATGGATTCCGGCGATCTGGAAAAAGAGCGCGGCATCACCATCCTTGCCAAGTGCACCAGCGTTGAGTGGGAAGGCTCTGACGGTGAGACGACGCGCATCAACATTGTCGACACGCCCGGCCACGCCGATTTCGGCGCCGAGGTGGAGCGCATTCTCTCCATGGTCGATGGCGTGATCCTGCTTGTTGACAGCGCCGAGGGTGCCATGCCGCAGACAAAGTTCGTCACCGGCAAAGCGCTCGCGCTCGGCCTGCGTCCCATCGTTATCGTCAACAAGATTGACCGTCCTGATGGCCGCCCACAGGAAGTGCTCGACGAAGTGTTCGATCTGTTCGCATCGCTGGACGCAACCGACGAACAGCTCGACTTCCCCTCGCTCTGGGCGTCAGGCCGCGATGGCTATGCCAGCGATGATGAAAGCGCGCGCGAAGGCACGCTCGATCCGCTGTTCAAGCTGATCTGCGATCATGTACCCTCGCCAGGCCTCGACACCGAAGGCCCGTTCAGCTTCCTTGCCACCTTGCTTGATCGCGATAACTTCATGGGCCGCGTGCTCACCGGGCGCGTGCAGTCGGGCACGCTGAAGGTCAACGATCCGATCCATGCGATCGATATGGATGGAAATGTGGTGGAAACCGGGCGCGCGACCAAGCTCATGAGCTTTGATGGGCTGGAGCGCGTACCGGTTGAAAGCGCGAAGGCCGGAGACATTATTGCGCTGGCCGGCCTTGAGAAGGCAACCGTGGCCAACACGATCTGCGATCCAGCCGTATCAGAGCCAATCGCCGCGCAGCCGATTGACCCGCCCACGCTCGCAATGCGGTTCTCGGTCAATGACAGCCCGCTCGCTGGGCGCGAGGGCGACAAGGTCACCAGCCGCATGATCCGCGACCGCCTACTGCGCGAGGCTGAAACCAATGTCGCCATTCGCATCACCGAAAGCGCCGACAAGGACAGCTTTGAAGTGGCCGGGCGCGGCGAGTTGCAGTTGGGCGTGCTGATTGAAACGATGCGCCGCGAGGGCTTTGAGCTGGGCATCAGCCGCCCCAAAGTGCTGCTGCGCGAAGAAAATGGCGAGCGCCAGGAGCCGTATGAGACAGTCGTGATCGACGTCGATGACGAACACTCAGGCACCGTCGTCGAGAAGATGCAGCGCCGCAAGGCTGACCTCACCGAAATGCGCCCCTCAGGCCAAGGCAAGACCCGCATCACCTTCTCTGCCCCGTCGCGCGGGCTCATCGGCTATCATGGAGAATTCCTCTCCGACACCCGCGGCACCGGCATCATGAACCGCCTGTTCGAAAAATATGACACCTACAAAGGTCCCATCGAGGGTCGCAACAATGGCGTGCTGATCTCCAACGGCGATGGCGAATCCAACGCCTACGCGCTCAACATGCTGGAGGAGCGCGGCGAGCTGTTCGTGGCCCCGCAGATGAAGCTCTACGAGGGCATGATCATCGGCGAAAACGCGAAGCCCGACGATCTGGAAGTCAACCCGATGAAGGCCAAGCAGCTCACCAACATCCGCAGCTCAGGCAAGGACGATTCCATCCGCCTGACCCCGCCGCGCCGGATGACGCTGGAGCAGAGCATCGCCTATATCGACGACGACGAAATGGTCGAAGTCACCCCGCAGTCAATCCGCCTGCGCAAGTCGCTGCTTTGCCCGCACGAGCGCAAGAAGGCGAAGCGCAAGAAGGCGGGGTGAACCGCAGATCGCGTCCGCTTATGGGTGGTTTGCTGACTGTCCGCTTTCGGTAATACACACGGAGAAAGCAGACGCTTTCACACTCAAGCTGCTGTGACTGCAAATGACCCATTTGCGGTCATCCGCAGGATGCCTAAACTGATGCTATGAGAAGTTACTCGAACGTGGTTGCCCTAGGCATGAGGCGGGCCTGCAGCGCATTCACAAAAATCGTACAGCCTTTGGGCTTCAAACGAGGAAGTGGTCGTAAATGGTCGCGGAAGATCGACGGATATGAAGAGACCATTTTCATCACCAGAAGCGGTGCCACTTATGGTGCACCCCGTTCACCCAGTATCTCGCTCCAACTGAGCCTTTCATCCACGCGTATCAACGATGGGAAAAAGGCTCATTTAAGCCATCATGAAACACAATTTATCCGGCGAGACACCGATTATTGCTACCATCATCGCTTCAATTCAGAGACGGGCAGCACCTACGAACGTTGCCTGCACGAGTTGGGCCTATTCATTGAAGAAGTCGCCGAGCCTTGGTTCGAGAATTTGCGAGGCGCATCGGCGCAGGATCATGGTTCACTTGAAAGCGGTGACCCTCGTCTCATGAGGTAATCACCCTTGTGGCCTGCGTCTGTTTTACCCCCCATTTCCAGCCACAACCAGGCGTTTGAGATTACGTCCGCCTTTAGGGACAAGAGCGACGCGTCTCTAGGTCTGAATTGGGTCGAAAGCGGACATCACGCTCTGCCCTCACCCCTGCATCACGCTCAGCATATCAGGCTGTCCGTTGCTCGCGCTAACGCCGCCGTCGACCGGCAGGTTCACGCCGGTGATGAAGCTGGCGTCTTCGCTCGCTAGGAAAGCGGCGGCGGCGGCGATGTCTTCGGGTTCGCCCACGCGCTGGATCGCGACGCGCTGCATGAAGGCTTTGAGCATGACTTCATTGCCGATGATGCCTTCGACCATGTCTGATCGGGTCACCGAAGGGCAGATCGAGTTCACGCGAATACCGACCCGGCCCACCTGCGTCGCCAGCCCGCGCGTGAGATTGGTCACCGCGCCTTTTGATGCGTTGTAGAGCGGCATGGTCGAATCCCCGCCAAGGCCGGAGACACTCGCGATGTTGATGATTGAGCCGCCGGTTTTCTTCAGCACCGGGATCGCCGCCTGGGACAGGTAGATCACGCCTTTCACGTTGATGTCGATAACCCGGTCCACATCCTCAGGCGTCTGCTTGTGCAGCATGCCCGGAGCAGCCACGCCGGCATTGTTGACCAGCACATCAAGCGCGCCAAACTTCTCCACCGCTGCGCCCACGATCTCGCTGGCGAATGTCAATTGGCTGACATCGCCCGGCACAACCAGCGTGCGCGCTTCGTCAAGGGTGTTTGCCACCGCTGCGCATTTCTCGGCATTGCGCGCGTTGATGATGACGTTCGCGCCCTCGTCATGGAAGCGCCGGGCAATCGCTTCGCCGATACCTGTGGAGGAGCCGGTGACGATCACTGTCTTGCCAGCGAAACGGGTGGAAGTGGTCATAGAAGTGTCCTTGGATAAGAGCGCCGCGTGCGCTGGTCAGTGTGAGCTAGGTCAATGCAAGTGGCACAGTTTTGTGCCGAATTGACACTTTCCCCAGCATGTTCGCTTTTGTGCAACTATTGTGGCCGCGATCACGATACAAGCTGCGCCAACCCCAAGCGACTCGGTGGAGAGGATGCGACCATGAGCAACAGCGATACAGCCCGGATCACCGGTTTAGGCGGCGTCTTTTACATGGTCAAAGACCCCGAAGCGACCCGCGCGTGGTATCGCGAAACGCTCGGGATTGGCGGGCGCTACGGGCCGCAAATGGCGTGGTCTGAGGAGCCCAAGGCGCATCCCTACTCGCTGATCAGCCACTTCGCGACCGATGACTACATCAAGCCGGGCCAAGGCGGCTTTATGATCAATTTGCGGGTCAACGATCTAAATGGCTTTGTGCAACAGCTCGAAGCCAAAGGTATCGAAATCCTCGGCATGACTGATGAAGGCTATGGTAAATTCGCATGGCTGCTGGACCCCGATGGGGTTAAGATTGAGCTGTGGGAACAGGTCGCGGACGAGCTGCCCGACACCTGACCGGCACATGGATCGACGAGACGAGTCGGATACGCGGTAAACCGCATGTTTCGGCCGGTTTAAGCGATGGCCTAGTGTATCTACGCAGGATACAAGTTACTAGGTATTAACCCCGATCCTTGCCGATCCCTCAACCCTAACAGGGCAAAAGCCCTTAAGTATGAAACGCAAGACTTTTCTCTCAACGCTCGGCGTGAGCGTCATGGCTGTGTCGCTTTCGGCATGCGGTGGGATCATCCCTGCCGCCGAGGCGCCCTATCGCTCTGATCAGGTGCAAATCGGGTCAGGCGAAGACTATCCGCGCGCCGAGCGTCCGCAACAGGCGCGTCAGCAGCCGCGCTCCACCCGCCAGCCCGCCCGCATTACCTCCGCGCCGTTTGCCATCGCCAGCAATCCGAGTGACCGGACATGCCACGCTGACCTCAACGCCAGCGGCGCGCGCTTTACGCCTGTGGCGGACAGCTATGCCTCACCCGGCTGCAACAAACTGGGTACGGTGCGCCTGACCGCCTTGGCCGGGGACGACACGCAGTTTGACGTTACCAATCTGGGCGCCGTGAAATGCCGCACCGCGCAGGCTTTCACCGCATGGGCGCGCTTCGGCGTTGATCGGGCCGCGCGCCAGATCCTCGGCTCCCGCCTTGCGCGGATTGAGACAATGGGCAGCTATGCCTGCCGCACCATTGCCGGTTCAACCCGGCTCTCTGCCCATGCAACCGGCAACGCGATCGACGTATCCGGCTTTGAGCTGGCCGACGGCCGCCGTATTTCGCTGAAGAGCGATTGGGATGGTGGCAGCGCCGCTGAGCGCGAATTTCTGCGGGTTGTTCACAAGAGCGCGTGCAAGCGCTTTGGCACGGTCCTTGGCCCGGAATACAACCGCGCACACGCGGACCACTTTCACCTTGAAGGCACCGGCGCACAATTCTGTCGCTAATCGCAGTTCGCTGTCCGTCGCTGTCATATGACTGACGCGCTGGCCCTTTCCACGGTAGGAAAAGGGCCCCGCATCTGAAACCTGGAGAGCAAGTTCCAGATGCGGGGCAACCGGGGGACCAAACCCGAAGACCGCTGCGGTTCAGCCGTGTACTCACTCAACACGGGGGGGCAATGTGTCAAAGCGAGACCTTGCGCAGCATTAGTCCACGGCTCCCATCCTTACGGGTCAGACTAGGGAACCGTGTTACCCGGAGGGCGAGGTGCACCACGTACCTGCCCTGCCGAATGAGAAGTTTCTTCAGGCCCGCACTTGCGGTTCCAGTTTCGCCTCAAGCTTAAGGCGAACCGCTTCGGCGGCGTGGCGGGCACCAAGCTTTGTCATCATGTTGGCGCGGTGAATTTCAACTGTGCGCGGGCTGATATCGAGTTCGCGCGCAATAACCTTGTTACTGCTGCCTTCGGCCAGCCAGTCGAGCACTTCGCGCTCGCGGTTGGAGAGGCTCGAAATACGGTCACGCGCTTCGATCATGCGGCGTCGCGCTTGCCCGAACACTTCCGCCTCTTTTTCGATCCGAGCAAGGCACCGCTCAAAGCGATCAGGATCGAGGGGGAGCGAGAGATAGTCCAGCGCACCAGCCTTGATCGCCTCAACAATGCGGCCCGGCCTTGGCTGCGCGTCAACGGCGATCAGCGGGAGCCAGATACCCAGCCGGCTAAGCCGTTCAAGGATGACAGACACTCCACCTTCCGCAGCGCTGTCACGAGCGATGATGATACCTTCGCGCGGCGGATGCACACTGAGTTCGGACAGGTCACCATACACCTCCGAGTGATGGCCCAGAGAGAAGCCGATACGAGCCAGTTCGGCGCGGTGGCGCGTTTCGGCATCGATGAAGTGAAGCGAGGATTTGCGTGTCATGGCCAGCGTGTTGCCCGCCGACCGAAGTTAATTCACGCAAGACCCCTTCCAATGTGGACCATTGCCGTCTCGTTAACCATGCACCTACCTGAAAAGACTAGGATACAAGCCTCCATAATGAACCTGAATCTTCGCCAGAGTTACGTAGGTAAGTCCCTGTCAATCGACATTTGCGACGTTACAACTGCTTAGGCCTTCTCCGAATCGAAGCTGTAATTGGGCAGCGAATGGAACGCCGACTTCAGCGCATCGCCCCAACTTGAAGAGATAGCGGCGAAATACTCGTCCTCATGCGTGACGCGGCGTGTGTGGGTTGGCGCAAAGTCATCCTTTGCGATCACCATCAGATCAAGCGGCAGGCCAACAGACAGGTTTGCTTTGAGAGTGGAGTCAAACGACACCATCAGCAGTTTCACCGCATCTTCAAAGCTCATATCGCGGTCATAGCCGCGGATCAGGATGGGTCGGCCATACTTGGTCTCGCCAATTTGAAAGAACGGCGTGTCCCAGCTGGCCTCGATGAAGTTGCCTTCGGGGTAGACCATGAACAGCCGCGGCTCCATGCCTGCAATCTGTCCTGCGACGATGATTGACGCGGTGAAACGGTTGGAATTGTTGGCCTTTTGTACATCGGCAATCGTGCTTCGCAGCAGGCGTCCGATTTCAGTCACCACATTGAACATGGTCGACCCGTTGATCAGCGTGTTGTTGCGCTCTTCGGGTTCTTTGGTGCGCTCTTCGAGCTGACTGATGACCGCCTGTGTGGTGGCAAGATTGCCTGCGGTCATCACCGCGATCATCCGCTCGCCCGGCACCTGCCAGGAGAACATCTTGCGAAACACCGAGATGTTGTCGACGCCCGAATTGGTGCGGGTGTCACTCATGATGACGAGGCCCTTATCGAGCACCATTCCAACGCAATAGGTCATATACCGTCGCTCCCCTTGAACGCGCGCAGCTACACGCATCCAGCCCCGCTGTCGCCCCGCTTTTGGAGCAACAGACCTCGCTTTATTGCTGCTCTTGCTGCTGGCCCTGATCCTGCTGTTGCTGCTGCTCTACGGCAACATCAACCGTCAGCGTTTCCTCCAGCGAGCCAAAGCTGATCCCGGTGATCGGGGCTGCGTCCTTGTAGTCGCGGCCCGTCGCCACGCGAACATAGCGATCATCCGGGCGGATACCGTTAGAGATGTCGAACCCTACCCATCCCATGCCCGCGACGTAAGCCTCTGCCCACGCATGCGTTGCATCCTGCTCAATCCGGTCATCCATCATCAGATAGCCGCTAACATAGCGCGCCGGCAGTCCCGCAAGCCGCGCGGCGCTGATAAAGATGTGCGCGTGGTCCTGGCACACACCATGGCCAGCCGCGATCGCATCCTCGGCATGCGTGCCCACATCAGTCTTTCCGGTCTCATAGGCAACCTGATCCAGAATGTGCGCAGAGACGCGGTCCAGATAGGCAAGCTCGCCATCTTCGAGTGTCGCATCCACGTCGCGGAGCAAGGCGCGCAGCTTGGGGCCGGGCTTGGTGGTCTTGGTATGGCCCAGAAAGCTCCATAGCGGCAGATGGCCGGAATGCCGACCGATCACACCAAGCGCATTCTCGGTCTGAACCTCGCCGCTGCACGTGACGATCACCTCGCTCACGCCCGGCTCCACCGCGATCAGCGTGACGGTGTTAAAGTGCTGATCGTCATATTCAAGCTCTGGCTGAGCGTTGGTGAAGTCGAGGTTCCAATTGAGGATCTGTTGGCCCTGCGTCTCCTTGGGCGTCAGCCGCAAGCGCTGGAGCGCGTGGACCACCGGCTGCGAAAAATTGTAACGGGTGGTGTGTCGGATCGAAAGTCGCATCAGGCCCCTCTCTTCATGCCAGGAACCTGTAGTCTTCGGCAATCGCATCTGCGATGGCAGCGTTGCGCGCCATGAAATCTATCAGGAATTCATGCAGGCCCCGATCGAAGATATCATCGACCGTTAGATTGCTGATGTGCTCATCCGCCGCCTGCATCAGCGCATGGCAGGTGCCCTGCTCCCCATGCATGCGGGCGAGCGCGGCAAGGTTATCGCGCAGCGCATTGCGGCAAAAGGCGAGGCTGCGCGGGAAGCGATCATCCAGCACCAGGAATTCTACAATACCGCGCGCTTCGACATGCCCGGCGTTAAGCCAGCCATACGCGCTTGCTCCGGCGACTGAACGCAAGACCTGATCCCATTGGCCGCTATCGAGGCTGGACCCGACATAGGACAAAGATGGCAGGAGCAGGAAATACTTCATGTCGAGGATGCGAGCGGTGCTTTCAGCGCGCTCAATGAAGGTGCCCGCGCGGGCGAAGTGAAAGCCTTCATTGCGCAGCATCGATCCATCCAGCGCGCCATGCACGCGCGTGCCGGCGCGGCGGATGGTGGAGACCACATCGTTCACCGCGCTCTGGCTGACTGGCCGCGCAAGCACTGGATCAAGCTTTAGATAGCTTTCATTGACGGCGGTCCACACTTCAGAGGAAATGTTGGTCCGGGCGACACGGGCATTGCTGCGAACGGCGGCAAACATAGCGCGAATACTGACCGGGTTAGCCTTGTCCCGCAGTACAAAATTCCATGCCGAATGGGCGTCAATTGACTCATTGGCCGCTTCGTAAAGCTGGCGAATGCCGAGCGTCGAAATGACCGAGCGCCATTCCTCCGTCGAAGTTTCCGCATCGCGGGTAATCGCCATGCGCAGCGCCGCTTCAAGCAGTCGCCCGGTGTTCTCAGACCGCTCCAGATAGCGAAACATCCAGAACACGCTGTTGGCTGTGCGCCCTAGCATCGACTGTGTGCCCCCATCAGTCCTTCAGCACCCAAGTGTCCTTGGTGCCCCCACCTTGCGATGAATTGACTACCAGCGAGCCTTTCTTGAGTGCAACGCGCGTCAGGCCGCCCGGCGTGATGTCAATTCCCTCAGGCGAGACCAGCACGAACGGGCGCAGGTCGACATGGCGCGGGGCGAGGCCTTTTCGCGTGTAGATCGGGCAGGTCGACAAAGAGAGCGTGGGCTGCGCGATGTAGTTTGCGGGGTGCGCTTCCAGCTTGGCGCGAAACTCACGAACTTCCTTCTTCGTCGCGGTTGGCCCGATCAGCATCCCATAGCCGCCCGAGCCGTGCACTTCCTTGACAACCAGCTCGGCCAGATTGTCGAGCACATAAGCCAGACTGTCCGCATCCGCGCAGCGCCATGTCTGCACATTGGGCAGCAACGGTTTCTCGCCAGTGTAGAACTCCACGATCTCTGGCATGAAGCTGTAAATCGCCTTGTCATCGCAGATACCAGTGCCCGGCGCGTTGGCGATCGTAATGCGGCCCGCGCGATAGACGTCCATGATGCCCGGCACGCCCAGCACACTGTCCGGCTCAAAGGTCAGCGGGTCGAGATAATCGTCATCCACCCGGCGATAGATCACATCAACCGGCTTGAACCCGCGCGTCGTGCGCATCTGGACATAGCCATCGACGACGCGCAGATCGCTGCCTTCGACCAGTTCAGCGCCCATTTGGTCGGCCAGAAACGCGTGCTCGTAGTAAGCCGAATTGTAGATGCCCGGCGTCAGCACCGCGACCGTTGGCTTGCCGCCGTGCGCGCGGGCAGCGGCCGGAGGGGCGCAGGCAGCAAGGCTGCGGGCCAAGCGGCGCGGGTAATTCGAGACGCTTTCCACCGGCACGCGGCTGAACAGGTCAGGGAACATCCCCATCATCGTCTCGCGGTTCTCCAGCATGTAAGAGACGCCTGAGGGTGTTCGGGCATTGTCTTCGAGCACGAACCACTCATCCGGCCCAGTGCGCACGAGATCGATGCCGACGATATGCGTGTAAATGCCGCCCGGTGGGGTGAAGCCGACCATATTGGCCAGCCATGCCTCGTTCTGGCTGAACAACCGCTCCGGCACGCGCCCGGCGCGGATGATTTCCTGCCGGTGATACAGATCATAGAGAAAGGAATTGAGCGCGCGCACCCGCTGCTCAATCCCGCGTGTCAGCCTGCGCCATTCCCCTGCGGTGATGATCCGCGGGACCATGTCAAACGGGATTAGCCGTTCTTCCGCATCATCCTCACCATAGACATTGAAAGTGATGCCAGTGCGGCGAAAGGTATCATCCGCCTCAGCATCCTTGCGCTTGAGCCAGGCACTGTCCTGTTCTCCCAACCAGCCGCAATAGCCATCATATGCTGGCCTGATGGCTCCGTTGCGATCTGTCATCTCGTCAAAATTTGATGATGACGCGTCTGACAAAGACCCGGTGCTCATTGGCAGCGGCCTGACCGCGCGTTGCTGCTGGGTTTGGTCCATCGACTACAGGTGTAGCGCAGACGAGTCCAAACTCAACCCATGAATAGCGCGCGAACGCTCCGATTTTTCGGGGATTTATGCGGTTATTCAACTGGTCAAGGCTGGGTTCGGTCCAGTTCCTCCAACACTGCGTGGACAGCTTCGCGCGAATAGGTGAAACCAGCATGAGTGCAGCGCAGCGCAATCGCGCGGTCCCGTTCACCCGGAACACCGGCGGCGCTGCGCGGATCAATCGCGCCGTCTGCTGAACTCCATAAGGCGACCGTTTCGACAGGCGGCTTTTCTGCGCGATCTATTCGGATGGGCAGATTATCGACGCTGTGGCCTGCAATTGCCTGATACAGCCGCCAGACGTTGTTCGCTCGCGGAGAGCCGGAGAACGGCGTCGCCATGGTGATGACCTTGTCGATGCAATTGGGATGCAGCTTTGCCAATTCGCGCGCATAAAGCCCGCCCATGCTCCATCCAAGCAGCACGACATTGCGATTATAGCGCTCGCAAATCTCCGCCAACCTGCGCTCAAGCAAAGTCAAAGCGTCCGCGTCCGCACCCCAATTGAAGCCCACACCCCAGCGTTTCGTCTTGTGGCCGGCGCGCTCTAGCTGGCGCGCCATGTAACGCATCTTGCTGGCGCGTGTTGCAAAGCCAGGCAGGATCATCACGATCTGCGGGTTGGCGGCAGGTGCGATATCAAAGGCCCGGAAGGGGCGTCGAAACGGCTCGAGACAGTATTCGAGTTCGCCCAACACGCGGCGAAGTTTGGGCCGGGGGGCAGGTTCCGGCTCACTCTCCGCCGCCAGCGCAATCCGGCGAGCGAATTCAGTGCTGCCCAGATCGACGCGAGGGAATTCGGGAAGGGGGTTTGATTTGGTCATCACCTGGCTTGCTGCATCTCATACGATGTATGCATTATGAAACACACCAGTTCCAAACTTAAACGCTGATACCTGCCTTTCGCCGCATCCCTTCGCGCAATCCGGTCAGTCAGTCGCAGTCGCCGATGCGTTCCTGCACCATCGACATCGTGAACTCCGCTTCGCCAAATTGCGGAATTTCGCCTTTGGTGGTGACGTCGAATTCGGACCGCGTCGGGGTGACTGTGCCCTGCATCGAGACATTCATGTCGCCCGCGCCCGGCTGCTTGCACGCCATTTCCATAGACACGTCGCTGCCGTCGATTTCGTACTTGCTCATCGAGCAATCGCCCTGCTGGCCTTGCTCGGCGGCTTGTTCAAATCCCTCGTCCGCCATTTCTTGCGTCATGCAGAATTCGGATGAGAAGTTCATGTTGGATCCCATCATTCCTTTGGCTTCTTCAGGCAGGCCCGGGATATCAGCGGTGACAAAGGTCATAGTCGATTTGTATTTGCCCGGCTCAGGCTTGAGATTGGCGCCGGCCGCTTGGGTTGCGGCTCTCGCTTCGGTGGCGGTGACTTCGCCGTCACCATCGGCGTCTGCATCGGTCGCCCCGCCCCCGCACGCGGTGAGCGCCATGGTCGCCAAGCTTACAAAAAGCACTTTTTTCATCGTCGAATTCCTCCCTGAGATGATGTGATCAAGCGGCGCGACCGCGAGCGTTTCTTTGTTGCCAACAGCGTTAGGCCGCACGCCAGTGCTTCACAACCGCACAAATGCAAACCATATCGGATGGTATGAGCGAACTCGTAATCCGTCGCGGGCTGGATGAGCCTGAAACCGGCGAGGACTTCACCCCGCACCGCCCCGACCGGCCTGAAAAGTCGATGCCGGGCAAACGCTTTGAAGTCGTCTCGGACTATAAGCCTGCGGGTGACCAGCCGACCGCGATTGCCGAACTGGTGGCTGGCGCGCGCGAGGATGAGAAAACCCAGACGCTGCTGGGCGTGACCGGATCAGGCAAGACCTTCACCATGGCCAAGGTGATCGAGGAATTGCAGCGCCCTGCCCTGATCCTCGCGCCCAACAAAATCCTCGCCGCGCAGCTATATGGCGAGATGAAGAGCTTCTTCCCGAACAACGCGGTCGAGTATTTCGTCAGCTATTACGACTATTACCAACCCGAAGCCTACGTCCCGCGCTCCGATACTTACATCGAGAAGGAGTCGAGCGTAAACGAGGCGATTGACCGGATGCGCCACTCGGCCACGCGCGCTCTGCTGGAGCGCGATGATGTCATCATCGTCGCCTCGGTCTCATGCCTGTACGGGATCGGCTCGGTCGAGACCTATTCGGCAATGATCTTCGATATCAAGAAAGAGGAAACCGTCGACCAGCGCGAGCTGATCCGGAAACTGGTTTCATTACAGTATAAACGTAACGATGCAGCCTTTACTCGGGGCTGCTTCCGCGTGCGCGGGGATAACCTGGAGATCTTCCCCAGCCACTATGAAGATATGGCCTGGCGCATCAGTTTCTTCGGTGACGAGATCGAGGAAATCGCGGAATTCGACCCGCTCACCGGCAAGGCTGGCGCGAAGCTCGAAAAGGTCCGCGTTTACGCCAATTCGCACTATGTGACGCCCGGCCCGACGATGAAACAGGCCTCTGAGGCGATCAAGTTTGAGCTTGAGCACCGGCTCAAGGAGCTGGAGGAAGAGGGCAAGCTGCTCGAACATCAGCGGCTCGAACAGCGCACCCATTTCGATCTGGAGATGATCGCGGCGACCGGCAGCTGTAACGGGATCGAGAATTACAGCCGTTTCCTGACCGGACGCCTTCCCGGTGAGCCTCCGCCCACCCTGTTCGAATATCTTCCCGAAAACGCGCTGTTGTTCGTCGATGAAAGCCACCAGACCGTGCCGCAGATCGGCGCGATGGCGCGCGGGGACCACCGGCGCAAGATCACGCTCGCCGAATACGGCTTCCGCCTGCCCAGCTGCATCGACAACCGGCCCTTACGCTTCAACGAATGGGACGCGATGCGCCCGCAGACATTCTGCGTCTCCGCCACTCCGGGCCCGTGGGAGCTGGAGCAAACCGGCGGGGTGTTCGCCGAACAGGTCATCCGCCCGACCGGCCTGATCGACCCGCCGGTCGAAATCAGACCCGTAGAGGATCAGGTTCAAGACTGCATTCAGGAATGCCTCGCCACCGCCGAGAAAGGCTACCGCACCCTCGTCACCACGCTGACCAAGCGTATGGCCGAAGACCTCACAGAATTCATGCACGAAGCGGGCGTGCGCGTTCGCTACATGCACTCCGATGTCGAGACGCTGGAGCGGATCGAGCTGATCCGCGA
Source organism: Pseudomonadota bacterium (assembly GCA_039815245.1). Taxonomy (GTDB): domain Bacteria; phylum Pseudomonadota; class Alphaproteobacteria; order Sphingomonadales; family Sphingomonadaceae; genus Erythrobacter. Next base: position 253,759 of record JBCBZR010000004.1, on the reverse strand, counting down.
CCTGCGCCTCGGCGTTTATGACGTGCTGATCGGGATCAACCTACTACGCGAGGGGCTAGACATTCCTGAGTGCGGGCTGGTGGCGATTCTGGACGCGGACAAGGAAGGCTTCCTGCGGTCCGAGACCTCGCTCGTACAAACCATCGGCCGCGCCGCGCGCAATGTCGATGGCCGTGTGATCCTCTATGCCGACCGGATCACCGGCAGCATGGAACGGGCGATGGCCGAGACCGACCGCCGCCGCGCGCGCCAAGAGGAGTTCAACAAAGAACACGGCATCACCCCGACCACGATCAAGCGCGACATTCAAAACATCGTCGAAGACACCGCCAGCAAGGACGGCGTTGTGATCGATACTGGCGATGACGAGCGCAACAATCTGGTCGGCCACAATCTGCGTAGCTACATTGAGGACCTGGAAAAACGCATGCGCGATGCTGCGGCGAATTTGGAGTTCGAAGAGGCGGGCCGCCTACGCGACGAAATCCGGCGGCTGGAGAACGACGAGCTTGGGTTGCCGGATGGCGAGAAGAAGGCGCCGATTGTGGGGCGGAGCAACGAAGGCAAGCCAGGGACGAGGAAGACGCGCTATGGGAAGGTGCGAGCGAAGAGGATGGGCGGGAAGCCTTGAGCGCGACCCTGTCCATAAGTCATGGTCAACAAAACAATTTAAAAAATTGAAAAATGTCTTGTTGCATTGAAGTCTTTTTGCCGATTGATAGTTAGCTGCATTCATTCAGGAACGCAGCCATGATCATTACCTTCGCCGACAAGGAGACCGAACTCATCTGGTCCGGCCGGCAAAGTCGCAGGCTGCCTTTCGACATTCAAGCCCGCGCCCTCACAAAACTCGCCCTGATCGACGCTGCCGAAACGCTCGAGGATCTTGCATCGCCGCCAAGCACCCGGCTGCACGAACTGGCTGGCGACCACGCAGGGCAGCATTCGGTTTCAATTAACATGAAATGGCGTATATGTTTCGTCTGGAATGACGGAAACGCACACGATGTCGAGGTCACAAACCATTACGACTAGCCCGGACTGGCTTCCCATCCCGCATGCAGGAGAAATGCTGCTTTCGGAGTTTATGGAGCCTTTGGAGCTAGGCACCTCCGCCTTGGCCGCCGCCATCGCGATCGAACCCGCGCGCCTTCAGGCACTCATAGACGGCGATGCTCGAATTGATGGCGAACTTGACCTGCGTCTCACCCGTTATCTTCGCTTGTCAGAAGGTTTCTTCCTGCGATTGCAAACCAGCGCCGATCTGCGCTCAGCCAAACGCGCGTTGAACGGTGAACTTGAACGGATCACGCCGCGAGCCGCTTGACCGGCGGGGCCCTCCCCTGCCAATCAGCATCCCATGAAAACCTATCTCCTCAGCGCTCTCGCCGCTTCCGCCGCTCTCACCCTCTCCGCCACCCCGGCACTCGCCGATGCGCATATGGAGAAGGCGGCCAAGCCCGCCGCTGCCATCACGCCGCAGGTCAAGACGACCCAGCACTCCGGTACGTTTGGCGGCACCCGCGTGCCGTACACCGCGACGATCGCGGAGACGGTGCTGTCCAGCAAGGATGGTAAGCCCGAGGCGGTCATTGTCACCACCTCCTACGTCAAATCGCCGCGCGACAAGACGCGGCCTGTTTTCTTCATTTATAATGGCGGTCCCGGCTCCGGTTCAGTCTGGCTCCAGATGGGCGCGTTCGGGCCTAAGCGGGTCGCGATCCCCTCGGACGCGCGCGATGATGGCGCGCCGCCTTATCCGCTGGTCGACAATCCGGACAGCCTGCTTGATGTCGCGGATCTGGTGTTCATTGACCCGCCGGGCACAGGCTTTAGCTATCTGACAAACGGCACCGATCCCAAGAAGTATTACGGTCTGCGCCAAGACGCGCAGGCTGTCGCGCAGGTCATCCGCCGCTGGATCAACGACAATGAGCGCTGGTCGAGCCCCAAATATCTCGGCGGCGAAAGCTACGGAACCAGCCGCACCGCCATGGTGGTTGATGAGTTGGAAGGCTCGACCTTCAACGATGTCGGCCTTAATGGCCTGATCCTGATCTCCACCATCCTCGACTTCGCCGGGCGCGAGCCGACGCCGGGCAATGAGATGGCCTATGTGGTCACGCTGCCCAACATGGCCGCCGCTGCCTATTACCACGGCAAGGTGCAGGCGCCCTCGGTCGAAGCCATTGCCGAGGAAGCGCGCCAGTTCGCCATCGGGCCTTTCGCCAGCGCGCTGTTGAAAGGACAGGACTTGCCCGAGGCCGAACGCGCCGCCGTGCGCGCCCGCATGGCGCAGCTGACGGGGCTGTCCGAACAATATCTCGACCGCGCCAATCTGCGCGTGACTTCGCAACGCTTCTACAAGGAACTGCTGCGCGATCGAGGGCTGACCATCGGGCGGCTCGATGCGCGTTACACGGGCCGCGATTATGACAATGCCGGCGAGTATCCGGACGCCGACCCCAGCTTCTATGGCATCGATGCAGGCTACACCGCAGCAGTGAACGAATGGGCGCGCGAAGGGCTCGGGTTTGAGACCGACCGTGAATATCAGTCCATCGGTGGGCTTGGCGGCATATGGGATTGGTCCCTGCGCAGTCGCGGGCGCAACGCCTATATCAATGTCGCGCCTTACATCGGCAAAGCAATGCGCCAGAACAGCGGCCTTCGAGTCTTCAACGCGCAAGGCTGGTACGATTTTGCGACGCCTTTCTTTGGCGCGGAATACTCGCTCAACCGCATGGGCTTTCCGCAAAATCGCATCACCTACAAGTACTATGATGCAGGCCACATGATGTATGTGCGCGACGAAGACCGCGCAGCGCTTTCGACCGATCTGCGCGCCTTTATCCGCGCGCGATGAGGCCCAAGGGGACTGCGTTCTGGGCGGTGTTTGGCCTGGTCGCGGCGAGCCTGACCGCCTGCAAACCGCCGCCAACCGATGCAGGGCTTGATGGCGAGGTGCCTGAGGCCGAGGTGGTCTTTGCCTCCGAACCACAGCCCTCGCCTGAGACTGAAGGCGCGGTGTGGGTGAACTCAGCAGAGCCTCAGCGGATCATCTATGGCGTGCCCGGCGGCCCGGCGCTGATGGCGCTGGCCTGCGAGGGAGCGGGCGCAAAGGCTATGGTGCGCATCACCCGAATGGCGCGCGCCGATGAGGATGCGGGCGCGCTGATGGCGTTGGTGGGCAATGGTCATTTCGGGCGGATTGAAGTGGACGCCACCGAAGTGAATGGCCGCACCATCTGGGAAGGCGCGGTTCCGGTGGATGACCGAGCGCTTGAACCGCTGCGGGGGCCGCGCGCGCTCGAAGTAACCGTGCCGGGGGCTGGCACCCTCGCGCTTAATCCGAGCCCGCTTCCAATGCGGCTTTTGTCGCGCTGTTTGAACTCTTAGCGCTTTTATCGGCTCGCTCCGCAAGCAGGTCCGGCGTCAGCACTTGCGGCAATTGCTCTGGCTCGCCCGCGCCCGGATCATACCACAGGTAAAGCGGCACGCCCGCTGCGCCCTGCTGCGTTAAGAACGCGGTGATCGCCTCGTCGCGCACCGTCCAGTCACCCACCATCGCGATGACGCCGGCTTGCTCGAAGGCTTTTGCGGTGGCCTCGCGTTCAATCGCGACGCTTTCATTGACCTTGCAAGTGACACACCAGTCGGCGGTGAACCACAGGAACACCGGCTGGCCACTTGCGCGGGCGGTGGCCAAGGCCTCAGCCGAAAATGCCCGCGGGGCAAGCAGCGAAGCGCTCACATCGTGGCTCGGCGTTTCGTAGCTGTAAGGCAGCGCGACCGCTCCGAAGGTTAGGAACGGGGCCGCGACCAAAGCGAAGGCGGGCCACGCCATCTTGCCTGCGCGTTGCAAGCGGCCCACGATCCACAGCGCGAGCACAACGCCAAACACGGTTAGCAGCGCAAACATCGCAAAGCCGCGTCCGCCAAGCTGCGCGGTGAGCCAGACCAGCGCAATCGCGGTAAGTCCCATCGGGATCGCCATGACATGGCGAAAGGTTTCCATCCACGCGCCGGGCTTAGGCAAGCGGCGGCGCAAGCCAGGGATGAAGCCGAGCGCGAGAAATGGCAGCGCGAGGCCCAGCCCAAGGCAAGCGAACAGCACCAGCGCGAGCGGCGTGGGTAAAAGCAGCGCGGCTCCGAGCGCGGCGGCCATAAACGGTCCGGTGCACGGCGTCGCAGCGACCGCCGCCAGCAGGCCGGTTGCAAACGCTCCGCCTGCGCCTCTGCGCGGCCCTCCACCTGTGTCGATACTCGGAAGCTCGTAAACGCCGGCGAAGTTCGCCGTGATCGCGGCGGCCAGCACCAGCAGCACGATCACCACTGAAGGCTCTTGCAATTGGAACGCCCAACCCACCTGCTCGCCCGCCGCGCGCAAGGCCAGCATGATCGCTCCCAGCGCCACGCACGCCAGCACGACGCCGGCGGTGTAAGCGATCCCTTCGACCTTGGCCTTCCCCTCCGAGCCGCCTGCGCGGGCCAGCGCGAGCGCCTTCAGGGAAAGGATCGGGAAGACGCACGGCATGATGTTGAGGATCAACCCGCCCACCAGCGCACCAAAGGCCAAGGTCCAAAGCGGCGGCGTGGTGTCAGGGGCAGGCTCACCCGCAATCAGTTCGCCACCCGCCGGCACATCGCCCAAGGTGGCAGCAAAGCGCACGCCGGTTTCGCCTCCGAATGACAGGATGCCTTCGACCACGCTGGGCTGCGCAGCGTCAGGAGCACTCAACGGGATTTCCGCCACCAGCGTGTCACCATCACGGCGGAATGTCTGCATGGCAGCGTAATCGACCAGCCGCTCATTCGCGATGAAGATATGCGGGCGTGGCAGCCCAACTGACGCAGGCAGCGGGATCGCAAGCCGCAAGCGATCCCCGGAAAGCTCAACGCGTCCTTCTGCGTCCAGCAACGGTGCGACCTGCGCGCGCCATTTGGCAAAGTCGCCAAGGCCGATCTTTACGTCCAGCGCGGCGTCTTGCGGCACACAGACCCGGTCCGTGCAGGCGAGGAAATCGACATAGCCAGAGAGCGTGGCCCCGCTTTCAATCACCGCGTCATCAGGCACCGCCACCGGCACAAGGACGGCATACCCGCCCTCATAAATGTGATTCATCAGATCGCCGATCATCAGCCGCTTGGGCACTGGGTAAAGCGGCTCGCCCGCCTCCCAGCCCTGAGGCAGATCGAGCTTTAGTCGCATCCCCTGCCCCGCATCGCCGGGATTGGACCAATAGCCATGCCATTCCGGCGCGCTCGGCTTAAAGCGCAGCGCGAGCATCCATTCCTCGCCTGGCGTGGGCAGGCCATCGGCGAGCAGATCAACCGCGATATTCTCATCGCCAAACAGCTCTTGGCGCGGGGCGCTATCCTGCGCGCCCGCTGCGCTGGCCAGCAGGACGCTTGCGACGGACGCAAATACCCATGCAGCGAAGTGTTTGAGCAATTGGGGGAAGATTCTTGCGTCGATCACGTGGCACCCTCTAGGACGAACCACATGGTATTCGCAAACACGCCAAGCAAGGTGACACAATGAGTGCAAATGACGAAACCCGCGATCTGCTGATCCTTGGCGGAGGTCTGGTCGGCATGGCGCTTGCACTGGCAGCGGCCAAGCAGGGCATGTCCAGCCATGTGATCGACCGCGCCGATCCGGCAGAGCTGACCAAGGAAGGCTTTGACGACCGCGCCACGGCAATCTCCACCGCAAGCTGGCATATGTTTTCCAATATCGGCATTGCCGAGGGGCTTGAAACCTTCGCCTGCGATATCGCGAGCATTGCAGTGACCGATCAGAACAAGCCGGGGCGGCTCGATTTTCAGCCCGGTCCTGAAGACGGCACTCTGGGCCGCATGTTCCCCAACCGCCGCCTGCGTCTCGCGATGTTTGAAGCGGCCTCAGCAGAGCCGCTGATCAATTGGGTCTCAAAGGCCGACATTATCGAGCGCCAGCGCTCCGAATTCGGCGTCGCGGCGGTGCTGGAAAGCGGCGACAAGCTCAAGGGCCGGTTGATGATCGCGGCTGAAGGCCGCCAATCGCCGACGCGCGACCAAGCCGGGATCACCATCGCGAAATGGGATTATCACCACCGCGCTATCATCGCCGGGCTCACCCATTCCAAACCGCATGACAATGTCGCGTGGGAAATTTTCTACCCCGCCGGTCCCTTCGCTCTACTTCCGCTCAACGATGACGCGGACGGCACGCATCGCTCTTCGCTTGTCTGGACGGTGTCCGAAGAGGATGGGCGCGCTGTGATGAAGCTGGGCGACCGCGCCTTCCTCGCCGAAGTGCAAAAGCGAATGGGCGAAGTGCTGGGAGACGTGCTGAGCGTTGGCCACCGCTCCAGCTGGCCGCTGGGCTTCCATCACACCGCAAAGATCACCGATGAGCGGCTGGCGCTGGTCGGCGATGCAGCGCATGGCATTCACCCGATTGCAGGCCAGGGCCTCAATCTGGGGCTGCGCGATGCGGCGGCGCTGGTTGAAGTGTTGGCGGACGGCGCGCGGCTCGGGCTGGATCCGGGCGATGCGCAGCTTTTGAAGCGGTATGAGACGTGGCGCGGGCTGGACAGCTTTATGGTGGCGCTCGCAACCGATGGTCTCACCCGCCTGTTTGGCGTGCCCGGTGGTGCAGCATCCGCCGCGCGCCGCATCGGCATGGCAGGCGTGCAGCGCATACCAGCGCTCAAGAACTTCTTCATGGACGAAGCGCGGGGTGTTTCCGGCGCTTTACCCAATCTGCTGAAAGCTTAATTGGCAGCAGGCAAAGCAGGCGTTGCGCCTTCGGGCGCGACGCGGTTGCCTTCGCCATCGCGCACGCCGCGCTGGTCCAGAACTGCTGCAGCCTCGATATTCTCAAGCGCTTCCATCGCATTGGCGTAGCGCTCTGCGTCCGCGATCCAGTTTTCCGCCTTGGCCGCCCCGGGCAAGGCGCGCACTTCGTCAATCGCGCTGCGATAACGGCCCTGCTCCAGCGCAATGCGCGCGCGTTCCAGCCGCTCTTCAGGACGCGCAGAAGGGGTGCTCTCCCGCCGGATCGTGAAAAGCGCGCTGAATTCGGTCTTCAACGCATCCCATGAAGGCCCGGTCGCCGTTTGGCTAAGTTCGGGCCCCAGCCCGTTCAAGCGCGCCAGGAGCCCATCCAAGCGGATTGGGGGATCGGAGCGCGAGAAATTGATGATGGTGCTCACCGCATTGGGACGATCATCGCCAAAGCGCAGACGCAACTGGTCGGCGAGATAGCCAAGCTCATCGCCGCGCTGGATCAGGCGGCGAGTGGCGAACGCGATCAGCAAAGCCTCCGCGCGCGCCGCATTCCCGGCAGCAGCCTGTGATTGCAGATCGAGCCGCGCAAGGCGCTGTTCTGCCGCCGCCAGACGTTGGTCCAGCCCGCCTTGCTGCTCGGCCACGCGCGTAACCGCTTCGACTGCTTCCTCAGGCGTGTCCGCTTCTTCGAGAGCTTCAACCAAAGGCGTGGGACTGGGCGAGATAGCGGCGTTGGGCGGCGCAAGCGGCGTCGGCGCAGCGCTGGCAAGCGCGGAAGGCGCGTCGGTCGGGGCCTCAGCTTGCGTCAGGCTGCCGGTATTGTGCCACACCACATAACCCACCAAAGCCCCGCCCGCGACAAACGAGACGAGCCCAGCGAGCAGGAACCCCCGCATTGAGGAGGGTTTGCGGCGGCTGCCATACTTCGATTCACTGGCTTTCGTCGCCATGCGGTCCCATTCGTATTGTCTCGCCTGCAGACCTCCCCCTCGGCCCGGCTACGAGATGTATCATGCGCACGTTATAGTCACAGCGAGGCGACCATGGCCAGCAATTCAGCATCGTTGGGGCGTGCGGGAATGTGGATAGCGCGCCAGCCCTCGCCCGCCGCATCGGTGATGCGCAGCCCGAGCCCGGCCAAGGCAATGGTGCTGCGCGGTAGGCTAAGCCGGTCGCACTCGGCAGCGAAATGAGCGGCAGTGCTAGCAGAGTGGAGCAGTGCGATCGTGTCGCCACTGCGCAACAATTCATCAGCGGGATCAAGCGGTAAGGACACACTGCCATAGGCAATAGCCTCGATCATGGTGACTCCATCGGGCACATCCAGCGGCACGCGTTCATGCCCCGTCAGGCGCAGGAATCGCACTGGCTCACTGAGCGCATCGAGCACTTTTTGCAGGCCGCCAGTGCCGCGCATGGCAATACGAAATCCCGCTTGCTGAGCAACCTCGGCTGTCGCCTGCCCCACTGCATAAACAGGCTTTTCGGACAGCTGCGCCAATTGCGCACCGCCATGCCGGATCGCATTGGCGCTCCCGATCAACAGCGCATCAAAGCTCGCCGGGTCAGGGCACAACCATCCTCGCGGGCGGATTTCGGAGAGCGCATGGCCGGTTGTATCCAGCCCCAAAGTGCGCGCTGCCTCCAACGTTGCTGTCAGGCCGGGCTCAGGCCGCAGGACTAGGACGCGCTTCGCCATGTGGCCTAATCAGCGTGCGCCGCTGAAATGCTCCGTTATCATGGCGCTTGCTCGGCCAAGCAGGTCTTGCGCCAGCTGGTCTGTCGCGCCGCGATCACCCGGCGCGAACGCCGCCTCGCCTTCGACACGCTCAGTACCATCGGGCGAGAACACCGCCGCATGCATGGAAAGCCCGCGCGCGTCGTGTTCGCACAGCACCGCTACCGGCGAATGACACGTCCCGCCCAGCGCGGCGAGCAGCGCGCGTTCCGCTTCGAGTTCGGCGCGGGTCTCAGCATGGTCAAGGGCCGCAAGCGCCTTTAGAGTGGCCGCATCGCCCGCGCGGCATTCCAGCGCGATCGCGCCCTGTGCCGCTGCCGGGATCCACTCATCGGTCTCCAGCGGAGCGCCCACCGCACTCTGGCCCAGCCGCTCAAGTCCCGCCGCCGCCAAGAAGGTCACATCCGCCTCGCCCGCTTTTAGCTTACCGAGGCGCGTTGCGACGTTGCCGCGAAAGGTCACCACTTTGCAGTCAGGGCGGATGTTGAGCAATTGCGCAGCCCGGCGCGGCGCGCTGGTGCCAATGACGCTGCCAGGCGCAATCGCGGCAATGCTGTCCGCCCCCACCAGACAATCGCGCCGATCCGCACGCGGCAGCACGCCGCCGAAGACAAACGCGTCAGGCCGCTCGGTCTCGACATCCTTGGCCGAGTGCACCGCTACATCGATGCGCCCTTCGTGAAGCCAAACGTCGAGCTCTTTTGTCCACAGCGCCTTGCCGCCGATTTCGGCAAGCGGACGGTCGAGCACCTTGTCTCCGCTGGCGAGCACCGGGACGAGCTCAACTTTGTCCTCCACCCAGCCATGCACCGCGCAAAGCCGAGCGCGCGTCTCATGCGCCTGCGCCATGGCAAGCGGCGAATTGCGCGTGCCCAATCGGATTTTTGGCGCGGCCTGCCCCGCGCCTGTGGTGCTGTGCGTCATACGAGATCCCTTCCATCGACCTTGCCCTAGCGGGCACACAAGCTAGATGGAAGACGCATGGGATCGCGTGACGACAGCAAAGGCGAACAGATCGTGTTGGGCATCGAGTCCAGCTGCGATGAAACCGCTGTGGCCATCGTCACCGGCGACCGCCGGATCATCGCCCAGCGCATCGCCAGTCAGGAAGCCGAACACGCGCCCTATGGCGGCGTGGTGCCCGAGATCGCCGCACGCGCGCATGCAGAGCGGTTGGCTCCCATGATCGAAGCTGTGCTGAGTGATGCAGGCCTGAACCTTGATGCGTGCGATGCGATTGCGGCGACTGCTGGACCGGGCCTCATCGGCGGCGTGATGGTGGGTCTTGTCAGCGCGAAAGCGTTGGCGATGGCGAGCGATACGCCGCTGATCGCGATCAACCATCTCGAAGGGCACGCTTTGTCCCCTCGCCTAGCAGATGAAAGCCTGGCGTTTCCCTATCTGCTGCTGCTCGTCTCCGGTGGGCATTGCCAGATTGTGCTGGTCGAGGGCGTCGGCGCCTATCGCCGCATCGCCACCACAATCGACGATGCCTTGGGCGAGGCCTTCGACAAGACAGCCAAGATTCTGGGGCTCGGCTATCCCGGTGGGCCAGCAGTGGAACAGCTTGCGCGCGAAGGTGATGCGAAAGCCGTGCCGTTGCCCCGCCCGCTTAAGGGATCGAAGGAACCGCATTTTTCCTTTGCCGGACTGAAGAGCGCTGTGATGCGGGCCAAACAAAGCGAAGCGCATGAGGATGCAAACATCGCCGCGAGCTTCCAACAGGCCGCGATTGACTGCCTGATTGACCGGCTCGACCATGCCCTCGCCCACATTGAAGCTCCTCCTGCGCTGGTCGTCGCCGGCGGAGTGGCAGCGAACCTTGCGGTGCGCACCGCGCTTGAAGGGCTCGCCGCGCGCAATGCTATGCGCTTCACCGCGCCGCCGCTCGCCTTGTGCACGGACAATGCGGCGATGATTGCGTGGGCAGGTGCAGAGCGATTGGCGCTCGCGGGTGATGCTTTCACCGGCGACCCGCTCGATTTTCGCGCGCGCCCGCGCTGGCCACTCGATGCAGAGGCTGAGGCGGTGCGCGGGGCAGGAGTGAAGGCATGAGCAACACGCAGACCATCGGCGTGATCGGGGCAGGCGCATGGGGCACCGCGCTTGCGCAAATGCTCGCGAGCGACGGGCGCAGCGTCACTTTGTGGGCATACGAGCCCGAAGTGGTCGCCGCGATCAATGCAGAGCACCGCAACCCGCTCTATCTCCCCAATGCCACGCTGCGCCCAACCATCCGCGCGACCAGCGACCTTGGCGATATTGCCGGGCTGGACACCGTTCTGGGCGTCACGCCAGCGCAAGTGCTGGGAACGATCCTGTCCGACCTGCGCGAGGCTCCGCACGATCTCGTGCTCTGCTCCAAAGGCATTGAAGCGGGCACCGGGCGGCTGATGAACGCGGTTGCTCGCGCGGCCTGTCCCGGCAGCGCGGTGGCCGTGCTCTCCGGCCCGACCTTTGCCCATGAAGTGGCAGACGGCCTGCCCACCGCTGTTACGCTCGCATGCAGCGGTGGTGAAGCGCAATGGCAGCGCCTCTCCCCCGCCATCGCCCGCCCGACCTTCCGTCCCTATTACAGCGATGATGTGACCGGAGCCGAGGTTGGCGGCGCGATCAAAAATGTGCTCGCGATTGCCTGCGGCGTGGTTGAAGGGCTGGCGCTGGGCCAGAACGCGCGCGCCGCGCTGATTGCGCGCGGCATGGCGGAAATGCTGCGCTTTGGAGCGGCTTTGGGCGCGCGGGCAGAGACGCTGTCCGGGCTTTGCGGCATGGGTGATCTGGTGCTCACGTGCACTTCCACCGCCAGCCGCAATTTCTCGCTGGGCAAGGCGCTAGGCGAAGGCGCAAGCGCAGCCGATTTGATGGCCGACCGCACGACCGTGGCCGAAGGCGCACACACCGCGCCTGTTCTCGCAAAACTTGCAGAGGAGCGCGGCATCGCCATGCCGATTGTCGCAGGCGTCCACGCGATCCTAGAGGGGGCAGCGGCGCATGATGTCGTCGCGCAATTGCTCGCCCGCCCGCTTAAACCCGAGCAGGAGGGCGCCGCTTGAACGACCCCGCCACCCCGTCAACCGGACCCGGCACCGCCAAAGGGCACGACACTGCGCCCGGCGATGACATGGCAACGCTCGCCAAAGGTGGGCGGCAGAACACGGTGGGCTTTGTCATCCGCGCGCTGGGCGGCATCCCGTTTCTGTTCATCGGCTTTCGCCTGTACGGGGTGGATGAGATGGGCCGCTTTGCCGCTGCCTTTGTCATCATCGAAGTGTTCGCGCTGATCTGCGCATTAGGAGAGAAGCGCGGCCTTGCGCAGCGCCTCACCGAAGGCACGGACGATCCCGAAACCTCGCCCACCAACCTTGTTTATGATGGGATGCTGGTGGCGCTCGGCTGCTCAATCATCGCCTGTATCGTGCTGCTTGTGTTCCCGCGCATCATTTTTCCCAGCGGGACAAACAGCGGCTTTGATATTTGGATGATCGCTGCGGTTCCTGCCATTGCACTCACGGAGATCCTGCTCGCCGCGCAGGCCTATCGCTATGATATCGCGACCACCGTCAGAGCGCGCGCGATTGTTGAGCCGTGGACCAAGTCCATCGCCATCGGAGCCTTCTTCTTCATCCCGGCACTAAGCGCTGGAGGCATCGCGCTTGCCTTTGTGACGGCGGTCTACGGAGCCTTGTTCACAGCCGCATTCTCTTTCCTGCGCACCTATGGCCTGCCCAAAGCCTGGCAGCCGCGCCCCGCTTATCTGTGGCACATGGCTCGGCGCGCTGTGCCGCTGATCGGAGCGGACGCGATCGAGCGCAGCACACGGCTGGTCGATGTGTTCCTGCTGGGCCAGTTCGCCTCTGCCGGCGCGGTCGGCATCTATTTCTTCGCCAAGGAAGTGGTGAGCGTGCCGCAAAAGCTCAAAACCAGTTTTGAGCCGATCCTTGCGCCCGTCATCACAAAGAACCTCAAAAGCGGAAACTTCGCCGCCATCGCATCCCAAGTGCAGCAAGTCGGCTTCTGGATTGTCGCGCTGCAAATGGCGGTGGCGCTGGCGCTGGCGATACCCGGAGAGGCGGTGATGGGGCTTGGCGGGCCAAAGATCGTGGGCGGCACCGGCGCGCTGGCCATCCTGCTCGCAGCCGAAGTGGTGGCCTCCATGGCGGTCGTCTCGGAAAGCGTGCTCGTCTACATCGCGAAGAAGCGCAATCTGGCGGTCTCAGTCGGCGTCATTACTTTGCAAGCCGCGCTGACCGTCGCCTTTATCGCGCTGGCGCAGCATTGGGGGCTGGATGAGGGCTTCAAGGCAGCGGGCGCGGCCTTAGCGCTGTTTGTGGCGCTGGGCGTATCAAGCGTGGTCAAAGCTGTGATTTTGAAGACGCTGCTCAAAGCACCGGTGTCCAACTGGCGCTGGGGGCTGGTCTGGGCGACCGGCCCGGCGGTGGTGATGGGCTTTGGCGCGACCTTGCTGCCGGAGTGGATGGAGCTGGTGTTCGGCATCCCGGCGATCCTTGCCGCTTATGGAATCACACTGTGGTATCGCGGTTTTGAAGACGCGGACCGCGTGCTGTTCCGCAAAAATGTTGCGCCAGTGCCTTTGCCTGAGGAGACAGGTTAAAAGCTATGTAAAGCCGTGATTTTTTAGCGCCGATTGGCCAGCATTTCACCGCCCCTACAAAACGTTCAGTCGCTATTCACGGCGCCGGCCAATGATTTGCGGCGGGTTCTTTTGAAGGGGAATGAGCAATGCGATTTGTAAAGCTGACAGGGGTTTTCGCGCTTGGTCTGATGATCGCCGGATGCGCGGAACAATCGGGCGGGGACCTTGCGTCTGCGGACAAAGCTCTACCTGCCCCGCCCCCAGCTGCCGCACCCCCATCCCCGCCACCGCCTCCCCCGCCGCCAATTGCGGACAGTGAACGAGAGATTACGGTCACCGGTAGCCGCATCAAACGCGGCGAAAGCGAAACGTCATCGCCAGTGGCAGTCGTCACCAGCGAGCAGCTCGGCAGCTCCGCAGCGGCTGACGCCACCAGCGCTTTACCGAACAAGTCGGCTCGCAATCGCACCGGCGCGGTGCGCGGCAATTCCAATGGCTTTGCGGGAATAATGAGCATGGGTCAGCCCAAGGCACGCCCCGGCGGCACGTTCATCCCGCCTGTCAGAACCGCCATTGATCCGAGCCGCGAGCAATATGCGGGCAAGGAAGTCTCCCCGGTGAAACTGACAGGCAATGAGCCCGTCTCCACCTTCAGTGTGGATGTTGACACTGGCGCCTACGCAAACACGCGCCGCTTCCTCAATCAGGGCCAATTGCCGCCCCGCGCCGCAGTGCGCACTGAGGAGATGATCAACTATTTCCGCTATGATTACCCGCAGCCTACCAATCTGGAGACTCCCTTCAGCGTCACGACCGATGTGGCGCGCTCGCCGTGGAACGAGGACACCTATCTGATGCGCATTGGCCTTCGCGGCTATGATATTGCGCGCGAATATCGGCCTGCGGCAAACCTTGTGTTTCTGATGGATGTGTCGGGCTCAATGAACCGGCCGGACAAGCTGCCGCTGGTCAAGACGGCTTTGGCGGGGCTGGCGAGCGAGCTTGGCCCGCGCGATAAAGTTTCAATCGTCGTCTATGCGGGTGCAGCCGGACTCGTTCTGGAGCCCACCAGCGATGTGAAGAAGATCCGCCGCGCACTTGATGAGTTGAAGACTGGCGGCTCAACCGCTGGCGGCGCCGGGCTGAAGCTGGCCTATAACATCGCTGAGGACAACTTCATCAAGGGCGGCGTCAACCGCGTGATCCTTGCCACGGATGGCGATTTCAACGTGGGTGTGTCCAACCGCGATGCGCTGGTTGAAATGATCGAAACCTACCGCGACCGCGACATCACGCTGACCACGCTCGGCTTTGGCCAGGGCAATTACAACGAAGCGATGATGGAGCAGATCGCTAACAAGGGTAACGGCAATTACGCGTATATCGACACCGCGCTCGAAGCGAAAAAGGTGCTGGGGGAGGAGATGTCGTCCACCCTCTTCACCATCGCCAAGGACGTGAAGATTCAGGTCGAGTTTAACCCGGCAGTGGTCAGCCAGTATCGCCTAGTTGGCTATGAGAACCGCGCCCTTCGCGAAGAAGATTTCAACAATGACAAGGTGGATGCTGGTGATATTGGCGCAGGCCATCAGGTCACCGCGATCTATGAGATCGTGCCCACGGGAAAGGCAGGCTGGATCGCGCCGCGCCGATATGAAGACAAAGTCGCCGATGCCGCCGCGCAGAAAATGGCAGAGGCAGCGCATGTAAAGCTGCGCTATAAACTGCCCGATGGCGAACGCTCCAAGCTGATCGACACGGTGGTGACGCTGGAGCAATTGCGCGCTGCCAGGGCGCCCCGAGGCGACTTTGCCTTCGCCGCCTCAATCGCAGCCTTCGGGCAAGTGCTGCGCGGCGATGAACTGATGCAGGGCTTCGATTTTGATGACATCGGCTCGCTCGCCGGGCGTCAGGACAATTTCTGGCGGCAGGAGTTTCTGCAACTCAATGCTCTTGCGGCGGGCATGAAGGGCGGCTGACCCGCGCATAAAACCAAGCTTCCCGTGGACGGGAGGGGATGGCCCAAAAGGAACCAGTTCCGCATCGCCTGGCGCAAGGAGCTGGTTCTTTTTGCGCCGATCCAATTTTTGCGTGCCAATTGTCTCGCGCCCTAAGACGCTGCTAGAGGCTGCGGCAGATTCACACTCATTACAGAGAGTCGTTTGCCTCATGTCACCTGATCTGATGAATGCCCTGCCGTTCCTCGCGCTTGGCGTTGCGCTTTTGCTCTTTTCCGTCTGGCTGCTGATGCGCGCCAACAAGACGACGACGATTGTCGGCGATGATACGAAGCCCGCTGGCGATGTGCTGGATGAAGGCGCGGCTCCGGCCAAGCGCAATCAGGCGCTGATCGATGCGGCCCCGGCAGCAAACACCACAGCTGCTGCGCCGCCTGAGCCGGTGGCTGCGCCCGCGCCTGAGCCGGTGGCACCCCCGGAACCCACGCCTGCGCCCGTGGCTGCTCCGGAGCCTGAGCCTGAACCCGCTCCGGCCCCTGCCCCTGCCCCTGCCCCGGCTCGGGCTCCTAGCGCTGCCCCTTCCGCACCCGACGACTTGAGCCGCATCAAGGGTGTCGGGCCAAAGCTCGTCGCGCTGCTAAAGGAAGAAGGCATCACAACCTTTGCCGAAATCGCCGCGTGGAGCGAAGCCGATATCGAAGCCATCGACGCCAAGCTGGGCCGCTTCAAGGGCCGCATCACCCGTGACCAGTGGGTTGAGCAAGCTAAGCTGCTGATTTCAGACGATTCAAAGGCTTATGCCCAGAAATTCGGTAATCAGTACTGAAAATAGACAGTTGTTGCTGTCCAATGTGTGTTACACTTCCTACCATACAGTAGGGAGGACTCGGCATGGTGCAGCGAATTTTGGTGGCGGAAGACGAGCTGATCGTTGCCTTTGACCTGTGCGATACCGTCGCCGAAGCAGGGTTTGAGGTCGAAGGCCCGCACAGCGATATGTCTTCCGCGCTCGACGCGTTTCAGCGCGAAAAGCCGGACCTCGCGATCCTCGATATCAAGCTGGACGATGGCGATGTGTTTCCGCTTGCGCGCCAGTTGGAAGCGGACAATGTGCCGATCATCTTCCATTCAGGCCGCTCGACTGCGGATGAGGTGAAGGCGCATTTTCCCGGTGCGACCACGCTGATGAAACCGTGCCCTCCGGCTGATATGATCCTTGCGGTCAACGGCGTGCTGGAGGAATGCGCGGCGGCCAAGGATTAGGCGTCGCAGCCCTTGAAGGGCACGGCTTTCTCTGCGAAACAAGCTCCGATATAGTTTCAGGAGCAACCAAGTGAACGCCCCCTTCAACTCGCCCACTGCCGCTAATGAAGACCGCAATCCAAACGCTGGAATTGTGCCGTTCAACTGGGCAGATCCGTTCGACCTCGAAACGCAGCTAACCGAAGAAGAGCGGATGATCCGCGACGCCGCGCACGCCTTTGCGCAGGCCGAATTGCAACCGCGCGTGATCAAAGCCTATCGCAATGAAGTCTCCGCGCCCGAACTGTTCCCGCTGATGGGCAAGGCCGGGCTGCTGGGCGCGACGATCCCCGAAGAGTTCGGCGGCGTGGGCGCATCCTATGTCGCCTATGGCCTTGTCGCGCGCGAGATTGAGCGGGTTGATTCGGGCTACCGCTCCATGGCTAGCGTTCAATCCAGCCTCGTGATGCACCCGATCTATGCCTATGGATCGGATGAGCAACGCGCCAAATACCTGCCCGGCCTTGCGAGCGGCGAGTTGATCGGCTGCTTTGGCCTGACTGAACCAGACGCAGGATCTGATCCGGCGGGCATGAAGACTTATGCCAAGAAGGACGGGGACGACTACGTGATCTCGGGCAGCAAGACCTGGATTTCAAACTCGCCCTTCGCCGATGTCTTTGTGGTCTGGGCCAAGTCCGAAGAGCATGACGGCGGCATTCGCGGTTTCATCCTTGAAAAGGGCATGGCGGGCCTGTCTGCACCCAAAATCGAAGGCAAAATCAGCCTTCGCGCCAGCACCACCGGCATGATCATGATGGATGAGGTCCGCGTACCCGCATCGGCGCTGTTGCCCCATGTTCAGGGGCTCAAGGGGCCGTTCGGCTGTCTCAACCGGGCGCGCTATGGCATCTCTTGGGGCGCGATGGGCGCGGCGGAGTTTTGCTTGCACGCCGCGCGCCAATATGGGCTCGACCGCAAGCAATTCGGACGCCCGCTCGCCGGCACGCAGCTGTTCCAGAAAAAACTCGCCGACATGATGAGCGATATTGCGCTTGGCCTTCAGGCCAGCCTGCGCGTGGGTCGCCTGATGGACGAAGGCCGCTTCAGCCCGGATCAGATCAGCATCATCAAGCGCAACAATGTCGGCAAAGCGCTCGACATCGCTCGGCAGGCCCGCGACATGCATGGCGGCAACGGCATTTCCGAGGAATATCAGGTCATCCGCCACGCGGTGAACCTTGAAACGGTCAACACGTATGAGGGCACGCATGATGTCCACGCCCTGATCCTTGGGCGCGGTATCACGGGGATCGCAGCGTTTTAATGCGTCTTCACGGATATTATCGCTCGTCCACCTCCTATCGCCTGCGCATCGCGCTGGAATTGAAGGGGCTGGCTTACGAAAATGTGCCGGTAAACCTGCTAGAAGCCGAACAAAAGGGCGATGCCTTCACCAGCCGCAACCCGTTCGGCTCGGTGCCCATGCTGGAGGCCGATGGGCGCGACCGGGCGCAGTCGATGGCGCTGCTCGAATGGCTCGAAGACGCTCATCCACAGCCGCCGTTGCTGCCCGCTGACCCCGAAGCGCGCTACACCGTGCGCGAGCTGACTTATGCGATCGCGACCGAGATACACGCGCCGCTCAACCTGCCAGTGCTCAAATATCTCAAGAGCGAGTTTGACCAGACGCAGGATCAGATCGGCGTGTGGTATCGCCATTGGCTCGCGCGCACGCTGGAGCCCGTCGAAGCGCGGCTGGCGCAGCTGGGGACAGGCGATTTCCTGCTGGATACCCCCGGCCTGTTTGAGACCGTGCTGCTCCCGCAAATCTACAATGCGCGCCGGTTCGACTATGATTTGGGCGCGGCCCCGCACACCACCCGGATTGAGGCCGCGTGCCTCGCTTTGCCCGCATTTCAGCGCGCGCACCCCGATAACCAAAACAATGCGCCTGCTAACCAGGCCTGAGAGGACCGACCCATGAAGCTCGCCACACTCAACAACGGCACCCGCGACGGCAAACTGGTTGTCGTCTCCAAAGACCTCACCCGCTGCTGCGCGGCCGGCTATATCGCGCCAACCATGCAGGCGGCGCTTGACGATTGGGCGCGGGTCGCGCCTGAGCTTGAACTGCTGGCGATCGATGTCGAACACGAAGCGGTCCCGTGCGAGCGCTTTCATGAGCGCCAGGCGCATTCCCCGCTCCCGCGCGCCTATCAATGGGCCGATGGCTCCGCCTATATCAACCACGTCGAACTGGTGCGCCAGGCGCGAGGCGCTGAGGTGCCCGAGAGCTTCTATCACGATCCGCTGATGTATCAGGGCGGCAGTGACGGCTTCCTGCCCCCGCGCGCCGACATCCCGCTGGGCGACACCGCATGGGGCTGCGATATGGAAGGCGAGGTCGCAGTCGTGGTCGATGACGTGCCGATGGGCGTGACGCCTGATGCTGCGGCGGACCACATCAAGCTGATCATGTTGGTCAACGATGTTTCGCTGCGCGGACTGATCCCCGGCGAGCTGGCCAAGGGGTTTGGCTTTTTCCAGAGCAAACCTGCCAGCGCATTCTCCCCTGTTGCGGTGACCCCGGACGAACTGGGCGCGGCATGGAAGGACAGCCTGGTCCATCTGCCGCTGATGGTCGATTACAATAGCGAACCGTTCGGGCGCGCCGAAGTGGGCGTGGATGCAACCTTCAACATGGCGCAATTGGTCGCCCATGCGGCCAAGACGCGCGCGCTGTGCGCAGGCTCAATCATCGGCTCAGGCACAATCTCGAACAAGGGTGCAGATGGCGGCCCCGGAAAGCCGGTCTCCGAAGGTGGTCTTGGCTATTCGTGCATCGCCGAAATTCGCATGATTGAAACTATCCGCGACGGCGAACCCAAAACGCGCTTCATGGCGCCGGGTGACACGGTGAAAGTCGAAATGCGCGACGGCGACAACCACTCGATCTTTGGCAGTATCGAACAGAGCGTGGTGGCGGCTTAGGCCTTCAAGCGCTGCGCGTGCCAGCCAATGTGCTCGGCCATGAAGCTGGAGATGAAGAAGTAGGAGTGGTCGTAGCCCGCCTGCATGCGGACCGCCGCATCGATCCCGGCCGCAGCACAGGCGGCGCTCAGGCGATCAGTTTGCAATTGCTCTTCAAGGAAATTGTCCGCCGTACCTTGATCGACGAGCAACTCGGGCACGCGCGCCCCGTCCTTGATCAGCGCCACCGCGTCATAGTCCCGCCAGAGTGACTGGTCCTCGCCCAGATAGCGGGTGAAGGCCTTCTGCCCCCACGGCACCTGGCTCGGCGCGACAATGGGGCTGAACGCGCTGATGGAGCGAAAACGATCCGGATTACGCAGACCGATGGTGAGCGCCCCGTGGCCGCCCATCGAGTGGCCCATGATAGACTGGCGCGCGGGATCGGCCGGGAAGTCCGCTGCCACAATCCGCGGCAGCTCGTCTTCGATATACGCGCGCATCCGGTAGTGTCTCGCCCAAGGCTCCTGCACCGCATCAAGGTAAAAGCCAGCGCCTTTGCCAAAGTCATACTCGTCGGCGCTATCGGGCACATCGTCGCCGCGCGGGCTGGTGTCAGGCGCGACAAAAATGATGCCATGCTGCGCGCAGGCCGCACGGTATTCGCCCTTTTCCATCACATTGGCATGGGTGCAGGTGAGGCCTGAGAGATAGGTGAGCACTGGCAGCCGCTCGCCCGACGCATGATCGGGGACAAAGACGGCGAAGGTCATATCCGTTCCTGTCTCCTGCGAAGCGTGCGTGTAGACGCCTTGCGTGCCGCCGTGCGAGCGCGCTTGAGAGATGACCGTCAACGCCATGCGCTCAAACCTCGACCGGGATATATGCGGTCGCCTCATCACCCGTGTTCGGCGTACCCTCAGCGTCCATGATAAGCAGTTTCGCCTCACCGTGATTGGCGCGCGGGCGGTGCTCGGTGCCGCGCGGTATAACGATCATTTCGCCCATGCTGAGCGTTTCAGTCCGGTCGCGAAACTCAATGTCAAGCTCGCCCTCCATGACGAGGAAAAGCTCGTCCGTGTCAGGGTGAGCGTGCCAGTGGAAATCGCCCTCCACCTTCGCAATGCGCACTTCGTTGCCATTGTAGCGCGCGGCCAAACGTGGAGCCCAGTGTTCGTCAAACGTTGCGAAGGCAGTGGCGAGATTGACTTTGGCGACGCGCTTATCGGCCATCAAAACACCACCACGCTGCGGATGCTCTCGCCCCGGTGCATCAGGTCAAAGCCGGTGTTGATCTCCTCCAGTGTCAGCGTGTGTGTGATCATCGGGTCGATGGCGATCTTGCCGTTCATGTACCAGTCGACGATCTTGGGCACATCGGTGCGCCCCTTCGCACCGCCAAATGCGGTGCCGCGCCAGTTGCGCCCGGTGACGAGTTGGAAGGGCCGCGTCGCGATCTCCTTGCCCGCTTCGGCAACGCCGATGATGATCGAGGTGCCCCAGCCCTTGTGGCAGCATTCCAGCGCCTGCCGCATCACATCGGTGTTGCCGGTGCAGTCGAACGAGTAATCCGCGCCGCCATCGAGCATCTCGACCAGATGCGCGACCACGTCGGCGGTTTCCTTCGGGTTCACGAAATCGGTCATGCCGAATTTCTCGCCCCATTCGCGCTTGGCCGGGTTCAGATCGACGCCCACGATCCGATCCGCGCCTGCCATCTTCGCACCCTGGATCACGTTAAGCCCGATGCCGCCCAGCCCGAACACGACGACATTGTCGCCGGGTTGAACTTTGGCGGTGTTGGTCACAGCCCCCACGCCCGTCGTTACGCCGCAACCGACGTAGCACGCGCTTTCAAACGGCGCATCAGTGCGGATTTTTGCGATGGCGATTTCAGGCAGGACGATGAAGTTTGAGAAGGTTGAACAGCCCATATAGTGATAGATCGGCGTACCCTTATAGCTCATGCGCGAGGTGCCATCGGGCATCAGGCCCTGCCCCTGAGTGGCGCGGATCGCGCTGCAAAGATTGGTCTTTCCCGATAGGCACATTTTGCACTGGCGGCATTCGGGCGTGTAAAGTGGGATGACATGATCGTCGGGCGCAACCGAGGTCACGCCGGGGCCGATCTCGCGCACGATCCCTGCGCCTTCATGGCCAAGGACGCTGGGAAATATCCCCTCGCTGTCCAATCCGTCCAGCGTGTAGGCATCGGTATGGCAGATGCCGGTCGCCATGATCTCTACCAGCACTTCGCCCTGGCGCGGTGCTTCCAGATCAAGCTCGACGATTTCAAGCGGTTGTTTGGCCTGGAAGGCGACGGCTGCTCTGGTTTTCATGACATACTCCCCGTGATTGCGCGTATGCGCAGCACGGGGAGGTCATTCAGTCAAGACTTCACGCAGGCGTCGCGCCTTCCAATGGCTTGTGCCCCTTGCGCGCGTCCAGCTCATCGACAAATCCGTGGTTCACATCGCGGTGCTCCGCCTCATCAGCACGCACCGCGATAATGACATCGCGCAGGCGCGCATTGGCGGGCAATTGCCAGTAATCGATGGCGATCTGCGGGGCGGGCACATTCTCATGTCGCCCAGCATCAACCTCGGCAAGATAACCGGTGTAGCTGATCACGGCCTCTTCCTCGAAATAACCGACCACGCGATGCGCAGTGCGCGGCGCTATGAGGTAGAGGAAGAAATAGAAGTTGTAGAACACCATCTGCACCGCAACGATCAGCGCGCGCTCAAACCAATTGGGCTGCGCGATCTCTATGAAGGTCATCAGGTGCATCCGCTCATTCTCTGCCTCATCGAGCAGCGTGCGGATCCAGCCTTCATCATCGCGCATCTTGCGCAAAGCGGTAAGGTGCTGCCACAGCCCGCCGACCATGCCGGGCACCGCGGCGACCGTCTCCAGCACCACGGCGCGGTGGCCATAGCGCTTGGCAAAAAAGGTATCAGCGAAGAACCGCAGCAGCTTTACAAAGGCGAAAGCGACGTGGTCGCTTTTGGTCTGCGGAGGAACGTGGCTGTCGATCACGGCAGCATGGTTGACCTGCCGGATCAGCGGACGAGGGTCGATCGGTTTCATGGTTCTGGGACCACCCAAAGCTGGCGCGATCCCTTCTACCTAACCCCATGTCAGGCGCCCTAATCGCGTCTCTCTCGGCACGACCGATATAGCCAGAAGTGCGCTGAATTACCGCTGAATAGTTCGTACAGAGTATGCACTTTTGCGCAACAATCAGAAGCCAAGGCTCGCAGCAACTGCAGAATTCACAATTTTGCCTGCATGGACATTCAGCCCCAACGCCAGATGCGGATCCTCATCACACGCGGCCAAGCCCTTGTTTGCCAACGCCAATCCAAACGGGAGCGTCGCATTGTTCAGCGCATAGCTGGATGTGAGCGGCACCGCGCCCGGCATATTTGCGACGCAATAATGGATCACGCCATCCACTTCGTAAGTCGGAGTCTGATAAGTCGTTGGCTTCGAGGTTTCAAAGCACCCGCCCTGATCAATCGCAACATCGACCAGCACCGCGCGGTTCTTCATATGGCCAAGCATGTCGCGGGTGACGAGGTGCGGCGCACTTGCTCCTGGGATGAGCACCGCGCCGATCACCACGTCGGCAAAGCTGATCGCTTCGTCAATTGCTCCGGCCGTGGAGTAGCGCGTTGTGGCGCGGCCCTGAAACATCTCGTCCAACTGGCGCAAGCGTGGCAGGGAGCGGTCGAATATCTCGACATTCGCGCCCAGCCCCACCGCCATGCGAGCCGCTTGCGTTCCAACCACGCCGCCGCCCAGCACGACAACACGCGCTGGCCCTACACCGGGCACCCCGCCCATCAGCGTGCCGCGCCCGCCATTGTTGGCCCTAAGAGCCTGCGCGCCCGCTTCAATCGAGAGCCGCCCGGCGACCTCGCTCATCGGCGCAAGCAGCGGCAGGCCGCCGCCCGGTCCAGTCACAGTTTCGTAGGCGACAGCCGACACACCGGCTTCCAACAACCCGCGCGCTTGATCCGGGTCCGGGGCAAGGTGGAGGTAGGTGAAGAGGATCTGCCCTTCGCGCAGCTGCACCCATTCGGACGGCTGAGGCTCCTTGACCTTCACCACCATCTCAGCACGCGCGAACACGTCAGCCGCGCTTCCGACAATTTCAGCGCCAACGGCGGTGTAAGCCGCGTCGTCCTGATCGATGCCCACCCCTGCGCCGGTTTCAACGATGACGCTATGGCCCGCCGCGACATATTCGCGCACCGCTTCAGGCACGAGGCCGACGCGAAATTCAGACGGTTTGATTTCCTTGGGGACGCCGACCAGCATGATTCTCTCCCGCACTGCTGACGTTTGCATCCCAATACAAGATGCGTAATATAATTACAATCGGAATTAGATTGATTGCTTGTGTGTTCAGACTTTGAAGGCGCGCCGCTTTGCTATTAGAGCGTCGGAAAAGACCCAGCCGGAACCCGGCACAAACCCCTAGGAGACCGCCCATGACCGCTTACCCCACAGTCAAAATGCTGATCGGAGACGAATGGGTGAGCGATGGCGGCGCGGGGATGATGTCGGTTTCCAACCCGGCGACCGAAGCGGTGCTCGGCGATGCGCCCAAAGCCTCGACCGAGCAGCTTGACGCCGCCCTCGCTGCTGCGGGGGAAGCCTTCCCGCAATGGGCCGCCACTCCGGCGATTGAGCGCTATCGCATCATCCGCCGCGCGGCCGAATTGCTGCGTGAGCGCGCGCCAGACATCGCCCGGATCGTCACGCTCGAGATGGGCAAGCCGCATGCACAAGCGGTCGGTGAGACGACCAGCGCGGCGGACCTGTTGGACTTTCTGGCGGAAGAGGCAAAGCGGCAAGGAGGGCGGCTGGTGCCGGTGCGCTCAGCCAACCTGCTGGAGCAACGCGTGACCAAGGAGCCGGTTGGCCCCGCAGTCCTGCTCACCCCATGGAATTTCCCGATCAACCTGCCTGCCAAGAAGCTCGGCGGCGCGCTCGCGGCGGGGTGCTCCTGCATCCTGAAGCCGGCCGAGACTACGCCCGCCAGCGCGCAGGCCTTGGTCGAGTGCTTCATTGATGCGGGCCTGCCGAAAGGTGTGATCAACCTCGTTTACGGTGATCCTGCCATGATCTCTGAGCACCTGATCGCCTCACCCATCACCCGCAAGGTCAGCTTCACAGGCTCAACGGCGGTGGGTAAGCAGCTGGGCGCGCTCGCCGCGCAAGGCATGAAGCGCTTCACGCCTGAATTGGGCGGCCATGCGCCGGTCGTGATCGGGGAAAGCGCGGATTTTGAACGCACCGTGGCTGCCTGCGTCGGCACGAAGTTTCGCAACGCCGGGCAAGTCTGCGTCTCGCCCACGCGCTTTCTGGTGGCGCGCGGCATCTATGACAGCTTTGTCGAGGAATTCGCGCGCCGGTCGCAAGAGCTCAAGATCGGCGATGCCAGCGTCGATGACAGTGTCGCCGTCGGTCCGCTCGCGCATGCTGGCCGCGTCGCTGCGATGCAGGATCTGGTGGGCGCCATGGGCGGCGCTCAAGGGGAAGTGGTCGCGGGCGGCAAAGCGCTTGAGGGGCCGGGGCATTTCTTCCAGCCAACCATCGTTGCCGCGCCGGGGCCGGAAAGCCGCCTGATGACGCAGGAACCCTTTGGGCCTATCGCTGGGATCGTCGCCTATGATGACATCACTCAAGCGGTCGAGATCGCCAATTCGCTGCGCTATGGCCTTGCCGCTTACGCCTTCACCGCGAGCCTGGATGAGAGCCACTATCTTGGTGGCGCGTTACGAGCGGGCATGGTCGCGATCAACCACTTCGCGGTTGGTTCACCCGAGACACCATTTGGCGGCGTGGGTGACAGCGGCTTTGGGTCAGAAAGCGGTGAGGAAGGATATCTCGGCTACACCGAGACAAAGCTGGTCACGGTCGCGAAATCCGCGCCGTGATCGAAGCGATGTGAGCAGGGTTCGCTTAGCGCCTGAACCAGGCGAACAGACGGCGGATGCGGCTTTCGCGATAGAGCACCAGACTTCCGCGACTTGGCATCGGGCGGATACGCCCATAGCGCGCCTTGCGCGACATTTGGTCGCCAAAGCAAACGGTGCGGCCCATGGCATCTGGCCCGCTTGAAATGATTGTTGGTCGTTCCACAGCTCGCGTCCCCGATTCGTGCCTCAGTTAGTGCCGAGAAACTAACATTTAACTTGTGGAAAACGAGTCATTTATGACGGTTCCATACAAGTTTTTACCAAGCGGTCGGCGAGTCGGGGCGCGTCAGCCTGTCTCAGACCCGCTGCGCCCCCGCCTCGCGCACGTGCTCAAGCGTGGGATAGCCGTTTACCGCCATCAGCAAATCGGCCTCCGCCAGGATTGATTGCAGTACAAACGCCGCTGCGCGCGCGCCGCCCAGCGCCAAACCGTAGGTGTACGGGCGCCCCACACCAACCGCTCGCGCTCCCAGCGCCAGCGCCTTGACAGCGTCCGACCCGGAGCGAATGCCGCTGTCAAACAGCACTGGCACATCACATGCGGCTTTCACCACATCCTCCAGCAAGTCGATCGTTGCGATCCCGCCATTGGCCTGTCGCCCGCCATGATTGGAGCAATAGATCGCGTCCGCACCGAAATCGACCGCGCGCCGCGCATCCTCGGGATGGCAGATGCCCTTGAGCACGATGGGCAGTTTGGTCACAGACTTGAACCACGCCATGTCCTCCCATGTCAGCACCTGCCCAAAGGTCGCTGCCCAGGTCATGATCGCAGACTGCGGGTCATCCTCCGGCGGCTTGGCGAGCAGAGAGCGGAAGACCGGATCAGAGAAATAGTTCTGCAAAACCTTGCCGCGCAATTGCGGGAAGTTGGACGCGTTGAGATCGCGCGGGCGCCAGCCAGTCACCCACGTGTCCAGTGTCACCACCAGCGCCGAATAGCCAGCCGCCTCTGCCCGGTTGATCAGGCTTTCTGCCAACCCCTTATGCTTGGGCGTGTAGAGTTGGAAGAAAGCGGGCGTATCGCCGCAGGCCTTTTTCACATCCTCCATCGGATCGTTTGACAGCGTGGAGGCGCAGAACGGCACGCCTGTGAGCGCGGACGCCTCAGCCGCCGCCATATCGCCATGCCGGTCCTGCGTGGCCTCTCCGTTGAGGCCGATGGGCGCCATGAAAAGCGGAGTCGGGTAGGTGTGACCAAACAGCCCAATCGACAAGTCACGCTCGGTGCAATCGACCATCATGCGCGGCACCATGCCCCAATGATGAAACGCGCTCGCATTGGTGTCCTGCGTGTGCTCATCCCCGCAGCCGCCTGCGACATAGTTGGTCATCATCGGCCCCAACGCATCATGAGCGCGCGCTTCGAGCGTGGCAAAATCGACCGGAAATTCAGGCAGATGCCCTTGCAGTCCGGCTGAATATATCTCGTTCTGCATTCCGCCGAAGTTCAAGCCGGACGTCTTGCTCATTTCCCTCTCCCTGATGTCTTTAGCCGGGAGAATGCGCGCGCTGGGCGGCGCTGGCAAGCACTGTCAGCTCACTGTGTCAGCTCACCAGACGCTGCAATTGCGGGCGGACCTTCAAAAAGCGGACATAGAGCCATTCCAGCACGGCAAGCACTGTGCGGTTGCGCGCCATCAGACCAAGCGTGCGCAAGCGCGGGATCGCTCGCCACATTGCGCCGAACGCCGCCGCGCCGGACAGCACAACGCCGTCTTCTTCCGCATGAAAACGGGCGAGCAATTCGGTCTGGTCGATGGGGCAAGAAGGATCGGCGGCTTCCGACACATCGACGAAGTCTATCGCCTCATCCTTATCGAGCCGCTTCATCATTGCGATCTCACGCTGACACAGCGGGCAGGCACCATCGAACCAGACTTTGACTTTTGACATGCTCCAGATACGGAGCGCGCAGCCAAAAGGTTCCACGCAGCTCGATGGACTCAAAAGCTGAAGCGCACAGAGGCGACCGCTTGGCCTTCCTCGGTCTCTACCAACTGCACACCATCGGCATCAATGCGCGCATCCTGATAGTTGAGCCCAAGGTTAAGCGAGAGACCGCGCGCAACGTCATAGCCTGCGCCGACAGCGGCTGTGATCTCATCATCGCCTTCGACCTGGCCGTAATGCCCCTCGCCTGACAGACGCAATTGGCCAAGCTGGGTCTGCGCTCCGGCAGAGACAAACCAGCGCTGGGCGTCAGCCAACTGGCCATCAAGGCTTTCATAGCCTGCGCCCAAATCAAAGATGGAGCTGCCATATTCGATCTCACCCACCAAGCCGAGGCCTTGAGTGTCGAAGCGGGTGAGCCCGTCGGCGGCGACGAATTCAGCTTGGCGGAAGCGCCCGGCAAAGCGCACATCGCGCCGTCCGAGCGGGCGCTGATATTCCATGCCGACTTCGAAATCGCCGTTCTCATCGACCGCAGCGGCCATAGTGCTCGGCCCAAAGCGACCGACATAGGCCCCGCCCCAGCGCGCCAGCTGACCATAGAAATCATCAAATGCGAGAAAGCCATTGCCTACCCCGCGCCGTCGCCGGGTCTGCTCGCGCACCTGCTGGTTCACATTCCCGCCGATCACCGTGCCGAACGAGGTCCGCACGAAGCCTGCGACGTTGTCGTTGTATTCCTCCGGCCCCATGAAGTTGGTGAGGAAGACGGTTTGCGGATCGCTCGAATACTGGCCGAAATACACCGCGCCCACGGTCCAGCGATTGCTGAGCTGGGTTTCGGCCGAAACCTGAAAATTGCCGACAAACGCCGCGCTGACACCATCGCCGCCGGTCACTTCATCGAACTCGGCGATCACCGGCGCATCGAGCACGCCCTGCACCTGAATGGTAATGTCGCCCACCGCCACAGCAATCGGCTCTTCAAGCGAGGAGAGCCGGTCGTAATTAAGGCTGACCTCTTGCGCCTGCGCTGTCCCACAGACGAGCGCCAATGCACCTGCGCTGAAGAGCGCGCGGATGATGATCACTGGCCGCATAACCTCAGACCTTGGGCCGGAACATGGTATTGAACGCATGGCGCGCAATCTGGCGACCGGCTTTGTCAGCGGCCTCATGATCGGCGAGCCAATGGACCCCGCCATAGATGCGGCTCCAACCGTTCTCCCACGCCGCCTGATCCAGACTGGTGAAATAGCGGCGCTTACCCACCAGCGTGGGCCACAGCACCTGGTCGGGGCTTTCGTGGCTAAAGCTGACCGCGTCAGTGCCGATCAGCAGCTTGGTCATCTCGACGCCTGCCGCGCCAAAGGTCGAGTGGCCCGATGTGTAGGCGGGGAAGTTGGGCGTTGGGATCAGGCTCATCCACTCCGGGTCGACTTGCACCCGCGTATCAGCGTTGCCGAAATAGGGCGCGCGGCTGAGGATTGCGGTCTCGGGTCGAACAATGTCGTGGTGATATTTGCTGTCCCATGCATTGATTGAGGCATCGGCCTGCGTCGCCCCGAGCAGCGCGAAGTGCCGCGCATGGTCGAGGAAATCGTAGCCACGATCCTGCATCACTTGCAGCGCGACATAGAGGAAGTGGCCCGGCGGCGTGATGCCCCAAGGGCCATCTTCCCAGAACAGCGCGATCATCGACTGATCCTCATTGCGCTCCTTGGAATATTTGCCACCCAACCTGCGCACCAAATCAAACTGCTCAGCGAGTTCAGGGCTGGCCGGGTCGAGGAAATCATCGACCCGAAACTGCGAGGGGCTGGTCATCGTCCACGGCTTGATCCGCCCATGGCCGGGGAAGAGCCCGCGCGCAAAGCTCTCAACGCTGGGGCCAGGACCGGCGCTGTAACTGGGGCCAGTGGGCGTCCATTTGAGCGGATCGGTGCGACGGTCATAGCGATCAAGGTAGAAGTTCGCGCGGTGCGGTTCGGCCCCGTCGCCAGTGCGCATCTTGTTAATCATCAGGCCGACATGACGGCCCCATTTGATCCCCAGCTCCTTGGCGTCACCATCAGCGAAGCGACCTTTAAACGCATTGCGCTCCCACAGAAATGGCTGCTGGAAACATTCCGAGGCGGCGGTCGCAAAGGCGACACCATAGGCCACTTCCGGGTCAGCGCCGCGCGGTGCCTCGCCGAAATCATATGGCATCTCATACCGGCCAAGAATGGCGTTCGCAGCCACAAAGCCCGCAACCATGGGCGCAGCGAAATTGTAAGCCGCGCGCGGCGGCGGCGTGCGTTGATCGCGCACTTGCTGCATGACCACATCGACCCAGAAATAGACCGTGTTCTGATTCTGCGGGGCAACGATGTTCGTCAGATAACTCGACTGCGAGCCGTAAGGCGCGGTGGCGCATCCGCCGACCATGCCGGCAGCCAGCGATGCGCCTGCGCCAGCCAAGAGCGAGCGGCGCGACATCTTAGCCAAGGGACGGGAGGAATGGGTCTCAGACATGACCCTGACCCAGTACCGCGTGGGCGTTGTTTTAAGGTAAACGCAGCGCACATGAGCGCCGCCGCCCAGGTCAGCGCGCGAGCCGCCTTACCGTCAGATCGCTGCCTTCAAAGGCGCGCTCAATCACTGCGATGGCCGCTTCAATCCGGGCCGATCCGCACATGAAGATATCAAGCGCAGCATAACTAAGCTCTGGCCAGGAATGGATCGAAATATGCGATTCCGACAGCATCACAAAGCCGGTGACCCCGCCGGTCTCGCTCCCGGTCTCACCAAAGTGATGAAAGCGCGATTCAAGGATTGTCGCCCCTGCCGCCAACGCCGCCTCGCGCAGGATCGGTTCGAGCGCAGCGGGATCGTCAAGGCCATGGGCGCGGCCGCGCACATCGATCAGCACATGTGTGCCGACCGCGCTTGCCACCTGATTTGTCGCACCCTCAATCATCGCCAAATGCCCGCCATTCCTGCGTGAACAGCTGTACCAGCGCCTGATTGTCAAGACGGTTAACGCCGGGTGCCGAAGCGACCATGTCCGCAGGGAACTGCGCCATACGCGCATCCTCTTCGCGCGAGACATAGCGCAGATGCCGCGGCAGCGGGCCAAGCGCTGGCAGCGCGCCTTTCGTCGCCAGCGTAAAGCCCCAATCGCCAAAGCTGGGCACATAAGCATGATAAGGCCGTGTCTCAAAACCGGCCTCTGCCAGCGTCGCGCCGATCATGGCAAAGCTTTGCGTGGAGATATAGGGCGCGGTGCTTTGCACGCTCATAACCCCGCCCTCAGCCAGCAGGCTGCGCAGATTGCGATAGAATTCAACGCTGTAGAGCCGTCCTATCGAATAGTTTGTCGGGTCTGGCAGATCGACAAGAATAACATCAAAGCTCCGCTCACTATCACGCGCCCAGGCAAAGGCATCCGCGTTGATCACCTGCGCGCGCGGATCAGCAAAGGCGTCTCCATTAAGGCGTCGCAAGGGTGCCGCGCTGGAGAAGAGATCAGTGATCGCAGGGTCCAGATCGACCAGCGTCACTTGATCGACGCTGCGCTCCTGCAGCACTTCGCGCAGCGCCAACCCATCGCCTCCGCCCAGGATCAGCACGCGGCGCGGCGCGGCGGAGCGGGCGAGCGCGGGCCACACCAGCGCTTCGTGATAGCGATATTCATCGCGGCTGGAGAATTGCAGGTTGCCGTCGAGAAACAGGCGGATGTCCCCGCGGTTCTGGGT
Organism: Pseudomonadota bacterium; assembly: GCA_039815245.1. Lineage (GTDB taxonomy): Bacteria > Pseudomonadota > Alphaproteobacteria > Sphingomonadales > Sphingomonadaceae > Erythrobacter. Next base: position 222,851 of record JBCBZR010000004.1, on the reverse strand, counting down.
CAGCACGATACGCTGATATGAACTCGACTTCGCGTAGATCAGATTGTCATTGTAGAACGCACCTTCGGACAGGCGCTGGAGCCGCTCGGATGCAATCGCGCCGGTTACCAGCAACAGCGCCACCGCGACCGCCGCCACCCGCTCCCCAACCAAAGAGCGATCGCGGCGCAGACGAAACACCAGCAGCAGCGCGACAAGAATGTTGACGATCCCGATCACAAAGCCACCCCGCACCAGCCCCACAAACGGGACAAGTACCAGCGGGAACAACAACGAGGCGGCGAGCGCTCCGATATAATCATAGGTCAGCACGTTGGAGACCAGATCACCAAAGCTGAAATCATCCTTCAGAATGCGGATCAGCAAGGGGATTTCGAGCCCAACCAGAAAACCGATCAGCAGCACAAGGCCATAGAGGATCGGGCGAAAATCATCGACCAGCGGAAACAGCAAAAACAGCAAAGCCGCTGAAGCTCCGCCTACCAAAGCGATGATGATCTCAACCCGGATAAACCACGCGAGCAGCCGGGTCTGGACAAAGCGCGAGAACCAGCTGCCGATCCCCATCGCAAACAGATAGGTGCCGATTACGGTTGAGAATTGCGTGACGCTGTCGCCCAGCAGGTAGGTCGCAATTGTGCCTGCCAGCAGCTCATAGATCAGCCCGCAGGTCGCGACTACAAACACCGAAACCAGCAGAATTAGCGAGAGGCCCTGTGGCTCACGCTCCTTGCCTTTGCTCAGTGGAGCGCCCGCGCCATTGTCTCCCGAAACCGCAGCTCTTGCTGCAGTTTCAGGTGCAGTGTCAGCCATGGATCGCCGCGGCCACGATGATCGCAATCGAAAGCGCCCCGGCGCCCGCTAGAACGGCGACCGCCGTATTGCCTTTGTCGATGATCTCGACGCGCAATTTGGCCGGGGTGAGGATGTCGACCACCACAAAAGTGATCAGGAACACGGTGATCCCGAGGAATGAATAGGCGAGGCTCGCCAGAAAGGTGTCGAGTGTCAGCATTTGGCCCCCTGAAGGTGTCGCGGTGACGAGTGTCGAAAGAAAGTGGTTGTGCAGTGCCATGTCGAAAATCCTCATTTGTGCATCGGACCGCCGCCGCGCGAGTAAGCGCTGACAGCGCGCACGCCATCGCCGAACGGGGAATAGCCGATCCAACTGGAATAGGAGAACAGGCCAAGGCACACCGCGCACCAGCCCATGAACATACTTCGCCTCATGCGCGTGTCTCTTGATTAGTCATCATCATCGGTGCCCCATCCATCAAAATCGCTTCGCCGATTTCCTTCAAAGCTCATCACACGAAGCCCCAGCCAGATCACCGGCGCAAACAGGCCAAGTCCCAGCAGGAAAAGACTGGAATAGAATGTCCCATTGGCGCGGGCCTCAATGGCGACCGGGCGAGTTGAACCGAAACCGCCGCTCCAGCTGGTATTGGGATTTGTCCGCGCCTCATCCTCGGGCAGGCCAACTTCGGCTGTCAGTTCATAAGTGCCCGGCGGAACCGAGGCGATCTTGACCGTGCCGCGCCGATCATCCTCGGTCCAGTCGCTGCCTGTGTAGTACTCAATCGGCTGGCTGGCGATGATCTCTTCATCGGTTTCAACATTGGTGAGGATATATTCGACATACATCCAATTGTTTCGCCCCGGTTCGCCGCGCGCGGTGATGGTGAACGGCTTGGCGCGGTCCTTGATCTCGAACCTGCCCAGCGAGAGGGTGCGATTGGTGCTCGAGGGATTGGCCTGAAACTGCTGCGCGCGGGTCTCCCCGCCGAAATCGAGCAGGATCGTCATCAGCACGCCGACAAAGAATGCGATCGAGGCAAGTAGCGCGAAAGTCTTGGCATCGCTGGAATAGGGATTGGGTTGATGCGGTGACGGCAGGTCGCCGATCTCGGGATATTCGCCGGTATCCTCGACCCCAAAGGCTTCAGCGACATCGGCGGAGGAGATGTAGTCCTCACGCGTCCAATTGTATTCATCGGTTGTGATCTCGCAGGAGAGCACCATGCCGCCGCCGATATAGCTGGTCGACTTGACCAGATCGCCGCGTTTGACCTGCCAATAAAACTCGCCCAGCGCGCCAACCACCTTGGCGCTCGCCGGATCGTAGCAACGCCGCATTGTCGCGCCGTCATAGCGGAAGCGCTGGTCGCCCGGTGATGCGGGCTGCGAGAGCATAGGGGTACCAAGGCTCCAACCGCTGGAGGTGAACACCAGCCAGCGATAACCGTGATAGGGGTTGAAGAGGCAGTATTCCTCCCAATCCTCCCACCCATCGTTCTTGTGCAAGTGGCCGATGGCGATCCAGGTGATCCCGTCCAGCGTGCCTTTGGTGCCAAGCGGAATGGTGAGCGCCTGAGCGGCCTGCGTATGCTCGGCAATCAGCTTCGCATCATCGCCGGTGAGGTCGATTTCACTGCCGCAATACTGGCAGACATAGAGCGTCGAATAGCCCGCCGCGCGCAGCTCTATCGCGCCGCCGCAAGATGGGCAGTCAAGGCTCCTGACATCAGGAGCGGCGGCGAAGGCGGCAGCGCTCATCCTGCAGCCTCAATCGCGGGTTCGGGCCAATGCTCAAAGCGTCGCAAGCCGCTCGGCTCCAGATCGGCCAAGCGGTAATAAGCGCCCGACCACAGCGAGTGCCCGGTCCCATCGGCCTGCCAAGTCATCGCGCGCTTGTCACGGGTGCGCAGGTCAATGCTTTCGCGCGCAAACTCAGCGCCGATAATGTGTGGCAGCGATCCTTCGGAGGCGACACAGCGGATGATCTTCACGTCGGCGACGGTAAAATTAATGCGGCCAATCCGGATGCGTTTGCCCAGACTGCCGCGATCTGTGGTGTCGATAGCCTGCAATTGCTCGATATTGGTCGGCGTCGCTTCGGTCTCTTCCATGACCATGAACTGCCCGGCTTCCTCCGCCACCCAGCGGATCGAGCCATCGGGCAATTGCAGCAGCCATTCATTCCAGAAACCGCGATCCCAAGCCCAACGTTCGCGCCCGACGATCTCTCCGCGCTTGCCATCGACCACTAGCCGGGTGCCAATTTGCAGCGGGCTGACATCAAACGGGACACGCCCGGCATCGCCCACCGCACTCAGCGTGTCATCGGACTTGCTGATCAGTGTCTGGCAAAAAGGGCAGGTGAGCACTGGCAGGCCCGGCTGTCCGAGCCCGATCGGTGCCCCGCAATTCGGGCAATTGGCTTCCGCTTCCATCTTGCGCTGATCCTTACCCCCTGCCGCAGCCCTTACATGATCTTGGCAAGCAGTTCGGCCTTCTTGGCGTCGAATTCCTCTGCGCTCAGCGCGCCGGCCTTGTGCAGGGCGTGGAGCTTTTCGATGGTTTTGAGCGGGTCTTCAGGCGGCGCGGCGGATGCCGGGGCAGGCGCTGGCTGAGCCGCAGAAATGCCTCCCATCAGCCCGCCCTGCACTACCTGGCCCAGCGCCATGGCCGCCGCAACGCCGGCCCCTGCTCCGGCCACACCACCAGACGCAGCGGCCGCTTCATCCAGCGAGTCCGCTGCCTTGAACGTCGCATAATCCTGCAAATTGCCGATCACGCCCATGGATGAGCGGCTGTCGATGGCCTCCTGCACCTTTTCCGGAAGGGAAAGGCTTTCAACAAACAGCGATGGGATCACGATGCCCCATTGGTCAGTCGCGTTGTCAGCGGCCTGTTGGAGGCTTTCTGAAAGCTTCGCCTGATCCGCCGCCATATCAAGAAACGGCGTCCCGCCGCCTCCCAGCAGCGCGGCAAGGCTGGTCGAGATGATCGAGCGCATCTGCGCTTCCATATCGCTGATCCACAGCTGATCGAGATTGGCAAAGGTCGTGCGGTAGAACTGGTCAACGCTGCCCAGCTTGAACGAATAAGTGCCAAAGGCACGGATACGCACCACGCCAAATTCAGGATCGCGCACAGTGATCGGCTGCGCGGTGCCCCATTTCAGCCCGGTGATCTCACGCGTGGAAAAGAACGTGACATCCGATTTAAACGGCGATTTGAAGCCCTTGTCCCAATTTTGCAGCGCGGTGATGACAGGCAGCGTATCGGTCTGCAGCTCATACATGCCCGCGCTGAAGCGGTCCGCCAGCTCTCCATTGTTGAGGAAGACTGCTTCTTGCCCCTCGCGCACGGTCAGCTTCGCGCCGTACTGGATCTCGTTATCCTCCATCGGCGCGCGCCATGCGAGCTGGCCGGGCTTCTCTTCCCATTCGATGATGTCAATGAATTGTTTGGAGAAAAGGCCCATGGCTGTCGTACCCCCTGTCAGACGAAACGGATCATCAATAAGACAGGCAAAGCTTAAGCGAAAGCAAGGCCTGTGCAAAGGCCGCCGCGTGGCAAGCCCCAACAAAAAAGGCCCGGGCGCAGTGCCCGAGCCTTCCTTTGCCTATCGAAGATATGCAGCGCCTAAAAGAACATCGCGTCATTCGCGGCCTGATACGCATTTTGCGCCACTGGCTGGGCGCGCTGATAAACCTGATTGTTGGCCCCGCCTACAAACTGGCCGTTAGCTGCGAGTGCCTGACGCTGGGCCTGCTGCTGGTTGAATTCCCGCACCAGCGATTGCGACGCGTTTTGGACGATTCGCGCGGAAGCCGCGACGCTGTCTACCCGCTGCACCGGGCCAGGTCCGTAAATCTGCTGCGGCGCTGCAACCCGATCATACGCTTCCACGGGACGGACGAAGTTTGCCGGGCGGGCACCGAAACGCGGGGCTCCTGCGCGAGGCGCAGAAGGCGTCATGCCGCGGGCTTGAGTTGTCGCGTTGAGGGCTTGCTTTTGAAGGTTCTCAAGCTGCGTCACCCGGTTACGCTGCGAAGTGAGCGCCGCAACGGAACTCAAATGCCTGTCACGAACGGGAAGATAGGCCGCAAGCGCAGCATTCGACCGGTTGATGTTCGCCGGGGTGGGGTTAGATTCTGCCGCGAGCTTTGCGCGATTGTACACGTCCTTGGCAGTGGCGCGGTCATTGCGGTTGCGCAATTCAGACCTCTGAACCGCTGCCAAATCCTTGCGCGCCGTCTTTAACGTTGCTTTGCCACGCTTTTTCGCAGCTTTGGCCATCGCGACCATTTGCTTGCGCGATGTGTGCGTCCTGTCTTTCTTGCCGGCCTCCCGCACGTTCTTGGGCTGTGAGATCGTCACGGGGCGTTTTGCGCCCCCGCGTTTCGGGTTCTTCGCGTCCACAACCTGTGGCACCATCAACGCCGCGGCAATCAGCGCAGCTGTGAAAGTCTTCATTCCAATCGCCATGGTCTGTTCTCCTATGGATGTGGTCGGGCTTACTGGCCCGGCAGGTCAATATCGCTATCATCAAATGGTTCAGGCGGGAGCGTGGTGTTGATCGGGTCCCCATCGCCGACAAAGACAAAGCCGGAGGTTTCCGGATTGCCAAAGGTCGATGCCCCCACCAGCGCATCGAGATCGGGATGCGCGTTGGGCCCCTGCGTCTCAATCGGGCGCCAGCTGAAATAGTTCAGCACGTCCGGATCAATCGGCTCATCCCAGATGCGCACCTGCCCGATAAGGCCGATGAACGGAGAGAAATTGCCAATCGAGCCAACGCTGAAGGTTTCCGCGGGAAGATCGGCAAAGCCATAGCCTAGCGTCGTGCGGAACTGGCCGTCGATATACACATCAATGCTGTCGCCGATCGTGACCAGCGCAACATAATGCGCCTGACCGTCGCTGAAATCGAATTGCACGCCTTGAAAGAACTGGCCCGCATACACGCCCAAGCCTTGCCTGTCGGCTGCGATATGCACCGCAAAGCGCGCACCTTGCGGTCCCGAATAGGCGATCACAGCGGGGTCATAGTCGAGTGCATTCTGCCATTGCGCCGCGACCCAGAATTCGATCGTCCCGGACCCATTGATCGAAAGCGCTTGAGCAGGTGGCAGAACCAGAGCGCCCTGCCCGCTAAAGGTCGCCATAACGGGGGCGAACGGCGCTTCCTGATTTTGCGCCATCGTTGGAGCAGCGAGCATCAATGCGGCTGATGCGGCAAGTTTGAACATGGGATGCATGGCTCAAATCCTTCTTATTGCAGTCTTTGGACAGTGTAATTGACAACCAGCGTAGGCCCACCCTGTCCGCCGATCCGCCATTGCCCGTTATTGCGTTGGCCCGGCTGAATGTTGGGCACACCGCGGAAAGTGTTGTCCCATGCCGGGATCGCCGTAGACGCCTTGAGTTGGAGGTTCTTTCGGTCTCTCTCCATGATTTTCGCGCTGTTTCGGCTTGGCTTGAAGATACCCACAATCCCTTCCGCCATGTCATTCATTCCGCCCTGACGGATACGATCCCCTGTTGTGAAAGTCGGCTTTTTGTAATCGTAAAGCGCCTTTGGCCCGACCCCAAATGTGACGTTCACCGGGCTCTGGATCGATTTGACCACCACCATCTGCTTACCAACCAAGCCAAACGGATAGGCGTTTGGCCCACATTGGATCGTCTCGGTTTCGGCAGTATCCTCGGTCACCGCTTTCGAAAGCAACGATAGTTCGCGGTTCGCACCTAGAGAGTCGTTGAAGTACGCATTGATTTCACCGTTCAACAAGATCGAGGACCGCGATCTTGAGCCTGACGATGTGCAACGGATGTTATTGAAAGTGATCCTGTAAGCCTCAGAACTCTTGGGCCGAAGCGTTGAAAGCTTGGGCAGACTCCGCTGGCGCGCATTGATCCGGTTTTGCAACGCCTGGCGCACTTGCAGCAATCGACGTATTTTGTTGGGGTCGCCGCCAGTGTCGAACAGCGCCGGATTGATCAACTCCGAGATCGGCCGCAGATCATACATGATCGGGGCCACATTTTTGTCATCGACCTGAAAGCTGCCAGCATTGGTAGACCCGCTGCCACCCACTGCGCGGAACTGCCGGCTCGACGTGCTGAACCCGGAGCCGGAGGAATTGAACGAAGAATTCCCGTTGTTCATATTGGAATTGCCAAGCTGCTGCCCGGTCTTGCTGGTCGCCGTCGCATTTAGGCCACCGCTATACTTATCCGCCAGGCTCTCGGCTGTTTCGAGGCTCTGGCTCGTCTCTTCCGAGACACCAAGCCCGCCATACGTCACCGAAGATGCGTAATGCGTGCCGTACCGATCAAAGAACTGATTGTAAGTGGCCCGCCCCGTCATCAGCTCCTCGACCATGTTCTTGAAAAAGTAGTCGAGTTCCATATTGGGCAGATCAACCATCAACGCGTATCGCGGGATGCGTGCCAACATGAATTCGGTCGACGTTCCCGAACGGCTGCGCGCCATCCGTGTCTGCTCACGCGCAAAGTTGTAGCCAATGCCCGCCACGCTTTGCCCCATGCTCTTCGAGACCTGAGCCTGCGTTTCAGCCTCGCTGGTAACGGAGATGCGATTGTTCTCCGCCAGCACTGTTGGTGTCTCCGCCCCGCGCAGACCATACAGCACATTTCTGCCAACCTCTGGATCAAAGGCATAATATTGCTCTTGGTGACGCTCAAAAATCTGCGCCATGCGACCGGCTCTCGGATCGAGCAGGTTCATTGCGGCCGGATTGTAACTCACCAGACTGGGCTGATAGACCTTGGTGAGATTGGCAAACTCATCCGAAATCAGAGGCTTACCCTCAAGAACTTCGGGCTTTGTACGATCACGGCTCAGCACCAATCCGCTTGAGGTCGTCGCTCGGCGATACTGGCCTGACATATGGGCAAATGCGCTCGGAAAGGTCGCGCGCATGATGTCTCTCGTTTGATCCGGCCCAGGCTGAATCGAAACGTTTGCGCCTGACCCGGTGTAACGATTCTCTGCGGCTTTGCGCATGCCGAATTGGCCGCTGCCCATAATCGGTGCGCGCTCGGCCGGGTTCCGCGTGTTGTTAACGTTTTCAAGAACGAATGAGGTGTCGCTTACGCCGGTAATACGGATCATCCGCGGCGCGATGTAGCGGGCTTCCCAAGCAGCGCGCTTGGGCGAGTCTAGAGGTGGTTCAGGTGATGTGCGCTTATAAGTCTCACCAATGGCAACCCACACGCCGTCAAACTGGGTTTTCGGATCGAGCGCGTCCAGATCTCCCTGGCCTCCCCCAAATTGCGGTTGGAACGCGCCCGTGCCTTGCGTTTGAGCACCCGGCCTGCGTGCAGCCCCGCCATCGCCGTTGCCGCGCGCGAATACGGGTGGCCCGGACTGCTGGGAAAAGGGGTTTTGCTGCTGGCCCGCAGGCGGCGCAAAGGGGTTGTTTTGCTGTGACGGCGGCGCGTTGGATGACGGGGGAGCAAAGGGGTTGTTCTGCTGAACTGGAGGCGCGGCTGCCGTTTGCGGCTGCCCACCACCTTGAGCGGCGAGCCACGGGGCATTGGGATCGAAGCCGCCGGAGTTCTGGGCCGTTTGTGTGGGCTGCCTGGCTCCGGTCTGTTGCGGCGCGCCCGGATTGGAGAACGGGTTAAAGCCGCCTGTGCTTCCTTGCGCGGGGGGTTGCCCCGGTGTGGGTTGGGCGATTGTGGATTGGCTGGAACCAATCGCAAACGTCGCGCCCTGTCCACTCTGCGCAGGATTGGCTGCCACGGAGGCTCCGGGCCGAAATCCCTGATTGGCCGGATTAAAGCGCGCATTCCATGCATCCTTATACCAGTCCGGATAATCGGCCGGGATGCGCGGCAGCGGCACTTTAGGCATATCCCCGCGCGGCGCGACTGAGCCGATCTTGGCAAATTCCGTCAGAACATTTGTATTGGGATCGGTTTCCAACACTGCATTGCGCAGCGTATCGATCGTCGCAAACACATCGGTGTTCGGCTGGCGCAATTCCACCGCCCAATCATCGCGGCGCAACTCAACATAGGTGCGGATCAGTTTGTCGTTCTCGTCATACCGGCCCCATTCGCGCTCTGCTATCATGCGATAGGAGCCACCAGGAAAGTCAGCGCGCGCGACATTCTTGCCGTAAACGCCCGTATCATTGACGACCGCTTCCTGCGCGAGGCTCGGCGCAAGCGGCGCTCCGCCTGCTGAGATCATCACTCCCAACATCAGCGCGGCCTTGATAGCCCGAACAGATTGCCCCGTTTTCGACATTCCCCTGTACCCCTGTCTTCGTATCAGCCCGCACTGCTCTGGCAGCGCGCCTTATTCGTTCATTTTATCTGCTATTTTCCTGAACAAGGCAAGAAATTGCTTGTAAACACCACTAGTGACTTGATTTTTAAAATTAATCACTTTGCAGCCCGGCTCGTAATCCTGGCGTCAAAGAAGTTTCGCGGGTCACTCTGTTTGCGATTCAGATTACGCCCGGTGATGCGACCGCTCGCCAGATCAATTTCAAACACCGCATTCAAAGTCGCCGCTGTGCGCGATGCGTTCTTTAGCATCACACCATTTTTGGTCCGCCGCACCACTTGATAGCGACGGCTCGTGTCGCGACGAGCTCCGGTTTGCCAGAACCACAGATTGGCATCACCGGAGGACTGAATGAACTTTCCTTCTTGCACGGAACGCTGAGAGAGCTGACGCCGATACCCGACTTCGCGCAGATTAAGCCCCGTAACACTGGGCGCAGCCTGCGCCCTATTGGAACTGGACGCCATCGTTATTCCGCAAGGCTTTTGTGATTTCTCGGATTGGCCGCCGTCGCAATACAGTGACCAGCGCGCCGCCTTATTGTCTGGCCGCACTGCGCTTGCTGTCAGCACGCCGCCTGCCACGTGCAGGTAGGCTCCATTGTATCGGCTCTTAAGCCGGATGTTGCCATCGGTGCTCGGCTCAACGCTCCACATACCGGTGGTTGAGAACCGGCTGGGCGTATCAAGTTTTGGACCGCTGGGGCCGTGCACCAGATAGCGGCCGGTCTCAGCGTTCTTCAGCCGCACAAGCGCTTCGGTTACTCCGTTCACGGAGACTTTTTCAAACTCCCAGAGGTCGCCGTTTTGCGCCGCTGCGCCAAGGCGCGGCTCCATCTCGACATTCACCAGCCGGCCAAGCTTGGCCATGTCTGGCTGCGCTGGCTTTGATCCGACAATCATACCGCCGGATCCCGTTTGGCCGGGCGCGCCCATTTCACCAAGAGATCCGTTGTCAGTGGAGCCAACTCCAGCGGAGCCATCGTCAAAGCCGCCCGATCCCGTCCCCTGATCAAAACTTGTCGGCAAGTCGCCGAAACTGACCGGCAGATCGCCAAACTCATCTTGCGGCTGAGCAGGCTGCGATCCGACCGAAGACGAAGGACCCTGCGTTGAAGTCGTTGCCGGACGCCCCGCGCCCGAAGAACGCTCAACCGGGCCGCGTTTGACCTCGGCCACAAATCTATCCAGCGTCGCGGCAAGTCTCTGCTGTGTGGTCTGGCGCAGTTGGCTGGCCAAGGTTGCCTGATCCTGCGCCTGCGCCCCAGCCGTTCCCTGAGGCTTGGTGTAGGCCAGCACCGGGTTGTTTGCCCAAGCCGGGTGGCTGGAGGGGTTATCCGGATCAATCGCAATCACGCCAAGCGCGTAAATCTGCTCTCCGTCCGTGCGCGCAACCAGCCCGCCAAAGGAAAGGCCCTCGCCGAGCCTGACAGCCTGCTTTTGAGAGAATGTCCGCGAGAATATCCCGTTTGTTCCCGCCTTTCCGGAAAACTGGATCCCCGCAAGCGGTCCGCCATTGCGGGTCCACAGCGTTACCTTGGACACAGGGCGTGACGCGCTGAAGCTGGCAAAGGATTGGAACCGTTTTCCCTTGCGCGCTCCAATCAAAGGCGTCCACGAAGGCCGCGCGCCTGCCGCAGCCTGATATCTGATCTCCAGCCCGTAAATCCTGCGATCCTGCGACGATGTATCAGCATAGATCACGATCTCGTTCATGCGAGCCTGCGCCGGAAGGGTGATCGTCTGATAGGCCCCCTGCTGCGCCCCCACAGGCTTGGCGAGGTTGATCACGGCCGGGGTCAGTGTCTGAGCATGCGCCGGAGTGGCTGTCGGCAGCGCCGCAGCATACAGCAAGGCCATCCATAAAAGCCCGCAAAAGCGAACGCTTTGTGCAAAACGAACTGAAACCAAAGCCTTCACGATTTACTGCCCCCAAATCCTCATGCAAAGGACGAGCTTTGGCACGGGATTGCAAGCCCTATCTGGAGCAGACCGCCTGCCCAGCCAAGCGAAGCCAAGATTGCCTTAAACCTTGGACGACGCTTCCTTAATGGCGCGTCTGATACTCATATAAGTTGCACAGCGGCACAAATTGCCGCTCATCGCCTCATCAATCGCCGCATCGTCCGGACTAGGATTGTCACGCAGCAGCGCGGTGGCCGCCATGATTTGGCCGGACTGGCAATATCCGCATTGCGGCACATCACTTTCCACCCAAGCCTCACGAATGGCATCGGCAGCACCGCCCGAAACACCCTCAATCGTGGTGACTTCAGAACCGTCAAGGGCATCATGCGGCATCACACATGAGCGTGTGGGCGCGCCATCAATGTGAACGGTGCACGCCCCGCATTGCGCGACGCCGCAGCCGAATTTTGTGCCAGTCATCTTCAAATGGTCGCGCAGCACCCACAGCAAAGGCGTGCCAGGAGCCGCGTCTACGGTTTCGGATTTACCGTTGATTTTGAGCGTAATCGCCATGATCGCCTCCTTGTCCTTAAGCCGTTTGCTCTTGAGCCATTTGGTCGGCGGGCAGCTTCAACTTGCTGCCACCTGCGCCAATAAACGGCATGGCGCGCAGGCGATGGCCGCTTGCGGCGAAGATCGCATTCGCCAAAGCGGGCGCCGCTGGAGGCGCAGCGGGTTCGCCGACGCCCGCGGGCGCTGCGTTTGACGCCATGATCTCCACTGCAAATTCGCGCGGAGCCTCACGCATGCGCATCAGGCGCCAGCTTGGGAAGTTTTCCTGCACGATTGCCCCGTTCTTGGCGGTGATCTCGCCGAACAGCGCATTGGATAGACCGTAAATTGTCCCGCCTTCCATCTGCGCACGCACATGGCGCGGATTGACCACTGTGCCGGCATCCACGGCAAGCCAGACGCCCGGGATCGCGAGCGAGCCATCCTGTCCCACTTCGACCTCCACCACGGTCGCGATGTAAGAGAGGAATGAGCGGTGCACAGCAATCCCAAGACCGCGGCCATCAGGCAGCTTGCGCCCCCAGCCAGCCATATCTGCCGCCTTTTCAACGACCGCGCTCATCCGTCCGGTATCAATCGGATATTCCTCAACCGAACCGCCATAATTGCCGTATGTCGCTCCCTCATCATTCGGGTCGAATGTCCGCGCAGGGCCGATCAGGTCGAGCAGGTAGTCCTTCTGGTCACGGCCCGCTGCATTCGCGAGTTCGGCGGCAAAGCTCTGAACCGCAAAGGCGTGATAGATGTTGGCGACCGAGCGCAGCCACCCGATCCGCAAGTGCCCTTTGGCATCACCGGATTCGACCTGCAAATTGGGTGTCGCGAAGGGAACATCGGTTGCTCCCATACCCATCTCGCCATCGCTTGGCTGAGCGTTGGTGTTGTCAAAGGTTGAACCGATGGGCGGAAAAACGGTGCGGTGCAGCCACGCAGTGCACTTGCCGTCTTCGTCAAGCGCACCCTCACAGCGCTGCGCGCTGACGGAGTGGTAAAAGCCATGGCGCACATCATCTTCGCGCGTCCATGTCACTTTGACCGGCTTGCCAACTTCGCGCGCGATCATCGCCGCTTCGATTGCAAAATCCGGCTTTGACTTGCGCCCGAACGCACCGCCCAGCCAAGTCGGGCGAACCGTGATCTTCTCTTTGTCCACACCAAGCAGCGCTGAGAGCGTCGCGCGGGTCTCTTGCGGATCCTGCACACAGCCCCAGCATTCCAGCGTGTCACCGTCCCATGCCGCCGTCGCGCTGGGTGGCTCCATCGGAGACTGGGTGAGGTGCGGCGCGTAATATTCCGCCTCAATACGGGTGGCAGCCTTGCCCATCGCGGCGTTCACATCGCCGCGCGAGCGGCGCACTTTGCCGCTGCGCCGCGCGGTTGCCTTCATTTCTTCCCCATAGCTTTCAGAATCGTAGCTGGCGTTGGGACCCTTGCGCCACGCCACTTCCAGCGCGCGCCGTCCTTGAATGGCAGCCCACGTGTCCTTTGCCACCACAGCCACGCCCCCCATCGCCTTGAACAGAGCAGGCGGGGTGGGCTCTGACAGGCGGACGGTCTGCAAAACGCCGGGCACAGCGAGGGCCTTTGAATCATCAAAGCTGCTGACCCCGCCAAACAGCTGCGGCGGGCGCGCAATCACGGCGTAAACCATGTCCGGGCGCTCAACATCGATGCCGTAATTGCTGTCTCCCTTCACGATGCGCGGCACTGTGAGAGACGGGATTTCTTTGTTGATGAAGCGCCATTCCTCGGGCTTTTTTAGTGCGATAGTTTCTTCTGGCGGGACCTCTAGACGGCCTGCCAGCTCTGCCAGATTTCCGTACGACAAGGTTTCGCTGTTCTTGGAATTGCTGACCAGGCCCGCCTGTGCCGAACACTCCTCTGCTGGCATGTCCCAATACATCGCGGCCGCTGCGACCAGCATCTTGCGCATCGCCGCCCCGGCGACGCGAAGTCGGTGGAAGTTGTAGCGTACGGAACGCGAACCATCGGTGTTCTGATCGCCATAACGTTCATGCCCATCAGCCTGAACGATTTGGACCTTGTCCCAATCCGCCTCAAGCTCGTCGGCAATGATCTGCGCCATCGACGTCCAGACCTGCTGACCCATTTCAGAGCGGTGGCAGGTCACGTTGACCGTGCCATCCTCTTCAATTGCGATCCACAATCCCGGCGTCGCATCACCACCGGTAACTTCGGTGAGCGGGCTCGGCCCGGCCTTCGCCAGCTCAAACGCATCAGCATCAACCTCAGGCTCAACATAGGTCGAACATCCCGCCAGCGTCACGCCAAGCGCGAACATGCCGGACCCACCAACAAACGCCCGGCGGCTCACATTGATATAGCGAGCAGGCTCGTTGCTCGGTCGGCTTGCTTCTTGCGAAGGAATGATGCCGAGTTCACGCAGGAACATGATTGTAATCCCCTTCAGAGCGGACTGGACTGTCCGTCTGATTCCACAGCCTAAGTCACCTTACCATCAGGTAGCAAGCATGATTGGTGCCGCGGAGAATAATATCATGCGCGAGCCCTTCCCAAGGACATTGCGAAAATACCAAGAGTCCTTGCGCACATCGCAAGTTTCATGCGTGCGCGGGGTCCACCGGGCCGTGAGAGCGTTCTACGATCCGCCGTCTTAAGCGGCATCTCGCTGAGTTCAGGCCCAAGGTTCAGGCTGGAAGCGCGAGTGGCTTGCCTCGGAAAACGAATTGCCAGTTTTCAATCTCTGACACGACTATCTCGTCGATCGACTGAACCAGCGTGCTGGCTGACTTGAACGTAAGGTTCGCCGCGGATCGCCAGACACAGCCAGCTGAATGCGGGCTTCAACCGCTTCAAGCCGCCCTGCGGTCCCCTTGGAGATCGCCGAAAAGCGCTCAACGTCGCCAAAATACCGAAGGCCCGCAAGGTTCGCGCCGATTGTAGGAAAGGCGACGCCGAGGAAGGTGAACGCCTTGGCAATGGCATAGGGCCATTCCTTTGGCACCAGCGCCAGCACCGCCGCCAATTCGACCATCAAATAAATCGAAACAGACGCGATAGCGGCAATAAAACAGGTCTCAGCCACATGGTCGATCCGGTGGTGAACCCGCGCGAGCTGCGCTGACTTTGCAACGTGATAGCGCCGCTGCGCTTGAACGTAAGGCAGCGCCAGCTCTTAAAGGACACATCGCAAATAGGCGCGATCAATCCTGACCTCGGGCAGCCCGACCTCTCGCAGAGCATCGCGGCTAAAGCGCTCTGGCCATTCATCCTCATCGCCCTTGGGCCAGCGTGCGGCCGGGCGCGCCACGCCCATAATCGCCAACACAGGGCCAAATCGCAGATATTCCGCCACCCGCCGCGTCTCAAACCAGCGGCGATGCCAGCCGCGCTTGGACCGCGCCCACGTTGTCACGATGATCGCAAGCAGCAGCAGTTCGACGCCTGCAAAAATCCACTTTTGGCTCGCAAGCCCAAGCGGCAGATACGCAATGCCGACAATGATCGCGAGCGCTGACAGCAGGAAGTTCAAGCTCATCCCACTGCGATAGGCATCAGCCAAGCGGCTCGATATGCCGTCGGACCACGCAAAGGCGGGCAGCACCCGTTCGCGCAGCCTGAGGACAACGCGATCATCCTTGCCGAGCAGCGATTGCGCTGTTGCCAGCAGAGGCGCTGCGCTGCCTTCAGCAATTGCTTCGGGCGGTTCATAGACGGCCTGCACCGTGCCAGACTTGGTCGTGCGCCCCCCGAAGAATTGCTCAATCCGGCGGTAGAAGCCGAAGCCAAAGGTGCTTTTGTTTGCCCACTTTTCACTGCGCATTGCCTGCATGGATGGTCCGGCTGGTCCAAGCGCCGCCTCGACCAAGCCATCAAGCCGCGCCCGACCGGTATCAGCGCCTGTTTCAGCATCAACGGCGCTACCACCGTGCGCCTGCGGCAGATGGCCGAGTTCCTCAGCGCTGGTAAGGAAGGACCAGTCCTCTGGATGTGCGGGATTGATCAGCAGCACAGGTGTCGACTTGGCCAGCGCAGCCATGACGGTGTGTCCGGTGTCCCCTGCGCGATTGGCGTAGCGCTGGTCCCATACCGCAATCAGCAGGTCTGATCGCTCAATCATCAACGGCCCGGTCAGCGCCACATTGTCAGACAGATGGGCATCAAACTGCCGTTTCGCATCAGCGCTATGCGGATCGCAGAGCATGGCTTCCAGCGCGGCTCTCACTTCCGCGTCGCGGTCAGCGATTTCGAACAGATGCGCCTTGTCTGGGAGCGTGCGGATCGCTTGTGCCGATTGCTCGACCGCTGGATCGGACGCGGCGCCGCCTTCGCGCAAGGCCACAACATAGGACCGGGTCGCAGCACCCGTACTGATGGCGAGGTTTAGGCCGGCGCCAAAGGGCAGCGGCGTTAACAGTTCCCAGCCTTTGGCAAAGGCAAGGCGCGCGGCGAGCAGATCAACACCTTGCGCACACAGCGTGTACATCCGGACATCTGGTGTGCTGTCCCCGGCGAGCGCGCTCGCTCGCACCGCCACACGCTCAAAAATCGTTTCAAGCACGGCTTCGACTGCTGGTGCATTGTCTGCAAAACTGGGATTGTCAGGGCGGTGGCCGGTTACGCTTATCGCAAAGTGTGGCTGCCAAGCAGACAGGGGATCGTAAGCCATAAGTGCTTTGCTCGTCCCCAAACGTTCCAGCGCGGCTGTCAGCCCGTACCGCCCCGTCACTTAGACGCAGCCGCCGATGACGCACAAGAGACACATTGGCCGCGCCCTTGTTAAGGCGGCGCAGCTTGACATGAATCTGGGCTGTGGGCTGCGTTCGGTGCCAGGCAGACGTGGGGGACGCAAAATGGGTCCGGTTTCAAGGCATTGCGCACGGGTTTATGCTGCCGCCCTTCTTGTGCTGGCGCCCGTGTCCCTATCAGCGCAAGACACCTGTGAAGCGCCCCCCGGCTCTCCATACACCTATGACCGGGACGGCACGCCGAAGGCAGACACCGATAAGCCCGCGGAATTGCTCCGCTTCGAAGAAGCCCGGTTCCGCGCCGATGGGGCTGCCTGCGAGACCGGCGGTTTGACCGCGTGCCGGGCGCTCGGGGAAGCCTATGAGTTCGGCAGAGGCGCACCCCAGAACCGGCCCATCGCGCACATCCTCTATTCGCAAAGCTGCGAGGCGCGCGATGCCGAGGGTTGCTTCAACCTTGCGCGGTTGCACGAAGCGCGGGCGGGAACATCTGGCAATCCCGACGCGGCTGCGACCTATGAAATGGCGTGCACGATGGGCCTTGCCGATGGCTGCGTGGAACTGGCCCGAATGCTCCGGACAAGCGAAGGGATCGAACGCGACCCGGCTCGCAGCGAAGCGCTCTTGCGTGCAACCTGTACAAAAGCGCGCGGCAAGGCCTGCACGGCGCTGGCCAGCATCCTTTTCAACGCGCTGCCCGATGACGCATTCAAGGGCGAGTTTTCGCTTTGTACAAACAGGAATGCGAAGCGCTCGATACACAGGCGTGTCAGGCGCTACTGTTCCACGAAGACCGCGAAGAAGTCCGCCGCCTTGACCTGAGCGAGACGGAGACACTCTACTTTGCCTGTTCAGGAGGCGCAGCGCAGAATTGCGTCAGGCTGGGCGACAAGACGTTTACGGGCGATGGCGTGGTGCTGGACCGAGACTACGCCTTTGTCCTGTATGACCGCGCCTGTGCGCTTTCCGATGGGTATTGCGAGTTGGCCGACGCCAACCGAACCCTGCCAACGCTCGCCCAAACCTGCCGCAAGGGTAACACAAGCGCCTGCGCCAAAGCGGGCAAAATCCTTTATGACGGTGCCACGATCTATTCCCATGATGAAGCGGCGCGTGAATTTCTTGCGCTTGCCTGCGACGGTGGGATTGCGCGATCCTGCCGCAATGCCGCGGATGCCACGCTGCGCTAAAGTCCCGGCCCGCAGTCTGCACAGGCAGCTGACGCGGCGCGCTATCTGGAGCGCGGCTGCGACACCCAGGACCTATCCGCCTGTATGACACTGGCGGAAGAGCTCGATAACGGTCCGCGCCTCACACCAGACCAGCGCCGCGCCAATGAGGTGTTTGCGCGTTTGTGCGAAGCGGGGCGGCCAACCGCATGCACCAAGCTTGAGGAGCGCGAGGAACTTGCCAACCAATGTGCCACCAGCACTGTGCCTTTCAGAGGCGAGGTTTACACCGACACAGTGTGCGACAAGCTGCGCCGGGTCATTGACGGCAGGCCGCTGCGTCCAGGGCAGGCTCCTTGGCAGGCTCTGCTGTGGCGTCCCGAGCGTCTGCCGGGTGTGCGCGGCACGATCCCGGCGGCCAATCGGGTGGTGTGCGGCGGCTCGGTGATTAAGACAGGCTGGGTCCTGACCGCAGCGCATTGCCTTCGCGATCAGGGGCGCTGGGTGCGCGGCCTGGGCTATGAAGTGCGCCTGGGCGTCTACAATCCGCGCAAAGATGAAGGCATCAGCTATCCGATCAGCCAGATCGCGGTGGATGCAAGGTCCATGGCCCAGCGAGCCATCAGGAGCGGCATGAAGGTTTACACCTATGGCTGGCGTTGGACTGCGGCGCGCGGCAGCTCCAGCACAGCCGAACTACGCGGCGCCAAGCTGGAATTGGTCTCGCTCGAAAAATGCACGCAGATCAGCGGTATGCGCGGATCAAAGCGCAACACAAAACTGTGCGCACAGGGACGCGATGGCACCAATGAGCAAGCGTCCACTTGTGATAGTGTGGCAGGGCTGCCGCGCGCTTCAACTGGCCGTTGTTCAGTCCAAAACCGAGCGCGAGATGCCCTTGCGCCAGAGCCGGTTCAAGCTCAATCGATTGCCGTGCAGCCGTAATCGAGGCATCGTACAAAGCTGCAATTTCGCTTGCGTCAGAGGTCGCCTTGGCGATGGCAGCGAGTTGGTTTGCGCGTTTGGCATGAGCCGCGGCGTAAGCCGGATCAGCGGCAATGGCCGCGTCGAATTGCGCTAGCGCCGCACGGTCGCTCTCAACCCCGGAAGACAAATCCGCCAGCGCTGTCCCGCGCAAGAACGCCTCGTATGCGCCCGCATTCTTGGTGCCGCCAATATCCTTCTGGCTTGCAAGGCTGCGTTCCACTTCGCGCTCCCCGGGGATTTGCGCGACAAGCTCAAGCGCGACCGTGCGCGCAATCTCGGACTGAACTGCGAAGACGTCCGCAAACTCGCGGTCATAGGTTTCGCCCCAGCGCACCACACCATCATCCACTTGGCTCAGTTCAGCGCTGATCCGCACGGTGTTCAAGCTGCGCTGAACACTGCCGCGCAGGATAAACGGCACGCCCAGCGCACGGCCGATGGCAAAGTCATCCTCCTGACCATCTGCAAGCGAGGAGGTCGGGGCGGATACCCGTAGCAGCGGATTGCGCGCGAGGATTTGGCGCAATTGGTTCGAGAGCCCGTCGGAAAACCAAGCCTGATCCTCCTCTCCGGTCAAATTCTCAAACCCAAGCACCGCCATGGCGATCATCGCGTCAGAGCCAGTGCGCGGCGCAAGCAGATCAAACTGTCACGCGGCCAGCCCGGCCCCGAGTGCGGTGACCCTCGCTGCGCCCAAAACGAGGGCGCGCCGCGATACGCCAGCGTTTGAGGCTGGGGACGGCGCGGTGGGCTTGGGCGCTTTCGGCACAGCTGGAGTGGCGGCTTGGTCTGCCCCGATCAGCCGTCTGATCGATGTCGTGATGCGTGTGATCTCTTCGGCTTGGGGATCGCCTTTCCAGCCGCTCAGGTCGATCAACTGAATCTGCCGGAAGCTGAGCGGGGCCATCGTACCATCGAATGAAATCGGCACCAGGCGGCCTCGCTGCTGTCCGCTTTGCGCCTCATCGCGGACCCAGTTGGACCCGACCGATTGCTTTGACCACACCACGACAACGCAATCCGCACCCTCCAGCGCGGCTTCGGTCGTGGGAAGGTAATTGACCCCGCCTTCCAGAAGGCCATCCCACCACACATCAAATCCGGCATCCTCCAGGATGCCGATGATTTCGCGCGCCTTTTCAATGTCGGCGCGGGTGTAGCTCAGGAAAATACATGGTCTGTCAGGCTTGCTCGCGTCGCTTGCGTCTTGCTCGACTGTCATGCCCACCCCCGGCCAAACCCTGTCACATTACCCTAGGCACCTACCCGAGTGGCGCTTGGCTGACCAGTCCTCGCTTCATTTCATGTCCGGCCCCGGGCGGCCTCACGTTTCGCTCTGGCACTCGCAGACCGCATCTCAAACGCTGAGCGTGATGAGTTTCAGCTGCGAAAACTTGCGCAGTGCCTCAAATCCATAATCCGCGCCAAAGCCTGAATTGCCTGCAGGTTCCAGCCCAAGCGAGCGGGCCATTTCACCGCTGGGCGGCGCGCTTGATGAGACTCCAACGGCTGCGGACCGGACCTCGCGTGAGAGCACCAGCCCCTCCTCCAGATCGCGGGTCCAGATGTTCGCGACAAGGCCATATCCCGATGCGTTGGCCAGAGCGACAGCCTCCTGCGCGCTGTTGAAGGTCGATATGCCAAGCACCGGTCCAAAGATCTCCTGCGTTGCAATCGGTTCGTCCCCGTTCAGCCCGGCAAAGATGGTGGGTTGCGCAAAACAGCCATCCATCACGCTTGCCCCGCCACATTCCAGCGCAAGACCTGCCGCCTCGGCCTCTTCCATCATCGACCGTACGCCCCGCGCTTGGTTTTCCGACGCGAGCGGCCCCAATTGCGTTGCAGGGTCCAGCGGGTCTCCCATAGCAAAGTCCTGACCTGCGCACTCCCTGACCGCTTCGATAAGGGCGCTCGCGTGATCGGCATGGACCAACAACCGCGTGCCCGCTGAACACACTTGCCCGGAATTGCCAAACACGTTTTCAGCAAGCAGAGGCGCGAGCGGTTCAAGATCTGCGAAGGACTGGCACACGATATGCGGCGACTTGCCGCCAAGCTCCAACAGCATGCGCTTTGGCACGCCAGATTGCGATGCACAGGTGGCCTGAATACGAGCGGCGGTGCGGGTCGACCCGGTGAACGCGATGCATGCGATTGCCGGGTGCTGCGCAAGACCTTCGCCCGTTGGCGCACCCGGGCCGGTCAAGACGCTCAGCACACCTTTGGGCAGCCCCGCCTCGTGAAGCAAATCGGCGAGCACCAAAGCAGAGGCCGTAGCAATTTCGGAGGGTTTGAGCACAACACTGTTGCCCATCGCCAGCGCGGGTATGAGATTGACCAGCACCTGATTAACCGGGAAATTCCACGGAGAGATCACCGCTACAATGCCCAGCGGCTCATAAGCGTTGTAAGTCAGTGTACCCGGCACAGTCGCGCCCGCTGGCGCTGTCAGGTCGAGCATCAGCTCCGCGGTCTCGCGCACAGCGTCAGCGGAATAGGCAACATCGCCGAGCGCACGCGCAATCGGCATTCCCATCTCAAGACTGTCGAGCATAGCAAGCGGTTCAGTGTTTTGCGCTATCAGGTCCGCAAAGCGCTGGAGAACGCCTGCACGCTAAATGAAGGGCATGCGTCGCCATACGCCATCGTCAAACGCGGCCTTTCCAGCGGCCACCGCCCGGTCGACCTCCTCCTCAGAGCATACCGGATAGCGCGCAACGCACTTTCCTGTCGCAGGGTTGATCGTCTCAAAGTGTGATTGCGCAGCAATGCTGGTCCGGTCGCCCGCCACAATAGGGCGTGGGTCGATCGCAATCTCGCTTGCTTGGCGGTGCCAGTCGGCAGTGGTCATCGTCATGAGGCATTTTCCGTTATTGGCAAGAAGAGGCGCAGGCCCACAGGTGACGCAAGCTGAACGAGCGAAGGCATGGTTGGATCGGGCCGCTGGAAATCGGGATCATCGACATGCAATGCGTACAAGGTCAGCTGCGATCCAGATTGCAATTGCCGCGCGGCAAAGCGAAAATCGAGCTGCGCTGCATGATGGGCTCCCACTGCAAAGCGCTGCTGCGCTGATGAGAGAACAATCACCGTCCCATCCTTGCGGCTTTCGACCAGCACGAGCGCGACATCCGCGTCGCTTTGTTCCACCACAATATCAATCTCAGCGATCGGCTGACCAATCAATCTGGCCTGATCCTGCGTCACGATTGTCCAATGGGCAGCAGTCTCGAACGCGTCTTCGCACAGCGCGTTGACGCTGGCTTCCCCGCCGAGGACATCGAATAGCGAAACCTCAGGCTTGATAAGTGCACCTGACGGGCAAATGGGCGTGGCTGCATCGTTGTGAGCGATCAGTTCCACCTCGCGCACGGCTGGCGCGTCAAGGCTGCTGCTCTCCACCCATTTCTCGCAGCCCGCGACATAGATCGACGCTGTGCTTTGCAAACGCGCGGGCAGGTGATCGCCGCTCAGCGCCCATTTGTAGAAGTCGACCAGCAGGTCTGTCTCATACGTCTCAAGCGCCTGTCCTTCATCAACCCCGCCCGGATCCCGCGAGCCTGCATGGTTCCAAGGCCCAATCACGGCCCAATTGGGCGCATCCGGCCGCGCGCGGGCATAGCGCCGATGAAACTCAAGCGCCCCACGCTGCGCGTTGTCCACTGTGCCGGTGATCGTGAGTGCGGGGATGGTCAGATCGCTCAACGCCTCAAGCGTAGGCACATCGAAAGCCTCATCAGACAGCATGCGTTGCACGACTGCGTCAGCCCCGCCAAGCAAATCCGCCGTTTTAGCGACCCCTGCCTGTCCTTCGTAGTGACGCGCGAACAGATCCGTCCAATAGGCGTCGTCCGCCAAGATCGCCGGATGCAGCGTTCGGCCGCGCACAAAGGTTGACCAGCGCACATTATACAGCGGGAACAGCCCACCATACCCATCCGCATCAAAGCCCGGCATTGGCCCGCATACGGGCGCTATCGCTTTGAGGCCAGCGGGTTTGCGCGCTGCAATTTGCCATTGGTTGAGCCCGGCATAAGAGCCCCCAAACAGCGCAACCGCGCCGTTGCAGAATGGTTGCCCCGCCAGCCATTCGACACAAGCGGCTCCGTCATCCCCGTCATTGTAAAGATCAAACGCACCCTGCGAATTGCCCCTCCCGCGCGCCTCAACAATCGCAACAGCAAAGCCAGCCTGTGCAAACACCCTCGCGCGGTTGTAGGCGAAATCGCAGCTGTAAGGCGTGATGGTTAGCAAGGCCGGGGACGGTTCGGCTGCGCGGGGCAGCAAGAGGTTTGCATTGAGGGCGATCCCGTTGATCGGGATGCTGACGCCGAAATCCAAATCGTAGTGACCCTGCGTCATCCCCAGAGCGACCTTGAAGGCGCATGCACACTGCCATTTGCGAAGACCATTGGACTGTCCCGGTCATCACGCAGCATCGGCGCAGAATCGATATCGGCATAACGCCCATTGGCCGCCAAAAGGTAAGCTGGCGCCGTAGCCAAGGACGTCCCGCCATTGGACCCAACCATGTAGTCCAGCCCCCTATCTTTAGCCTTTCGAGCAAGTTCCAACCCACGACTGAGCCCTCCGCATTTGTCCAGCTTTATATTGATCAGGCTGTAGCAATCAGCGAGCTGCGCAAGCGAGCTTTCATCGCGCAGCACCTCATCCGCGCACAGATCAATGGGGGACACAAAACCATTGAGTTGATGGTCTTTTTCTGGCGGCAGCGGTTGTTCAATCATGTCAACCCCAACCTCCACCATGGCGGGCAGTGCGGTGCGAAAGGCAGCCATCGTCCAGCCGCCATTTGCATCCACGATCAGCGGGTGATCGGGTGCAGCGTTGCGAACAGCGGAAATCCGATCGCCATCTCGATCATCGCACTCGCCCAGCTTTACCTTGATGATCGAGCATTGTGCGCGCTTATACAGGGCCTCTTTGGCCATCGCCTCAGGCGTGCCAAGCGAAACAGTCCCGGTCACCGGCAAGGACGCTGGAACAGCAATTTCGAGCCGATCCGCAACGCTCACACCGGTTCGTTTTGCCTCAAGATCCAGCAGCGCTGCATCCATGGCATTGCGCACCGGAGCGCTGCATGACGCGCTGCTCAGATGCTGGTGCAGCTGGTTGAGCGAAGGCGGCTGCAAGAGCGCCTCAGCCTCATCGCGCATGGCCTCACCAATATGGAAATCGCTTTCATGAGGTTCCGCCTCGCCGCGCCCCACCGCGCCATCTTGCTCAAGAGTAATCGTGAGGTTTAACGCATGAGTGAGCGCACCGCGCGCGATCACGAAGGGCCGCTTATACTCCCACAATTCCAGCTCAACGCGCCCTTCCATAGCCAAGGCTCAACCCGCCGCGAGCGCCGCATCTTGCTTGGCCAGCCGGTCTTGGATCGCCTTATGTCGAACGCGCCCCAGCGGATAGGCGAGCGCAATAACAGCCCCGATCGCGCAAAGGATCGCAGGCAGGCCGCCATTGACTGTCTTGAGGCTCAAGACTGCAATATCCGAATTTGTCTCTGCCGAAGGGTCGTATCGAAAGTACCCGGTGATGCCGTATGCAATCGCAGCGCCCAGACCATACATTGCCCTTCGGCTGAACGCCCAAGCTGCGCAAAACTGCCCGGCACGCCCATCGCCTGAAACATCGCGCTCAAAGTCAGCAATGTCGCCGACCATCGCCAAGACGGCAACTTAAAAGCCCATCAGGAAGGTATACCACAGCGCATCGTTCAGCATGTAGAGCGGCAGTGCGAGCGGACCGGGTTCAATGAAATGCAGAATCGGCAAAGTGCACGCGATCCCGGCTAGCCCAATCACCATCACATTGCGCTTCTCAAACCGGGTCAGCACCCAGGCCCAGAACGGCAGCGAAGCCAGTGCCACGATCTGCGAGGTAGTCGAGATCAGCGTGAAGTGCTCGCCAATGCCCAGATAGGTATCGAACAACACGAAAAAGAGCGCGCCCGCCGTGCCAATGCCCAGATACCCGATGGTCAAAGCGATCAGCCATATCTGCAGTGGCCGGTTGTTCTTCATGCAGCGCCACAATTCCACCGGGTTGAGCGAGCCGCTCGGCTTGGGTACATCGCCCACCGGCGCTTTCCAAAGCGCAATCCCAGCGCCAATGGGCAGAACCGCCAAGAGCACCCAAGACGTTGCGCGCAGGACTGAGAAGTCAAACTCATTCGTCGGAGAGAAGATCGCTGGCAAAAAGCCGAACAGCAGCAATGCGCCATTGCCAACAAAGCGAACCACCAGCGAGAGCCGCGAGCGATCGCGATAGGTTGTTGCCAACTCCGCCGACCACGCACGGTAGGGCACTTCCAACAGCGTCCAGCCGATATACATCCCGCACAGATAGATCCCGATATAGAACGCATCGACGCTTTCAGGCGGCTGAAACAGGCCGAACATGCACCACATGCACATGATGGTTCCGACAAGGATCCACGGCTTGCGCGGGCCAAAGCGCGATTTGGTGCGGTCCGACAGCGTGCCTACAATCGGGTCGGTCACCGCGTCCATGATCCGCAGCGCCAGCAAGATCACCGATAACGAGGCAAGCTCGATCCCGTATTCCTTAGCGTATAGCGGCGGCAGCACTGACAACAAAGGCGCGGTCAGAATGGTGAATGGGAATTCCAAGCCTGCATAGGCAGCCAGATGCCCATTGCTAAGCGGGCGCGGCTCTGCCCCCTGCGCTTCGCTCGAAACTGTTGCGCTCCCCTCGCTCATGCTTGCGAGGCCGGATGAAACAGGACCGCTTGCCCGCGCAGATCATGCGATTGCAGACCTGTCATAGTAATGGATCGCATATAAGTCACCGGCCCCATCTGCTGTTGCTTGCAAGATGGCGCCGAACGTCGCTCAATTTGATCGGCGCGAAAATGTCCCCAAAGGGATAGTGCATGCAAGACGGCCGCAGCGCAAAACAGATTCAAATGCGTAAAAGCTCCAACCGGGACCAGAGGAAAGGGTATATGCGGGTTTTCGTTGCCGGCCTGTTTCACGAAGCCAATGCCTTTTCAGATGTCTCGGCACCGCTTGAAGACTTTGCGATCGCGCCGCATGACCCAGCCTCAGCCTCTTCTGGCGACTGGGTGGGCTATGCTGATTTCCTGCGCTGCGTCGCTGAGAGCGGGCATGAGGCCATCGCAGGGTTCTATGCCGTCGCGCAGCCGAGCGGGATGGCGAATGCACAGACCTATGCCGCTTTGCGCGGCAGGCTGATTGAGTCCTGCCAGAAGGCGGGCAAGATCGACGCTGTCCTGTTGTTCCTGCACGGGGCGCAAGGGGCTGAGGGAACGCCAGATTGTGCCGGAAATGTGGCACAGGCCGTGCGCGATTGTGTCGGGGACATGGTGCCGATCGGGGTCGCTCTCGACCTGCATGCAAATGTCTCGGAGACATTGCGCGGAGCTGCTGACCTGATCGCCTGCTGCAAGGAATACCCGCATGTCGACTTCCCACAGACGTGCGATGCTGTGTGGGAGTTGATCCGAAGCGGCGCATGGCAGGATCTCTCGCTTAGCTTTGTACCGGTTCCGTGTTTTCCAGCGGCGACAACGCTCGATGGCCCGATGGCCGCGATTGTGTCTGCCCTTAAAAGGGCAGAGCGCGATTCGCAGATCGGTCTTGCTACGATTGCCCATGCCTTTGCGCACGCAGACACCGATTTCGCCACAGCGGCCGTGCTGGTGTATTCATCCGATCCGGGTGCTGGTGACGCTTTGGCGCAGACCCTCGCCCATGAATTTTTTGACGCTTCGGTGCGTGAGGCGCGCGAGGCGGCGGTGATTTCGCTGGATCACATTGCCGCGCAGGTTAGCGCACGCATCGGTCAGGGGAAAAAAGGCACCCTGATTATTGCGGACCGCGCCGATAATCCGGGTGCAGGCTGGGCCGGTGATGGAACTCATCTCATTCACGCGCTCGATCCACTGGCTCGCCAGCAAGGCAAGGCGGTGGGTCTTGCTTTGATGTATGACCCCGCGCTTGTCCAAACCGCCTTTGAACGCGGCGCTGGCTGGACGGGGGCCTTGGCGCTGGGCGGGCACTCGCGCCTGGCAGGAGCAGCCTATCGCGGTGAGGCCACGGTTCTGAGCCTGCGTGACGATGCGCAGCAAACCCTTTTTGGCGAAGGTGGTGAGACGGGCTTGGGGCGCTCTTGTCTTATCGAGATCGGGCCGTTCAAAGTTGTCGCCAATGACAGGCGTCAGCAGCCCTTCTCACCCGAAGTTTTCAGCGAACACGGCCTTGATGCCCAAAGCCTCGACATCATCGTTCTAAAATCGACCAACCATTTCTACGGCTGTTTTGCACCCATTGCGCAAGACATCCTGTATTGCGACGCGACGGGCGCAGCGAGCGAAGACCTCACCCAATTGCCGTATCAGCACCTTCGCCGACCGGTTTGGCCCATCGATCCTGAGGACGTTTGCCGGGCCTCAATCACTATTAGCGCCAGCTAGCCAGCCAGCGCGCGCGCCATATCCTGACGGGAAAGCGCCCGTCGCACACTGACTCTTGTGGCCCTCACTGCGCTGGGACACAGATCCAAAGGATCGTTTTCTCCATCTGCAAAAGCGGCAACGTCAAGAAACAGGTTCATCAATTCTCCAAGGCTGTCGACGCCCAGCTTGCTGTAGACCCGCTTGCGATGGTTTTTGACGGTGCCCTCGGTGATGCCAAGCGAGTGCGCGGTCGACGCTGCGGAGTGGCCAAGCAGTGTCTTGCGCGCAACCAGGCACTCGCGCTGTGAAAGGCTCGCGATCCCAAATGTCCCAAGCGCGCATTGACGCTGTTTGTGAAACATCACCGGATCAACCGGCCGCCGCGCAAGCCGCTCATGCAGCTTCACCGCTTCGACCAGAGCAGGTGCAACCTGCTTGAACCGGCGGATTTCTTCGCGCGTGAAGCGTTCATGATCAACGCTGCGCACCGTATAAATCGCAACGGCGCTTTCGCTGCATAGGGGCGCGAGAATGTTGAGCTCATCCTTGGCCAAGACCTTCGCGTAGAACTCAGTGAAAAACCTCGATCAGTCACTTTGGTTTGGGGCCAGATCGCTCAGCGCATAGGCCCCGCCCGGCTCCCCCGAAGCGTAAGCCAGATAGAGCGGATCAATCCTGTAAGCCCAATCGCGATAAGCGCTTGTGGGCACTTCGCGCTCTCCCAGAGTTGACCGTGGAATATGCTGAATACGTGCCTGAGGCGGTGCACCGCGCGTGAACAGATAAGCCGAGACACCCTGCGCCTTGGTTGAGCGCAACATGGCATGGACGAACTGATTGTAAAAGTCCGGACGATCCACCGCCCGGATCAGGTCGCTCAGCGCTGAAAAACCAGAATTGCTCATGACCGCAATACTTCTGGACAAGCAGCCCCATGGTCAAGGCGAAACCCCAAAGCGCCTGAGGGCCGGATTGTGCCATGATCGGAACATCGCCCCATCGACTTCGGCTTGTGTGCTTGCAGTGACGCAACCATCGACGTCTGTGATCAGCCAAATCAGCGTTGATTCTGAACCTGCAGGGGCGACGGGCGAAGGCGTTCGGAGCGCGAATGCCTCGAGGGCGCTGCAAAGCGATATTGTGTCAGCGGTGGCGGCTGCTCAGACCACGCAGACCCCGCTCGAACAGCTGGACAACCGCATAGACGGAGCCGAAGGACGGCTTGAGCAGGTCGAAGGCCAACTAACTATCCTGAACAATGAGATTGCCTCAGACGAAGGCCGCGAATGTGCAACCCATTGGCCGACTGTCCAAAGCTTCTTGTTAGTCAAAGCGTTCCAAAGGTGCCCAACGCGACGGTCACCTATTGCATGCAAGCGCGCGGGCGCAGTTCACGTTGGGTGTAATCCATTGTATATATAGGAGAAGTGGCGGAGAGACAGGGATTCGAACCCTGGGTACTCGTGAGAGCACAACGGTTTTCGAGACCGCCCCGTTCGACCACTCCGGCATCTCTCCGCATGTCTTGTCAGTTGCGCTGCCTGTACCCGCTGGGCAAAAGCGCGGTTGGTCTGGAACCGCTTAGCTGGTTGCGCGCGAGGCGCTTCCTTTGGCAAGAGCGCGCCCGTTAGCGCAGCCCTCCCCCCTTGCCAAGCCCTGATGCTGCCGCCCGGTGTCTGAAACGCCGCGAAAGCGGGGCATATCCAGGGCCGCATTGCGCTTGCCGCTTGTTTTGCGGCCGCGAACAGCCATATTCTCTCCATTATGGAACGAGCAGAGTTCTTTTCGAATCACGCCGGGCGGACGATTAACGCCCCGCGCCAGACCCGCAGTCGGTTTGGTATTGGTGACGTTGTCCGCCATCGCCTGTTCGACTTTCGCGGGGTTGTGTTCGATATCGACCCGGTCTTCGCCAACAGCGAGGAATGGTACGAATCCATCCCGGAAGATATCCGGCCCAAGCGCGATCAGCCGTTCTACCATCTCCTCGCGGAGAACGAGGAGTCGAGCTATGTCGCCTATGTCAGCCAGCAAAACCTGGTTGGCGATGGAGAGAGCGGGCCGGTTGATCACCCGACACTGCCGCAATTGTTCGAGCAGTTTAGCGATGGTCGCTATCGAATGCGCCGGTCGCTGACGCACTGATCTGCTGCCAGTGTGATGGGGTGCTAACGGGGTGCTAAGGGATTTCGAGTAACCCTCAGCGTATGACAACGCTGCGCCGGGATCTTTCCATCCGCTACGTACCGGGATCGCGGCGCTATCGCCTCGAACTGGCGCTTTCGCGCGAATTGCACGCCGATGAGCATGTTGTGTGGCAAGCCGAAAAACTTGCCCGCATTCAACCTGCCTCCTTTGCGATGTACCTGTTTGCCCTCCCTTGGACCGCTTTCGCGTTGTTCTGGACGGCAATGGCGGCCTCCGGCGTTTCAACCATGCGAACCGACAGCGGCGCAGGCCTGCTCGCTTGGGCCTTCCCGCTGTTCGGCACGCCGTTCATTGCCGTCGGTCTTGGCATGATGGCGTTGCCGTTCAGCCCGCTTTGGGATAAAGGCAAAGTGCTGTTCGTCATCACAAACAAACGCGCGATCAAGCTGCGGCTTGGGCGCAGCCTTGATGTCGCGTCATGCCCCGCGGACCGCATCGGATTGATTGAGCGCATGGAGCACCGCGACGGGACCGGCACGCTAAAACTGGCAGTCAAAGTCGGGCGCGACAGCGATGGTGACAAGATCACAGAGCACTTCACGATTGGCGAAGTCGCTGACGTGATCGGTGCGCAAGACGCTGTGGAGCGGATCAAGGCCGGTCCGCAAGCGCTCTAGCTTTTCAGCTTCCAGCCGGATCGCAAAAGCGCATAAACCCCGGCAGCAAACAGCAGATTGGCGAGGCCAAGCCCCGCCGCCGCCCATGCCACCGCGCTGCCATCGCCAATATCGCTGGTGCCAAGGAACCCATAGCGAAAGCCCGAAATCACATAAAAGAACGGGTTCAATCGGCTGATCGCCTGAAATGTCGGCGCGAGATTATCGATGACGTAGAAAGTGCCCGAAAGCAGCGAGAGCGGTGCAATCACGAAATTGGTGATCGCGGCGTTGTGGTCAAACTTTTCAGCCCAAACGCTGGTTGCCAGACCCAGCAAAGCGAGCAAGACTGCTCCCATCAGCCCGAACCAGATGATGGCCCAGATATGCGCCAGGCCAAGAGTCACGCCGGGCCACAGCGCCATCGCAAGCGCTACGGTGCAGCCCACCGCGACTGCGCGCGTCACCGCCGCAGCGACAATGCCCACCATCATCTCACCGGGCGACAAAGGCGGCATCAGCAGATCAATGATCGTGCCCTGAATCTTGCCAGACAGCAGCGAGAACGAGGAATTGGCAAAGGCATTTTGCATCATCCCCATCACGATCAGACCCGGCGCGACAAAGCTTGCAAACGGAACGCCCAGCACTTCGCGCCCTTCGCGGCCCAGCGCGACGCTGAAAATCACCAGAAACAGCAGTGTTGTGACCGCCGGAGCCCAGATCGTCTGTGTCTGGACCTTGAGAAACCGCCGCACCTCCTTCATATAGAGTGCAATCAGCCCCACCCGATTGATCCCGATGATCTGCGGCTCACCGCGCGGCGGAAACGACGCCGGGACAGCAGACGATGCGGGATTGTTGGGGGTGCTGGCAGGCGGGGCACTGCCCGCTGAAGGATCAATCGCGGCTTGCTCGGTCATGAAAGGCCGCCTAGGCGAGCGGTGTGAAACACTCAAGGCGTGAGCGGCGCAAAACACCATTCGCTGCATACGCAGATAAACACGAACAGACGGAACGCACATAGATGAGTTGGACCGATGAGCGCATTGCGACCCTGCAAAAGATGTGGGCGCGCGGCGCAACGGCGAGCCAGATTGCCGAGGAACTGGGCGGGGTCAGCCGCAATGCGGTGATCGGCAAAGCGCACCGGCTGGGCCTCAAGGGCCGCCCCTCGCCGGTTAAGGCGAACGAGAAGAAGAAGGCCGCTAAGAAAGCAGCCCCAAAGGCCAGTCCTAAAAAGCCGGAAAGCGCGGCTAAGCCAGCCACCAAAGCGCCTGCCAAATCCGCGCCAAAGCCTGAGAAATCGGCAGAGACACCAGCCGCGCCTGCCTCCGCCGCAAGCGCGGGCCAAGCGGGTGGCACCACGCCAGCGACGCCTTCGCAGCCCATGCCCAATCCGACACAGGACCTGCCCAAGATCGTCTCTGTGGGCCCCGGAGGTTTCTTGCGGCAGGGACCAGGCGATCAGCAGCCGCCGATCCCGCCCGCTCCGCCGCGTCGGCTGGTGCCGGCCAAGCCCGATCCCTCGATTGCGGACAAGACCAGCCTGCTCGACCTATCAGACAAGGTCTGCCGCTGGCCGATGGGCCATCCGGGCGAGCCGGACTTCCACTTCTGCGGCAAGCCGGTCAATCCGGGCTTTCCTTATTGCGTTGAGCATTGCGGCCGGGCCTATCAGGCACAGTTGCCGCGCGGTGCACGCCGACCCCCGCCGCCGCTGCCCTTTGGTGGGCCGCGCGTGCGCTAAAGCATGCGCTTTGGCGTTTGAACACCAAGCCATATCTGCTTTACCAAGGCTCGGCAGTCCAGCACTGCCGAGCCTTTTTGCATCAGCCTGATCTCCCATCCGAAAGGACCCGCCATGCCTCTTACACTCCACGATGCGTTCGTTCCCTCCTGCGTGCAGATCTTTGGCGGGGTGCGCGCCATGATCGACAAGGCTGAAAGCCATGCACGCGAGCATGGGATGGACGAAGCCGAGCTTCTCGAAGCGCGGCTGGCTGAGGACATGTGGACGCTGCCATGGCATGTGCGCTCGTGCTGGGTGCAGACCAAGCTGACGCTTGACCTGATCCCGAGCGGCGAATTCAGCCCGGACTTTAGCGATGTTCCCGCCAGCTGGGACGCGATGCGGGTGCAGGCGGATGAGGCTATCGCCGCGCTGGAAGCGGCAGACGCAGCTGCGCTTGAAGCAATGGCCGATGACGAGGTCTACTTCGTGATTGGCGGCGAGCGCCGGATGCGCTTTACAGTCAGCAACTTCCTGCTCAGCTTTTCGCAGCCGAACTTCTATTTTCATGCGACAACATTTTACGACATTCTGCGCATGAAGGGGCTACCGCTGGGTAAGCGCGACTACCTCCACGCGCCGCGCATGACTGGGAGCTAACATGACTATCGCACGATCTCTTTCCTTCGCACTTGCTGCAACGGCGCTGTTCGCGCCTGCCGCAGCACTCGCCGAAGTGCCCGGCCCGGTGCGCGCGATGATTGATGCCGCACTGGCAACCGGCGACGAAGCAAAAGTGCGAACTGTCATCGACTTGGCCAAGACCACCAACCCCGATGACGCGGCAGAGCTGGACGCCATTCTGGCCAGCTTTGAAAGCGATCTGGCCGCCAAGGCAGAGGCCGAGGAAGCAGCCAAGCTCGCCGAAATCCGCAGTCAGGGCCTGTTTGAAGGCTGGTCTGGCCAAGGCGAACTGGGCGCATTCAACTCCACCGGCAATGCCGAAAACACCGGGATCACCGCGTCCGTTGGCCTTCAGAAAGAGGGCGTCAAATGGCGTCACAAGCTGTCGGGCCGCGCTGACTATCAAGAAGCCAATGGCGTCACCACGCGCGAACAGTTCATCGCTGCGCTGGAATCGAACTATAAGTTCAACGAACGGCTCTACGCCTACGCGCTGGTCCAATATGAGCGGGACCGGTTTCAGGGCTTCTCAGCACGCTATTCCGCTTCCGGCGGCCTTGGCTATGATGTGCTGACCCAAAACCCCACGCTTTCTGTCAAGGCTGGTCCTGCCTGGCGGCGCACTGAGTTGATAGATGGCTCTTCCACCAGCAGCATTGCCGGCTTGGCCGCGGCCGATTTCGACTGGAGCCTCTCGGACAACATTACGTTCACGCAGGATGCGAGCGCATTTGTGCAAAGCGGTTCGAGCACTTTCATCTCCGACACCGGACTGCAAGCGGGCATCTCCGATGCGCTTTCGGTCCGGCTGTCCTACACTGTCGAGCATGACACCGCCCCGCCGCCGGGCGCGGTGAAGACCGACACGCTGAGCCGCGTGACGATCATCTACGATTTCTAACGCGGCTTCTTCGCAAACCAGATTGTGTGGCGCGGGCCCTTGTTGTTGGGACGCGCGCGCACTTCGCGGGCCTCAACGTCAAAACCGGCGGATTTCAGGCGGCGGGTGAAGGCAGGATCAGGCGCAGCTGACCATACCGCCAGAATGCCGCCCGGCGCCAGCGCCTCGCGCGCTTTGGCGAGCCCGGTGCGCGTGTAGAGCCGGTCGTTCGCGTCGCGCACGACGCCATCGGGGCCGTTATCGACATCCAGCAGGATGGCGTCGAACCGCTCCGATGAGCCTGCGTCTTCAATCAAATCAGCGACGTCGCGGATCGCCACTTCTCCGCGCGGATCAGCGAGCGTTTCCCCGGTGAGCGCGGCCAAGGGGCCCCTCGCCCATTCAAGGATTTCAGGCACGATCTCGGCAACCACGACACGGCCCTTGGCAGGCAAGCGTTCAAGCGCGGCGCGGTAGGTAAAGCCCATGCCATACCCGCCAATTAAGACCCGCGGGGCGCCCGCGTCGAGCTGCTCCAGAGTGAGCTTGGCCAGCTGTTCCTCTGAGAACCGCATCCGCGTCCCCATCAGCTCATCACGGTCCAGCATGATGATAAAATCGCGTCCGTGGCTCACCAAGGTGAGCGTATCACCGCCGGGTATCTGCGCTGTCGCAAGCGTTTCACGAGGGAGCATAGGGGGTTCTTTCAAGCAAAAGGCCGCCCGGAATGCTCCGAGCGGCCTTTGTTTGTCGTCTCTAAAAGACTCAGTCCTTCAGGAAGTCGGGCATGGCTGCGGGGCCATCATTGCCTCCACCGCCATTGTCGCCGCCGCCATCACGACCCCGGTCATTTCTGGGGCCACGACCACCACGGCGATCACCGCCTCGACCGCCGCCGCCACCGCGACCACCACGGCCACCGCCCTTGTCACCGCGCGGTTCGCGCGGCGGGCGGGTGTCTTCAAGCTCTTCGCCGGTTTCCTGGTCAACCACGCGCATCGACAGGCGGACCTTGCCGCGGTTGTCGATCTCGAGCACCTTGACCTTCACTTCTTGGCCTTCGGAGACAACGTCGGTCGGCTTTTCGACCCGCTCGTTCTTCATTTCGGAGACGTGGACGAGACCATCCTTGCCACCCATGAAGTTCACGAATGCGCCGAAATCGACGATGTTGACGACCTTGCCTTCGTAGATTTTGCCGACTTCAGCCTCTTCGGTGATGCCTTCGATCCACTTCTTCGCAGCTGCAATCTCGTCAGCATTCGAAGAGCTGATCTTGATCGTGCCTTCATCATCAATGTCGACCTTGGCACCGGTTTCCGCGACGATTTCACGGATGACCTTGCCGCCTGTGCCGATAACATCGCGGATCTTCGACTTGTCGATCTGCATCGTTTCGATACGCGGCGCGTGCTTGGAGACTTCGCCGCGCGAGGCACCCAGAGCTTCGGTCATCTTGCCGAGGATGTGAGCGCGGCCTTCCTTGGCCTGCTCCAGCGCCTGCGTCATGATTTCCTGCGTAATGCCGGCAACCTTGATGTCCATCTGGAGCGAGGTGATGCCCGCTTCCGAGCCAGCCACCTTGAAGTCCATATCGCCCAGGTGGTCTTCATCACCCAGAATGTCGGACAGAACGGTGAAGTCATCGCCTTCCAGGATGAGGCCCATCGCGATGCCCGAAACCGGACGCTTCAGCGGAACGCCAGCATCCATCATCGAGAGCGAACCACCGCACACCGTCGCCATCGAAGACGAGCCGTTGGACTCGGTGATGTCTGACAGAACGCGGATCGTGTACGGGAAGTCCTCAACCGTCGGCAGAACCGGGTGAAGCGCGCGATAAGCGAGCTTACCATGGCCGGTTTCGCGGCGGCTGGTGAAGCCAAAGCGGCCCACTTCGCCGACCGAATAGGGCGGGAAGTTATAATGCAGCATGAAGTTGTTGTATGACAGGCCTTCAAGCCCATCTATCATCTGCTCAGCGTCCTTGGTGCCCAGCGTGGTGGTGCAGATCGCCTGCGTCTCACCGCGGGTGAACAGCGCCGAACCGTGCGTGCGCGGCAACAGGCCGACCATCGCTTCGATTGGGCGGACTTCGTTGGTCTTGCGACCATCGATACGCTGACCATCCTTGAGGATCGCCTTGCGCACAATGTCGCTTTCCAGCTTCTTCACCAGCTTGAGGATGCCCATATACTGGCCCGGATCGCTCTCAGCGAGGTCAGCATAATGCTCGCGCGCTTTGGCGCGCGCTGCGTTCACAGCATCCTGACGGGCGCTCTTGTCGGTGATCTTGTAAGCAGAAGCGAGATCATCGCCGATGACACCGCGCAGCTCTTCAAGAGCAGCGGTCTTGTCTTCGACCGGATCAAGTTCCCAAGGATCTTTCGCAGCCTGTTCAGCCAGATCAATGATCGCGCCGATAACCTTGCGGCTTTCCGCATGCGCAAACAGAACCGCGCCGAGCATCTGCTCTTCGGTGAGTTCCTTGGCTTCGGATTCGACCATCATCACCGCGTCTTGCGTGGCGGCGACCACGAGGTCGAGATTACCCTCTTCGCCCAGCGCATCAGTGACGGTGGGATTGAGGACATATTCTCCATCGTTGGAATAGCCAACGCGCGCAGCACCAATCGGGCCCATGAACGGCAGACCCGAAATTGTCAGCGCCGCCGAGGCTGCGATCATCGCAACGATATCAGGCTCAGTCTCACCATCATAGGAGAGCACCTGACAAATCACGTTGATTTCGTTGTAGAAACCTTCGGGGAAGAGCGGGCGGCACGGACGATCGATCAGACGCGAGGTCAGCGTCTCTTTCTCGGTCGCGCGGCCTTCGCGCTTGAAGAAGCCGCCGGGAATACGGCCCGCAGCTGAAAATTTTTCCTGATAGTGGACGGTGAGCGGGAAGAAGTCCTGGCCTTCTTTCACGCTCTTGGCGGCAGTCACGGCGCACAGCACCACGGTTTCGCCATAGGTTGCCAGAACTGCGCCATCAGCTTGACGGGCAATACGGCCTGTTTCCAGAGTGAGGGTTTTTCCGCCCCACTCCAGCGATACGGTTTTCGTGTCGAACATGGATTTTCCTTTATGACCCGCACGGCCTTATTGCGCGCACGGGGCCTACATATGCCGGGGATCCCGTCCCGGTCCGGTGTGGGGCTTGGTGTACATGGCCCCAAGGCTTGCCTCGCCGAATTGCGAGACGCTGCCCCATTTGTATGCGATCCCCCGCGGGGACTCGCTTCATACGAAAAAGGCGGCCCTTGTGGGAGCCGCCTTTCACGAAACTCTTATTTGCGCAGACCCAGCTTCTGGATCAGAGCGTTATACCGCTCGACGTCCTTTTTCTTAAGGTAAGCGAGCAGATTGCGGCGCTTGTTGACCATCATAAGAAGGCCGCGGCGCGAATGGTTGTCCTTGTGATTGGACTTAAAGTGATCTGTGAGGTTGCGAATGCGCTCGGTGAGGATCGCGACTTGCACTTCGGGCGAACCTGTGTCGCCTTCGGCTTGCGCGTTATCCTTGATGATTTCAGTTTTGCGTTCGGGTGCTACCGACATGGATTGTCTCTCTTACTCAGCGACATCGGGAAGGTTGAAACCCCGCACGATTTTACTCGTGCCATCCGTGATCTGGATGAGCGCCACCGGAACATCGTCCAGCATCGCACAATAGAGCCCGGATGGGTGGGGCAGCTCAGACAAAACCCGGCCCTGCTGGACCGCCTGCGCGTCTGTCTGATTGAGGGAAAGGGCCGGGATGTCGTCCAGCCCCGCCTCTAACGGCAGGAGTAGGTCAGATAATTGCGCGCCATTAGCAATTTCGTTCAGTTTGTCCAGCGAAATCGCGTGAGTCTCAAGGAACGGACCGGCTTTGGTTCTGCGTAGATAAGTGACGTGGCCGACGGTTCCAAGAGCCCGGCCGATATCGCGGGCGAGACTGCGGATATAGGTGCCTTTGGAGACGTGCGCGGTGAGGGTGATTTGCTGCAACCTATCGTCATTCCCGCGAAAGCGGGAACGACGGGAGGTGAGCGAGTGGATCGTCACTGAGCGCGTCTTAAGCTCCACCTTTTCCCCCGCCCGCGCCAGATCATACGCCCGCTTCCCATCCACCTTGAGCGCGGAATAGGCGGGAGGGACCTGTTCGATCGCTCCGGTGAATTGCGGCAGGATGGCTTCGACCTCGGCGCGCTTGGGCCGCACATCGCTGCGCTCCACCACCTCGCCCTCGGTGTCGAGCGTGTCGGTCTCTTCGCCGAACTTGACCGTGAAATCGTAAATCTTGCTCGCATCGAGCATCCGCCCGGCCAGCTTGGTCGATTCCCCCAAAGCGATCGGCAGGACACCTTCGGCCAGCGGATCGAGCGTCCCCCCATGGCCCACCTTGGTCTTGGGATAGCCGCCTTCGCGCAGGTTTCGCTTCACCGCGCCCACGGCCTGCGTCGAGCCTAGCCCGCGTGGTTTGTCGAGGATGATCCAACCATGTGGGACGGGTTTCTTGTCGCTGGTCACGTCAGCCCCCTAGCCAAACCGGGCGCAAACCGCCAATCATCGATGTTGCAATGCAACAGGACTTCGACCTTCTCATCATCGGCGGCGGCATCAACGGCGCCGGGATCGCGCGCGATGCGGCTGGGCGCGGGGCTTCGGTGTGCCTGGTTGAGAAAGCTGATCTGGCGCAGGCAACCTCCAGCGCCTCGACTAAGCTGGTCCATGGCGGCCTGCGCTATCTGGAGCATCTGGAATTCAGGCTGGTGCGCGAAAGCCTGATTGAGCGTGAACGCCTGCTCGCCATCGCGCCGCATATCATCTGGCCGCTGCGCTTTGTCCTGCCGCATGACACAGGGCTGCGGCCCAAATGGATGCTGCGGCTTGGCCTGTTTCTCTACGATCATTTGGGCGGTCGCAAAGTCCTGCCGCCGACACGCAAGCTTGACCTGACACGCGCGCCGCACAGCGCAATTCTGCAAAACCGGTTGACGCACGGCTTTGAGTATTCGGACTGCTGGGTCGAGGATTCGCGGCTGGTTGTGCTCAACGCGCTTGATGCGAAGGAACGCGGGGCGGACATCCGCACGCGCACCGAATGCATCGGGCTTGAGCGGCGCGGCGATGTCTGGATCGCGTCTTTGCGCAGCGATGATGGGACCGAAAGCCGGATCACCGCCAGAGCGGTGATCAACGCTGCTGGGCCCTGGGTGGACCGCGTTCTGGGCCGCGCGCTTCCGGCTGAGACCCACGCGAACCTGCGACTTGTCAAAGGCAGCCACCTGATCTTCCCACGCCAGTTTGACGGCGAGCATTGCTACATCTTCCAGAACCGCGATGACCGGATCATCTTCGCGATCCCTTATGAGCGCGATTTCACACTGGTCGGCACCACGGATCAAGGTTTTGAGGGCGATCCGGCGGGCATCGATATCAGCCCTGAGGAAGCGCGCTATATCTGCGATGCGGCGAACGAATATCTCGCCACTGCGATCACGCCGGATCAAGCGGTCGCCAGCTATGCCGGAGTGCGCCCGCTTTACGAAAACCCTACATCGAAAGGGGCGGCATCCAACTCCACGGTCACGCGCGACTATCAGTTTGAGCTGGATCGCGGCGAGGACGGCAGGGGCGCGCCGATCCTCTCCATCTTTGGCGGCAAGATCACAACTTATCGCAAGCTTGCCGAACACGCGCTGAGTGAGCTTCCTGCAATGCCACAAGGGCAATGGACCGCCAGCAAACCCTTGCCAGGGGCAGACTTCGGGGATGGCGGATTTGATGCCTTTATCGTCCGCATGCGCGAGCGCTATGCCTTCCTACCGGACGCCACGGTCCTGCGCATGGCACGCGCATACGGCAAACGCATGGTGGATTTCCTGGGCCGCAAGGCGAGCATCAATGAAATGGGCGTGCATTTGGGCGGCGATCTCTACGCCGCCGAACTGCGCTATCTGGTGGAGACCGAATGGGCGCGCTCGGCTGAGGATGTGCTTAAGCGTCGCTCAAAGCTTTATCTCCACCTTAACCCTCAGGAACAGGAGCGGGTCAGCGAATGGCTCGCCCGCGAACATGCTACGCTCGCCGCGTAAAAGCTAAACCCCGGCGACGGAACGCGCGATCTGCAAGCACAGATCATGCCCCCACATGAGCGGCGCACCAAACACGCTCACCAACCAACCCGCGCCAAACACCCAGCTGAACGCTACGACGCCCAAGATCAGCATTATGCCAACGCGCTGAATGCGCTCCCACCGCGCGCGCAGCTTGGCCGGCAAAAGCCCGCCCACAATATGCGACCCATCAAAGGGCGGGATTGGGAGGAGGTTAAACAGGCCAAGGAACAGGTTGATCAGGATAAAGAAATACAGCCCGCTCATCACCCACAGGCTCTCCCCGCCCGGCCCGAACAGCAGCGGCAGCATCGGCTGAGACGGGTCAAAATCCGCGCCGTTCACCCACGCAAGCCCGAGTGCGACCGCCCCAAGACCTGCGAGCAGAAAATTGCTCAACGGCCCGGCAGCTGCAACCGCCATCATGCCAAAGCGCGGGTTGGAAAGCCGCCACTTGTTCACCGGCACCGGCTTGGCCCAGCCAAAAATTGGCCCGCCCAGCAGCGCCAAGCCTCCGGGAACCAGCAGCGTGCCGACAGGATCAACATGGCGAATGGGATTAAGGGTCAGCCGCCCGCGCTCGCTCGCAGTGGGATCGCCCAGCGCCTTGGCCACGTAGCCATGCGCCACTTCGTGAAAGACAATCGCAAAGATCAGGCACGGCGCAAGGATCACGATCATAGTGAGCGTCTGGTTCATAGCCCTGATATAGGGAGCCGCGCGCGCGCCCGCCATGGCTTGCTATCCCAAAGCGCCCGGTTCGCCGCGCAGAGCTGCGCTGAAATGCTTGCGGCACAAGGCGACATAGCTTTCATTACCGCCGATTGCGGTCTGTGCCCCTTCGCGCACCGGTGCCCCGCGCGCATCAAGCCGCAAGTTCATGGTCGCCTTGCGCCCGCACCAGCACACCGCTTTCAGCTCAACCAGCGCATCCGCGACGCCCAGCAGCACCGCTGATCCGGGGAACAGCTCTCCCTGAAAGTCAGTCCTTAGCCCGTAGCACAGCACCGGAATGCCGCCTTCATCCGCGAGCCGCGCCAATTGCCAGACCTGATCGGGCGCCAGGAACTGCGCCTCATCCAACAGCACGCAATCGAGCGGCGCTGTCTCATGCTCTGCGGTGATCGTTGCCCACAGATCGTTGGCGGGCGTGTAAAGATGCGCCTGCGCCTCCAACCCGATCCGGCTGCGCACCATGCCATCTCCGCGTGTATCGAGCGCAGCGCTCCACACCATGGTGCGCATCCCGCGCTCGCGATAATTGAAGTCTGCCTGCAACAGATGCGAGGATTTGCCCGCATTCATGCTGGCATAATAGAAGTAGAGCTTAGCCATGGGATGCAAGCCTAGCCATGCAAGCCCGCCCGTGTCGAAGCGCAAAGCGCCCCGCCCTGTTGATGACTCGGTTGATGAGCCGGTTGATTAATCCCTGTGACAGCGCGCTTTTGCAATGATAGCTCTGGCGTCTTCAGGGATCACAATCGGGACACACGCATATGGCAACGGCAGCCTCAGCCGAGACAAACACACAGCAAGGCATGGGCGGCATCCTTGGCTGGATTGAGCGCAGCGGCAACAAGCTGCCTGATCCGGTCTTTTTGTTCTTCGGGCTGATTGTCGTGCTGATCGCCATCAGTGTTGTTGCCAGCCTGGCCGGGGTCTCCGCCGCGCACCCGACCGAAATTGACGAGGCAACCGGCACCGCCCGCATCATCACCGCGACAAGCCTGCTGTCAGCTGAGAATATCAAGCGTTTGTGGGTCGAGATGCCGACCACGTTCACGCACTTTCACCCACTCGGCTATGTGCTGGTGGTGATGCTTGGGGCAGGCGTGGCAGAGCGCGCCGGACTGTTCGGCACGGCGATGCGCGCAGGCGTTCGCGATGCACCCAAGGCGCTGCTGACGCCGATCGTCGTGTTCGTCGGTATGATGGGCAACCTCGCCGCAGACGCTGCCTATGTCGTGCTCATCCCGCTCGCCGGCATCGTATTCCATGCCGCTGGACGCCACCCCATTGCCGGGATCGCCGCCACTTTTGCGGGCGTCTCTGGGGGATTTTCTGCCAATCTGCTGCCCGGCCAGCTGGACGCACTGTTGTTCGGCATAACCGAAGCCAGCGTTGAGACGGTGTTCGGCGATTTCGACGCCAACATTGCGGGCAATTGGTACTTCATTGCAGTGATGACTTTCGTCTTCCTGCCCGTGATCTGGTACGTCACGGATCGCTTGGTGGAGCCGCGTCTGGGCACTTGGCAGGCCGAGCGCGCCTCAAACGCCGCCTCAGACGAGGACAGCGACCGCCCGCTCACCGCTGCAGAGCGCAAGGGCCTGCAATGGGCGGGGCTTTCGGTGCTGTTCGTGATCGGCCTGTGGCTCTATTTCACTTTCGGCCCCGGCACCCCGCTGATTGATGAAAGCGCCAAGCCTGAGGCGCAGTGGAGCCCGTTTTACAAGAGCCTGGTCGCCGCCTTCTTCCTGCTCTTCCTGCTGGCTGGCTGGGCCTATGGCAAAGGCGCGGGCACAATTGGCGACCACCGCGATCTCGTCAAAATGATGAGTGGGGCGATGGAGGATCTGGGGTACTACCTTGTGCTTGCCTTTGCTGCGGCGCATTTCGTGGCGATGTTCGCGTGGTCCAATCTGGGCCTCATTCTGGCGGTGCATGGCGCGGACTTCCTTGGCTCCACCGATCTGCCAGCATGGGCGCTGCTCACCGCAATCATCCTCGTTTCGGCGCTGCTCAACCTGTTTGTCGGGTCAGCCAGCGCAAAGTGGGCTTTGATCTCTCCGGTCATGGTGCCGATGCTGATGCTGCTGGGCATTTCGCCCGAAATGGCCACGGCCGCCTACCGCGTGGGCGATGGCGCAACCAACATCATCACCCCGCTGATGGTTTATTTCCCGCTGATCCTGATCTTCTGTCAGCGCTGGGATCGCGACTTCGGGCTCGGCAGTCTGGCGGCGATCATGCTGCCGTTCTCCATCGGCCTGATGCTGTCCGGCCTCGCGCTGACGATTGGCTGGGTGGTGCTCGATCTGCCGCTGGGACCGGGCGCAAGCGTCTTTATCGACGTGCCTAGCCCAGCGGGAGGGTGAGGCCGACGATGAAACCAATCACACCTCCCAGACGTAGTAGCCTGTGAGAGGACACCAGATCCCATGATCCGCGTCGCCCCATTATTGCTTGCCCTGTTCGCACCCCTCCTAGTCGCGAACAGCTCGCCGAGCGTGAACTACCGGCTCGACTCCAGCGCCAGCAACGTCTCTGCCAAGGTCCCGTTTTTCGGGCTTTCGAGCAAGACGGCGGAATTCCCCAAGATGGTGGGCAAGGTCACAATCGTGCCCGATGCCCCGGAACGGGCGACCATTGACGTGACCTTCGACGCGACAGCTCTGGAAGCGCCGGACAGCGTCACGCTGAGCCGTCTGCGCGGGGAGAAGTTTTTCTGGGTCGAGAAATACCCCAAGGTCCGCTTTGTCGGGCGCTCGCTCAAGATGAGCAGCGCGACGCGCGGCACTGTGTCGGGCACGCTGACCGCGCGCGGTGTCTCCAAGCCGCAGACCCTGGCGGTGACATTTGACACACCGCCGCTCGAAGCATCGCCCAGCCAGCCGATATCCTTCACCGCGAAGACCACGATTGACCGGCGGCAATATGGCATGAAGAGCTATCAGCTGATTGTCGGCAACAAGGTGAAGATCACTTTGCGTGCGAAAATGCTACCGGGTTAGCGTTTTCCGAGTCCCCGCGCAGGCGGGGACCTGTTCGAACGGGAGCGCTGGCGATTACAAGGTCCCCGCCTTCGCGCGGACTCAGTTCGGAAATCAATCGTCCCCGTCCGCATCCAGATCGCGCGCCACTTTCGGGTCCCGCAGCAATTCCTCGATCCGATCCGCTTCGGCAAAGCTCTCATCCTTGCGGAATTTCAGCTTGGGCGCGAATTTCAGGCCGAGCCGCTTGGCCACCTCGCGCTGGAGGAAGGCGGTGTTCTGGCGCAAGGCGGTGACGATATCGTCCTCATCCGCGCCCAACAGCGGTTTTACATAAGCGGTCGCGTTGCGCAGATCGGGCGTCATGCGCACTTCGGTGACCGCGATATTCGCAGCGCTCACTACATCATCGTGCACTTCCTGCCGCGCGAGCAATTCAGACAGAATATGCCGCACCCGCTCGCCCACTTTGAGAACGCGGACCGAGTGCTGCTCAGCGGTAAAATCCTGTTTGCGCGCCATAATTTATCCCATCCCCGTTTCAGAAGGCGACGGGCGGGCGGTGGGGATCGCGATGGAGCTGGCTTTGGCAAGCAACTGTCCTGCCTCGCTGCGCAACTCGCTTTCGAGGAAGATCACGCGTCGCCCGCCACGCACCACCCAGCCCTTGCCAATAATTGTCGTGCCGCGAGGGATTAGGCCGATGAGCTGCATCGAAATTTCAAGATTGAGCGGAGCTTGCTCACCGCCGGTCGCCGCAACATAGGCATAGCCCATCACATCATCGAGGTAGCCCGCGACCAACCCGCCTTGAACGCCGCCACGCCATGTGGTCATTTCGTCTTTGACGGTGAAGCGCATGGTTGCGGTCGCAGTTTCTTCGTCGAAACCGAGGAACTCCGAGCCGAGCGTTTCGGAATGGGGTGAGCCTATAACGGAATCGATCGCCAGTTTCGGGAAAGCTCCCTCCTGTCCGCTAATCTCACTCATTGCATGTCTCTGGGGATCGCGGTCGGCAGAGCGGAAGACGTCGCACGCGCCAGCAGCTTGCCGCTGGCCTCGT
The DNA here is from genome assembly GCA_039815245.1 of Pseudomonadota bacterium. Taxonomy (GTDB): domain Bacteria; phylum Pseudomonadota; class Alphaproteobacteria; order Sphingomonadales; family Sphingomonadaceae; genus Erythrobacter. The sequence goes on along the minus strand of JBCBZR010000004.1, from coordinate 178,924 downwards.
CGAACAACTCGCCTTCGAGGAAGGTTACACGCCGACCATGTTTGACCACCCGACCTTTCGCGATGATTGGGCTAAGCGGGACCATGCCGATGAAAGTGAGATTCATATCAAGGTTGAGCGGCAGCTTTTGACCGTGCTCGGAGCCTTCCGTCACAGCCAACAAAGCGCCGCCCATCACCTCGTCGAGAAAACCGGCGATCAGCCCGCCCTGCACCGCCCCGCGCGGGCTTGCGAAGCTCGGCGGAGGGGTAAAGCGCGTCGTGAGCTCGCCCTTTTCGGGATCGAACGACGCGAACTCGCTGCCCATCAACTCCGCCGAGGGCGAGCGCTGGCCTTCATAGATCTTGCTCATCACCAGACAACGCCCTCTCGTTTACGTGAGCTCAGACCTCTTAACCCACCACCAGTGTCCGCTCGCGCTCCTCAATCTCGAAGACTTCCAGCTGATCGCCCGGCTTGATGTCATTCGTGTCCTCTAGCACAACGCCGCATTCGAGGCCTGCGCGGATTTCGTCCACGTCATCCTTGAAGCGCCGCAGCGAGGCAATGGTGGTGGCTGAGACGATAACGTCCTCGCGCGTGAGGCGTGCGAACAGGCCCTTGCGGATAACGCCTTCCTCGACCAGCAGACCGGCTGCCTTGTCCTTCTTGCCCGACTTGAAGACCTGCTTGACTTGGGCGCGGCCCACCACGGTTTCGATCCGCTCAGGACCAAGCTCGCCCGCCATTTCCTTGGCGACTTCTTCGGTGAGGTGATAGATCACGTCGTAATACATCATCCGCACGCCATCGCGCTTAACCAGGTCGCGCGCTTTAGCGTTCGGACGCACGTTGAACCCGATGATCGGCGCTTCGGATGCCGCCGCCAGCGTCACATCGCTTTCCGTGATTGCGCCCACGCCTGCATGCAGGACGCGGACCTTGATCTCATCATTCGAGATGTTGTGGAGCGCGTTGACGATCGCCTCGACGCTGCCCTGCACATCAGCCTTCACCAGAACCGGCCATTCGATGACGTTCGACTGCAAATTGTTGAACATCGTATCGAAGCTGGTGGGTGCGAGGGCCGTGCGCTTCTCAGTCGCTTTTTCCTGACGATATTGCGCCACTTCGCGGGCGCGCTGCTCGTTTTCAACCACGGTCAACTGATCACCCGCTGACGGAACGCCGCCAAGGCCCAGAACCTCGACCGGCATGGATGGCCCGGCTTCCTTGATCTGCTTGCCGGCGTCGTTGACGACCGCGCGCACACGGCCACTCTCAGTGCCCACAACGAAGGTGTCGCCGCGCTTGAGCGTGCCGCGCGTGATCAACACAGTCGCCACCGGGCCGCGGCCCTTGTCGAGCTGCGCTTCGATCACGGTCGCCTCCGCTTCGCGATCCGGGCGCGCCTTGAGTTCAAGCAGTTCAGCTTGCAGTGTGATCGCCTCAATCAGCTCATCAAGGCCGGACTTCTTGGTTGCGGAAACCTCCACGTCCTGAACATCACCAGAGAGCTTCTCAACAATCACTTCGTGTTCAAGCAAGCGGTTGCGGATGTTGTCCGGATTGGCCTCAGGCTTGTCCATCTTGTTGATCGCAACGATCATCGGGACGCCGGCCGCCTTGGTGTGATTAATCGCTTCAATCGTCTGAGGCATAATGCCGTCATCCGCAGCGACCACCAGCACCACAATATCCGTCACGTTCGCGCCGCGCGCGCGCATCTCAGTGAATGCCGCGTGGCCTGGCGTATCGAGGAAGGTGATTTTCTGCTTGTTCTTGGCGGTGATCTGATAGCTGCCAATGTGTTGCGTGATTCCGCCGGCCTCACCTTTCGTCACATTCGCACCGCGCAACGCATCAAGCAATGAAGTCTTGCCGTGATCGACATGGCCCATGATCGTAACAACAGGCGGACGTTCGCGCAGCGTTTCTTCGGGATCAACATCCTCTTCGATCTTGATGTCGACATCGTCTTCGGAGACGCGCTGCACATTGTGGCCGAATTCCTCGACAAGCAACTCAGCTGTGTCGGCATCAATCGTCTGGTTGACGGTGACCATCATGCCCATGTTGAACAGGGCTTTGACAAGGTCAGCACCCTTCTCAGCCATGCGCTGGCCGAGTTCCTGCACTGTGATCGCTTCAGGCACGATGACATCGCGCACTTGCTTTTCACGCGGCTTGGAGGAGCTTCCGCCCTGCATGCGGCGCTCTTTTTCGCGCGCGCGCTTGAGCGCGGCGAGGCTGCGTGCCCGGCGTCCTTCGTCTTCGTTGAGCGCGCGGCTGACTGTAAGCTTGCCAGAGCGGCGCTTGTCCTTGCCACCGCCACCGGTCGCCGCCGGTGCTGCTCGCTTGTCGTCTTTCTTCTTGGCAGGCCGCTTGGGTTCAGGCCGGGCAACCGGCGTAAACTTGCGTGCGGCAGGCGCGGGCGCTGGTGCGCCTTTCGCTGCTGGCGCAGGCGCTTCTTCTGTCGCGGGCGCAGGCTCGCTTTCGGCCTCCGGATTGGGCTGCGTGGCTTGCTCGGGCTCAACGGCAGCCTTGGCCTCTTGCGCCGCAGCCTTTTCAGCCTCTTCGGCAGCCTTTTGGTTGGCTTCGCGCTGGCGCTCTTCCTCTTCGGCGCGCTGGCGAGCGGCTTCTTCCTCGCGCTTGCGGTTCTCAGCATCCTGCGTGAGCCGCATTTCCTCCGCCTCACGCTGAAGACGCGCGACACGTTCCTGCGGTGTCTCTCCGGCAGGCGCTTTCTTCGGCGCGGGGGCAGCCGGTTTCTTCGCAGCGGGCGCTGGCGCGGGTGCTGGCTCAGGAGCCGGGGCTGGCGCGGGCGCAGCTTCTGGGGCCGCCGTTTCGCCCGGTTTCACGAGCTTGCGGCGGCGCTTAACCTCAACCGCCACCTTGTTGGTACGGCCATGGCTAAAGGTCTGCTTGACCTCGCCAGCATCGACCGCCCTTTTCAGGCCCAGCGGTTTACGGGTGCGCTTTTCTGGTTCGTCGCTCATTCTAGCTCGTTTTTCCTTCAGTCAAATCCGTATCGAGTGCCGAGACCGTCGCATTCGCGTCCGTTTCGACACCGGGCTGGCCCGCCTCAGGCGGCTCAGTCCTCAAATTGTTTGCGCCCTTAAACCGGGCAAAGCGGCTGACCGCTTGTCCCACTCGGCGCGCGGCGCGCATATCTCCCGAGTGGCCCGTAACGCCCAAATGGACGACATTTTCGCGGCCCAATGCCACAGACAACGCCGCGCGGTCCAGAGGCAAGACAGTCCCGCGTGCGCCAGACCCTTCTGTTTCAGTACCCACGCGCCAGGCCTGATCGAGCCGTTTGCGGCCATCCTCGCTGGCATCTGAGGCGTGCAACAACAGCGCAACACCCCCACCGCGCGCGGTTTCTGCAATCCGGCTGGACCCCAGGACAATATTGCCTGCGCGCATTTCCAGCCCAAGCCGATCGGTGAAATGGCGCGTTAACGCCGCTTCGATCAAATCGGGCAAATCCTCCGAAACGCTTAACTTCGCGCCTTTGAAAGCCCGCGCCAGCGCGCCTTTGAATTGGCCATTGCCGAGCGCGCTTTCAAGCGCTTCGCGATCCGGCACGATCCATGCGCCGCGCCCCGGCGCCTTCGCACCCGGATCAGGCAGCACATCGCCATCGGGAGAGATCGCCAGCCGCATGAGCTCTTCGCGCGGATGGCTTTGCCCGGAAAGAATACAGCGCCGCTGGCTCCCGGAAACCTGTTTGGCCTGTGCGGGAGGAGGGCTGTCAGCGATGTCGGACGTCAGGCGCTCATTGGGTGGAGTCCGCATCGGCGGCCTCCTGACTGTCCGCTACAGGAGCAGCGGGCTGACTGTCCGCCGCAGGGGCAGCGGGCTCTTCATCTTCGAACCAGTGCGCGCGGGCGGCCATGATGATCTCATTGCCTTGCTCTTCACTGAGCCCGTATTCGCCCAGCACACCGCCCTTATCTTGCTCACGCTGAGGGCGACGCATGGGCGGGCCATCGGCGTTCTGGCGACGGCGCGGCGCTTCGCGCTTTTTCGCGATCAGCTCATCGGTGGCAAGGTCAGCCAGGTCATCCAGCGTCTTGATCCCGCCTTTGCCCAGCGTCACCAGCATCGCTTCATTGAGGTGCGGCATCTCAGCCAGCGCATCTTCCACACCCAGTTCACGGCGAGCGGTGCGATAGGTTTCTTCCTGCCGATCCAGCGCTTCAATGGCGCGGCTTTGCAGCTCTTCGGCTAGCTCATCGTCAAAGCCTTCAATGCTTGAAAGCTCCGCAAGCTCAACATAGGCGACTTCTTCCAGTTCGGAGAAGCCTTCGGCGACCAGCAACTGCGAGAGCGTTTCGTCAACGTCGAGCTCTTCTTCGAACATTTTGGAGCGCTCAGCGAATTCCTTCGAGCGCTTCTCAGAAGCTTCTTCTTCGGTCATGATGTCGATCTGCTGCGCGGTCAGTTGACTGGCGAGCCGCACGTTCTGACCCCGGCGTCCAATCGCCAGGCTAAGCTGATCGTCGGGCACAACCACTTCGATCCGGCCATCGTCTTCATCGAGCACAACGCGCGCCACGGTAGCGGGCTGAAGCGCGTTGACGATGAAGGTCGCGGTGTCTTCCGACCACGGAATGATGTCGATCTTTTCGCCCTGCAATTCCTGCACCACGGCCTGGACACGGCTGCCCTTCATGCCGACGCAAGCGCCGACCGGGTCAATGCTACTATCGTGGCTGATCACGCCAATCTTGGCGCGGCTGCCGGGATCGCGCGCGGCGGCCTTGATCTCAATAATGCCGTCGTAGATTTCGGGCACTTCCTGCGCGAACAGCTTGCGCATGAAGTCGGGCGCGGCGCGGCTGAGAAAGATCTGCGGCCCGCGATTGTTGCGCTCCACCTTGGTGATAAGCGCGCGGACACGCTCACCCACACGCGCGGCTTCGCGCGGGATCTGCTGATCGCGGCGGATGACGCCTTCTGCGCGGCCCAGATTGACGATCACATGGCCAAACTCGACCGACTTGATAACGCCGGTGATGATCTCGCCCGCGCGGTCCTTGAACTCTTCGAACTGGCGCTCACGCTCCGCATCGCGAACCTTCTGGAAGATCACCTGCTTGGCGGACTGCGCGTCAATCCGGCCGAGGTCGACCGGCGGCAGCGGGTCGACAATAAAGTCTCCCAGCGCCGCGCCATCTTGCAACTTTTGCGCTTGCTTCAGATCGACCTGCTTGAAGTAGTCTTCCACCTCTTCAACAACCTCGACCACGCGCCACAACGTCAGATCGCCGCTTTGCGGGTCAAGCTTGGCGCGGATGTCGTTCTCCGCACCATAGCGGTTGCGCGCGCTCTTCTGGATCGCCTCTTCCATCGCCTCAATGACTATGGATTTGTCGATCATTTTCTCGGACGCAACGGAGTTTGCGATTGCGAGCAGTTCTGCCTTGTTGGCGGAAATGGCACTGGCCATCAGTCGTCTGCCTTTTCTTCTGAGGTAACTTCTACAATGTCTTCTGCACCGCTCACATCGAGCGGCTGTGTCGCAGCAATCAGCGCGTCTGTAAGGACAAGCTTAGCTGTGTGAATTTTGGCGCGCGGCAGCTCGACCGCGCCATGCTTGGCGTCGTCCAAGGTGACCATGCCATCTTCGAGCCCCTTGAGGTCGCCCTTATAGACACGCTGGGCCTTTTCTTCACCCGTCCAGCCCTTCTCCATCACGATCCGCGCTTCGTGGCCGGCCCAGGCGACAAAATCCTTGTCGCGGGTAAGGGGGCGGTCAATGCCGGGGGAGGACACTTCGAGATGATACGCGCCTTCAACCAGCACTTCGCCCGCTTCTTCGCGGGTATCAATGATCTCGGACACGCGGCGCGAGAGCGCGGCGCATTGTTCGATCACCAGCTGCCCGGTTGTCGGGTCCTCCGCCATGATCTGAAGCGCCTGACCGCCATCGCCCGCTTCCGATTGCATCATCTGCACCCGCACCAGTTCAAAGCCGAGACCCGCAGCCTCAGGTTCAATCAAGTGGATCAGGCGACTAAGATCGGTCATCGGGCTCCGGTATACAGCATTCGTGTGACAGCGCCGCGATGAGCAAAGGCTTTTATGGCCAGCCCCTTGCGGCGCCAGCCCCTTCATTGTCGCGACGATGTCGGGATAATCACGCAACTAGGCGCACTGACCGCGCTTGGCAAGGGGCATCGGACACGGGTTGACGATAAGGCTGCGCTGCCCACTCAAAGCGGCGCCTAAAACTCGCCAGGCCCGCCTTTGACCCATGCCTCCACATCAGCGCGAAACTGGCTGCGCGCATCACCCTTATAGCGTTCGGCAAAGGCACGAACCCCAAGGACATCGTCTTCTTCGAGCGGCACATCGAATTGCAATCCGTTGATACCCGGGGTCATGCGCATCACCGTGGCGAACACTTCGATCTGCGCGATCGCCAAGAACCCCGCTTCGCCCTCCACCAACGGCCTTTCAAGCGCAATGCGAGCGCCGCTTGTCGAAAGATCAAGCAGCACGCAGCGCCGAGTTTCATAAACGGTGATCAAGCGTGCGGGGACTGAAAGCCGCAGCCGCGCAGCGGAGCGGCGGCCGACATTGGGGATCGGTTCGCAATGTCCGCGCGACTCGGGCGCGGCAACCGGCGCGAACACCGATGAACCGCGCGCACGTGTTAAGAGGGATGCGAAAGACCCAGGCATAGCCAAGGTTCATGCGCACATGATTGCCAAAACTGGCTTTGCCCCGACCTCCGGAAGACAGCGTAGCTTTTAGTCTTCCTCGTCCTCGCCAGAGACCCATTTGCGCGCCGCATTGATCAGGTCGCGTCGTTCACGCCGGTCAAAAGTCTCATAGTGAGTGCGCAATTGCAGGATCTTGTCGTTGGGCAATTCTTCTTCGAATTGCACACCGTTGAGGCGGAAATCCTGCCGCGTCACAAGCACAAAATCATCGATGTCGCCGCATATCAGCTGGGCCGCCTCGCCAATTTTGAGCGGTTCTAGCAGAACAACCTGCGCGCCGCTGCGCGAAATGTTGATCAGCAAACACTCCTGCACACCTTCGACCGCGACTAGCCGCGCGCGCAGGCTGAGGCGCAAGCGCGGCGCTGTGCGACGTCCGGTGTTTGGAATGGGATCGAGCACGATGGGGAGATCAACGACAGGCTCTGACGCGGGTTCGCTTGAATGCAGATCCCCCAAAGATGCTGCATCCATATCGTGGCTTAGCGGCATCCGGTCTGTCATTGCCCTGTGCCCCACCCATCCTTGGTTCGGCGGTGTTGCTCAGCATAGTCTGACGGTTGGTTGCCACTCGCACCCGCCGCTTCATAACCCCAGCCCTGCTTGGCCATTTCGCGTTCTCGCACAGCACGCAAACGCTCGCGTCGCGCTTCGCTCTGAGCCTCGCGCGCTTGCTCGGTGATTTCCTCAATAGCGGCAGGAGTAACGGCGTTGATCGAGTAGGTGAACATCAGACCAAGGCCTAGAATGACTAGCGCAAATGCACCGATAACCAGACGGATCAAGCCCGTCATTCCATCAAGGATATCCATGAATAGACGCATTCCCGCGCATCCTTCGCCTGTCGCTAAGACTGTCGTGCACAAAGTTTAAGGCCCAAGAAGTTATGATTCGGTTAGGGACATTCACGCAAGCGCATCAAATCATTTGATTTCACGCACTCACTTGGTCTGGCAAGTCGGGCACGGCACCATAATCGCGGCGCTGCCAACCGGTGAAGAACGCCTCCCACACAATGCCATCAGGGTCGCGCATCCAGCTTTTGACGAAATGCGCATAGCAGCCAAGCGCTATTCGACCTGCTCTTCCATCAGGCCGTGCTTTTTGATCGCGTGGCGCAATTGGTCGTAACTCAGGCCGAGAGCCTTGGCAGTCTGGCGCTGGTTCCAGCGATGCTTACCCAGCGCGTGCTCCAGTATCGCGCGCTCATGGTTGTCGACCGCGCTGCGCAGATCGTCCACCGCGTCAAAGTTCACGCCGGGCGGGACGACGGCGTTGGGCTGGGGTCCGCCTGAACCAGCAGGAGCCAGCGGTGCGCTGGCCTCAGAGCGGCGGTGTGAGGGCGTGGCCGGTTTCCACGGACTCTCAAACGGGTCGAACTGCACATGCGCAATCGGCGTCTCGTAATCGTCCCAGCGATAGACCGCGCGCTCCACCACATTGCGCAATTCGCGCACATTGCCGGGCCAGGCGTATTCTTCGAACTGGCGCTGGACATACTCGGCAAAGCCGGGCCAGCCATACCAATCCAGCTCTGCCGCCATGCGTCGCCCAAAATACTCAGACAGCACCGCAACATCGCCTTCGCGCACACGCAAGGGCGGCAGAGTGATGACTTCAAAGCTCAGCCGGTCGAGCAAATCGGCACGAAACTCACCGCTTTTTGCAAGCGCGGGCAAATCATCATTGGTGGCCGCGACAATCCGCACGTCGACGCGCATGGGGCGCGATGCTCCGATCCGCGTGACCTCACCATATTCGACCGCGCGCAGCAGTCGCTCTTGCGCTCCCATCGACAAAGTGCCCAATTCGTCGAGAAACAAAGTGCCTTTGTCGGCTTCTTCAAACCGTCCGGCGCGCGCTTTGGTAGCGCCGGTGAACGCGCCCGCTTCGTGGCCGAACAACTCGGCCTCGATCAGCGTTTCAGGAAGCGCGGCGCAGTTCATGGTGACGAGCGGTTCGTCCCAACGGGTGGAGAGACGGTGCAGGCGTTCCGCGATCAGCTCCTTGCCCGTCCCGCGCTCGCCGATCACGAGCACCGGACGGCTCATCGGAGCGGCGCGGCTGGCCCGCTCAACCGCATCGAGGAAAGCCCCAGACTGGCCAATGAATTGGTTCTCGCGCTCCATGCGATCCTCCTGTTGGGCCGAAATATAGTGAGATTTCCCAATGATTGGCAAGAGGCACCATAAGGCTAATCAGGCTTTGAGCGAAAAGTGCCGGGATTCTCAGCTTTTTCAAGTTTGGCACGCCGATTGCAGTGGTGGGGGCAACAACGAGACACACTGCTTTTCTTCGGGAGGAACTCACCATGTTTGACCGCCAATTCTGGACCAGCCAACTCGGACAAGCCGCCACCGCCAGCATCCTCGCGATGACTGCGATGATCGCGCTGACCACGCAGCTGCAGGCGTCACCCGCCAGCTTCACGACGCTCGCTGAACACAGCGCTGCTATTGAGATGGCGTGAGCCCGCTGATGACCGATCATTCGTCACACAACTCAGGGCCGGAGCGCAAATCGTCCCCAACTGGCGGCATCGCCTCCCCGATTGATGCCGCCGCTCCGGCCCGCCCCTCTGCCGCGGCGGCGGCCTCAGACCTTGCGCCGATCCGCGATCCCGCTCGCGAAAGCGCAAAGGCTGCAAAGCTCTCGCGCCTCGATGCCGAAATCGAGGCCTTGCGCACCAGCCCCACTCCGACGCAAGGTCGCGGGCAGTCGCGTGACGAAACCAGCGCGCAAGACTCGCGCACCAACCCGTTCCTAGATGGAGTAGCCTTCATGGGCATTTTCAGCCGCACCCGTGACATTATCGCCGCCAACTTCAACGACATGCTGGACAAGGCGGACGACCCGCAAAAGATGATCCGCATGATCATCCTCGAGATGGAGGAGACGCTGGTGGAAGTCCGCGCGAGTGCAGCGCGCACGATTGCGGATCAGAAAGAAATGCATCGCCATGTGATCAAGCTCGACAAGCTCTCCGCCGATTGGGGCGAGAAAGCGCAACTGGCGCTGTCAAAGGACCGCGAAGATCTCGCCCGCGCCGCTCTGGTCGAGAAGAAGAAAGCGGTTGGCATGGGTGATCAGCTCAAGGCGGAAATCGCAGTACTTGATGATGCGCTGCGCGCTTATGAGGCGGACATTGCCAAATTGCAGCACCGCCTGCGCGAGGCTCGCAGCCGCCAGACTGCCATCGCCGCACGGCTCGAAAGTGCGGAGAACCGCGTGAAGCTGCGCACTTTGATGAGCACTGAGCGCACCGACGAGGCACTCGCCCGCTTTGACCAGCTCGAACGCCGGGTCGATTTCGCTGAAGGTCGCGCCGATGCCATCAGCATTGGCGAAGACGCCCAGCCCAGTCTGGCGGACGAAATTGCCGCGCTGGAAGGCGCCGATGCCATTGATGATGAACTTGCAGAAATGAAGAAAGCGCTGGGCAAGGCCAGCGACACTAAGGGGAACTAAGCCATGGATTTCGAAGGCGTTCTTGCCATTTCGGCTATCTTCGTGGTCCTACCGTGGATCATCCTTCACTATGTGACTAAGTGGAAGACCGCCGCAACGATCACCACCGACGACGAGGTTCTGCTGGAGGAGCTCTACAACCTCGCCAAGCGCCTTGATGAGCGCATGGACACAGTGGAGCGTCTGGTCGCCGCAGACGATCCAGCATTCACCCCGGTCCGCCGCCTGATGGCCGATCAAGAAACAGACAACCAACAATTGCGCGAACTCGACCGGATGATGGCCGAGAAGAAAGGAGCCTCCCAGTGAACACCCCCCGCACAACGCTTTACCGCGACAAGCAAAACGGCAAGATCATGGGCGTTTGCGCCGGGATCGCTGACTATACGGGCGTCAACGCGCTTTGGGTCCGCCTTGGAACGGTTGCGCTCACCGTCGCCTTTGGCTGGCCGCTGCTCGCCTACTTCGCTGCCGGGTTCCTGCTAAACAAGAAGCCTGCGCAGCTCTATGTCGATCAGAAGGAAGAGCAGTATTGGCAACGCGTGCGGCAAAGTCCGCAGCGCACCGCCCGCGAAATCCGCGCCAACTTCCGCGACATCGATCGCCGCCTCGCCTCGGTTGAAGCGCACTACGTCAGCAGCAATCCGCGCCTGACCGCCGAAATCGAGCGCCTGCGCTAAGCGCGGCGCATACCAGGAGAAATACCATGGAAGGTTGGGTCATCGTAACAATCGCAATGTTCGCTTTGGGAGGCGGATCGGCCGTCTGGGGCATGCTCGACAGCATACTCTCGCACCGCAAAGAAATGGCCGAGCTGAAGTTAAGCGAGGCAGCCAAACGCGAAGCCCTTAGCGCTGAAAATGCCCAGCTCACCGAGACAGTCGCCGAAATGCAGGGCCGCCTTGCTGTGCTGGAAACGATCGCCACTGATCCAGCCCGCCGCACCGCCGACGCCATTGAAGCGCTGCGCTAACGCATACACTTACTTACAGGGGAATACACATGGAACCCGGACAACTGGCGCTGCTGATCCCGATCATCGGCGTCTCAATTCCGATCGTCGCAATCTGGGCTGCGCACAGCCAAAAGATGGCAAAAATGAAGCTGGAAACCGCGACCACGCAAAGCGCTGAAAAAGCGGCGCAATACGCTTCGCAGATCACGCGGCTCGAAGACCGCGTCCAAGTGCTCGAACGCATCGTGACGGACCGCGGCTATGATGTCGCAACCCAGATCGAAGCCCTGCGTGACACCCGCGAAACAGACGCCGCCAATGCCGGCATCCCACTCGATTTCAGCGATAAGGAGACCACCCGATGAGCGATTTGATCACCACCGAGTTACTGACCGTCGTTGGCCTTGCAGCGGTGGCCGGATGGGTCTTCACCACCTGGCTGCGCGTCAAGAACGGCTACCCGCTTGAAGGCAGCTGGGGTCAGGCCCTGAAGCCCACAACGGACAACGAAGCCAAGCAACGCGTCGCCTTGCTCACGCAGGAAAATGCGGAACTGCGCGCCGAAATCGGCTCGGTCAAAGACCGGCTGGTCAATGTCGAGCGGATTGTGACCGATGGCGGCTACCACCTCGGCGCAGAAATCGACGCGCTTAGGGAAACAGGGCGGGATAAGTCACTGGAGCACCGCAAGGACGAAGGGAACGCCTGATGGACCCCGACCTGCTGCTGATCTTCTGCTTCATCATTGTCGTCGTTGCGATTGTGGGAGCCAGTGTGAACGGCATTGTGAAGAAGGTGCTCGACTACAAACGCACGCAAACGCTGCCCTCGCAGCAGTCGAACAACGTCGAAGTGACCAGCGTCATCGAGCGCACCGACCACATCGAAGACCGGCTGCGAGTGCTTGAGCGGATTGTCACCGATCCCGAGGCCCGCGGAAGCGCCGCGCTCGCCGATGAGATTGAACAATTGCGGATCGAACAGGAGAAATCATCATGAGTTTCTGGACTGCTGCTGTGATTATCGTCGCCATTTGGGGTCTGGTGACAGTGTGGACCCGCCGGCATGACCGCGAACTGGGCGTAACGCGCGATGAGGATGGCAACCCCGTCTTCCCGCCCCGCCCGGCAGAGGACACCAGCGCGACACAGGCCGAGATTGCCGAGCTTAAGGAACGCATCGCCGTGCTGGAGCGGATTGCGACCGACGCCAACACGTCTGATGCCCGCGAGACCGCCCGCCTCGCCGCCGAAATTGATCGTCTGCGCGCGCTGGATGCCCCGACTGCCAAGGCAGCGCGCGGCGTCTCCGAACCAGCCCGCTAATCCTGTCCACCCGACCTTTTGCCAAGCAATTTCACTTGCTCTTGAAACCCGTAAGGACCCGAGCACATGATTGATGCCCCCGCTTTGACCTCCTCGCTCAACCCGTCGGCAACCGGTGCCCTTGACCCCACACTGGTGATCGCGCTCACTGCGCTCATGGGGATTGGCCTCATCGTTTTTGCGCTGCTGCGTGCCTGGCGCGATTGGCTTGAGCTAAAGCGTCGCGAACTGGAAACTGGCACGCATTCTGAGCCGTCAAGCCAAGCGCAGATGAGCGTTGGCGCCGCCCGGATTGAGCTTGCTGATATGAAAGAGCGGATCAAGAAGCTCGAAGCCATCGCCAGCGGGGTTGAACTTTAGCGCGCCCGCCCGACATAGCGCTGCATGCGATCTCTTTCTGACATTCTCGAAGAATACGATTTCCTTGAAGGCGATGAGCGGTATGCCATGCTGATCGAGCTAGGCCGCGAGTTGGATGACATGCCCGATGCGCTCAAGACCGATGCGACCCTGGTGCGCGGCTGCTCAGCGGCGGTGTGGGTCTATCCCACCGATGGGGGCGAAACGCTCCACTTTCTGGCCGACAGCAATGCGGCAATTACGAAGGGCATCGTGGCGCTGGTGATCGCCGCAGTGCAGGACAAGCCCGCCGAGGAAGTCGCGAGCATGGACGTCGCCGAAGCACTCGCACCGTTCAACCTGAAGAACCAACTCTCCAGCAACCGCACGCAAGGTGTGCCGAACATGATAGCGCTGGTGCGGGAGCACGCGGCGCGGCTCGCTGCGGCTTGATGAAGCATGCGATCCGCGCAGCAATTTTCGTGGGCGGCTTGGCTATTGGATATTACACAGCAGAATTCTTGGCGGTTGATGCTTGTCTAGATGATGGCGGACGTTGGCGCGATCACCGGGCCATGGGCGTTTGCGAGGGAATCAAACCAAACTAGACTTAGGCCCCCACGCTGTCGCGCACCACGGCCACGCCCGCCTCGCGCTGCTGCTTCAGCTCGCGCTTTAGGACTTGCGGGTCTCGGGCGAAGACGAAGCCGAAGCTTACGCCGCCCTCTTTGCCAATCGTCGCGTGGTGCAGCTTGTGCGCTTGGACGAGGCGCTTGGCGTAGCCCTTCTTGGGGACCCACTTCCAATAGCGCTGGTGCACCAGTCCATCATGGATCAGCGTATAGATCACGCCATAAAGCGTAATGCCGACGGCGAACCACCACAGCCAGTCCCAATACAGCGAGCCGTAAATGTACATCGCGGCGTTGATCGTGCCGAAGACAACCGCGAACAGGTCATTCTTCTCAAACGTGTTGTCATGCGGCTCATGATGGTCGCGGTGCCAGCCCCAGCCCCATCCGTGCATGACATATTTGTGCGCCCACCACGCGAAAATCTCCATCCCAACCAGGGAGGAAAGCACGGTCACGATGATCTCAAACACGCTCATGTCAGCGCCCCTTTACGCGTCGTTGCCTCGGGAGCCAAGGCAGACGATGGGCGAGTGTCACCCACGCCCGCTTTCTTCGCGCCGGGCAGCGCCCACCACGGCACGTGCGGAGCGCGGTGATGCTCCAGATGGTAGCCGAAATGGCAACAGGTAAGCAGGCTGGCGAGCGTCGAATATTCGTTGCTGCGCGCATTGTGGCGGTCAGCAAAGGGTTTGTCCGCCGCCTGATGATGCGGGCGATAGGTGCCGAAATAAAACAACTGGAGCGAGGACAGCAAAGCAGGAGCGCCATACAGGACGAAGATCTGCATGAAGTCGATGTTGAAGACGAACAGGTAAATGCCCACCACAGTGTGCACGAAAATGAGCGAAAACCAGCCGAAATAGCGTTTGAAGAACGTCCAGTACCATCGCAGGAAATTCGATGGATGCTCTTCGTCAAAATCGGGATCACCCACGCGGCCGGAAAGCTTGTGATGGACGAAGTGCGCATCGCGCATCCGCTTCCACTTAAAACCCGCATAGAGCATGAGCAGGCTCGCCCCGATCGCAGCGTTCACACGCGGCCAGCCGGGCGCAAGGGTGCCGTGCATCGCATCATGGCACACGATAAACACCGCAACGCTCAACCAGATCTGCACCGCCGCCATGGCGAGCGCAAGCGGGAGGCTTGCCCAAGTAAGCTCAAAAACAAACATGCCGTAGAAATGGATGCCGAGCCACGCGCCCGCGATCAGCGCAGCCAAGCCAAGGCCGACAAAGCGCTGCGCCGATTGGCTCGGAAGCGAGTGTCGCGCTGTGCTCATGGGCAAGATACGCATGGAAGAGGCATATGGGTGCCTATACGCCGCTTCATTCCATAAGCAATCCAGCCGATCACAAGCCCTCCTTTATCAGACGCAAGCGCGGTTGGCCCTCAACCAGCTCATTGACCCATACTAGGTCATTCTGTGTCGTCATCACATAGATCGGAACACCAGCTGCGAAGGTCGAGAACACGTGGATTTCGGTCGGGACCGGATCGAGCAAATGGGAAATCATCAACGCTTCCGGTTCGTCGCCCCCATCCTTTCCCTTGAGCGGCATGGAGATGCACGAATTGGTGAAGGTGCGTTGGCCGATCACTTTGCCGCCCTTCACTTCAAAGCGGTAATGTCCGCCAAGCGGCACGGTGTCGACGCTCTCCTGCGGCACAAGGTAATAGACATACAGGCTGCCATCGCCCTTGCCGGTTGCCATGACCACCGAATTAAACGGCTTAGCTGAGCACCGCTTGAACTCTTGTTCGCGCACAAGCGAATTTGCGAGCGCTTTAGACGCTTCCATCTCGGTAAATACTCGTTCGCCGGGCTGATAGATAGTCCGGTCCAAAACCTCGCCTGGTCGACCCGCGTAAACCCCGGACCATACCGCCTCAAAACCCTTTTGAGTGGGGCGGTAAAATACAACTTCGTGGCCGGCATCCACTTCATTGATGACCCAGCCACGGATCCCGGTCTTGGAGAGGTCTGTGACATCCTCGCGCAGCGCATCGGTGCCGTGCCATGCAGCTTGGTCGTAGAGATAGAGGTTCAGTCCACGGCTCAAAGCACCGTCAATCGCGGTCTGGTCCTCATCGCTGATGGTCTCTTGAGCGCCGAGCGGCGGGGCGAACGCAAAAAGAAGCGTACCTATTCCCAACAGGATATCTCTAAACATGAAACGCGTCTCCTCGATGCTTTCAACATAGCTTGAGAAGCACGCTAAAGCTATTCACCGTCCGGGAAAGAAAACCTCATGCAGGTGCTGGCCGATCCGCGCGGGGCGGTGCGTTTCCGCATCGAGGCAGCACCAGCTTGATTTGACCTCCGCCAGCACATCCTCACCGCGTTTGATCACTGTGTGGTAAAAGGCGCGCGCTCCGTTGTAGCGCTCCAGCACTGTGCTAGCGATCACATCATCGTCAAGGAACGCGGGCTTGCGGTAGGTGATCTCATGCTTGAGCGCGACCCAGGCCTTGGTCGCAATGTCCTCTGCCGGGGCGAGCCGCTGCCAATGCGCCAGCACCGCGTCCTGCACCCAATTGAGGTAGCGCGCATTGTTGACGTGGCCCATGAAATCAATGTCCTCAGGCGCGACAGTGATGGGGAATGTAAAGGGCGTTGCTGACATGTTTGTCAGTTAGCGTTGAAAGAGTGGATTTTCCATGACGAAAGTGGCCCGTGATCGCATCTTTCTTGCCAGTGTTGCGCTGCCGACGCTATCGGGCGCGATGATAAAGGAGCTTTAGAACCCATGGCGAGCCCACCCCGCACGCTTTATTCGAAAATCTGGGATGCCCATGTCGTGGAGACGCGCGATGATGGCACTGCGTTGATCTATATCGACCGGCACCTGGTCCACGAAGTGACCAGCCCGCAAGCCTTTGATTCGCTCCGCCTTTCCGGAAGGCCGGTGCGCCGCCCCGAGCTTACGCTGGCAGTACCGGATCACAATTTGCCCACAACCGCGCGCCGCGATGTGACCGGGGCGAAGATCCCGATCGGCGACCCGCAAAGCGCAGCCCAGCTTGCCGCGCTCGAAAAAAACGCGCCCGCTTTCGGCATTCGCTACATCGGTGATGCCGATGCAGAGCAGGGCATTGTCCATGTCGTTGGACCCGAACAAGGCTTTTCGCTGCCTGGCACTACGATTGTCTGCGGCGATTCGCACACGGCCAGCCATGGCGGGCTTGGCGCGCTCGCCTTTGGGTTGGGCACCAGCGAAGTGGAGCACGTGCTCGCAACGCAGACGCTGCTGCTGCAAAAGTCCAAGGCGATGGAAGTCCGCGTCGATAGCGAGCTTGGCCCCGGTGCCTCTGCGAAGGACCTGATCCTGCATATCATCGGCGTGATCGGCGCAGCGGGCGGTTCGGGCTATGTCATCGAATATCGCGGCGCAGCGTTCGAGGCGATGAGCGTCGAGGAACGCCTGACCGTGTGCAATATGAGCATTGAAGCGGGCGCGCGCGCCGGGCTGATTGCGCCTGATGACACGGTGTTCGATTACCTCAAGGGCCGCCCGATGGCGCCCAAGGGTGAAGCCTGGGACGAAGCGGTGGCCTATTGGCGCACGCTTCAGAGCGATCCGGGCGCGGTGTTCGATAAATCGGTTACCATCAACGCCGCCGATGTCGCCCCCAGCGTCACTTGGGGGACGAGCCCAGAGGATGTGGTGCCGATCACTGGCTCGGTGCCGGCACCTGAAAGCTTTGCAGACCCTTCCAAACAGGCCGCCGCGGCCAAGAGCCTCGACTACATGGGCCTCACACCCGGCATGGCGATGACGCAGGTTCCGATTGAGAACATCTTTATCGGCAGCTGTACCAACAGTCGGATCGAAGACCTGCGCGCCGCCGCCCACATTCTGCGCGGCCGGACTAAGGCAGATAGCGTCAAATGGGCTATCGTCGTGCCCGGCTCTGGCCTTGTGAAGCGTCAGGCTGAAGCGGAAGGGCTCGACACCGTCTTCACCGCCGCAGGGTTTGAATGGCGCGAGCCGGGCTGCTCGGCCTGCCTCGGGATGAACCCCGACAAGGTCCCGCCCGGCGAACGCTGCGCCTCCACGTCGAACCGCAACTTTGTCGGTCGCCAAGGCCCCGGCGCGCGCACACATTTGGTCTCACCCGCCATGGCCGCCGCCGCCGCCGTCAAGGGTCACCTTGCGGATGTGCGCGATTTCGACTGACCGCTTCAAGCTTGAAAGCGTCTGACACTGGGCGCATGAGGATCGCATGAGCAAGAACGACAACAAAGATACGCCCTCATCTTCGGACAAGGCACCAGCACAGCCTTCGACCAAGTCATCTGCCGCGCGCAACACCGCAATCGGTGCCGCTGCAACCATCGGCTCTGCTGCGATTGCCGCAGCTTTGCTGTATGCTGGCCGCCGCTTTGCCAAGCGCTCCCCGGTTGAAGACAGCGAAGGCGAAGCTGGTGGCACCGTCCCGTCTGGCGAGAACCCTGAAACCGACTGAGGCCTCTTCCCCATGGAAAAACTTACAAGCGTCGAAGGGAAAGCAATCCCGTTCGGCCAGAAGAATGTCGATACGGACATCATCATCGCGTCCAAATGGCTAAAGACCATCACCCGCGATGGCCTGGGCGAAGGCGCGTTTGAAGCCATTCGCGCAGATGGTGACAGCGTCTTTGATGACCCTGCCTACGCTGGCGCGCCAATCCTGATTGCAGGCGATAATTTCGGGTGCGGGTCCAGCCGTGAGCACGCCGCATGGGCGATCGGTGATCTTGGCATCCGCGCGATCATCGCGCCGAGCTATTCCGATATCTTCTCCGGCAATGCGGTGAAAAACGGCATCCTGCCCGTGGTCCTGCCTCAGATTGCAGTGGATCGGCTGATGCAGGTCGCGCGCGAAGGCCAGCCGATCACCGTCGATCTCGATACGCAGAGCGTCACCACGCCGTTTCAGGACCGTTTCCTGTTTGAAATCGACCCGTTCCGCAAACACTGCCTGATCAACGGGCTCGATGAAGTGGCACTGACGCTGGCGCGGGATGAAGCGATTGGCGGCTACGAAACCACGCGGCGCGAGCAGCAAAGCTGGGCTATGGCCGGCACCAATACCTAAAATACACGAGACGGGAGAGACACGATGAAAGCCATTCGGACCCACGCGGTGGGCGGCCCCGAGACGCTGACGCTTGACGAGATTGACGCGCCCACCCCCGGCAAAGGTGAAGTGCTGGTGGCAGTGAAAGCCTGCGCGATCAATTATCCCGACACGCTGATGATCCGCGACCTCTATCAGTTCAAGCCCGAGCGCCCCTATTCACCCGGCGGTGAGCTGGCCGGCGTGGTCGAAGCGGTTGGCGAAGGCGTTGATCAGTACAAGCCGGGCGACCGCGTAATGGCGGGTATCGGCAATGGCGGTCTGGCTGAGCGGGTCGTGGTTCCCGCCGGGCGCATGTTCCCGATCCCTGATGGCGTTGCGTTTGAAAAAGCCGCATCGCTGCTGATGACTTATGGCACGACCATCCACGGGCTGAAGGATCGCGGCCACATCAAGGAAGGCGACACCGTCCTGATCCTGGGCGCGGCGGGCGGCGTAGGCCTGTCTGCCGTGGAACTTGCCAAAGCGTTCGGCGCGCGCGTGGTCGCCGCTGTTTCCTCCGAAGCCAAAGGCGAGGTTGCCCGGCAGGCAGGCGCGGACGAAGTGGTGATCTATCCGCGCGAAGAGATGGACAAGGCGGCCTCCAAAGAGCTCAGCCAGACATTCAAAGCCGCTTGCGGGCCGGAAGGCGCGAACATCGTCTATGACATTGTCGGCGGCCAGTATTCCGAGCCTGCCCTGCGTGCAATTGCGTGGGAGGGGCGCTTCCTCGTGGTCGGCTTCCCTGCGGGGATCGCCAAGATGCCGCTCAACCTGACACTACTCAAGTCCTGCGACATTTGCGGGGTGTTCTGGGGGGCATTCACGGCCCGCGAACCGGCAAAGTTTGTCGCGCAGGTTAAGGAGCTGTTTGCGCTGATGCAGGATGGCAAGATCGACCCGTTCGTCTCGGAAACCTTCCCGCTTGAACACGCGGGCGATGCCATCGCAAAGCTCGAAAATCGCGAAGCCGTGGGCAAGCTTGTTGTAACCATGGACTGAGAACGTCGGCGATAGGCCTTCGCGCTTGCCGCTCGCGCGTGCGACGCCTATTTCCACGACAACACAGTCTCGGAGGGATTCATGACCGACTTCAACGACCGGCAGCGCGCCGAGGAAGCCAAATACGCAATGGATGAGGAAACCGCCTTCAAGGTCGCAGCACGCCGCAACCGGCTGCTCGGCGAATGGGCCGCAGGCGTGATGAACCTTACCGCGGAAGAAACCGACGCTTACAAAAAGGCCGTCGTGCAGGCCGATTTCGAGGAAGCGGGCGATGAAGACGTGGTCCGCAAATTGCTGGGCGATCTAACCGCCGCCGAAGCCGATATCAGCGAAGCCGATATCCGCGCCAAGCTGGAAGAAATGGCGATCGAAGCACGCCGCCAATTCATGAGCGACAGCTAAGCCGCACCGGGAGACTGACAATGCCGATGAAAGGCGACGATATCATCGCAGCGATTGAGGCCGAACTGCCGGGCTGCGTGGTCGAACTCACCGATCTGGCGGGGGACGACAATCACTGGGCCGCGCGCGTCACCGCGCCGCAATTCACCGGTAAGACCCGGATCGCGCAGCACAAAATGGTCTACGCCTCGTTTGGTGAGAAAATGGGCGGTGAACTGCATGCCTTGCAACTCACGACGGTGGTTCCCAAGTAATTCGCAAGCGGCGCGGAGCAGCATCTGCGCCGCGCATGGATCAAGCAGAAAGCACAAGGCCGCACCACTATGGCTGATATCAACACCCGCATCTCTACCCTTGTCGGCGACAACGATGTTGTCCTGTTTATGAAGGGCACCCCGCTGTTCCCGCAATGCGGCTTTTCCAGCCGCGCGGTCGCCATCCTCGACCATTGCGGCGTCGCTTACGAAAGCGTCGACGTGCTTCAGGACATGGAAATCCGTCAGGGGATCAAGGAATTCTCTGAATGGCCGACCATTCCCCAGCTTTACGTCAAAGGCGAATTCGTCGGCGGCAGCGACATCATGATGGAGATGTTCGAAGCTGGTGAATTGAAGCAGATGATGGACGATAACGGCGTCGCTCCTGCGTCCTGATCTGTTATTCTGAGCAATCGGCGTCTCAGCGCGCAAGCGGGGACCTCTCAGCTTTGTCCCAACGCTCAAAAGCGCGCACACGCATTAGGGTGCCCAAAAAGCAAAAAACCGCTCTGCGTGACCAAACGCAGAGCGGCTTTTTATTACACGGGGAGATGAGACTACAAGACCAGGAGAGGCTCATCTCGTTTTGAAGACCACTTGGGCTGCCCTCACTAATGCAGACACCGTGCCAAAACACGTTTTTCTATTTTTATCAATGACTTGTACGAATCTGCGCATTTGAGCGCATTTGCAGTTGTAAACCAGCCCGACACATAATCCACTTACCTTGAGGTAGAGCCGCATGCGCCTCAAATTGTTGTCTTAATGGCGCCTCGCACTTGGCAAATGGGCACAGGCCAGCCATCACCGCGAGCATGAGCAAAACCACCGAGCCCACGCGGCCTGACGGGCCCGAAGGCATCCCGGCGGCGACCATCATCATTTACCGCGCCTGCCCTGATGGCGGCGCGCCGCAAGTGCTGATGACGGTGCGATCGCGCAATATGGCGTTTGCAGGCGGTATGGCGGTCTTTCCCGGAGGCCGTGTCGATCCTGAGGACTACACGCTCGCACAAGACGTCATTTTGCAGCGGAGCCTCGACATCGCGGTGGACGAAGCCGCCAACCAAATCGCCGCCATTCGCGAAACGCTCGAAGAAACCGGGCTTGCTATGGGGCTGAGTGGCGCGATCAATGGGGAAACGGCAGCGGCGGCGCGGCACATGCTCAATGAGGAGCGAGCAGGTTTCGCGCAGGTTATCGCGCAATTCGGCTGGCAGCTGGACTTCACACAGATCACTCCGTTCGCGCGTTGGTTTCCCAAGAATGAGAACCTGTCGCGCGTCTATGACACGCGGTTTTATCTCGCTGATCTGGGCACAGGTGCGGTGGACGTCTCGGTCGACAATGCGGAGAACACCAAGCTGTTCTGGACCAGCGCACAAGGGGCACTCAATCTGGCGGACCAGGGCGAGATCAAGCTTATCTTCCCCACGCGCCGCAATCTGGAGCGGCTCGCGCTGTTCAGCAGCTTTGCTGAAGCCAAGGCGCAAGCGGATGCGATCCCGGTCAAAACGATCATTCCGCGCATCGAAACCCGCGATGGCCAGCCCATGCTGACGATCATGCAGGATGCCGGCTATCCGATCACGGCGGAGCTGTTAGACACTGTCGCGCGCGGGTGACGCGATCAGGCCGCGTCACTTACGGGCGTGTCTGTCCTTCGCCGAACACCAGATACTTGAAGCTGGTGAGCTGTTCGAGCCCAACAGGCCCGCGCGCATGCATCTTGCCCGTGGCGATGCCGATCTCCGCGCCCATGCCGAACTCGCCGCCATCCGAGAATTGGGTCGAGGTGTTGTGCATCACCACCGCGCTATCGATCTCGGTCATGAAGCGCCGCGCCACGTCGGGATTCTCGGTCAAGACAGCATCCGTGTGGTGCGAGGAATGCTCAGCCACAAACGCGATCCCGTCATCCGCATCAGCCACGATCTTCACCGAGATGATCGTATCGAGAAATTCGGTGTCGAAATCATCTGGCTGAGCAGGCCGTGCCCGCGCATCCGCCGCCACCGCCGCCGCATCGCCGCGAAACTCGCATTCGGGCATCGCATCAAGGATTTTGGGAAGGGCTGTGGCCGCAATGGCCGCGTCAATCACAAGGCTCTCCGTCGCACCGCAAATGCCGGTGCGGCGCAGCTTGGCGTTGCGGATCACGGGTATCGCCTTAGCCAGATCAGCCTCGGCATGAAGGTAGGTGTGACAATTGCCATCCAAGTGCAGCAGCGTTGGCACCTTGGCGGAATCACGAACCAGCTCCGTCAGCCCTCGCCCGCCACGCGGAATCACAAGATCGACATAATCAACCGCGCCCAGCAGCGCCGCGACCGCTTCGCGCGCAGTGGTCTGCACCGTCTGGACAGCGTCACCCGGCAAGCCCGCAGCCGCCAGCCCTGCCTGCATGCACGCCACGATCTCACGCGTGGAATACCGGCTCTCCGAGCCGCCACGCAGGATCACGCAATTGCCTGACTTCAGGCACAGCGCGCTGGCATCCGCGCCCACATTCGGGCGGCTTTCATAGATCATCCCGATCACGCCGATGGGCACCGCCACCCGCTCAATAGTGAGGCCATTGGGCCGCTCAAACGTCGCTAACGTGCGGCCCACAGGATCCGGCAGGGCGGCAATCTGTTCAAACGCATGCGCCATCCCGGCAATACGCGCCTCATCCAGCATCAGCCGGTCGATAAAGCTGTCGGGCTTGGTCCCGCGCACGCTTTCGACATCCTTGGCGTTGGCTTCGATGATGGCGCCTGTCCGATCGCGCAGCGCCGCAGCCGCCGCCAGCAGCGCGGCGTTCTTTTGCTCAGTCGAGGCCGTGCGCAGCGCCCGCGACGCCGCCTTGGCGCGCGCGCCCAGCTGCGCGATGTGGATGGCAGGGTCGAGGTTCTGGTCAGTCATGCCCGGTCTTTAGCGCATTTTTCGCACGCGATCACGCCGCCGATTTCATGGGACAGATCATTGGGCAGGTTGAGCCACCGCACGCGGCGCTGTCGCCAGGCTCACCGCGACAATCGCCACGATGGCCGCCGCAAAGCCGGGCACCATTTCATACAGCCACGCCGAGAGCGTCACGCCGCCCTCAGCGTAGTCAGCCGCATTGAGGCCGCCCGCGCTGACGATCCAATCAAACATCGCGCTTCCCGGCGCGAAGGGATACAGCACCCACAGGCCGACCACTGCCGCGCCCGTCACCAGTCCGGCCACCGCGCCCTTGCCGGTGATGCCGTTCCAAGTCAGTGTCAGCACAATCAGCGGGCCGAACGCCGCGCCAAAGCCCGCCCATGCGTTCGACACGAGGCCCAGCACCTGGCTGTCCGGATCGCTCGCCAGCACCATCGCCAAAGCCGCCACCAGCGCGACGCACACCCGCCCGACATTCACCGCTTCGCGTTCGCTTGCGTGCTTGCGCAGGAACAGGCGGTAGAAATCCTCGGTCAGCGAGCTGGAAGAGACCAGCAATTGCGAAGAAATGGTGCTCATCACGGCGGCGAGCAGAGCAGCGTAGAGAAACCCGGTGATCACGGGATGGAACAGCAGGTCGGCGAGCACGATAAAAATCGTCTCGGCATCCTCTAGCACAATTCCATTGCGCTCGGCATAAGCGCGCCCAGCAATCCCGACGCCGATTGCGCCCACCAAGGCGATGCCCATCCAGCTCAGCCCGATGGTGCGCGCCCGCGCAACTTTCTCCACGGTATCAATCGCCATGAAGCGCACGATGATATGCGGCTGCCCGAAATAGCCCAGCCCCCAAGTGACCGCGCTGATAAAGCCGATCAGCGTCAGGCCGTTGGTAAGGCTCAAGAACCCGTCAACCGGCACCGCACTGAGCGATGCGCCCGCACCGCCTCCCGTGCCGAAGAGTACCACCAGCGGCATCACGATCAGCGCCAGCATCATGATCAGCCCTTGCACAAAGTCAGTGAGGCTCACCGCCAGAAACCCGCCGACCATGGTGTAGGCCAGCACCACCAGCGCGGTGATGACCACGCCGGCCATATAGTCGCTAAGCCCCAGCCCCGGTAGCATCCCGGCAAACGCGGTCGCAAACAGCTTGCCGCCCGCCACAAGCCCTGACGCGGTGTAGACGGTGAAAAACGCCACAATCACGATGGCGGACACGACGCGCAGCACAGCCCCTTCATCCGGAAAGCGGTTGGCGAGGAATTGCGGGATCGTGAGCGCATTGCCGAAACGCTCGGTCTGCTCACGCAGGCGCGGCGCGACGATAATCCAGTTCGCGACCGCCCCGGCAAACAGGCCGATGCCGATCCAGGCTTCAACCAGCCCTGCGGCGTAAAGCGCGCCCGGCAGGCCGATCAGCAGCCAGCCCGACATGTCCGATGCGCCTGCAGACAAAGCCGCCACTGATGGCGAGAGACTGCGTCCGGCGAGCAAATATCCTTCTGAATCGCTGGTAGATTTGCGCCAGGCGTAAAGCCCGATGCCAATCATGGCGACAAAGTAGATGAGAAGCGAAGTGAGCGTGGCAGCGTTCATAGCCTGCGCAGCTAACAAATCCCCCGCCCCTTGGCCACCACGCGAGATGCAGCGCTCCGGGGCGCAGCACCGAGGAAACAGAGGAAATGGCGCGCCCTGCAGGACTCGAACCTGCTGCCTCAAGATTAGAAGTCTCGCGCTCTATCCAGATGAGCTAAGGGCGCGCGCTTTGGCGGGCCTTAGCGCGCTTTGCAGGGTTTGGGAATCACGCTAAGGGCGGCGGCGATGGAAAAACCTGACCCTGCTGCCGCTTTTGACCGTGATCCCAATGACGGCATCGTTGCCACCAGTCAGGCACCGCAGTCGTTCCGTTACTACGAAT
Organism: Pseudomonadota bacterium; assembly: GCA_039815245.1. Lineage (GTDB taxonomy): Bacteria > Pseudomonadota > Alphaproteobacteria > Sphingomonadales > Sphingomonadaceae > Erythrobacter. The sequence continues at coordinate 153,888 of JBCBZR010000004.1, read as the reverse complement.
ATATCATGGCGGCCTTCGTCACGATCCTGTTGCTGTCCAACCTGATCGGCGCATCAAAGCCCAGCTACGTCACTCTGCCCGGCGGCGAGCAATGGATCTTTGGCGCAGGCGTTTTGTTCTTCCCGATCAGCTACATCATCGGCGATGTGCTAACCGAGGTCTATGGCTATGCCCGCGCGCGCCGGGTGATCTGGACCGGGTTTGCCGCGCTCGCTTTCATGGCGTTCATGGCATGGGTCGTGGTCAGCCTGCCACCGGCCGATGGTTGGCCCTATCAGTCTGACTATGAGAACGTATTCGGCAACAGCTGGCGCATTGTCGTCGCCTCGATCGTCGCCTTCTGGGCGGGCGAATTTGCCAATTCGATTGTTATGGCGAAAATGAAGGTGTGGACCGAGGGGCGCGCCTTATGGATGCGAACGATTGGTTCAACCGTGGTGGGCCAGGGGCTCGACAGCGCGATCTTCTATCCGCTCGCATTCTGGGCGCTGCCGGGCTGGCCGATTGAGACGCTGGTGCAGGTGATGATCTCCCAATGGATCATCAAGGTTGTGTGGGAAGCGGTGCTGACGCCGGTTACCTATGTTGTGGTCAACAAGCTCAAGCAGGCCGAAGGCGTTGATTTGTTTGACATGGGCACCGACTTTTCGCCCTTCTCAGGCAAGGAAAAGCGCGCTTAAGCCTGCTCTGAGCGCAAGGCGTCATCCGCGACCACTTCGACGTGCGGGGTGAGGCCGAGCCGAACGGACAGCAGCTTCATATCCTTGTCCACCGGACCCGTTGCGAGCGCAGCGTGGCTTTCGGCGAGCCGCAGGATCAGCGCATCATCGCGCACCACAAGTCTGCTCATCTCGAGTGAGCGACGTGAGCGCGCGCCCAGCCGCCGCGCGAGCCGAACGCCAAGGCCCCAAGTTATCGCTTCGGACAAGGCCTCTTCGCTGGCGAGCGCTGCGAGGCTGTCAGGCAGATCAAGCTGGTTGCCATTCGCGGCAATCGCCGCCGCCATCATGGCGCGACCGGCTCCATCAATCGCGATCCAGCGCTTATGCAGCGCCCAGTCAATCGCCTGCGGCAGGCGGATGTTAGGCTCAATCTGCATGGAGGCAAGCGCCAGCATAGTTGCCGCCAGTCGCAGCCGTTCGCTGCCATGCTCGCGCGCTGGAGCGGCATCAAGCGTCCAGCTCGCCACGCGCGTCGTCAGGATCGGCGGAGCGCCGCGCTGGCTCGCAAAAGTCGATATGCCAGCCAACAAGGGATCCTGCGCCCGCGCTTCCGGGGCAAGCCGGTCCTGCAACTGCCCTTCGCGCAGGCCCCACGAAGAGAACACAATACGCTTCGGCTGCAATTCAGCGATCATGGCTTCGAGGAGGATGGCCGCGTCAGGCAGTTTTTCCGCGCGCATAGAGGAGATGCGTTTGCGTGCTTTGAGGCTCTCATGGCTTTCACCGACCAACGCCTGTGTGACTTCCATCGCGCGCCTGACGCTGATCTCATGGCCATGCGGATCGCTGAGCGGATTGCCTGCGGTCTGCATCGCAAACACAGCCATCGCGCGCCATGTCCCGCCCACAAGATAGAGCGTCTGTCCGGCTGTCCGCGCCCCGCTTCCTTTGCTGATCGCCTTGCGCAAGGCGGCCCGCATCGCATCGCCGGAGGGATCGTCTTTGACGCGAAAATCGGGCAAACGCAGCGCGCCTAAAGGCAGCGAGACCGGGTTGGCGCTCTCGTCTGTGTCAACGTCGACCAGTTCAAGGCTCCCGCCGCCCAGATCAGCCACAATGCCGCGCGCGCCCGGAAACGCGCCTATGACGCCGCTCGCGCTGATCCTGGCCTCTTGTGCGCCGCTAAGGATGCGTGGCTTCAGGCCCAGCTCCTCCAGCATCGCGATGAAATCCGCGCCATTGCTCGCGTCCCGCGTGGCGGCGGTCGCGACCGTATCAATGTCGGTGATACCCAGATCATCAAGCAGCAGGACGAACCGACCCAGCCCGCGCATCGCCAGCACGATGGCCTCATCCGCGAGCCTTCCGCTGGTCGCGATATCGCGCCCGAGCCGCGCGGTGACTTTCTCATTCAGCAGCACTGTGGGCGCGCGCATCGTGCCGCCATACAGCACCAGCCGCACCGTGTTGGAGCCGATATCGATGATCGCGCGTTCGGGTGTGTTGCCAGCGAAGGCCCCTTCGCGGTCTCCCCGCCGCAATCGTCGATTCATTGTATCAAAAGACCCTGCAAAGCTGCCCCGCCTTCAAACGCTGCACCGCTATCCGCTGCGCCCCTTGCGCAGAGAGAGCTTGGGCACACCGCCAGCTTCCAGCGCACCGCCACGCCCGCTTAATGACGGATTTGTCATAAAATAGCGATGGCAGTTGAACGGCTTGTCCCCCGCATCCACACGCGAATAGCTGCCATCTTCATTCAGCCACCAGCTCTGCTCGGTGTCGAGCATATTGGCGAGCAGCACTTGCTGGAGCACCTGATCGTGGACCGTGCGGTTTAGGATCGGAATAAGGCTTTCGACCCGGCGGTCGAGATTGCGACCCATCAGGTCAGCCGACGACATGTACACTTTCGCTTGAGGGCCCGGCATGGGGTGCCCGTTGGCAAAGGCATAGATGCGGCTGTGTTCAAGGAAGCGGCCAATGATCGACTTGACCCGGATGTTCTCCGACAGCCCCTCGACACCCGGGCGCAGGCAGCAAATACCGCGGCACACCAGCTCCACCGGGACGCCGGCATCGCTGGCTACGTACAGCCGATCAATCATTCCCTGGTCGGTGATCTGATTGCATTTCAGCCAGATACCACTGGGCAAACCCTTGGTGGCATTGGCAATCTCTGCATCAATGCACTCATACAGCTTTTCACGCAGGTCCAGCGGCGCGATGGAGATGAGCTCCAGCTCTCTTGGCTCGACATAGCCGGTGACGAAATTCATCATCCGCGCGGCGTCACGGCCCAGCTTGGGGTCGGCGGTGAAAAAGCTCATATCGGTGTAAATCTTGGCCGTGATCGGGTGATAATTCCCGGTCCCAAAGTGGCAATAGGTGCGGAACCCATCGCCCTCGCGCCGCACGACCATGGCGGTCTTTGCGTGGGTTTTCCAATCGGTGAAGCCATAGATCACCTGCACCCCGGCGCGCTCCAACTTGGTCGCCCATTTGAGGTTTTGCTCCTCATCAAAGCGCGCCTTCAATTCGACAACTGCCGTGACCGAAATGCCGTTTTCCGCCGCCTCGATCAAAGCGTTGATCACATTGGACTGTGTGCCGGCGCGATACAGCGTCTGCTTGATCGCGATGACATCAGGATCAACCGCCGCTTGCCGGATGAAGTCGACCACCACTTCAAAACTTTCATAGGGGTGATGGATGATGATGTCTTTCTCGCGGATCGCAGAGAACGCATCGCCATCATGCTCGCGCACCCGCTCGGGATAGCGTGGTGAATAGGCGTCGAATTTGAGGTCTGGGCGATCCTCTGAACAGATGCCCGACAGGCCGTCGATGCCGATCATGCCATCGGTCTTGATGACCGCTGCTTCGTTTACGTCGAGCTGTTCAAGCAGGATTGCTTCGGCCTGCGGATCGAAGTCTTCCTCCAACTCCAACTGGATCACCTGACCCCGGCGGCGGCGCTGGATCGCGCTGCGGAAGGTACGCACGAGGTCCTCGGCCTCTTCCTCGATCTCAATATCGCTGTCGCGCAGCACCCTGAACAGGCCATCGCCCTCAATCGTAAAGCCGGGGAACAACCGCTTGGCATAGCGCTGGACCAGACTCGCAATCGAGATGTAGATCGCCTCTCCCTCGCCCGCTGCCTCTGCCGGAACACGCACGAAGCGCGGCAGCGCGGTCGGGATCAGAATCATTTCGATGATCTGTTCGCCATCAGCATCGCGCGTCAGCGTAAAGAGCAGTCCCATGCCTTCGTTCTGGACGAACGGAAACGGGTGCGCCGGATCAAGCGCTTGCGGGGTGATGACCGGCAGAATCTCACTTTCAAAGAAGTCCGCCAGCCAATCATGCGCCTCAGGCTTGATGCGCTGTTCATCGGCAATGTGGATGTCGGTTTCAGCAAGGCTTTCGCGCAAGGAACGCCAGATGTTCTGCTGCAGCTCAGAGAGCTCGGCCAGCTTTTCACGGATCGCGACCAATTGCTGTGAGGGGGTTCGCCCATCAATCGCAGGCTTTTCAATGCCGCGCTGCGCCTGCCCCACAAGGCCAGCGACACGGATCATCATAAATTCATCGAGATTGCTGCCAGAGATCGACAGAAAGCGCAGCCGTTCCAGCAGCGGGTAAGCGTGGTTGTCGGCCTCAGCCAGCACGCGCTCGTTGAAAGACAGCCAGGAAAGCTCGCGGTTGAAATAGTTCGCGCCGTCACCTGCGGCTTCGTGTTCGACAGCGTCATGCTTAATCGGCGCACTGCTCATAATGTCGCTCTGGTTCCCTATGGCATCTCGTTCTGGCGGCGCTTTGTCGCGCCCGTGCTTCCAAGTAAATCAGGACGTGCCCGCTGTCACATCATTGTCAATCGGGCACCGACCGTTCGCCGCGTCAGACGAGCGACTTGCTTTCAGCGATCTGCGTGATCCCGCGCTTGCCATTGGCATCGCGCCCCAGCTGCACGATCACGTCAATCACGCTCGCGGCATAGGCGATCGTGTCGGACCGAGTGAGGCCAATGCCGGTCTGCATGACCATCAGCGACAATTGCTCCAGCGCGCCGCGCAGCGAGTTGGCGTGGATCGTGGAAAAGCTGCCCGGGTGGCCGGTGTTGATCGCGCGTAGGAAAGAAACACTTTCAGCCCCGCGCAATTCGCCCAGTACAATGCGGTCTGGACGCAGGCGCAGCGCGGCCTGAAGCAATTCGTTAGCGGTGACCTTGGCCTCGCCCAACTCGCCCTTCACCGCGACCAGACCGACGCAGTTTTCGCCGGGAAATTTGAGCTCGGGCGTGTCTTCGACCAGCACCACACGTTCATGCTGCGGAATCTCGCCGAGCATGGCGTTGAGGAAGGTTGTCTTACCCGTGCTGGTGCCGCCTGAGATCAGGATTGTGCGGCGGTGGCGGATCGCCTCGCGCAGAAACTCGATGGGCTGAAACTGCGGGTCGGGCAGCTCTACCTGCGCTTCGCCAGCCAACGGTCCGTTGTCATAGGCATCCAGCGGCAGGTCCAGGCGACGGTGGCGACGGATCGCCATGATCCAGTGCTTGCGACTGGCGGGTGGTCCGCAAAACTGGATACGCGCGCCATCAGGCAGCGTGGCGCCAAGCAGTGGGTGTTCGCGGTTGATCCCCTGATGACTGACGCGCGCGACCTGTTCGGCCAAGCGCTGCACCAGCCGGTCATCGATTTCAGGCGTGACAATCCGCCGGATGCCGCCGCCCACCGAGGCGTCTTCGATCCAGACCTCGCCCGGTCGGTTGACCATGATCTCGGTCACGGTGTCGCGGTCCAACCAGCGTTTGAACGGCGCGAGATAGGCGTCTAGATAGACGCTGCGCTCGGCCATCAGATCAAGGCTGCTCGGCTCGCTCACCTCTGCCTCTTGCGAAGCCGGCTCAGGCGCGCCTGCGGGCGTGATGGGATGGACGTCGGCTGTCATAAGGATTGCTGTTGCCCGGCCTTCGCCAAACGCTCAGTTCTTCACCATGCTAAAGTCGAGATCGCGGGCGGTGAAGACGCGGATCGGTTCGCCCGGTGCCACGCGGATGGTCGGCGAGCGCGAGCCATCCTGTTGCACTGCCGAGTTTGCCGCTGACTGCGCGCCGCCTGCGACAATCACGCCGCCGACGCCGCCGGTCGCAATCGCGCCAAGCCCGCCGACAACGGAGAGCAAGAGGCCCGAACCAAAGCGGCTGAAGAAGTGCGTATCGACATCGCCCGCAAGGCCGGTCGTGCCGTTAAAGGCCACGGCGGGTGAGGCGATGTTGACTGACGCGCCATCAGGGCGGATCAGCCGGGTCCAGATCACGTAAGCGCGCTTTTGCCCTTGCTGCACGCCGGACTGATATTGTCCGATCAAGCGAGAAGAGCGCGGGACCAGCACGCTCTTGCCATCAAAGCTGCGCACATCCTGGCTCACCACCGCGCGGACATAGCCGGGGACATCGGTGTTGATCGCGGTTTCAAGGATGGCGGGGATCAGCGTCCCTTGCGTCACCGTGGTGGACGGGTTGGTCATCGCCTGGGCTTGTGCAGGGGCACCGCCAACGCCGCCAATTGCGCTGGCAAAGGCGGCTGCCGTGCCGCTTACAGCACCCTTGTCCGCACCCGTAACCGGCGGCGCTACGGCCGCTGAGCCAGCCGCGCCCGCGCGACCCGCGCGCGAGGCGGTGCTGGCATCATAGACAAGCTGAGGTGAGGCATAAGGATTCGCAGCCGGTGCGGCGGCTACGTTGGGATTGCGCGCGAGGACAGGCGATGGCGCAGGATCAGCGCGGCGCGGCGCGGGCGCAGCAACGGGCTTGGCTGGCTGGACAGTCGCTGGCTTGGGCGCAGTGTTCGCAGCCTGCGGCGGCGCGACATTGGGATTGCCCACCCCCTGCGGCTCAGGCAGGCGCGCGGCGTTCATCGCCCAAAAGGTCAGAGCGCCGATCACTGCAATCACCGCAACCCCGGCAGCAAGGCCCAGCCCGTCGCTCACGCCCTTGCGCTCTGCCACCGGCGAGATGCCAGTGCGGCTTGCCAGATCGATCACTTCGGCGGTTTCACCCTCACGCGGGTCGGCGATGTTGAGAGTGCCGTTATCGCCCTTTTTGGGCGGGAGACGCATAGCCAGACGCATTACATTTTCTCCGACAGGTCAAACAATTGAACGACAAACACTACCATGATGAGCCGCGCCCCCGCCGCTTTGAGGGCGTGCTTCCATTCAGGGCAGCGGCGCGCGAACCGGTGGGCTTAGGGCCAACATTTGTGAGTGTAGCAGTTTCTCCGCCTGAGCGCAGGATAATCTGCGCGGGCACGCGGTCCAGCACGACCGTTTCGCCGCGTATGGTGAAGTTCACCGGGCCTTCTTCGCCTTCGTCATTGGTGACGAGAATGGCTGGGATCGCCTGCCCGGCGGGCCAGGTGAGGAAGACCGCTTCGCCATCGTCATAAGTGCGCGCGGGCAGCAATTCGCGCTCTCCCGCGCCCGCCCACTCAAAGTTGAGTGTGGCTGGGTCGGCGACGGCATAAGGGTCGGTCGCAGCTGTAATCTCCGTCGCGCTCGCACGTTCCTGCTTTGCCTCTTCAATGGCGGCAAGGCGCGCTTTTTCCTTCGCTTTCTCAAGCTCGGGATAGCGGAATTGCAGAACGTAAAGCGGCGCGTTCTTAGGCGAGGCGACGAGATCGAACAGATAAGTCCGCTTGCTGGTGACCACCGTCAGATTGGTCTTGGCGCTGGGGGCAAGCGGCTTGATGAACAGGATCGACTGCGCCTTGTTCGGCTGAACCTGCCACGCGGCGCTATCGCCGATCGCCACGTTCTCGATCGCTTCATCTTCAGCGAATTTGATCGAGGTCTGGACCTTCACCTTGCCGCGTATGGTGAAGACCTGCGTCTCATCAAAAACGCGGGTGACAATGCGCGCGTCGGCTTCCTTGGTCGCCGTTTCTTGGGGCGCAGCGTCCTCCTGCGCGGCCAAAGGCGTGGCACAAGCCAGCAGGGCAAATGCGGGCAGCAAAAGGTGCTCGCGAACCATTACGAATTCTCCGTCTTGGGCGCGGATTTGGTGGGTGCGCTGCTCGGTTTGCCAGCCGAGCGGAAGCGATTGCCGATCCCGCGCGTGCGTGAGCCTGCCGAATTAAGCGGCGCGACCTGACTGCCCTGTGAAGCGGCATAGACCTTTGTCTCGCGCACTGTAGTGCCGCCGGCTGCGCCCGTGTCATTGGCGGCAACAGCCGCCGCGGGAGCCACATCCGCGCGGCGCTGCGTCGCAGCGGCGGTGGCGGCCACGGGCGCGACTTGTGCGGCGCGGTTGGGCGCAGCAACGGGAGCCACTGCGGGCGCATTGCTGGCGCTATCAGTGCGGGTCATCTCATCTGCCGTATTCGCAAAGCCGAACACCTGCCACTTACTCGTCATGATCGCAGAGACGACCAGCGCCATCAGCATCAGCGCGCAATGGACAAAGCCGACAACAAAGAACGCCATAGCGGCCTGCTGATTGATGGGACCGCCGGGCACTTCAGTCAAATTGGCCAAGATCGGCACCGCCATCTCAAGCATGATCGATCCGCCGACCACCGCAAACAGCGGCGCGAGCGCAAGCATCACCATGCCCTTGAGCCAGCCGACAAACAGCCCGCGCGTGCCATTGAACAGCGCCAGCACCACAAAGATCGGCCCGACAGCGAGCAGCAGCGCAAGGCCAATGCGCGCGGTGACCAGCAGCCCCGCGGTCCCCAGCAAGAGCAGCATGGCCCCCAGCCACATCATGCCGGGCGGAGAAAACGCGCTGATATCCGTGCTGTTTCCCGAGGCCTGTTGCACGGCAAGGAACACGATATCGAGCTTAGACGCGAAGGTCGCGGTCGCTGAGCCATCGCTGTCAGTCAGCACACCCGCCAGATAGTCCGGCGTTTCCACGAACAGGTTGTAAAACACCGTCGAAAACGCGGCAAAGCTGGTCGCGAAGGTCAGCACCAATCCCAGCGTCATCATGCGCGGCACAAGCGCGCGCACGGAGAGGTTGGAGCGCCCGAGCATCAGCGAAATGCCGAAGAAAGCGACGTAGAAAATCAGCAGCATGGTGAGCACAATGGCCATCTGACCATCCGCGCCGAACAGCCGCCCGAACGCCTGCTCTGACACCTGCCCGGCAATGCAATCGACCGCCGTCAACGCCGCTGAGACGCCCGTGCCGACCTCTTGGGCCGCAAGATCGCAGGTCGTGCTCATTCGGCGGCCTGCCAAATTTCCTGCCCGCTTTCATCAGTAGAGCCATTGCCGCCGTCCGGCCATGCGCGGTTGGTGAGCGCGGGATACCATTGCGAAGGCTCATCCCCCACCGCTTCGCGCAGCAGGTCAAGCCGCCGCACCGCCGCTTCGCGACCTGAGAGGATAGTTAGCACTTCGGGCGCACCGGAGAGGTCCAGCCGCACCACCACGCTCGCATCTGGCTGACGCACGAGGAAGCAGCGCGAATGCGCAGGAAGAGTGCGGATGATCGAGAATTCATGTTCGGTCAGGCCAAAGCCATCGCAATAATCCTCGGGCCGGGCGCGCGAATTGGGCATGAAGACCATAGTCGCCGTTTGCTCCACCAATGCGGTGGAAATGCGGCTCTCCAAAGCATCGCGCGCGGACTGCGTCGCAAAGCCGACGAGCGCATTACGCTTGCGCAGGGTTTTGAGCCAATCGCGGATGCGCCCGGCAAACACCTCATCATCGAGCGCCTTCCAACCCTCATCGATCAGAATCATAGTCGGGTGTCCGTCCAACCGCTCATCAATGCGGTGGAACAGATACATCATGGTCGGCGTGCGCAAGCGCGGGTTTTCAAGCAGCTGCGTCATGTCAAAGCCGAGCACGCGGGTGTCCAGGTCAAGCTGGTCGCTCTCATTGTCGAACAGCCAGGCATGTTCGCCGCCTTCCCCGCCGGGCGAGCCGATCCAGGCGCTCAGCCGATCTGCCAGATCGCCCGTTTCGGGCCGCCGCGCGCCAGAAAGAAGCTCGCGGAAATTGCGCAAACGGCGCAGGCTCGCATCGTTGGCATAGGCGGCATCGACCGCTGCGGAGATGAGCGCAAACTCCTCCGGCCCGTCCGCTTTCAACAGCACCGAAAGCCAGTCGCGCAGGAACGCGCGGTTGGCGGGAGTGTCGGGCAGAGAGAGCGGGTTGAACCCGGTCGGCTCCCCCGGATTGATCCGGTCATAACGGCCGCCAATGCCGCGAATGAACAACTCCGCGCCGCGATCCTTATCAAACAGGATGGTGCGCGGCGAGAATTTCTGCGCTTGGGCTGCAAGGAAGTTCATCACCACCGTCTTGCCCGATCCGCTCGGCCCGATGACCGAGAAATTGCCGAGGTCGCCGTGGTGGAAATTGAAGAAGAACGGGGTCGCGCTGGTCGTCTCCAGCAACGTGACCGCATCGCCCCAGTGATTGCCGCCCGCGCTGCCGAGTGCAAAGCCGTGGAAACTGCCAAAGCCCGCCATATTGGCGCTGGAGATCATCGCGCGGCGCACGATGTAATCCTCATTTCCGGGGAATTGCGCCCAGAAGGAAGGCTCTAGATTGGTGTCTTCGCGCACGGCGATCGCGCCAGTGTCTGCCAAGGCCGCTGAGCAAGCTGCGGTCGCATCGTCGAGCCGGTCCAGCGTGCTCTCGCGCACCAAAACTGTGAGGTGATGGTCGCCAAACCCCACCCCGCCATTGCCCAGCGCATCGCGCGCCGCCATCATGTCAGCGCGCTCTGCCGCGGCTTCCTCATCGACCGACCGAGAGCGGCGCAGCGCCAGATCGATGCGTTCGCGCGCGGTGGTCCGCTCGTTAGGCGCGTAGCTTTCAGTGACGATCATCTCGTAAGGCAAGCGCAGCAGGCCATCGAGCAGGCCGGGTGACGTCGCCTCGGGGTAGTCTTTCAGGCCAAGGATCGCGCTGAAATCGGGATCGCCGCTTCCCCGCAGCTCCATCGCATCAAGCCCGAAGCTCGCGCGGCGATAGGGCAGCATGTGGCCGATATCGGTGTCTTCGGCGGGGCGGCGCACCGGCCGCATCTCGCCATTATAGAGGGCGGAGAGCAGCTCCAGCATCTCCGAATTTGAGCCACCTTCTCCGGCGGGCGCATCGTAATCGCCCAGCACCGCTGCACCATAGGCGGAGAGCGAGGCGGTGAGCCCGGTGATCGCGGCCTTGAGGCTGCGCAGATCCTTGGGATCGGCGTCCAATTCTTCCGCCCCGCGCCGCGCGAAGAACTTGCCAACCCGCTCAGGCAGGCCGGTCTTGCCACGCGCCGGGCGGCGGATGAGCGTGACGAACTGGTCATTGATAAACAGCGAACCACCCGCCAGCCGTTCTTTCCAGCGCGCATCGATATGGCGCGAGAGAGCGTCGGGAAATTCCGCATCCAATTCTACTTCGACGCGGCGACGGATGACGTGGTGATACATCACAAATCGCGCGTCCAAAGTTGAGCGCAGCATTACTTCGCGCGTTGCGGCGTGCGCGTTAAGCGCGTCGCTGTCTTCGGTTTCAAATAGCAGGCCCGGCACCTGAATGGCGCTCATCACAGAGCCATCGCGCAGCAGCACTGTGCTGTCGTCGATCAGTCGCTCATAAGGCAGGCGCTCACCAACCAGCGCTTCTTTTGCGCTCCAGCTGGCGGGTCCGGTCCACTTCGCCATGTTACAGGCCCCTTTCGGCGTCAAGGCGCATAACTGTTGCACCCCCACCGCTTGAAATTTGGCACACGCGGACATTTGGACACTTTTGTGATCCAAAGGTCAAAGATACGCGGTTCGCGCAGGCTCGCAAAATAGCCAATGCCATGCATGATGAAAGGAATGGGCACGATCCACCAAGAATTGAGGATCAGAAACGCGATTGTGGTCACCATCATGTTGATGATGAAAAAGTTCATCGTCACGCCCATAAACATTTGCGGGCGGGTCAAGGTGCGGTGCACAGGATGACGGACGAGATCGCTCATGCGTCTGCTACACCGCGCTGATCGTTGCGACGAGGCGCGGTGCACCGAAGATGATGAAAACCCCGACGATCACCGTTGCGCCATAACGCCAGTTCATCCGGCCCGTCAGCATCATAAAGCCAACACCTGCAACCGCCATCACAGCGAGAGTTGTCGCGATGGGTCCGAGCAAAATGCCCTGCATCCAAACCAGCGCACTTGTGACCGGATCGCCTGCCGCCCCCGCTGCGGGTTGAGCCAACGCAAGGCTGGGCGCGGTGATCAGAGCGAGAAAAGCCGCGATGCGCGCCATCAAACGAGTAAGCCAGTTCATTGAGTGTCCAGTATCCTTAATCAGGTGAAAGCGATTTCGCTTGCTTATCTATTGAGAGGGTAGGCGCGAATGATTGGAAAGGCGGCCCATTATCGCCGCCACATATTGCTTAGTTTCGCGGATGTTCGGAACGCCATTGGCGCGGATCACGCGACCGGGTCCAGCATTGTAGGCGGCCAGCGCTTTTTCAAGATCACCGTCAAACCGATCGAGTTGCTCGCGCAGATAGCGCGCTCCCCCTTCAAGGTTCTGCATCGGATCATCGGGATTGACGCCAAGATAGCGCGCGGTCGCAGGCATCAATTGCGCGAGGCCGCGCGCGCCCGCAGGGCTGACCGCGTTCTCGCGCCAGCGGCTCTCTTGCCACACAAGCGCTTCCAAAAGGCTGGGGCTCAGATCAAAGCGGCGGCTGAGTTCCTGAACTTTCGCGGTGTAGCGCGCGGGCACGCCGCGATAAGTTATGCTGACATCGACCAGCGCGCTTTCAGGCACAAACACCGCATTCATATCAACGGGTTCGCCTTGACGCGCCGTGCCGGGTTGAACGGGTAGTCCGGTGAGCGGATCGATTTGTGCCACACTCGCGCCGCCCGCGACCCATCGCGCACCCTCGCTGCTGACTTCCATAACATCCGCCTGGGCTGGAAAGGCGAGGCAGAGCGCACCGCAAAAAGCGGCAGCTTTCCCAATCGCCAGACAGCTTTTGGCTGTCATGCTTGTTTTGCTCGCCTGCGCGAGAATCATGCACGAACCCTCCGGAGCTTCGCCCCCTGTCTAATATAAATGACATGGAGGTGACAGCCCGGTCATGCGCGGACGGTCTCAATCACGCTGGCACGCCTGTGCGCACATGGCGTCCACGCAAGCGTTCGGCATGACCGATGTGTGCCCCCTATCACGAGGCAATGAGACGGGCGAGGTGTTTGAGGGCACCTCGCCCGTCCCGGTCACCGGCATCCTTATTATTGGGTCTGCCGGATCATATGATGGGCCGAGCTAGCGGCAGAATCATTTGCGATTCAGTCGAGTGCGGCCTGCCGGGCCGAAACCGGGGCAAATTCACCGCGATCCAGCATAGCGAGCGCTCGGCGTGCCAAGCGGCGCGAGTCGGTCAGGCGACCATCGGCGGTTTCAAGTTCTACCGGCTCAGGGCTTGTCAAAGCGCGATTAAACAGTGCGCGCGCTTCATCCCGCTTCCCCGCATTCGCGCGGGCAATGCCCATATTGATGAGCAAGGCAGGGTCCTGCGGCGCGTTGCGGAGCGCTTTTTCAAGTGCGCGGGTCGCCAAATCGACGTCCCCCTGCCCCAAAGCTTCGGCGGACAGCTGAGTTTCATTTTCGGATTGTGTTGCGCTTTGCGCAAATCCGGCCGTCGAGGCCGTGAGTGCAGCAGCGATGAGCGCGGCGTTGCGAATGATCATAGTAGGCTCCCTTTCATATCGTGGAGAGCATCATGATCGCCTCAGGCTCAAAATGCAACATTTCCGTAACATTGTCATATTTATGCCATTTGAGGCAATGTGAAGGCTTATTTTACATGACTTTTTTATTACAACTGTCTTAAAAATGTAATAGTATTCATAAGTCTTATTGTCATATTTGTCATGTAAAAGTCATAGTTCGGCAGAGGTTCTAAATAAAACCTTTTGCAAAAATTCTGTCATTTTGCGTCCCTAGCGGTCCGTGAGCGCAAACATTCGAGCGCTTCTTCGATTCTCGGTTTTTGAGGGGACCGCACGCTGTGAAAAAAATTCAACGCACACTCGTTCTGGGTTGCAGCCTTGTTGCACTGACTGGCTGCGGCGCCGATGAAATCGTCTCGCCCGGCACTTCGGGTGACATCATCATCAACAACCCGTCTCCGGCGCCAACGCCATCGCCCACATCAACCGCCGCACCGACCGTTACTCCGGCTGCTGGCTGCCCAACGATTTCATCAACCGGCGGGCTGACAGATGCCGGAACCATTTCTGGTCCGACCGGTGAATATCGCGTCTGCCAGCTGCCCGGCACCTTTGACGCCGATGACAATCTGCCCTTCGTCAACGGTCTGCTCTACCAAATCTCGGGCCGCGTGAATGTTGGCACTGACCAGGGTTTCGCGAGCACCAACACAGACATTAGTGTGTCGATTGAGCCGGGTGTGATCCTGTTTGCGCAGGCAGAATCGTTCTTCGTGGTGAACCGTGGCAACACGGTCTCAGCCAACGGCACCGCTACTAACCCGATCATCTGGACCAGCCGCGACAACATCCTTGGCCTTGCCAATGATGGCAGCCAGGCTCAGTGGGGCGGCGTTGTACTGCTCGGCCGTGCAAGTGTGGCTGACTGCTCAGACCTGGTCTTCAACACCGCTGCAAACCCCACTGCCAACGCACAATGCGAAATGCAGCTGGAAGGCACCACCGTCCCGACACCGTTCGGCGGCACTGACGACGCTGATAGCTCCGGCTCGTTCACGTTTAACCAGATTCGCTTCTCGGGCTTTGAGCTTCAGCAGGCCAACGAACTGCAGTCGCTCACAACCGGCGGTATCGGCAGCGGCACCACGATCAACAACGTGTTCTCGTTCAACAGCTCAGACGATGGCCTCGAGTTCTTCGGCGGCACCTTCGATGCAAACAACATCGCCGTCATCGGCGCGTCGGACGACTCGCTGGACGTTGACTCGGGTGCTCGCGTTGACCTTGAAACCGTTGTGGTCGCTCAGCGTGCCAACACCGGTGACAGCCTGATCGAGCTCGATTCACCGGGCGGTGAACAGCCGACCCCGGGCGATGCCCTGCCGGCAACGTCGTTCCAGGTGAACAACTTCACCTTCGTGCAGCGTTCGTCTTCGTCTTCGCAGATCGTCCGCGCTCGCGGTACGGCTGCTCTGGGTCTCACCAACGGTGTGCTCGACGCTGATCCGAACGGTTCGGGCCTGTGCTTCCGAGTTGACGAAGCTGGCACGCAGGCGAACATCATCGGCCTGAACTCGATCGTGGGTAACTGCGATGCGACAAGCCCGGTTCGCGGTTCCGCCAACGATGACGCAACCGATGCAACACTGCTTGCTCTGTTCGACGCCAACAGCGACCTCGCCTTCACTCTCTCACTCACCGACACATTTGTGAACGGTGCGAACGAGACCGGCGTGACGGCGTTTGACGCAACGGCCCGCTCGACCTTCTTTAGCAACACCGGCTTCGTCGGTGCCGTGCAGACGGCTCTTGCGGACGATTTCGCCGACTGGACGTGTAACTCGTCGATCGCGGACTTCGGCAGCGCCAACGGCGACTGCACCTCGCTCCCGCCGCAATAAGCGCGCCTTATGGATACGGGGGGCGCTGCACATTTCGTGGCGCTCCCCTTTGTCCTTTTGAACTGGGGCTTTTGATAAAGCCCTTCAAATTCCAAGGCCTATAAATGAGGGGGTCTAGCATTATGTCGACCGGCACGCGCCTGGCAGGGCTGCTGCTTCTCACCACGTCGCTCACCTTTCCAACGGTTCTTCACGCGCAGTCGACACCACCTACCGACAGCGAAGACCCATTGGCTCAGGATGTTGATGGTGTTGAAGACGAAGACGAGTTTGAAGAACCCGAGATTTCCATTCCGGGCGGGACGATCATCGTCACCGGAAAGCGCAACCGCAATCCAGAGCGCGCCTCCACTCAGGTTCTGAATGTCCTTTCAGAAGAGGACATCGCCCGTACTGGCGAAGGCGATATTGCTGGCGCGCTCGGCCGCGTCACCGGCCTTTCAG
Organism: Pseudomonadota bacterium; assembly: GCA_039815245.1. GTDB lineage: Bacteria > Pseudomonadota > Alphaproteobacteria > Sphingomonadales > Sphingomonadaceae > Erythrobacter. The sequence continues at coordinate 138,181 of JBCBZR010000004.1, read as the reverse complement.
TAGTCGGCGATGGACGGGTGTTTGTCCGCGGTCTGGGTGATCGCTATTCGCTCGCGCTTCTCAACGGCCTCCCTCTTCCAAGCCCGGAACCGCTCAGCCGCGTCGTTCCGCTCGATATCTTCCCGACCAGCGTGGTCGCCTCCTCGCTCGTCCAGAAGACGTATTCCGCGAACTTCCCCGGTGAGTTCGGCGGCGGTGTCATCAACCTCACCACCAAGGCTGTGCCGGTTGAGGACTTCCTGAAGATCAGCATCAGCGGCAGCGGCGACACCGAAACGACATTCGAGAACGGCCTGACCTATTTCGGCTCCGAATATGACACTTTCGGGTTCGACAACGGCAACCGTGACATTCCTTCAAATCTGCAAACACTGTTCGACAGCGGTCTGCGCGTCAGCGACGCTGACCCCGCTCTGCAGGAAGGGATCGCCGGACAGCTGTTCCCGACCAACCTCGTCACGCTGCAACGCAATGACCAACTGCCCGCAAACTTTTCTGCCAACCTAACCGGTGGGCTGTCGTTTGATCTGGGCGGCGAGACCTATCTCGGGATCGTGGCCACCGCCGGGATTAAGAACAGCTGGCGCAACCGTTCGGTTCTTACCCAGCAGGGCAACCTTGATCTCTCGCAGGTCAACCAGCAGCAAGAAACTTTCATTACGGACAATAACGTCCTGGTGAATGGCCTGCTTGGCTTTGGTCTCGACATTGGCGATCACACGGTCCGCTGGACGAACCTGTATATTCGCGACACGCTGAAGACTGCCCGTCTGGAAGAAGGGTTTGATATCTTCCCCGGCCTCACTGGCTTTGACTTCATCAACCAGCAGACCGCATGGTTTGAACGGCAGTTGATCGACAGCCAGTTGGTGGCCGAACTTGATTTCGACAAGATTGATATCGACCTTCGTGGCGGATACGCTCGGACGGATCGCGAGGCCCCGTTCAACACCAACTTCAGCTACACCCGCACCAATATCCCCGCGCAGGGCATTCTGGGTGAGAGCTTTGTGGCCTATTTCGACCAGACTTCGGATGCGGGAATCTCGACCGCATCATTTGATGATCTGCAAGAAGAGCTGTGGTTTGGCGGCATCGACCTCTCCTACGAGTTCACCGATCTGCTGACTGCTACGATTGGCTATGCCTATTCGGACACGGACCGCACCTCGCTGAGCCGTGAGTTCCGCCCCTTCATCGCACCCGATGCGTCGAACCCGGATCTGGCATCCTTGGACGAGATCGCAGTCCGCGCGCTGGGCCTGCGTCGTCCGGGTGACATCATCAACGGGGCAACCCTTGCCGGCTTTAACGTGACGGTGACGGAAGCTGCGCCGATCCCCGTTGTTGATGCAGCGCTGGAAGTGAACGCGGCCTATGGCCTGCTTCGCTGGGTTCCGACCGACACGCTGACGCTGGAAGCGGGTGTGCGTTATGAGGACGCCACGCAAACGGCCACTCCCGATCCAACAATCGGTGTGGCAGCAGGTACGGTCCTTAATTCGACCAACCTCAACAACGATTACTTCCTGCCCTCAGGCACGATCACCTGGGCGCCGATTGATGACCTTCAGCTGCGCATCGCCGCATCGAAGACCATCGCGCGGCCCCAATTCCGTGAGCTGGTGGAACAGACCTACTTCGATCCGGAAAGCAACCGCCGGTATCAGGGTAACCCGTTCCTTCAGGACAGCGAGCTGCTCAACTTTGAAGCCCGCGCAGAATACTACTTGGGCGGACGTGATCGCGTCAGCCTTGCCGGGTTCTACAAAGAGATCGACAATCCGATCGAGAACTTCCTCGTGAACGCCTCGGGCCAGCTGCGCACCAGCTTTGCCAACGCGCCGACGGCGGAACTCTACGGGTTCGAGCTTGATGCGATTTACGGCATTGACCTGTACAATATGGGCGGCAGCTTCTTTGAAACGAAGCAGATCCTTCTGATTGCCAACTACACGTACACGCAATCGGAAATCTCGGTGCAGCCCGGTGACATCGCGGCGGTTCCGGGCAACCCAACGCAGGATGCCTTCAACCTGTTCGACGATGGCGCGCCGCTCGTGGGTCAGTCTGACCACATCGCCAACTTCTCGATTGGCTTGGAAGACACCGAGAAGGTCCAGCAGTTCACCGTGCTGTTCAACTATGCGAGCGAGCGAGTGACGCTGCGCGGCGGGAACTTCCCGGACGTGGTCGAGGATTCGGGCTTGACGGTCGATCTGGTCGCCCGCTCTGAGGTCAACGCTTTCGGCACACCGCTGGAACTGCAATTTGAAGTGCGCAACATCTTTGGTCGCGACAACTTTGAATTCCAGGACAACGGCACCAACCGGGTTGAGATCAACACCTTCGAGGTGGGCACGATCTTCTCCTTCGGTCTTTCTGCTGAATTCTGATCCCGCTTCATCTGATTGAGAAGGGCTGCTCCCGTCAGGGGGCGGCCCTTTTCCTTATGAGCGATGCGAGAGGATATAACCGCCGGGCAAACCTTTCCCGGCCTAAACAAGGCCAAGCCGCATACGCCGCGCTTTAAGAGTAGGAAACAGCGAGGATTTTCATGCCGGGCTTGAACAAGAAGCGCTCAGCTCAGGTCGAACACATATCCCATGGATCGGACCGTGCGCAGCGGATTGCCGCCGCCCGCGGCCTTGATCGCGCGGCGCAGGCGGCCGATCCAGACATCGACCGTGCGCTCATCAATCGGCGGCTCGCGCTTGCCCAACCCGTTGATCAGATCATCGCGGCTCAGCACCCGGTTCGGATTCTCGGCAAAGAACCGCAGCAGCCGAAATTCGTTGGGCCGCAATACAATCGGCTCACCATCCCAGCGCGCCTGCAAGGCGGCCATGTCAATCGAGAGCGGACCATTGTCAAACCGGCTGGTGACGTGCCGCTCCGCCCCGCGTGATTGCAGCGCTAGCACGCGGTCCAGCACTGCCTTGCGATCAAGCGGACCGATCACGTAATCATCTGCCCCTGCCCGCAAAGCGCGGCGGCGATCATCGGCGTCGTCTTCCTCAAGCACCATCGTCACATGCGCATCGCTGGTGCGCGGGTCAGCGCGCAGGCGGCGGCACATTTCCAGCCCCGCCAGATCATCCATCACCCAATCCACAAAGGCCCACATCGGCCCTTCGACAAGGCGCCGCGGCCCGTCTGCGTCCAGCCGGTCAAAGGTAAAGCGCCGCCCGTCATGAACAAACTCGTCAAGCGTTTCCCCAAGCTCATTGGTCAGGAAGATATTGATCACGTCCATGAGCTCGCCCCGCATGGTTGCGAGCGTGCGGTGACGCAGGCGTGTGACGCAATCGTGACGCGTTTTTGACCACTACAAAGCGGCTGTCACATTGGGCAATAAATATGCCCTATCGCACGCTCACCTGATCCATTGCGGGACTCGCCATGCCCAGCCCGGTCGGGAATTTTGGGCGATAGGGCGCTTCAAGAGCGGCGACCTCCTCAGCGCTCAAAGTGATCTCAAGCGCAGCCACCGCAGCCTCAATATGGTGCGGCTTGGTTGCGCCAATAATCGGAGAGGCAACGCTCGACTTGGTGTAGTGCCATGCAAGCGCAAGCGTGGCCATCGGCACGCCGCGCTCTTGGGAAAGCGCCTCTAGCGCGGCGATGGTCTCTGCGTCCGCCGCATCGCCCTGTTTATACAGCGCCTTGCCCACGCCGTCGGTCTCACTGCGCAAGGTGCCCTCGCCCACAGGCCGCGCCAACCGTCCGCGCGCCAGCGGGCTCCACGGGATCACCCCCACGCCTTCCGCCTCGCACAATGGCAGCATTTCGCGCTCTTCCTCGCGGTAGAGCAGGTTGAGCTGGTTCTGCATCGAGATAAAGCGCGTCCACCCATTCGCGCGCGCCACTTCCTGCGCCCGCGCAAACTGCCAAGCATACATGGAGGACGCCCCGATATAGCGCGCCTTGCCCGCTTTCACGATGTCATGCAGCGCCTCCATCGTCTCCTCGATCGGCGTTGCATCATCCCAGCGATGGATCTGGAACAGATCGATATACTCCATACCCAGCCGCGCCAGACTGTCATCGACCGCGTGCATCAAGGCCTTGCGTGAAAGGCCCCCAGTGTTCGGGGCATTGCGCCACGGGATGAAGGCCTTGGTCGCGACCACGATCTCATCGCGCCGCGCCATTTCGCGCAAAAGCTTGCCGGTGATTTCCTCTGACGTGCCTCCAGAATAGCCATTGGCGGTGTCAAAGAAATTGATCCCCGCCTCCAGCGCCGCACGGAAGAACGGGCGGCTTTCCTCCTCGCCGAGCAGCCAGTCGCCGTGCCAGCCCTTGGTGGTATCGCCATAGGACATGCAGCCAAGGCACAGCTGGGAAACCGAGAGGCCTGAGGGGCCGAGGCGGGTGAATTTCATGGCAATGCTTTCCCTTTTTGCGCGCCCGCTTATGAGACACTTGAGACAGTGTTCAAAGAAAGAAAAATGGAGGGGCGCACGAGCGGGCTGCATCGGGTGGTGTATTGGGGGCGATGCGCGGTCGAGTGCATGGCCCTGACTAAGCACAATGGGCGCTGTGTAGGAAAGGAGCGCGTCACGCGCCACTCGTCATTGCGAGCCGGAGGCGAAGCAATTCAAGGCGGTTCACACGCTTGACCGCAACCCTCGGAGCCGGATTGCCACGGTGCCTGCGGCCCCTCGCAATGACGCAGAAAGCGCCGTATCACGATAGCGTCAGCCCGCCATCCACCACCAGCGTCTGGCCGGTGACATAACCGGCGAGCGGCGAGGCGAGAAACAGCGCCGCGCCCGCCATATCCTCCGGCGTCCCCATGCGGCCCAGCGGAATCGAGCGGAGCGCGCCTTCGAGCCGATCAGGGTGCTCGGTGGTGACAGCGGTGATCTTGGTCGGAACAAGGCCGGGCGCGATGCCGTTCACGCGGACTTGATCGCGCGCCCCATTTTTGGCCCAAGCCTCGCCAAGTGTCTTCACGAGGCTCGCAGCGCCCGCCTTGGAGGCAGCATAGGCAGGGGTGCCAATAGTCGACTTGAACGCCGCAACGCTGGAGACGACAATCATCGCCCCGCCCGTCTCGGCCAACCCGGCATGGAAAGCGCGCGCCACATCCATCACCGAGTTCAAATTGACATCAACAACCTGATCCCATCCCTCGCGCTCAAACTCCGCGCGCTTGTAGCGCACGATGCCTTGGGATTGGACGAGCACATCGACAGGCCCAATCTGCGCCGCCAAAGCCTGCGCCGCATCGCGGTCGGTGACATCAAGCTGGCGGTATTGGAGGCCGGTGAAGTCCGAGTCCTCGGCTTCGAGATAATCGCCCTCATCCGGCCGCGTGCCCGTAACGATCACGTCTGCACCGTGCGTGCGGAAGCCATGCGCGATGCCGTTGCCGATGCCTGAGGAGCCGCCGGTGACGAGGACGCGCTTGCCGGTGAAGTCGAGGGGGTTGGTCATGGGTCTCCTTTACGTGACCCGACATCCAAAAACCACCTCCGCTCAGCCTGAGCTTGTCGAAGGCCACACGCCAAGGGTAACCACAAAGGATGGTCTTCTACGCCTACATCCTGCGATGCAACGACGGCAGCTACTATACAGGCCATACCGATATTCTCGAAGTTCGAATGGCCCAACACACAAGCGGGGCACTCGGCGGCTACACCGCCAAGCGTCTACCGGTGGAATTGGTATGGTCCGAGAGCTTTGCCACACGCGACGAAGCGTTTGCGGCTGAGAGGCAGATCAAAGGCTGGAGCAGGGCCAAGAAAGAAGCATTGATGGCAGGAGACTGGGATTTGGTTTCCGCGCTGGCGCGGGGTCGCGCCGGCTCTTGAGGCGAGGTCAGCGTGTGGCCTTCGACAAGCTCAGGCTGAGCGGATGTTGCTCATTGGGCAGCGAAGATTTCTGGTTCGTCAGTGACCCCAAGCGCCAAGTACGCTTTCGCCATCGCTCTGACCTCCTCCCATCCAGCTATGCATGACGCAGTTCCCATTTGCCAAAAATCGGGATCAGCGGTGCCCGATTTCTCGCCAAAAAAGCAGTTGATCCGATTGATGATCTCGAGCCGCTCCGCGCTGAACGCGGAGGCCCGGCCGTTCGCATCCAACACCTCGACCAAGATACTAAAGTCCTCGGCCAAGTCGTCCTTGATCGGGACCGGAAAACCCATGCTGTCCAGATAGGCCTTTTGCTCCGCCTCGCTCGACGCAAGCACAAGCATTGCATGGCTGATCTTTCGCCAACCAGGGGCTGCCACGCCTCAAATCTCGCGGCTCACGACTTCCTTCATGATCTCGCTTGTGCCGCCGTAAATCCGCTGCACGCGCGCGTCGCGCCAGAGCCTCGCGATGGCGTATTCGTTCATGTAGCCTGCGCCGCCGTGCAGTTGCAGGCAGGCGTCGACCATTTCCCATTGCATTTCGGTGTGCCACAGCTTGGCCGCGCTCGCTTCGCCCGTGGTGAGCTTGCCTGCGAGGTGCCGCTTGATCGCCCAGTCGAGGTGTGCCCAGCCCACCTGCAGCTTGGCCTGAAGGTCAGCCAGCGTGAACTTGGTGTTCTGGAATTCGAACACCGACTTGCCGAACGCCTTGCGATCCTTGGTGAATTTCACCGCTTCGTCGAACGCGCGCTGCGCCCCGCCCTGTGCACTCACCGCAATGCTGAGGCGCTCCTGCGGCAGCTCTTCCATCAGGTGAATAAAGCCGCGGTTTTCGCCGCCCAGAATGTTCGTCTTGGGCACGCGCACATCAGCGAAAAACAGCTCCGAGGTGTCAGCGGAATGCTGCCCGATCTTGTCGAGATTGCGGCCCTTTTCAAAGCCTGGCGTGGCCGCATCGACAAGGATCAGCGAGGTGCCTTTCGCGCCCGCGCTTGGATCCGTCTTGGCAACCACGATCACACAATCGGCGTTCTGGCCGTTGGTGATGTAGGTCTTGGACCCGTTGATGACGAGGTGATTGCCGTCCTCAACCGCCGTTGTGCGGATGCCCTGAAGGTCGCTGCCTGCGCCCGGTTCAGTCATCGCAATCGCGGTGATGATATCGCCCGAGATCATGCCGGGGAGATATTTCTCCTTTTGCTCCGGGCTACCGAGCCGCTCAAAGTAATTGACCGTGATGTCGTTTTGCAGCGTGAACCCGGCGCTGGTGCCCAGATAGGAGAGCTCTTCGGCAAGCACGCAGTTGAAGCCGAAATCGAGGCCCAGGCCGCCATTGTCTTCGGCCACAGTCGGGCACAGCATCCCCGCTTCGCCAAGCGCCTTCCACGCCTCACGCGGAACAATGCCTTCCTCTTCGTGCTGGTCGAGATGCGGCTCCATATGTTCGGCAAGCACTTTGCGAACGGTATCGCGAAACGCCTCATGGTCTTCATTGTAAGCGGTGCGATGGGCGACATTGAGCATGTGGAGATCCCTCTTCCAGAAAACGGGTTTTGTTCTGGCACCGGTTGAAGCGCGTGGGCGCGCAAGCGTCAAGCGCGAAAGATGCAAGTGCATCCAAAGCGCGGATGGCAAAGCATCGCCGAAAGCACACGGTCTGCCGACAAGCACCCCAAATGTGGTTTCACTCGATTAAAACGGGCGAATACCGACAGGATGACAACTTTGCTCACACTCAGCAGGCGCGCTGCGCTCGCATCCAGCCTTGGCGGTGTACTCGCAGGCTGCACAAGCCCCCGGCTTGCGACCACACCGATAGACGGGGACGTTGCGGCCTACGGTGTCAGCGCCTTCGAGCCGCTCGATTTATCCGCTCGCAACCTGATGAAAATCACAGTGTGCACGCGGCCCCTCCGCGAAGCCGGCCCGCGGTTGGAGGCCACTGAGCAAAACGGACGACCACTCGTCCACAATTATGGCCATGGCGGCTCGGGCTGGTCGCTAGCCTGGGGTTATGCCGAGGAAGCGCGCCGCTTGTTGGCGCGTGCACGGCCCGGCTCGGTCGCGGTTCTGGGCGCGGGCGCAATTGGCCTCGCAACCGCGACAGCTCTTGCGGAAACCGGAGCGCGCGTAACGGTCTACGCCCGCCAGTTTCCGATGGAAACCCGGTCTGCGCGCGCCACTGGTGTCTGGTCTCCTTCCAGCCGGATTGGGCTAGCATCCGCTGCGGCACCGGGATTTGGCGATCTGTGGGAGCGGCTGGCGCGCAAATCCTATGCGCGCCATCTTTCCTATGTTGGGCGCAGCGGCGCGCCAGTGGAGTTTACGCCGCGCTTTTATGTGCGCACAGGCGCACCGGAGCCAGCGCTGGCTGAGCCCCCTTCTAGCGGAAATGATTTCCTTGAGCTCGACCGGCGGCTGCGGGGTCTGACGCCGCCTTGGGCCGAGCGCGAAGGGACGCCGTTCCCATCCGAAAATGGCGTGCGCAGCGGCTTGGTGATGACCTTCAACATCGCTGAGTACACCCGCCAATTGGTCGAAGATCTGGGGGCCATGGGCGCAAAATTCGAGCGCGCCGAGATCGGCTCACCAAGGGACGCGACCGCTCTGCCCGGCGATGCGCTGGTCAATTGCTCAGGCTATGGCGCGAAGGCTCTGTTTGGCGACGAGACTCTGGTCCCCGTTCGTGGTCAGATCGCATGGCTCGCGCCTCAGATTGATCGGCTTTATGGGGTCATACATCGCAATGTCACCGCACTTTCACGTCGTGACGGGCTGCTCATTCAAGAGATGGGCGGGAGCGACTATTACGGCTTCGGCGATGAAAGCGAAGAGCCCAGCCACGACGAATTCGAAGCGGCGCTCGCCAAGATCGCGCCGGTGCTCAATTTCAGATAGGCTGGGCCGCTTTCCAACCTAGCCCACAAAGGCGCGCTCAATCACGAATTGGCCGGGTTTGTTGTTTGCGCCTTCTTCAAAGCCGCGCGCTTCGAGATCCGCCGCGTGGTCCTTGATCATCGCCATGGAACCGCACAGCATCACACGGTCGTTTTCGGGGTCGAACTTTTGCGGGCCTTTGCTTTGTTCAAACAGGCGACCATCGTCGATCAGCACTTGAATGCGGTCCTGCGTGTGGAAGTCCTCACGCGTGACAGTGGGCACGTAGATCATGCGTTCGCGCTGGTCGTCTTCGAGCAGCGGATCGCCCTCCAGCTTGCTCTCCAGCAGCCCGCGATAGGCCAGATCGGCAACACGGCGGACCGAATGCACAACGATCACTTCATCATACATTTCATACACATCCGGATCGCGCACCAAGCTCATGAAAGGCGCAAGGCCGGTGCCGGTTGACAGCATGAACAGCCGCTTGCCGGGCAGCAGCGCATCGGTGACCAGCGTACCGGTGGGCTTCTTGCCAAGATAGACCGGATCGCCGACCTTGATGTGCTGAAGGCGCGAGGTTAGCGGCCCTGCCTGCACGATGATCGAGAGGAATTCCAATTCCTCATCGTAGGCAGGGCTCGCCACCGAATAAGCGCGCAGCAACGGCTTACCGTTTTCCTGCGGCAGGCCGATCATCACAAACTCGCCCGAACGAAAGCGAAAGCTTGCCGGGCGAGTCATCTTGAGGCTGAACAGCTCCTCGTTCCACTGATGCACATGCGTGATCGTCTCGACGCTGAGCGCGGCGCTCTCGGTAAACTGGTCGCGGTCGGTGATGGGCATGTTCATGTGGATAGAGCCTGAATTGGGGTGGGTTGGGATCAAAGTTTCGCCGCGCAAATGGACGCATCGCCCGCGCGCTTCAAGGTAGTTTGAGCATATTCGCTGAAAGCCGCCCTTGCGCGCGCCGCTGTTTCAGTGGCGCGGCGCACGCACTGATCGCGATCAGTTCCACCCCGCCGCATCGAAGATCGCGACCGCTTTGGACTGGTTCGCCCCGATCGTCTGTGCGTTCAGCGTGTCCGCCTTGAACTCCCCCAGAGCTTCCACCGCAGAGGTCGCCGCAACGCCTTCAACCGCTGGATACTCATTGTTGCCATTGGCAAAATATTGCTGTGCGCTCTCTTCAGTCAGGTATTCAAGAAAGCGGATCGCGTTGTCGCGATTGGGCGCGTTGGCGGTGACGCCTGCGCCGGAAATGTTCACATGCGTGCCGGTGAACGCCTGATTGGGGAAGATCACCCCGATCGCATCGAGCGTTTCCTGCTTTTCCGCGCCATCGGCGAAGCGCGCGAGGTAATAGGTGTTCACCACTGAGATGCGGCACTCGCCCGCCGCAACCGCTTCGATATTGGCGACATCATTGCCCTGTGGCGCGCGCGCAAAATTGGCGACCACGCCATCTGCCCAAGCCTGCGCTTTCTGTTCGCCTTCATGCGCGATGATGCTGGAGAGCAGCGAGATGTTGTAGACGTTGGAGGAAGAGCGCATGCACACGTCGCCCTTGAATGCGGGGTCCGCGAGGTCGGCATAATTTTCAAGACCAGCCGGTTCGCCCGCTGCCTTGTTGTAAATGATGATGCGTGCGCGGGTGCTCAGCCCAAACCAAAGGCCATCGGGGTGGCGCAGACGTGCGGGCAGGCGCTTGGTGAGCACTTCGGATTCGACCGGCGCGAGCACGCCAGCTTCCTCGGCGCGCCACAGTCGGCCCGCATCGACCGTCACCAGCAGGTCAGCCGGCGAAAACTCGCCTTCAGATTTGATCCGCTCAATCAGCGCATCGGCACCCGCTTCGAGCAGGTTGACCTTGATGCCGGTGGCGCGGGTGAAGTCCTCATACAGCGCCAGATCGGTGTCGTAGTGGCGCGAGGAATACAGGTTCAGCTCCCCGGTGATTTCCACACCTTCAAGGCCCGACGGTTTGGCCTTTTCCTCAGTTTCGCCGGCGCAGCCAGCCAAAGCTGCAATGCCCAACAGGGCAAACAAGGACGGCAAAGCGCGGGTGCGCAGGCGGCGAGTGTTCATTTAGTCAGGTTCCTTCGCAAAAGTTGCGAATGCGTTGCAATAACACGCTCGCAAATGCAAGCGCTCATTGCGTTCTATTCCGCGTTCTATTCCGCGTTTTATTCCGCGTTCTAGTCTCCTTGCCCGCCAAAAGCCCGCACGCTGCCCGGATCGGGGCGCACGCAATATCGCTCGCCTTGCGCCAGGTGCGCAGCAGCAGCCAAAGGCACTTCCGCGGTCAGCTCGCCGCCCGTGTGATGGCGCAGCAGTACGCGCACGCGCTCGCCCAGCGGGTGCAGGTCACGGATTGTCAGGCCATCCGCATCAGGCTCCAGCCGCAACGACCGCGCCTGCACCAGCAAGCAGCATGTGCCGTCTTTCAGGCCATCGCCAGTTTCATCGTTTTCGACGCACTCTTTGGGCCACGCGCCAAACAGGCTGCGATAGCGACCATCGCGCCGCTCAGCCGAGACAATCTGCGCACCGCCAAAAATCGCGCCAACCGAAGGCGCGGCGGGCGTTTCGTAGAGCTCTTGCGGTGTGCCAAACTGCACGATGCGGCCCGCTTCCATCACCGCGATCCGATCCGCCACATCCAGCGCTTCGTCCGGGTCATGCGTCACCAGCACTGTAGTCGTGCCGCGCTCACGCAGCAGCAAGCGGCATTCGCGGCGCAGCGCTCGGCGCAGCACAATATCCACACTCGCAAACGGCTCATCCATCAGCAGCACTTGCGGCTGCGGCGCCATCGCCCGGGCGAGCGCGGCGCGTTGCTGTTGCCCTCCGGAAAGCTGATGCGGATAGCGCGCACCCAGCCCGCCCAGCCCCACGCGGGCAAGCCATTCATCCACTTCGCTGTGGCGCTCTTTGGGCAGGCCGAACGCGATGTTTCTGGCCAAAGTCATATGCGGAAAAAGTGCGCCGTCCTGAAACACCAGTCCCACCGGGCGCGCTTCAGGTGGCGGGTTGAGATCAGGCGATGCCAGCGCATCTCCTGCCAGTCGCACTTCACCATCCTGCATCGCGAGCAAGCCAGCCGCGAGGTTCAGCAGGGTTGACTTGCCGCAACCCGACGCGCCAAGCAGACAGGTGATTTCTCCGGCGGGCGCAGTGAAGCTGACATCTTCAAGCGCGCGCGCCGCGTCCCTTCCGGTCCCGTAAGAATAGGCAATATGGCTGAATTCAAGGCTCAAAGACGGGTCCGCGCTTGGCAAAAGGCAAATCTATGGTGAGCCGCCTTTGGCAAGCCTTCTCCCGGCAGGCAAGCGCGCAAGTGGGTTCCGGCACTCTGGCGGTGCCCGGCGCATGGACGCTGGCCGCGCTGGGGATCGCCGCGCTGGCGGCTGTGCCATTGCTTGCGGTGGTGCTGGCAGCGCCGGGTGAAGGCTTGGCCGCGCTTGCTCGGCTCGCGCAAACAGTGCTGGCGACATATGTGCTCAACACAGCGGCGCTGATGCTGCTGGCGGGCGGTCTTGCAGCCGTGATCGGCACGGCGAGCGCATGGCTGGTGAGCGTCTGTGCCTTTCCCGGTCGGCGTGTCCTGTCGTGGGCGCTGGTGCTACCCTTGGCAGTCCCCTCCTACATCGCCGCCTATCTCTATGCTGACATGCTCGATGTGAGCGGCCCGGTGCAGAGCGCTTTGCGCAGCGCGACCGGCTGGCAAGTGGGCGAATACGCCATCCCGTCGATCCGATCCCTGCCCGGCGGTGCGTTTATCCTTGGTCTGGTGCTCTACCCGTACGTCTATCTGCTCGCCCGCACCGCATTCGCGCGTCAGAGCACGCGCCAGTTTCGCGCCGCGCGCAGCCTTGGCGCGGGGCCGTGGCGCGCCTTTCGCAGCGTTGCCTTGCCCGCCGCACGGCCTGCAATTGCGGGCGGTGTGGCGCTGGTCTGCATGGAAGTGCTCGCCGATTTCGGAGTCGCCGAGTATTTCGCGATCCCGACTTTCTCGACCGGCATTTTCCGCAGCTGGCTTGCCATGGGCGACCGCGAAGGCGCGATGGGGCTGGCGGCGCTTATGCTGGTGTTCGTCGCGGTTTTGGTCGCGCTCGAAGCGGGCTCACGGCGCGGCAGCAGCGCCGGACAAGACAGCAATGCTGTGGGCGAGGAGCTTGTGGTGCTGACACGCTGGGGCAAAGCGGGCGCTTTCGTGGTCTGCGCCCTGCCCGTGCTGCTCGGCTTTGTCATCCCGGCGGCGCATCTCATCATGCTGTCCACCGCGCCCGAAGCCATCGCCGCCGCGCGCAACCTTGGCTCTTATGCGAGCGCCAGCCTGTGGCTTGGACTGGCTGTGGCGCTGACATGTGTGACGCTGGCGCTGGTGCTCGCCTTTGCCAAAGCGCGCGCGACCGGACCGCTGGTGAGCGGAGTCATCCGGCTTGCAACGCTTGGCTATGCTCTGCCCGGCGCGCTGCTGGCGGTGGGGTTGCTCGCCCCGCTCGGCTGGCTCGACCAGCGCCTCACCGGATTTGCGCGCGATGCGCTGGGCTATGGCGGCGGGCTGGTGCTGAGCGGCACCGCGCTGATCCTGATCTATGCGCTTAGCGTGCGGTTTCTCACTGTCGCCTACAACGCGCTGGATGGCGGGATGGCGCGGATACCGCCTTCGCTGGACGCCGCGGCGCGCTCGCTGGGCGCAAGGCCTGCGCGGGTGCTGTCGCGCATCTATGTGCCGCTGCTACGCCCCAGCCTGCTCGCCGCCTTGGCGCTGGTGGTGATCGACACTTTGCGCGAGCTGCCCGCCACCTTGATCCTGCGCCCCTTCAACCTCGAAACGTTGGCAACGCGCACCTATCGACTGGCGAGCGATGAGCGGCTGGTCGAAGCTTCGATCCCAGCACTCATCCTGCTTGGCGTTGGGCTGATCCCTGTCCTGTTGCTCACCCGAACCAAGGCGAATTGAACGCTGAACAAACTGTCAGGTCCGCCTGTCAGTAGTGCTTGTCCAAAGCGCCAGAAACGTTCACATAGACGCTGAAATGGCACGTTTTCCTTTTTCCGCAATCGTCGGTCAGGACGAGATGAAGCAGGCGCTGCTGATTGCGGCGGTCGATCCGTCGCTGGGCGGTGTTATGGTGTTTGGCGATCGCGGCACGGGCAAGTCTACTGCCGCGCGCGCGCTGGCGCGGTTGCTGCCGCCGATCACCGCGATTGAGAACTGCGCCTATGGCTGCTCAAAAGAGGACAAGGCGCGCTATCCCGAAGTGTGCGGCACCGGACCTTTGCGAAAGCGCCCCGTGCCTTTCATCGACATGCCGCTGGGCGCGACCGAGGACCGCGTGATCGGCTCGCTCGATCTGGAGCGGGCACTGCGCGCGGGCGAGAAAGCGTTTGAGCCCGGCCTGCTGGCCAAGGCCAATCGCGGCTTTCTTTACATTGATGAGATCAACCTGCTCGAGGATCACCTGGTCGATTTGCTGCTCGACGTGGCCGCCTCGGGCGAGAATGTGGTCGAGCGCGAAGGGCTTTCAGTGCGCCACCCGGCACGCTTTGTCCTGATTGGCAGCGGCAACCCTGAAGAGGGTGAGCTGCGCCCGCAATTGCTCGACCGGTTTGGCCTTTCGGTCGAAGTGCGTACGCCCGGCGACATTGATACGCGGGTGGAGATCATGCGGCTGGTCGCCGCGCAAGAGCGTGATCCGGAAGCGTTCGAGGCTGAGTGGGCGGGCGAGGATGAGAAAATCCTCAAACAGATCGCGCGCGGCAAGGCCAAGCTTTCCAAGCTGGCGCCCGGCGATGATCTGTTGCGAGACGCGGCCAATCTATGCCTTGCCGTGGGGGCGGATGGCCTGCGCGGGGAACTGACGCTAATGCGCGCCGCCCGCGCGCTCGCTGCGCTCAAGGGCGCGAAATCAGTACGGCGTGAGCATTTGGTCGAGATCGCACCCAGCGCGCTGCGCCACCGTCTGCGCCGCGATGTGCTCGATGAAACGGGCTCGACCGCGCGCATAACCCGCGCGCTGGACGAGCTGTTCGGATGAGCCCTTTAGGCGCAGCGGACGGTGCGCCCGACCCTATCGAGGATGCGGCTCTGGCCGCGCGGCTGTTTCTGATGGGTCCGGCGCTGTTTGGCGGATTTGCACTGCGCGGAGCATCGCCTGCGCGCGATGCGCTGGTCACAGCGATTGCCGATGAGTTGCCGTGCCGCCGGATGCCGGGCCATGTCGATGATGCGCGGCTGCTGGGCGGAATTGACCTTGCCGCCAGCCTTGCCAGCGGGCACAGCGTTGCTGCGCAAGGCCTTTTGGAAGAGGCGAAAGACGGAGCTTTGATCGTCCCGATGGCTGAGCGGATCGAGCCCAGCATTGCCGGACGGCTCGCGCAATCGCTTGATGATGGTGCAGGGCCAGCGCTGATCCTGCTGGATGATGCGACCGAGGATGACGATGCCCCGCCCGCCAGCCTGATGGAGCGGACCGCATTTCACATCGACCTTGGTCCATCGCGTCATTGGCAGCCGGTTCGCCTTGATCCATCTGCCGATGGGATGGAAGCGGTCGCGCCGTTTGAACCTGAAGCACTCCGCGCACTGGTCGCAACGGCGCAGGCGCTCGGCGTTGCTTCTGTGCGACCTTTGCTGTTTGCCGCCGCAGCCGCGCGCGCTCATGCGGCGCTCTGGGGTCAGGAATTCGTGGAAGAGGAAGACCTCGCCGCCGCAGCCCGCCTTGTGCTCGCCCCGCGTGCAACGCGTCTGCCCGACATGGAGCAACCGCCTGAGCCGCCCCCTGAAGAGCCGCCTGACGCGCCGCCCGATCAGCCCGACAGCTCGGATGAGGACACCACATCAGCGCCCGACGCGCCGCTTGAAGAAATGCTTGTCGAGGCAGCCAAGGCCGCGATCCCAGCGGACTTGCTGGCCGCGCTTGCCCAGGGGATTGCCCCGCGCCGTGTGACCGGCGGCGGCTCGGGCAAAAGGCGTAAATCGGGCCTGCGCGGAAAGCCCTTGGGCGCGCGCCCGGGAATGCCGCGCGGCGGCGCTCGGCTGGCGCTGATCGACACGTTGCGCGCGGCGGTCCCGTGGCAGGAAGTGCGCCGACGCGAGGCCGGAATGGGAGCCGACGCGCCGATCCAGATGCGTAAGAGCGATCTGCGCGTGCGCCGGTTTGAAGACAAGGCGGCGCGCGTAACCATCTTTGCGGTGGATGCCTCAGGGTCAGCAGCGGCAGCGCGGCTGGCCGAAGCAAAAGGCGCGGTCGAATTACTGCTCGCACAGGCCTATGTGACTCGCAGCGAGGTTGCGCTGGTGGCGTTTCGCAAGGACAGCGCGGAGCTGCTGCTGCCCCCCACCCGCTCGCTCACCCGCGCCCGCCGCGCGCTCAGCGAACTGCCCGGAGGCGGCGGCACACCGATTGCGATGGGGCTGGATACAGCCCTTGAGGTCGCACAAACAGTACAGCGCAAGGGACGCACGCCCAGCCTTGTGGTGCTGACCGATGGCCGCGCCAATATCGGGCGCGATGGCCAGCCGGGGCGCCAGCAGGCAGGCGAGGATGCGATCCAGTCTGCCAAGGCGATTGCACGCGAGGGGCTGGATGCGATTGTGATCGACATTTCCGCTCGCGCCGGTCCAGAAGGCGCTGCGCTGGCTGCTGCAATGAACGCCCGCTTTTTGGCTCTGCCGCGCGCCGATGCCCAGCGGATCAGCGATGCGGTGATCGCGGCTCAACCCAGCATCGCAGCCAAGGGAAAAGCCGCATGAGCCGTCCGCTTAACTGGAACGAGGAAGGCCTGATCTGGCCACACCGCGCGGCGAGCAGTTTTGTCAAAAGCGGCGGGGGCGGCGCGACCTGGCATGTCCAGCGGATGGTCCGAGCGAAGTGTCCACCCAAAGCCCTTCTGCTGCACGGCACGGGGGCCTCGGTCCATTCATGGGATGGCTTGATGCCGCTGCTGGCCGAGCATTTTGAGACGCTCGCGATGGACCTGCCGCGCCATGGCTTTACGCAAGGCCATCCACCCACGGCCATGTCCCTGCCCGCCATGGCGGCGCAGATCGCAAGCTTGATCACAGCGCTCGGCTTCAAACCGGACGTGGTGATCGGCCACTCCGCTGGCGCGGCGCTGGCGCTGCAATTGGCGCTTGATCATGGCGTCACTACACCGATCGTCGGGCTCAACTCTGCGCTGCGCCCCTTCCCAGGCCCGGCTGCAGAGATCTTCCCCGCGATTGCCAAGCTGCTTTTCGTCAATCCCTTCGTGCCGCGCATCTTCAGCCGCGTGGCAACGATGGGGGGTGAGGCAGAGCGGTTCCTCTACCGCTCGACCAATTCGTACATCCCGGCCACCAGCATGGCCTGTTACGAAGCGCTCCTGCGCAATCCGCGCCACACCAAGGGCGCGCTCGCAATGATGGCGAACTGGGACCTGCCCACGCTCAAGCGGCGCATGGTCGATGTCGCCAACCCGGTGCTGCTGGTGCACAGCGACAATGACGCTGCAATCCCGCTCGATTGGGCGCGCGAGGTCTGCCCGATCCTGCCCGATGCGCGGCTGATCGAGCTGGCGGGCCATGGTCACCTCGCGCATGAAGTCGCCCCTACGGAGGTCGCGGCCCGCATCATGACCTTTTGCGCGGACCATGCTATCGTGGACGCCCCGTCAGCAGCATAGGAGGCGCATGTGGGACCGATTTTCGGCTGGATTGAGCTGATCTTCTTTTACGGCGTCGCGCTGACATTCATCGGCTGGCAATACTGGTCTGTCAGCCGCACACTGGAAAAAACCCGAGCCGAGCGGATCGCGCGCGAAGAGGCCGAAGCAGCCGAGAAAGCGCAGGCCGACGCAGTTGAGCCAGAGCCTACCCCCGAGAGCGCCCCTAGCCCCGAGAGCGCCAGTGCGCCTCCCGCGGCATCCGATAAGGCAGCATGAATTGCACCAATGGCGAGGCGAAGCGGCGCATGTCGAGGCTTTCCTGAACCGCCACAACCTCCTCTCCATACAGCTTTGAGGCAAGCTCGGAGCGGGCGTAGAACGGCGTGTCTTCCCACGTCTTTCGCACATTGGCGACGCCGATTTCGGAGCGGGTCGAGCGCCCGATCATCCACTTGCTTCGGGGCAGAGGTGCGACGGGTGGCAGATCGACCTCTTCGGGAAAGCCCTGTCGGTCAAAGCGGATCGCGCTGGCAAACACCGATCCATCGCCGCGCTCGCCTTCATAACAGACCACCGCCCCTTCGCGCATGTGCGCGCGCGACCAGTGCCAGACGCGAAAGCCATCTTCGAGCGGCTCGCGCCCGCGATTGTGGTCGAAATAGCCCTGGCCAGACCATGACAGGCCCGGTTCGTCCATGTTTACCTCGATACGCGCGCGCGGGGCCATGCAGTGCCAGATATGGTTTTCATGCCGGTCGAGCGCGAAGGAAGCCGGGTTCAGCGCTTCGGGGATCACACGCACTGTGCCGCGCACCGGGCGGCGAAACGGATTGAAGAGGCGCGTATCGCGCTCTGTGATATCAATCGTCAGCGCATTACCATCCCACGTCACTGCGCTCGGCCCGATCACCAGCTCATTGCGGGTTTGCGAGACTGCGCCCTCTGGCCGCTCGGTCATGACCCAGCGGCTGCCCGGCCCGTACATCGCGACATTAAGGCAGGCATGGTTGAGCGGATTGCTGCGGCCAGAGCGCTTATAATAGGGCGAGAAGACACTGCCCAGAAAGACGATGATCGTCAGGCCGTGCTGCCCGTCTTCGCTGATCGCGTCGATATACCACCACGTGTAGCCACCCGGCTCGATCGGCGCATCGAAGCGTGGTCCGCGTGGATCACTTTCGCTGCCAATCGCCCGGACAAGGCGGCCATCGGCACCCCGGCTGCCGGATGCGTCGCGCCCCCCGCGCAATACAGGCCCGGTATCTTTGTCCGTGGACCCTGACGCTGAAAGGAGGCCGCCCAGCCGTGTGACGCTCTGCCATAAAGCGCGCCGCCCGTGGCCGGGAACAGCTGCTCCCAATCGTTCGGCGTCGCGAGCTGATGCGGCATCGGATCCTCCAGAGTGAGGCCGCAGCGCAGGAGCGTGTTCCTCAAAGCCGTGTTGCATTGCTCGATCTCCTTGAGGGTATAGTCGTGAGTGTCCCCGTTGGCAGGGGCGTTGACGATCATCTGAAGCCGCTCACGGCGGTTTTCGCGAAAGCCGGTTGCGGTGTCTGGCGAGCCCGCGCCGCGATCCTGCGCGCAGACATAGACAGTGGGGTCATGCGGCGGGCGGCCTGCGGCAATATCTGTGAATTCGCGGGCGTAGTCAGGCGAGAAAAAGACATTGTGGTGCGTCAGATCAAAGCCGGACGTCTGCGTGTGCGCATAGGTTACGAAGGCCGAAAGTGACCTTTTGTGGTCAGGCATGCGTGCAACCGATTTGGCCGGCCCCTCGCCAAAGCGCGCCGTGGCGATGGCGGCCGGGTCTGCGTTGAACACCACGATATCGGCGGCAATCCGCTCACCATTGGTCAGCCGCACGCCCGAGACGCGCGCATTGTCGGTGAGGATCTGCGCGACCTGCACATCAGTCCGCACCCGTGCGCCGCACGCCTCTGCCAGATTGCGCAAGGCCCGGGCGAGCGCGTGGATGCCGCCGTCAATCAGCCAAACGCCCTTTGCCTCGGTATGCGCGATCAGCATCAGCGTTGCGGGAGAGCGGAACGGGTCCGACCCGCAATAGGTGGCATAGCGCCCGAACAGCTGGTGCAGGCGCGGGTCTTTGAAATGACCGCCAATCGCCTTCCACAGATTGTCAAACGGGCGCATCGCCAACGCATCGCCAATCCGCCAAAGGCCCATCCGCCACATCATAGGCAGGGGTGTGGAGGCGCTGTCCCCACGCAGGAAGGGCTCTTCGAGGACCTCATAGATGCGCTTGGCCTCGGCGCGAAAGGCGCGATAGGCGGCGGCTTCGCGCGCTCCGGCGAAATCGCCGATCGCTTCCTCGCTGCGGATCGGGTCAGCGAACAGGTCAAGCGTTCCGGTGTCATCCCACGCATGGCGCGCGAGCACGTCTGCACGGTGGACCTGCACCGCATCATCCAGCACGCCGCCGCATTCGTCGAAGACCTCGTCAAACACGTCGCGCATGGTGAACACCGTTGGTCCGCCTGCGACCTGCGCGCCATCTACCGCGACGCTGCGCGCCTTGCCGCCCACTTGCGCCTCTTTTTCAAGCACAGTGACATGATAGCCGCGCGCAGCCAGCAGCGCCGCGCTGGTCAGCCCTCCGATCCCTGCTCCGATGACGGCAACTTTCTCGCTCACCGACTCCCCCACCTGTCACGTCTCAAGCGATTATTATTGACCTTGTCACTTCATCTGTCCAATTATTTGGACATATGATGCGAAAATCACTCAAAACCTGATGCTGGATGTGGGGTCACCCGTCATGCGTAAGCCGCCTGAGCCTGCCACTTGGCGCGAGCGTTGGCGCACACGCTGGATAGCCCGGCGCAACGCGATTTTCGGGACCAATGCGTTTCAATATTGGTGCGCGCGCCTGCCGTTTATCCGCAGCGTTGCAAAAACTCGCGCGACTCAGATGATGGATCACATCGTCGGCTTTACCTATTCGCAAGTGCTCAAGGTTGTGGTTGAGACCAAGCTGCTCGATCTGCTGGCCCACGGCCCTGTCAGCGCGGCGGACACCGCTCAGCATTGCGACCTGAGCGAGGAGGCAGCGCTGGCCTTGCTGCGCGCGGCGCGGGCGCTTGATCTGGCGGAAGAGGCCTTTGGCGATGGCTGGATGCTGGGCCAGCAAGGCGCAGTGCTGGTCGCGGATGAGGGCACGCAAGCGATGATCGCGCATCACCGCCTGCTCTACCGTGACCTTGCCGATCCGCTGGAATTGCTGCGCCGCGACCGGCGCGAGCCGACCGAGCTTTCGCGCTATTGGTCCTATGCCGGTGCGCTGCATGGCGCGGCAGAGCGCGGCACGCAGACGGACGAGTATTCCCAGCTGATGGCCGCATCCCAGCGCTATGTCGCGGATCAGGTGCTGGCCGCATTCCGGTTCAAAGGTGTGGACAGTCTGCTCGATGTTGGCGGCGGGCATGGCGCACTTGTGCGGCGCGTAGGGGAAGCATACCCGGCCATGCGGCTGGGGTTGTTTGACTTGCCAGAAGTGAGCGCCGCCGCTGAGGCGCCGCTTGCAGAAGCGCTGGGAAGCGACCGGGTCGCAGCGCATGGCGGCAATTTCTTCGAAGATGCCATTCCCGGCGGCTACGACATGGTCAGCCTTGTGCGTATTCTCCACGATCATGACGATGCGCCTGCGGCAGCCCTGCTGTCCAATATCCGCACAAGCCTTAAGCCCGGCCAGCGTCTGCTGATCGCGGAGCCGATGGCGCGCATTCCCGGCGCAGAGCCGATGGGAGAGGCATTCTTCGGCTTCTATCTCTGGGCGATGGGCTCTGGCCGGGCGCGCAGCCCGGATGAGATCATGGCGATGGCCCGCACTGCAGGTTTTGCGAAGGCTCGGCTGATCGCAGGGCCGCAACCGGTCATCGCGAGCATGATCGTCGCGACAGCCTGACAAAAGAGTGTCCTGATTGATTGACACTCTGATGCGTAAGACGTATCACACACTCATAACAAAAGGCATTGGGTGTTGCGCGAGTCGCAATGGGACCACCCATCACCGCAAAGGAACCCACCGG
Organism: Pseudomonadota bacterium; assembly: GCA_039815245.1. Taxonomy (GTDB): domain Bacteria; phylum Pseudomonadota; class Alphaproteobacteria; order Sphingomonadales; family Sphingomonadaceae; genus Erythrobacter. Next base: position 116,734 of record JBCBZR010000004.1, on the reverse strand, counting down.
GTTAGCATGATGGACACGCTCGCTGTAATTCTTGATGGACCGGAGCGCTTGGCGCTCAGGACGCTTGAATTGGCGCCTATGGGTGCAGGCGATGTGCGCGTTGAAATTGCTCACAGCGGGATCAGCACAGGGACGGAAAAGCTGCTCTGGTCAGGCCAGATGCCGCCCTTCCCTGGCATGGGTTATCCGCTTGTTCCCGGTTACGAATCGATTGGCCGGATTGTCGATGCAGGCGCAGAGGCGCGCGGGCGGATTGGAGACTGGGTCTTCGTTCCCGGCGCCAATTGCTACACTCAAGCACGTGGCCTGTTCGGCGGCACTGCTCAGACGGTGATCGTGCCCTCAGCGCGCGCTTTGCCAGTACCGGAAAGCCTTGGTGACACCGGCGTCCTGTGCGCTCTGGCGGCCACGGCCTACCACGCCATCGCCAATGGCAGCGCACCTGACCTCATCATCGGACACGGTGTCTTGGGCCGGTTGCTGGCCCGCATCACAATCGCCACCGGCGCTCCTGCCCCCGTGGTCTGGGAAACTAGCGCAGCACGGCGCAGCGGTGCGGTGGGCTATGACACCATCGAACCGGCGGATGATGACCGCAGCGATTACCGCTCAATCTATGATGCGAGCGGCGATGCAGACCTCATCGACACCCTGATCTCACGCCTCTCAAAAGGCGGCGAGATCACCCTTGCAGGCTTTTATTCCGGGCGGATCAACTTCGCCTTTGCTCCGGCTTTCATGGCTGAGGCGCGGTTGCGCATCGCAGCCGAATGGCAACCGGGGGACATGGATAAGACCCGCGATCTGATCGAAGCCGGAAGACTCAATCTTGATGGATTGATCACCAATCACCGCCCCGCCGCCGAAGCGCTCGATGCCTATCCGCAGGCGTTCAGCGATCCTGACTGTCTCAAGATGGTCCTCGACTGGAGCTCACCGCAATGACAATGCTCGACACCCAAGCAGAGGCGCTGCGCGAAGAAGCCAGCCATGAACCCGATCCGGTCCACACCGGAGACGTCAAGAGCGAAACGCAAGTCATCGCGATCTACGGCAAAGGCGGCTCGGGCAAGAGCTTTGCGCTCTCCAATCTCAGCTACATGATGGCCCAGCAGGGCAAGCGCGTGCTGCTGATCGGCTGTGATCCCAAATCGGACACGACGAGCCTGCTGTTCGGCGGCAAGTCCTGCCCCACCATCATCGAAACCTCCTCCAAGAAAAAACTCGCTGGCGAAGAGGTCACCATCGAAGATGTGTGCTTCCAGCGCGACGGTGTCTTCGCGATGGAACTCGGCGGCCCGGAAGTGGGTCGCGGTTGCGGCGGGCGCGGCATCATTCACGGCTTTGAGCTGCTGGAGAAGCTGGGCTTTCACGAATGGGGCTTTGACTATGTCCTGCTCGACTTCCTCGGCGATGTCGTGTGCGGCGGGTTCGGCCTGCCGATTGCGCGCGACATGTGTCAGAAGGTGATCGTGGTCGGCTCGAACGACCTGCAATCGCTCTATGTCGCCAACAATGTCTGCCACGCAGTCGAATACTTCCGCAAGATGGGCGGCAATGTGGGTGTCGCTGGCATGATCGTGAACAAGGATGATGGCACCGGCGAAGCGCAAGCCTTTGCCAAGGCGGTCGACATCCCCGTCCTCACCGCGATCCCGGCCAATGAGGATATTCGCCGCAAGAGCGCGAATTACCAGATCATCGGAACGCCCGGCGGCGAATGGGCAGGCTTGTTTGAAGAATTGGCTACCAATGTCGCAGAGGCACCGCCGCGCAGACCCACTCCGCTCGATCAGGATGGCCTGCTCGGACTGTTCAGCCCGGAAGACACAGGCGGGAACGTAGAGCTTGTCCCGGCCACCCAGGCGGACATGCGCGGTGGCATTTTTGAAGAAAAGCCAAGCCTTGAAGTGATCTACGACGAGATTTGAGCATGAGTGATCTGACACCCTCAGACGCGCAACGCGACCCCGATCGGATCGACCTCGGTTCTGCGCCAAGCAGCGCGCCTGTGGATGGCAATGCTGAAGGTGGCTGCGCAAGCAAGGCGACCATGAAGGACGCCGCGCGCGCCGCCGGCAAGAGCGACATTCTCGATCAATACGCGGCCGACTATCCGGTCGATCCCGCCAAAGGTCCGCACGATCAGCCGCAAAGCATGTGCCCTGCCTTCGGGTCGCTCCGCGTAGGCCTGCGCATGAAACGCACCGCAACCGTGCTTTCAGGCTCTGCCTGCTGCGTTTACGGTCTCACCTTCACCTCGCACTTTTACGGCGCGCGGCGAACTGTGGGCTATGTGCCGTTCTCGTCCGAGACGCTGGTCACTGGCAAGCTGTTTGAAGACATCAAGGAAGCGGTCGAGGACTTGGCCGATCCTGAGAATTACGACGCGATCGTGGTCACCAATCTGTGTGTCCCCACCGCCAGCGGCGTGCCGCTGCGACTGCTCAAGAAGCAGATCAACGGGGTGCGCATCATCGGCATCGATGTGCCCGGCTTTGGCATTCCCACCCATGCCGAAGCGAAGGACGTGCTCGCCGGCGCAATGCTGAAATATGCGCGCGAGGAAGTGTCCGCAGGCCCGGTTGCCGCGCCCACAACCCGCAGCGACAAGCCGACGATCACTCTGCTGGGAGAAATGTTCCCCGCTGATCCGGTAGTCATCGGGCAGATGCTCGAACCGCTCGGCCTTGCCGCAGGGCCGGTTGTGCCGACGCGCGAATGGCGCGAGCTGTACTCCGCGCTCGATTGCGCCGCTCTTGCCGCTATCCACCCGTTCTACACTGCGAGCATTCGCGAGTTTGAGCATGCCGGGCGTCCCATTATCGGTTCAGCGCCCGTGGGCGCAGACGGAACCGCCGCCTGGCTCCAGAGCATCGGCGACACGCTAGGCCTGCCGCAAGACAAGGTCGATGGCGTCAAGAATGCCATGATTGGCGCCTGCAAAAGCGCGCTCGCCGCGCAACCGATCAAGGGCCGGATCACTGTCTCTGGCTACGAAGGCTCAGAGCTGCTCGTCGCCCGGCTGCTCGTCGAAAGCGGCGCTGATGTGCGCTATGTCGGCAGCGCCTGCCCGCACACGCAATGGTCTGACGCAGACCGCGAATGGCTCGAAGCGCGCGGCGTGCATGTGAATTTCCGCGCCAGCCTCGAAGAGGATATCGCTGCGGTTGAAGAGCACCGGCCAGATCTCGCGATCGGCACCACACCCGTGGTCCAGCATGCGAAATCCAGGGCCGTGCCTTCGCTTTACTTCACCAATCTTATCTCTGCCCGGCCGCTGATGGGTCCAGCGGGCGCAGGCAGTCTCGCGCAGGTCGTGAACGCGGCCATGTCGAACAAGGATCGGTTCGACAAAATGCGCGATTTCTTTGAAGGTGTGGGCGATGCCCATGCTGCGGGCGTATGGGAAGAAACCCCCATCGACCGTCCGAAATTCCGCAAGAAGTATGCGGCCCTGAACGAAGCGGCGCGCAAAGCGTCAGAGGCGGTGGGCACATGACTCTCGTCCTCGATCATGATCGTGCTGGCGGCTATTGGGGTGCCACGTACGTCTTTACGGCGGTCAAGGGCCTGCAAGTCATCATTGATGGCCCGGTGGGTTGCGAAAACCTGCCCGTGACCAGCGTGCTGCACTACACCGACGCCCTGCCCCCGCATGAATTGCCAATCGTCGTCACGGGCCTTGGCGAAGAAGAGCTTGGTAAAACGGGCACCGAAGGCGCGATGAAGCGCGCCTGGGAAACGCTTGATCCGGAACTGCCCGCCGTGGTGGTGACAGGCTCCATTTCCGAGATGATCGGCGGCGGCGTGACGCCAGAGGGCACGAATATCAAGCGGTTCCTGCCGCGAACCATTGATGAAGACCAGTGGGAAAGCGCTGACCGTGCACTTACCTGGCTGTGGACCGAATTTGGCCCGAAGAAATCGCCCAAGCCCAAAGAGCGCAAGGACGGCGAAAAGCCCAAGGTGAACATTATCGGCCCGTCCTATGGCATGTTCAACATGCCCTCGGATCTGGCTGAAATCCGCCGCATGATTGAAGGCATTGGCGCTGAAGTCGGCGTGGTCTTCCCGCTCGGTTGCCACTTGGCTGATATCCGCCAGCTCGGCACGGCGGACGCCAATGTCTGCATGTATCGCGAGTTTGGTCGCAATCTGTGCGAGACGCTGGAGCGGCCTTATTTTCAGGCACCGATCGGGCTGAGTTCCACGACCAAGTTCCTGCGCGCGCTGGGTGCAGAGCTGGGCCTCGACCCAGAGCCGTTTATTGAGCGTGAAAAGCACACCACGATCAAGCCTTTGTGGGATCTGTGGCGCTCCGTCACACAGGATTTCTTCGGCACGGCCAGCTTCGGCATCGTCGCGAACGAAACCTATGCGCGCGGCATCCGGCACTTCCTCGAAGACGATATGGGCCTGCCTTGCGCGATGAGCTTTTCGCGCTGCGCCGGGGTCAAGCCGAAAAACGAAGATGTGCGCGCGGCCATCCACGCCGCTGCGCCGCTGGTGATGTTCGGCTCTTACAATGAGCGGATGTATCTGGCGGAAAGCGCGGGCGGCGGGCACGGCCCCTCCACTCAGTTTATCCCTGCCAGCTTCCCGGGCGCGGCCATCCGCCGCCATACCGGCACGCCCTTCATGGGGTATTCCGGCGCGACCTACCTTGTGCAGGAAGTGTGCAACGCTTTGTTCGATGCGCTCTTCCACATCCTGCCGCTCGGCACTGAGATGGATGGCGGACCAGCGACGCCGGTGCGCGATGCGGCGAGCGAAAATCGCCGTGAATTGATTTGGGACAAAGACGCGAAGGCGCTTTTGGACCAATTGGTTGAACACCAGCCAGTCCTGGTTCGCATTTCAGCCGCCAAGCGCATGCGCGATGCGGCCGAACGCATCGCCCGCACACGCGGCGACGATCGCGTCACCAGTGATTGCCTGAACGAATTTGCCGCACATGCGGCGCTGACCAAGGAGCCCGCATGATGAGCTCCGTTCTGTCAGCGCGGCGAGTGCTGCCAACGCGATTGCCCGGCAACGGGCAACACCAATCCACGTGGGGGATCACGCGGGGATACCATCGGGGGCTTCGGCCCTCAATTACCCAACTGATACGGAGACTTAACCATGGTTGATCCGACTCCCGGTGAGCGCATCGGCACTTACCTGACGCCTGAAGAGGCGCAGGACATCCACAAGGCGTTCATGGGCACTTTCGGCCTTTACGTCGGCATTGCTGTCGTAGCGCACGCTCTGATGTGGGCTTACAAGCCCTGGTTCGGCGCAGGCTTCGGCCAGTAAGTTCTTATGGCGTTCGGCAATTTGCCGAAAATCTGAAGAACTCACGCAAAACCAAATCAAAGGAATTTCACTATGTGGAAAATCTGGCTTCTTTTCGACGTTCGTCGTGTGATGGTTGGCCTGCATGTCGGCCTGGCCGTCCTGGCGTTCACCATCCACTTCATCCTGCTCAGCACCGATCGTTACAACTGGCTCGAGCGCGCTCCCGGCGTGCCTGCTCCGGTTGAAACCGCTGCTATGGCGCCGGAACTTCCGGCGCTCGGATAGAGCAGACGCTCGATATGTGAGGGGGCAGGTTCGCCTGCCTGCCTCCTAACAACTCGACGATACTCACAATTGAGAGCCCGCCCTTGCTGGCGGGGAGGATGGATCTATGGCGCTCCTTAGTTTCGAGCGGAAATACCGCACACGCGGTGGGACATTGATCGGCGGCGACCTTTTCGACTTTTGGGTCGGGCCGTTTTATGTCGGATTCTTTGGGGTGACGACGGCAATCAGCGCACTGCTCGGCACGGCGCTGATCTTTGCAGCCGCCGCCTCAGGTCCCACCCTGAACCCCTGGCTGATCGACATTCAGCCACCCGCAATCGATGAAGGCCTCTCGCTGATGCCGCTCAAAGAGGGCGGATATTGGCAGATCATAACGGTCTGCGCTCTGATTGCATTTAGCTCATGGGTCATGCGGCAGGCGGAAATCTCCCGCAAGCTGGGCATGAGCTATCACGTGCCAATCGCCTTCGCGACAGCCGTGTTCGCTTACTTCACGCTGCAAGTCATCCGTCCAATGTGGATGGGTGCCTGGGGACATGCGTTCCCTTATGGCATCTGGACTCACCTGGATTGGGTTTCGAACACCGGTTACGCGTATGGCAACTTCCACTTCAACCCGATCCACATGCTGGCGATCACGTTCTTCTTTACGAACACCCTCGCGCTCGCATTGCATGGTGGCCTTGTGCTCTCAGCGGTCAACACCTCTGGTGGGACCGAAGTGAAAACGCCGGAATATGAAGACACCTATTTCCGGGACTTCATTGGCTATTCGGTCGGCACTTTAGGCATTCACCGCGTGGGCCTGTTCCTCGCTTTGAGCGCTGGTTTCTGGAGCGCGATATGCATCGTGATCTCTGGGCCGATTTATGCCGGCAGCTGGGTCGAATTCTGGGAATTCTGGCGTGAAATCCCACTCTGGGAAGGGGAGGCCTTAACCTGATGGCTACATATCAAAACATCTTCACCCAGGTGCAGGTCAAAGCTGAGCCCGAGCTCGGCGTCCCGCACCTCGATTCCAGCGAACCGCGCTACAATATGACCGGCTATTCCTATTGGATGGGGAAGTTTGGACAGGCGCAGCTGGGGCCGGTCTATCTGGGTTGGCTTGGCGTCTTGTCGATCTGCTTCGGCGGAATTGCGATCTCGATCATCGGGTTCAACTTCCTTGAGCAAGCCAATTGGAGCCCGCAAACGTTCATGCGCGAGTTCTTCTGGCTCACGCTTGATCCACCGGCAGCGAAGTACGGTTTCGACTTCTTCGTGCCGTTGAATGAGGGTGGCTGGTTCATCATGACCGGCGCGTTCCTCACGATCTCGGTTCTGTGCTGGTGGGCGCGCACTTACATGCGGGCTCGGGCGCTAGGGATGGGCTATCACATCCCTTGGGCGTTTGCTTCGGCCATTTGGTTGTTTCTGGTCCTGGGCTTCATCCGTCCCTGGCTCGGCAATGGATGGGTTGATGCGGTGCCTTACGGGATCTTCAGCCATCTGATCTGGACGAACAACTTCTCGCTCATTCACGGGAATTTCTTCTACAATCCCTTCCACGCACTCTCGATCGTGTTCCTGTATGGCTCAGCGATCCTGTTCGCGATGCACGGGGCAACGATCCTTGCGACCGGCCGCTATGGCGCAGAGCGTGAGATTGAGCAGATCACGGACCGCGGCACAGCTGCGGAGCGTGGCGGTCTGTTCTGGCGCTGGACGATGGGCTTCAACGCCTCGATCGAATCGATCCACCGCTGGGCCTGGTGGTTTGCAGTCCTGACCACGCTAACCGGCGGGATCGGGGTTCTGCTTTCGGGCACCGTGGTCGACAATTGGTATGTGTGGGCGCAGGAGCATTACTACGCGCCCAAGTAAGCGCTGAAGCCCATCCTTGCCGAACGGGAGGCGATCCTCAGAATCTCTCCCTCAGGCAACGCAGAAAACGGTCCGGCCCGCCCTTCCCTTATGGGAGCGGCGGGCCGGCCTGTATTTGCACCTCGCTTGATCGACGTTTGGCAGCAAACCGACGCTCAACGCTCTAAGAGTTGGAGCACGCCTTGCACGAGGGGACGAGCCGCTTAAAAGGCCAGTCATTATGGTAACCGACATTGTCGCCCGAGCCGAGCAGCGCGTCGCTGGTCAATGGCAAGTCATACCGAACCTTCGGCCATTCGATGGATGGGCAACCTACAGGCTATTTGGGTTTCTGGCCGACGTGCGCAACTATGCAGCAATAGAGCCGATTTCTCAGCCTCGTGGGCTTCCAGACGAGATCGAGCTGTCCGTCGACAACGAAGACTGCGACCCATCAAGCGAGCTTTACCTCGGTGAACACGACCACTCTTGGCTTTTTCTCGCAGAACTAATGAGCGCGGACTACGACCGCATCGTCGAAGATCGCAGAACAAGCGGGGTCGTGGATGGGCTCAGATACGGAAACCTTACCGCACAGCGCGGCAAGGGCGTGAAAATGACTTTGCGGGAATTCCTGGGTTCGGAATACTTCGAGGAATTGGATCGCTTGATGCAAGCCGGTGCCCAGCGGATCGTGTTCGGCTTTGAGAGTTAACTTCGATAAGCGACGGAACAGGTAGTCCGGGTATCCTAAGTCTGGCGCGGCATTAGCGGCGCGGTGCGAGCAACACGCTTGAACCAACCTGCGTCCTGCTCTTTCTGGCTGCTCCCTTTTGCACATCACTCTCGCTCCGCCATCCGCGCGCGCAAATCCACAAGATGCAGCGGAAAGGACAACAAGACCGGCGCGGCAATCCAATACCACGGCGAGTTCAACAGCGCGGCGCGCAATGCCAGCACGACCATCGCAGCCGATCCGAGCGAACCTGCAAGCATCGTCCAGCTCCAGCCGCGCGAGCGCAGCCATGCGGCCTCAAGCGCTAAAGATACAAGAACGATGTCTGCCGCGTGGCCAGAGGCAAAAAGCCAATCCATCATGACTTGTCTGGCCGGCGCTCGGCAAGCATCCGCGTCGCAGCGAATTCAGCCAAAGGGGCCGTTTAAATCGGTAATCGCCCAGTTGAGGCCGGTCAGCAGCGTCAGCCACGCCAGATAGGCCGCCAGCGTCAGGCCGGCATTGCGCGAAAACCGCCCGCAATAGACCGTCGTCGCCAGTGTAGACAGCCACAGCGCCACCAGCGCGTACAGCGCCCAATCCGGGCGTTGAAAGCGGAAGAACAGGACGCTCCAACCAATGTTCAAAAAGGCGTTAAACGCGAACAGGCCGATGAGCCCTTGCGAGTGGAGCGAGGTCGGCGCGTCGCGCCAAGCGGTCACGCCCGCCACGGTCAACAGTGCATAAACGATCGTCCAGACAATCGGGAACAGCGGATCAGGCGGGGTCCAGCTCGGTTTGGCGAGCGCCTGGTACCACGGGCCAAGGTCGGTGATGGTGGCGCCCATGATGGCGACCATCAGCGCCGCGAAACTCGCGACGACAAATGGCAACAGCCAGGGCCCTTTCATGGTTGCAGTGTTCAACTTGTTTCAGCCTTTAATCCAAGCAGATGTGCGGTGTCTTTCAGGAAGATTTTCACATGCGCCATCGGTTTTGAGCGCACGAGCTTCTTGTTCATATATGCCTGCCAGGTGAGCTGCTGCACATCCTTGTCATCGCACATGGACACGAAGCGCTCGCGGCGTTTGTCGCTGGAATACCAGAAGTACTGCATGATCCCGAGGATCCAGAACACCCGGCCATGCTCTTTCATGAAGACCTTGCGCGCTTTGGCGAGCGCTTTGGCATCGCCGGTCTTGAGCATTTCGCTCGCCGCAGTCGCGCTGACGCGCCCGCCGACCATCGCGTAATAAATGCCCTCACCCGAAGCGGGCGCAACGATCCCGGCGGCATCGCCTGCGACAATCACATCGCGGCCATTGTCCCACTTCTTAAGCGGTTTGAGCGGGATTGGAGCGCCCTCGCGCCGGACTGTCTCGCAACGGGTCAGATCCAGGTCAGAGCGCATCTCCGACACCGCACCGCGCAGCGAAAAGCCCTTGTTGGCGCTGCCCACGCCGATGCTGGCGGTATCGCCATGCGGGAAGACCCAGGCATAGAAATCGGGCGACAGACGGCCTTGATAGAAGACATCGCAGCGCGCTGCGTCAAACGCATCGGTATCGTTGTCAGGCGATTTGATGATTTCATGATAGGCGAAGACGCATTTGACGCGCTCTGCATTGGGCAGGGATTGCTTGGCCACCGAAGAACGCGCGCCGTCCGCGCCGATAATGCAGCGTGCGCGCACGCGCTCAATTGGGCCACCGCGTTCGCGGCGGAAGGTAACTAGCGGGAAATCCTCGTCGTCGCGCTCGATCTTCTCAAAGGTCGCCGTGATGCGCTCGGCTCCGCTTTCACAGGCGCGCACGCGCAGCCACTCATCGAAGTCTTCGCGATCAACCATGCCGACATAGCCAATCTCGCCCACGGGCATATCCACCGCGCGGCCTGAGGGTGCGATCATCCGCGCAGATCGGGCCTTAGCGACCAGCAGGCTGTGCGGAATATCGAAGTCTTCCAGCAGGCGCGGCGGCACCGCTCCGCCGCATGGTTTGATCCGCCCGCCCCGCTCCATAAGCAGAACGGAATGGCCCGCCAGCGCAAGGTCCGTCGCGGCAGTGGCACCAGACGGCCCGCCGCCTATGACGACGGCATCGTAGATTGTTTCGGTCATACTCATGCGAAGACCTCCTGATCGTTGGTGGGCGGTTTGGTGGATTGTGCATCGTGACTGGCAGCAGCGGCCGGGCGCGTGCCCGCCACAGAAAGCGCCAGAATGGCGGCGAGGACGAACAATAGGCCCTCAAACGCGAAAACGATCTGGTAGGCCCTGCCCTGATCCCCCAGAATGGCGAGTAGAATGTCGCGCCCGCTCGCGCCCAGAAGGCCAGCGAAGCCGAATGCGATCGCCTGGCTCGCGCCCCAGACGCCCATGCGAATGCCTTCGCGGGTCTTCTCACCCGCACCGGCAAGCCCCATCATGGCCCCTATCGCGGCGACCGCGAAGACGCCGTTGCAAAAGCCGAGAAACAGCACATTGGCGACCAGCGGCCAGCCCGGCCCTGCCATCGCAGCCATCGCGAGACCCGCCAGCCCGATCGCGGACCCCAGGCACCCGCTGACAATCCAGACCCGCAGGTCGGTCGGCATGCGGGCCTGAAACGCACTGCCGCCGATCCCGGCGACGATCATGCCAACCAGACCGCCCGCGTTGAGCATGCCGCCCAATTGGGTCGAATCGCCCGGTGCCATGCCGAAAATCTGCCCGGCAAACGGCTCAAGGATGAGGTCCTGCATGTTGTAGGCCATCATCGAGACGAAGATGAATATCGTGAAACGGCGCGCGGCAGGCTCAGCAAAAATCTCTCGGATCGCGCTGGCGAAATCGGGGGCGTCTTCGGCCTTGGCAGTCTCTGCAAAGACATGGTGGCCGCGCTCCAGCCGGAAGGTTGCCGCAATAGTGAGCGTGATTGTCACCGCAGCCAAGCCAAAGGCAACCTCCATCAGGCGCTCAGGCGTGAACGGCTTAATCAAGGCGCCCACCGCGATGGCCGAGGCAACGATCCCTGCAATCATCATGATCCACGTAACCGCCGCTGCGGCCGCGCGGCGCTCGGGCGCGACGCTGGAGGCGAGCATGGCCAGCGCCGATGTCCCCGCCGCACCGACTCCGACGCCGATGATCGTGTAGGCCAGTACAGCGAGCAAGAACGCCCCTGTGCCAGGCGAGGCCATCATAAGCGTCGCCCAGGTTGCCAGCAAAGCTCCGGCTGCCAGGACGATCATCCCGCCCACGATCCAGAGCGTCCGGCGCGCGCCGCGGTCAGAGCCGTGGCCCCAGATCGGACGGCCCAGCTGGATCGCGTAATGCCACGCGACCAATCCCGCCGGGATCGCCGCGACAAGTCCGTATTCCACCACCATCAGCCGGTTGAGCACAGTCGTAGCCATCATCACCAGCGCGCCGATGCACGCCTGCACCACGCCGATGCGCGCAATCGCGAACCAGCTCAGACCCGTCATAGCGGTTGGAGGAAGGGGCGCATGCATCACACATATCCCCCAAGGCCAAGCGCTGCGGCCAGCATGCCTAGTACGTATAGCAACACGCCCACCGCGTTGTACCATGGCGCAAAGCGCGCCGGATCTGAAAGCAACCGCGGCATGGCTGCCAATTGCGCGATCAGGACCGCTCCCACCAGCGCGGCAGAAACCGTCAGCCCCCACCAGGCCAGCAATCCGATCACCACGACCTGGGCGAGCGCCATCGTGAAACATGCAAACCGCGCAGCCCCCGCGACACCCATCGTCACAGGCAGCGATTTGAGGCCGGTCGCGCGGTCCCCTTCGACCGCTTTGAAATCGTTGAGCGTCATGATGCCGTGCGCGCCAAGGCTGTACAGCACCAGAACGATCAGCACTTCTGCACGCGGCAGGGTGCCGAGAATGACGGTCGCTCCGGTGAACCAGCTGAGGCCTTCATAGGTCAGTCCGACCACGGCGGGGCCCGTCCAGCCGCTGGTCTTGAAGCGGAAGGGCGGCGCGCTGTAGCCCCAAGCGAGCGCCAGCCCAACCAGAGCCGCGATGAAAACATAAGGCCCCAACGCCCATGCAACCGCCGCCGAAATGGCCGTACCGATCAGCGCAACGTAAAGCCCCCAGCGCCCGGCGATGCGGCCGGAAGGGATGGGCCGGTCCGGTTCATTGATGGCATCGACGTGTCGGTCGAACCAATCGTTGGCCGCCTGGCTGGTGCCACACACCAAGGGTCCGGCGAGCAGGATACCGCCCGCGACGAACCACAGCCGCCCATCAAGGCCCGCCCCGGAAGAAACCGCGCCGCACATAAAGGCCCACATTGGGGGAAACCAAGTGATCGGTTTGAGCAGCTCCAACACATCGCGCAGCGCCGGAGGCGGCGGAGTGCGAGTCGAGAGAGCGGAGCGCTGCATGGATCAAAGCTATGCTTGACACTCCTATACGTCAATTCTTTTTGACACGTTTGATGTGACAGTCTTCAATTTGAGTATGTTTTGCGAAAACGGCAGCTTATCCGGTGTCAGGCACTGTGTGACATGGTGCGCGTCAAGCACGACTCCAGGTGAAGACTGAAGCGCATTCGCGCCGCATCCATCCGACCCACGGCGCGGCGTCACAGGGATTACCTCTGATTGGTGCGCTCAAACGCAATCCATGCCATTCCCGCGTGAGGGGTGCGGCACAAATGCCTCAGATGCTCAGAAAACAGCCCCGCCCTCAGCGGCGCGGGCTCAATCGGGGTCTACCGGCAGATTGCCGAGCCCGTAGCGGTGCAGCTTTGAATAGAGACTCTGGCGCGAAAGGCCCAAAATTTCTGCCGCTGATGCACGGTTGTCCGATGTGTATGACAAAGCTGCTTCGATACACAGCCGCTCAATCAGATCGGTGCTTTCGCGCACGATATCCTTGAGCGACATGCGTCCGACCAGCTCTGTCAGCTGCTCGACCGAGCGTGGCAGATCCTGCGATCCGGGTGGCAGATCGCGCAGGCGCCGTCCAATCGGGCGGATCACGAAGCCGTAAAGCGGATCATCGCCCGCGCTGCGCACGCCGGAAAGCTCAACCGGCTCACCTTCGGATTCGCTCGCCAGATCGTGCGGTGAGCGCAGAACGGTGCTGACATTGCGCGCGGCGCCGTGTTGCTCAATCTGACCTTCGATCAGGTCAAGGTCGATCCCGGGGCGGCCGATCCATTCGGACAGATGTTTGCCGCGAACTTGATCGATGCTGGCCGCCTGCACCATTTCCACAAAAGCGTGGTTGGCGCTGATCAACGAGAAATTACCATCTGCGACGACGAAAGCATCCGGCATATCATCCACCAGGCCAACAACAGGGGAGTTGACCGGCACTTCCTCAGACGCGCCGCTGTTCGACAGTCTGACCAGCAGAAACTGTGCACGATCCTGAGTGAACCCTGAGATCGAAGCAGTCACGTCGCGCGCCGGCTTGGCCAGGCGCACCGTCACTGGCGCCACATTTTCAGAGCTGAGCGCCGCGCCGACAATCGTCTGCATGGCATCGCGCGAATCCTTGTCGAGCAAACTCGGCAGCTTTTTGCCCTGCAAGGTGCTCTGCCGTGCGCCCATCATGGAATGCGCTGCGCCATTGGCTTCACGCACGCGCAGCGTCTGCGCCTCCGCGATGATGATCGCTTCGGAAGACTGCTCAAACAGCATGCGATAGCGCGATTCCAGCTGCCGCATCCGCATGTAATCACGCTCCAGCGATTGCTGAACCTGCAACAGCCGCGCCTGCAGCTTGCCCGCTTCACGCAGATCACGGCCAAACGCGATGCGGTGCTCCCCGCCATTGACGCTGAGCACAGCGTAGCGGATCGGCACGTCGCCTTCCTTTGAGGGGTGATTGACCTGCCGCCAATGTTGCACTTCCCCGCGACGCGCGGCGGCGAGCATCTCCATGATTTTAGGGCGGCTTTCCACAGTGACTGTGTCGATCCAATTGGTCCCCACCCAGTTTTCGAAGCCGGGGAAATCCTGCGGATCGTAGGCAGCGTCAAGGATGGTGCCAGCGTCATCAAGCACGAGCGTGACATCGCCCGCAACCATGGCGAGCCTCATCGCCGCGTCTGCGTCAAGCGTGTCGAACAATTCAGCAGCGTTGCCGAACGGGTTCTTGCCTTCGATACCGTGCTTGCGGGTCAGCATAGGAGAGGGGACCTTAAGTGAGCGTGTTGGCTCGCACTGGAGCCGCCGCGACGAGCCTTTCAGCCACGCCAAGCGCCTCACGAGCGTCTTTACCGGTCCCATCGGCTCCGACTTCTGAGATAATTTCGGGGTTTCTTGCGATGGCAGAGCCACCGATAATAACAGTCAAATGCGGGTTCACGGCCACACTACGAATTGCTTTGATAAGATTGCTTAGCGCCGAATTAGGGCAGTCACGTGAGACGGTCAATCCGACCACATCCAGCGGAAAGCGCGACACATGATCAAGCAGTTCGCGCCGCTCGGGCTGGAGCAGAACATCGCTTTGCCAGCCGGCGCGCGCGAAGACCTCTTCGATCATCTGCGCGCCAAAGCTGTGGACGTCGCCAGGAATGGGTGAAAACAGCGCATGGCGCGACGTATTGTTGGCTGCGATGGCGGGCGGCGCGCGCAGCGAGATTTCGCGCATCACTTCCTGCAAGCGCCACAGGCCCATCGTCACGTCAACAAAGTCGCACTGATCGGCTTCCCACATCTCCCCAAGCCGCCGCGCCGCCGGGGCGAGCAGATCAAGCATGATCGCCTCAACACTGACCCCTTGCGCCAGAAAGCCGTCCACTTCTTCAAGCAGGCTTGGCGCTTCCAGCTTCATGGACTGGTCAATAAAGCGTTGGGTGGCAGCGGAGTCGATCGGTGTTGCCTCGTCAGAGTTTTCGTTCTGGCCGCCTGCATTGTTCACAGGCAAGCGTGAAATTTCATCACCCGCCGCCCCGGACATATGAGCCATGAGCAGTTGCGGAATGATTTCGCCTTCGAGGATTTCATTGACCGGATCAGACGCGAGCGCGTTATTGAAAACCCGGCTGTCAAAAACTGTCGAAAGCGCCCGATCACCGCGCTTATGCCGGTTGAGCGGATTGACAAGTACTTTACGCAAGGCCGCAGTGCCGATGCCGAACATGACAGCACCTTTTGCGTCAGATTTGTCCTTCGAGGCGGCCATGCCGGACCCTCCTAAAGACCAGGTCTCCCACCCGGCAGTGCGAAGCGCGCATTTGTGACGACTGGTGATGACCGGCTGTCATCGCACTCACGTCGACGATTCGTAACTTACGCCTTTTTATTGGGATAAGCAATGCGCATGCAGTCACAAGTGTCCAATGTTTTGTACGTCTAATTGGATTGACACTCTGGGTTTGATGAGCGTAGAAACAAGGCCTGACAGAAAGGCATCGTTGTCCCATGACCAGCTCGGTCCATCCCTCCCCGGTCAAGCCTGCCGCGCAAGCGGCAACAGGCTTTGTGTCCGGCGGAAACAAGGGAGCGCTCTACACCGAAGAAGAGCGTGCGCGCCGGGATTCGTCGGTCTGGACTGTCGTGCAAGGCGTGCTCGCACCGTTGCAATTTATCGTCTTTCTCGTGAGCCTCGGACTGGTTGTCCGGACCATGCTGACAGGCGAAGGCGCATTCGCCGCTGACGCATCTATCGTACTGAAAACCTTTGTTCTTTATGCGATCATGGTCACTGGCTCGATCTGGGAAAAGGTTGTGTTTGGGCGCTGGTTGTTTGCCCCTGCTTTCTTCTGGGAAGATGTGTTTTCGATGCTCGTGCTCGCGCTGCACACCGTCTATCTGGTGATGCTGCTGGCCGGGATCGGTTCGCTGGAGGCGCGGCTCAGCGTGGCGCTCGCGGCCTACGCCACTTACCTCATCAATGCAGGCCAGTTCCTATGGAAGTTGCGCGTCGCGCGACTCGAAAGCGCGCGGCACGACAACCGCGGCGAGGCGGTGCCGGCATGAATTCTGTCACCACCTTTCCGCCTCCACCTTCATCTGCGTTGAGCGGCTGCGCAAAACCGGCTGTGTCACCTGCGCCTGACACCAAACACCGCGATGTCTTGCGAGAGCGCGGTCAGCGCGAAGTATTCTGCGGTCTGACCGGGATTATCTGGCTGCACCGCAAGATGCAGGACGCCTTCTTCCTGGTGGTCGGCTCGCGCACCTGCGCGCATCTGCTGCAATCAGCGGCAGGCGTGATGATCTTTGCCGAGCCGCGCTTTGCCACTGCAATCATGGAAGAGCGCGATCTGGCTGGCATGGTCGATGCGCAGGACGAGCTTGACCGCGTGGTTGATCGCCTGCTGGACCGCCGCCCGGATATCAAGACGCTGTTCCTTGTCGGGTCCTGCCCCTCAGAAGTCATCAAGCTTGATCTTGCCAAGGCCGCTGAGCGCTTGGGCGCACGGCACATGCCGCAAGTGCGCATTCTCAACTATTCCGGCAGCGGGATCGAGACGACTTTCACACAGGGCGAAGACGCCTGCCTCGCCGCGCTGGTCCCGGAAATGCCCGCTGCGCAGGCGAGCGCGTCGGCGAACCTGCTGCTGGTCGGCGCTTTGCCTGACATTGTCGAAGACCAGTTCCTGCGCCTCTTCGCCCATCTCGGTATTGAAAATGTCGGCGTTCTGCCGGCACGCAACGCCCGCGATCTGCCGCCTGTAGGCCCGGATACGCGTTTCCTGCTGGCGCAACCCTTCCTGACGGATACGGCCATGGCGCTCGAAGGTCGCGGTGCGAGACGGCTTGATGCGATGTTCCCGTTCGGCGCGGAAGGCACAACGAATTGGCTGCGGGCTGCGGCCCAGGCGTTCGGCGTGGACGAGATGCACTTTAACGCTGTGATCGCCCCCGGGCGTGAGCGAGCCAAGCGGGCGATGGACCACGCGCGCGGCGCGCTCGAAGGCAAGCGCATCAGTTTCCTGCCGGATTCGCAGCTCGAAGTGCCGCTGGCCCGGTTCCTGTCTGACGAGCTTGGCATGATCCCGGTTGAGATCGGCACGCCTTATCTGCACCGGCAACATTGCGCGCAGGATCTGGCGCGCATCCCCGCCACCGCACAGCTGAGCGAAGGCCAGCATGTCGAGCGCCAGCTTGACCGAGTGCGCTCGGATCGCCCGGACCTCACCGTCTGCGGCCTCGGCCTCGCCAACCCGCTCGAAGCGGAAGGCCTCGCGACCAAATGGGCAATCGAGCTCGTCTTCTCACCGATCCACGGCTTTGATCAGGCCGGTGATCTCGCTGAATTGTTCGCCCGGCCCCTGCGCCGGCGTGACAGGCTGGAGGTGTAGCGCGATGCAACTCTCCGTCTGGACCTATGAAGGCCCCCCGCATGTCGGCGCAATGCGCGTCGCGACCGCGATGGAAAAGCTCCACTATGTGCTCCACGCGCCGCAGGGTGACACCTATGCGGACCTGCTGTTCACGATGATTGAGCGGCGTGGAAAGCGCCCTCCGGTGACCTACACAACCTTCGAAGCGCGCGACCTTGGTAAAGACACAGCCGAGCTGTTCCAGACCGCCGCGCGCGAGGCCGCTGAACGCTTCGAGCCGCAGGCGATGATCGTGGGTGCCTCATGCACCGCTGAGCTGATCCAGGATGATCCGGGCGGCCTCAGCGAAGCGATGGACCTGCCCTGCCCCGCGATTGCGCTGGAACTGCCGAGCTATCAGCGCAAGGAAAACTGGGGCGCGGCAGAGACCTTTTACCAGATCGTGCGCAATCTGGCTGACACCAGCGTATCGCCCGGTCCGCGCGAAGGCCGCAAGGCGCGCGCAAACATTATCGGACCATGCGCGCTGGGTTTTCGCCACCGCGATGATCTGGTGGAAATTCGCAAGATTCTCGATTGCCTCGATGTTGAGGTCAATCTGGTTGCGCCGCTGGGCGCGACCCCCGCTGACATCGTCCGCATTGGCGATGCCGATTTCAACATTGTTCTCTATCCCGAGATTGCTGACGAAGCCGCGCGCTGGCTTGAACGCACATTCAAGCAGCCCGCTATTCGCAGCATTCCTATCGGCGTGGGCGCCACACGCGCTTTCATTGCCGACGTCGCCGAGCTGGCAGGTGCAGATCCCACGCCTGCCCTCGGCGACACCCATTCCCGGATGCCTTGGTGGAGCCGTAGCGTCGATTCGACCTACCTCACCGGCAAGCGCGTCTTCATCTTCGGCGATGCCACCCATGCTGTCGCCGCCGCCCGGATCGCGCGCGATGAGCTGGGTTTCGAGGTCTGCGGCTTGGGCTGCTACAACCGCGAATTCGCCCGCGACATCCGCGCCGCCGCCAAGGATCACGGCCTTGAGCCGCTGATCACTGACGATCATCTCGAAGTCGAGGACGCCATCGCCGCCGCCGCGCCTGAACTGGTGCTGGGCACGCAGATGGAGCGGCACATTGCCAAGCGGCTCGGCCTGCCTTGCGCGGTGATCTCCTCCCCGGTCCACGTGCAGGATTTCCCCGCGCGCCACAGCCCGCAAATGGGCTTTGAAGGCGCGAATGTCATCTTTGACACCTGGGTGCATCCGCTGGTGATGGGTCTGGAGGAGCATCTGCTCACCATGTTCCGGGAGGACTTTGAGTTCTCCGATGAAGCGGGCGCATCGCACCACGCCGCACACTCTCCCAAGGCCGCCAGCGCTCCGGCTGCCGCGCTTGAACCGGTCGCGACGCTGGAGCCCCCCGCCCAAATCGAACGCGAAGTCGCTGTTGCAGCGCCTGCCAATGACGGCACCGTCTGGACTGCCGAAGCAGAGCGCGAGCTGAAGAAAATCCCATTTTTCGTGCGCGGCAAAGCGCGCCGCAACACCGAAAACTATGCAGCCGATCAAGGCCTTGCCGAGATCGATCTTGAAACCCTTTATGACGCCAAAGCGCATTATGCCCGGTGAGGCCCCCGCCGCTGCGAAGGCCGATACGGTCTTCAAGCTCGACGCTCCGGTCCGCGTCGCAATCATTACGCTCGATAACCACCTGAAAGGCGCGGTCGAGAGAGCGAATGAGGCGCTGAACGCAGACAATATCGCGCTGAGCCTGTACGCAGCCTCCGATTGGGAGGGACAGGACGGGGCGCTCGACAAAACGCTTCACGCCATCGAGCAAGCCGACATCGTCATTGCGACAATGCTGTTCCTTGATGACCATGTGCGCATGGTGATGCCCGCGCTCGAAGCGCGGCGCGAGGATTGCGATGCGATGGTCTGCCTGATGTCGGCGGGCGAGATCGTCAAGCTCACCCGGATGGGCAATTACCGCATGGATGCGCCGGCCAAAGGCCCGCTGGCGCTGCTCAAAAAGTTGCGCGGGTCGCCGAAAAAAGGCGCAGCAAGTTCAGGCGCGGGGCAGATGAAGATGCTGCGCCGCCTGCCCAAAATCCTCAAATACATCCCCGGCACCGCGCAGGATGTGCGCGCTTATTTCCTGACGCTGCAATACTGGCTGGCGGGTTCCGAAGAGAACATGATCGCCATGGTGCGCGCACTGATTGACCGGTATGCAAGCGGCGAGCGCGCAGCACGGCGCGGCGCGACTGAGGCACAGGCTCCGCGCGAATATCCTGAACTGGGCGTCTATCACCCACGCAGCCCGCAGCGCATTTCAGAAAGCCTGCGCGTACTCCCGCGTGACCATTTGAACCGCCGCGGTAAAGACGCGCACGGTGCCAATGGCACAGTGGGACTGGTCCTGCTGCGCTCTTACCTGCTCGGCAATGACACGGGTCATTATGACGGCGCGATTGCTGCGTTTGAAGCCGCCGGGCTGAAGGTCGTCCCCGTGTTCGCCAGCGGGTTGGATGCGCGCCCTGCCATCAACGCCTATTTCATGGATCGCCACGGCGCACCGATGGTCGATGCGGTGGTCAACCTCACCGGCTTCAGCCTCGTCGGCGGTCCGGCCTACAATGATGCTGAAGCGGCCTGCGGCGTGCTCAGCGATCTCGACGTGCCGTATATCGCGGCTCATGCGCTCGAATTTCAGAGCATTGCCGAATGGCGCGCGCGCGAACAGGGCCTGCTTCCGCTTGAGGCGACGATGATGGTCGCCCTCCCCGAGCTTGACGGGTCCAGCGCACCGACTGTCTTTGGCGGGCGTTCCGGCACGCAGCCGGGCCCTTGCGAGGGATGCGCGCGCCATTGCGAGCGCTCCGAGGGGCAACGATCCAACGCCATGCAGGTCTGCCCAGAGCGCGCGGAAGCGCTGGCGGCGCGCGTGCTCAAGACGATCGCCCTGCGCCGCAGCGAACGCGCTGCGCGCAAGCTCGCCATTGTGCTGTTCAACTTCCCACCCAATGCCGGCGCGACCGGCACCGCCGCCTTTATGGGCGTGCACGAATCGCTCTACGCAACGCTCCAGCGCCTCTCGGCCGAAGGCTATGACGTGGACGTGCCCGAAAGCCTCGATGCGATGCGCGATGCGCTGCTCAAGGGCAATGCCGAGCGCTACGGCACCGAGGCCAATGTCGCGCACCGCATTCCCGCTGACGATCACGTCGCGCGCGAACCGCATCTGGCCGAGATCGAAGCCGCCTGGGGGCCTGCCCCGGGCAAGCAGCTTTCGGATGGCGGACACATTCAAGTGCTCGGCGCACATTTCGGCAATGTGTTTGTCGGCGTGCAACCCGCTTTCGGCATTGAAGGCGATCCGATGCGGCTGCTGTTCGAAGGCAATTTCGCGCCTACACACGCATTCAGCGCCTTTTACCGCTACATCCGCGAAGACTTCGGCGCGCATTGCGTCTTGCATTTCGGCACACATGGCGCACTCGAATTCATGCCGGGCAAGCAGGCCGGGATGACAAGCGAATGCTGGCCTGAGCGCCTGATCGGGGACCTGCCGAACTATTATCTCTACGCCGCCAACAACCCATCCGAAGGGATGCTGGCCAAGCGTCGCAGCGCCGCAACTCTGGTGAGCTATCTTACGCCGCCGTTGGCCCAAGCCGGGCTCTACAAGGGCCTCAACGAGCTCAAGGCGAGCGTGGAGCGCTGGCGTTCTGGCGCGGACGGCGATGAGCGCGCGGATCTTGCCGTGCTGATCGCAGACCAATGCGAAGCGCTCGATATTGAATGCGATGACATCGGCACGCTGGGCGCAAAGCTCTATGAGATCGAACAGGCACTGATCCCGCATGGCCTGCATGTGCTCGGGCGCAATTCCAGCGGTGCCGCGCGCGAAGACATGCTCGATGCGATGGAAGCCGCCAATGTCGGTGAACATGACGCGCCGCCTGTCCATGACCGCGCTGCGCTCGCGCAGATGCTCGATTCCTGCGACGAGCTAGGCTCGCTGATCCACGCTTTGGACGGCGGCTATGTGAAGCCTGCACCCGGCGGCGATGTGGTTGCCAATCCGCAAGTGCTGCCTACCGGGCGCAACATTCACGGCTTTGACCCGTTCGGCTTGCCCTCCAGCTTTGCCTGCAAGGTCGGCGCGGACCAGGCAGAGCGGCTGATTGAGCGGCATCTGGAGAACGGTGAGCGCTTCCCGACGAGCATCGCGATGGTGCTGTGGGGCACGGACAATATGAAGACCGAAGGCGTCCAGATTGCGCAAGCGATGCGCCTGATGGGTGCCCGGCCACGGCGCGATTCCTACGGGCGGCTTGCTGGCGCGGAGCTGATCCCGCTGGCTGAACTGGGCCGGTCACGCGTTGATGTGGTGATGACGCTTTCAGGCATTTTCCGCGATCTCCTGCCGATGCAGACGCGGATGCTGGCTGAAGCTGCGCTGCTGGCTGCCACGGCGGATGAGCCGCGGGAGAAGAACCCGCTGCGCGTGAACAGCCTCGCTCATGCCCAAAAGCATGGCTGCGATCTGGAAACGGCGGCGCTGCGCGTCTTCTCTAACGCAGAAGGCGCATACGGCGCAAATGTGAACCAGATGATCGAAGGCGGCGCATGGGCCGATCCGGACGAGCTGGCCAACGCGTTCGAAGTCAACAAGGGCTTTGCTTACGGCGTGAGCGGTGCGCCAGTGCAACAGCGCGAAATGCTCACCAGCGCGCTTAGCACTGTCGATTTCACCTATCAGAACCTCGAAAGCATCGAACTGGGCATCAACGATGTTGACCAGTATGTCGATGGTCTCGGCGGGGTATCGCGCTCGATCGCCAAGGCCAAGGGCAAGGAAGCGCCGGTCTACATCCTCGATGCGACGCGCGGCAATGCCAAGGTGCGCACGCTGTCAGAGCAGATTGATCTGGAAGCGCGCACCCGCACGCTGAACCCCAAATGGTTTGAGGGCCTGCTCGACCACGGTTTTGAAGGCGTGCGCGCCATTGAAGGCCATGTGACGAGCACGCTGGGTTGGTCGGCGACGACCGGCCAGGTCAAGCCTTGGGTCTATCAACGCATCTCCGAGACATTCGTGCTCGATGAAGAGATGCGCCGCCGTCTGGCCGAACTCAATCCGAAAGCAAGCGCACGGGTCGCCAACCGCTTGCTCGAAGCGTGCGACCGCCAGTTATGGGAGCCCGATGAAGCAACGCTCGCCGCCTTGCGCGACGCGAGCGACGAGCTGGAGGACCGCCTCGAAGGCGTGTTCGTCGGGGAATAAAGAGAGGGATCGCTAAACCATGAACATCATCAACAAATCGCGCGAATTCAGCCAGGCGGATGGTGAAGGCTCCGTTCAGGTCCAGCTTGACCCGCGTGACAAAATCAAGGGCGCGAAGGTGTTTGCGGTCTATGGCAAAGGCGGGATCGGCAAATCGACCACGTCCTCCAACCTCTCCGCAGCCTTTTCGAAGCTGGGCCACCGCGTGCTCCAGATCGGCTGCGACCCCAAGCATGACAGCACCTTTACGCTGACCAAGAAGCTGATGCCGACGGTGATAGACGTGCTCGAAACCGTTGAATTCCACTCCGAAGAATTGCGCCCCGACGACTATATGTTCGAAGGCTATAACGGCGTGATGTGCGTCGAGGCCGGCGGGCCGCCAGCGGGCACGGGCTGCGGCGGATATGTCGTCGGCCAGACGGTAAAACTGCTCAAGCAACACCATTTGCTTGAAGAAACCGACGTGGTGATCTTCGATGTGCTGGGCGATGTGGTGTGCGGCGGGTTCGCTGCGCCGCTGCAACATGCTGAGCGCGCGCTGGTGGTGGCTGCGAACGATTTTGACAGCATCTTCGCGATGAACCGGATTGTCGCCGCCATTGGTGCGAAGGCGAAGAATTACGACGTGCGTCTGGCGGGCGTGATCGCCAATCGCAGCCGCGAGACCGACGAGATTGACCGCTTCTGTGCTCAAATCGGCATGGAGCGTCTTGCGCATTTCCGCGATGTCGATGCGATCCGCCGCTCGCGCCTGAAGAAGTGCACGCTCTTCGAAATGGGTGATGAACCTGAAGTGGTCGCCGCGCAGGATGAATATCTGCGCCTTGCCGCAATGCTTTGGGCCGGCGTCAACCCATCAACCGCGCAACCCATGAAGGACCGCGACATCTTTGATTTTCTGGGGTTTGAGTGATGGCAACACGATCCCCTGACACGCTAGATGCGGACTTCGCACGCGTTCCGGCTGCGGCGCCCGCTGCGGCGCGCGCGACCGGCTATGCCGACCGCCGCGAAGAGCTCGCGACTTATTTCGATTCCACGGCGCGTCAGGCTTGGATTGACCTGACTTCCGACGCGAAAGTCAGCGGGATCAGAGCAACCGTGCGCGCTGGACGCGATGACATGCGCGCGACACTGCTCAGCTGGCTGCCGACCGATCTGCGCCGCACCAGCGTGCTGGATGCGGGTTGCGGAACCGGGGCGCTCACCATCGCTGCGGCATGTCGCGGGGCGGAGATCACTGGCGTGGATGTCGCAGGCGGCCTTGTCGAGGTGGCGCGCGAGCGCCAGCCGGGCTTCACTGGCCATGGCCGTATTCACTGGCGCGCGGGCGATATGCTTGATCCGACGCTGGGCCGCTTCGCGCATGTGGTCGCGATGGACTCGCTGATCCATTATGAACTGGCCGATCTGGTCGGGGCTCTGGCTCAGATGGCGCAGCGGACCGACAAACAAATCTTGTTCACCTTCGCGCCTTGGACGCGGATGCTGGGCACCATGCACAAGGTGGGCAAGGTCTTTCCCAAGAGCGATCGCTCTCCTGCCATTGTTCCTATTGCTGAAAATGAGTTGCGTGCGGCTATCTCCGCCAAGATCCCAGGTTGGGAGATTGGTCGCACGCATCGTGTCTCCTCGGGCTTTTACACCAGCCAGGCGCTGGAATTGGTAAAGCTCGGGTGAGCACGAAGCCGCCTCCCTCCCCCAACGGCCTGATCCGGGTCGCAAGCGCGCTGTTGCCATTTGCGGACGCGGCGAGCGCAGATCTGCCACTGGCGCGTCTGCTGCGGCTCGCGCTGTTTCAGGTGAGCGTCGGGATGGCGATGGTGCTTTTGAATGGCACGCTGAACCGCGTGATGATCGTGGAACTGGGTGTGCCCACCACGCTGGTTGCGCTGCTGATCGCCGCGCCGCTGGTGGTGGCGCCCTTCCGCGCGCTGATCGGGCACCGCTCTGATACGCACAAATCGGTGCTTGGGTGGCGGCGAGTGCCTTATATCTGGTTCGGCACGCTGATGCAGTTTGGCGGGTTGGCGATCATGCCGTTTGCACTGATCCTGTTTGAGCGCGCGGACACTTTCACGCTCGCGACCATCGCCAGCGCGGCGGCTTTTCTGCTGACAGGCACGGGCATCCATGTGACGCAAACCGCTGGGCTGGCGCTCGCGACCGACCTCGCTCCTGAAGACAAGCGCCCACGCGCGGTTGCGCTGCTTTATGTGATGCTGCTGGTGGGCATGATGTTTGCCGCCTTTGTCATTGGCGGGCTGCTGATCGACTTCTCCAACACGCGCCTCATCCAGGTCATCCAGGGGGCCGCAGTGCTTTCCATGGCGCTTAACGTGGTGGCCCTGTGGAAGCAGGAAGCGCGCAATAAGGCGCTGATCGCGCCGGACCGTGAGACGCCGACATTCGGCGATTTGTGGAGCGCGTTTGTGCGCGACGGTGACAATGCGCGGCTGCTGACCGCAATCGGCATCGGGTCTGCAGGATTTGCGATGCAAGACGCTTTGCTGGAGCCGTATGGCGGCGAAGTTCTAGGCCTCAGCGTCGGCGCGACCACGGGCCTTACCGGCGCATGGGCGCTTGGGGCGCTGATTGGATTTGTGCTGTCTGGCCGCTCGCTTTCGCGCGGCAATGATCCCTTGCGCATTGCTGGCGCGGGTCTGGTGACCGGGCTCGCGGCTTTCTTGCTGGTGGTCTTTGCAGCCCCCTTCAATGCGCCTGCCATGCTGTTCCTCGGATCGCTCGCAATCGGGCTCGGCCTTGGGCTGTTCTCCGTTGGCACGTTGATCGAGGCGATGAACCTGGCGCGCTCGGAAACCGCAGGCCTTGCGCTGGGCGCGTGGGGCGCGGTGCAGGCGACGTGTGCAGGCGCGGGGATTGCCATTGGTGGAGGGCTTCGCGATGCAATTGCCGCGCTGACCATATCGGACGCGCCAGACGCGCTGATCAACAGTGCCAGCCGCGCAACCGGCTACACCACGGTCTACATCCTCGAAATCGTTCTGCTTCTGGCAGGGCTTGTGGCGCTTGGCCCCATGGTCGGGCGCGCGCGGCGGTCCTTGCTTATCTCAGGGAAAGGCGCGCCTGAGCCGTTTGGCCTGCGCGAATTCCCGACATGACAACAGCCATTCTCACCATCCGGGCAACCGGACCCGTTTCACCACTCGCGCCTTCTCCAGCGCACTCGATCCCACGGAGGACCACCCAATGACTGCAACATACCTACTCGGAAACGCCACATATATTGTCGGCAAAATTGACGTGGCAGAGCTCGCCTTCTGGCTCTTCTTGTTCTTTTTCATCGGCCTTGTGCTCTACCTTAATCGGGAAAGCCGCCGCGAGGGCTATCCGCTTGAAAGCGAGTGGGACGGAGCGCTGGAAAGCGCGCCGCTGATCTCGGCTGACAAGAAGGTGTTCAAGCTGCCGCATGGCCGCGGAACCTATGTACCTGAAGATGTTGCCCGCGACCCGGTCGACATTCCGGCCCAGCGCATGTTCCACGGTGGCGGCGCGGCCTATGTGCCCACCGGCAACCCGATGAAAGACGGCCTCGGCCCGGCAGCATGGGCAAACCGTCAGGACTATCCGGACCTCACCTTTGATGGCCGCCCGCGCATTGTGCCGCTGGGTGATGCGCATGAAATTGAGATTGCGCCCAACGATCCGAACATTGTCGGCTGGCCCGTCTATGACGCCAACACCGCCCATGTCGGCAAAGTGAGCGATATCTGGGTTGACCAGTCCGAGCACATCATCCGCTATCTCGAAGTTGAGACCAATGATGGCGACAAGGTGCTTGCACCGATGTTTGTCGCAGTGGTCCAGACCAAGGGGCTGTTGGCAGGCATTCTTCCCGCCAATCCTGAGCTTGTGCAGATTGATGCGATCACCGCTGCGCAATTCGCAGACGTGCCGCGGCTTGCCGCGCCCGGCCAGATCACCCGTCTCGAAGAGGACAAGATCATGGCCTATTACGGCGGCGGCTATATGTACGCGACGCCAGAGCGTCAGGAACCGTTCCTGTGAAGCCGGATTGGGATCATCCGGCCATCAGCAAGAGCGATGGACCCTCGGCCAATGGCGATCCGATGGGAACGCCAGCCGCCGACGAACACGTGTTGTGGAAGGGCCGGCCAAACCTGCCGGTCCTTACCCGCACAGCCTTTCACATGCGCACCTATGCACTCTATTTCGCGGTGCTGGTCATTGCGGCATTCGCGCTCGGAAACATGGCAAGCGCTGTGTTTCTGATCGTAGCCGGCCTGATCGGTGGCCTGATCATTCAGGCGATGGCCTGGCAGAGCGCGCGCACAACCCTTTACATTTTGACCGACCAACGCCTGATCTTCCGGATCGGCATGGCGGTGGAAGCGCGGATCAACATCCCGCTCAAACATATCAACGCCGCCAATCTCAACCCGCGCTCGGCCAGCGGGCATGGTGATATTGCTGTTCAATTAAGCGGTGACCGGGTGCTGGGCTATCTGCTGATGTGGCCGCATGCGCGCCCCTTCCGCTTTGCCCGGCCCGAGCCAATGCTGCGCGCCGTGCCCGATGCCGAGCATGTCGCCGGCCTTCTGGCTGAGGCATGCGCCGCCTTCCAACCGATCGAGCGGAATTTGACGCAGATCAAGGAAGCTGGATCGCAGCAAGGTAAACCCGAATTCGAGGGAGCCCCGGCATGATTGTCAAAACCTATGATGACGATGATTTTCGCGTTCATACGCTGCCGCTGATTGCGATGGGCGTGGTTATCGCGATCACGCTCGCGCTCGCCATCTCGACCCGGTTCGGCATTTTTGAACGGCAGGCCAATCCCGATATCGCGCGCGCTGAGGCAGGCGCTGTGCAAAGCGATATCCGCACGCTCACCTTTCACGATGCGCCCGATGGCAGCATCTGGGTGGCTGACGGCGCGACCGGTCAAGAGCTGGCGCGCTATGGCATCAATGAAGGCGGCTTTGTCCGCTCAACCGCGCGCGCGGTGATCACGCCGCGCCTGCAACGCGGCATTGGCCCGGAAACGCCCTTTGAACTGGTCGAATGGAGCAATGGCTCAATGACGCTGCGCGATCCGGAAACCGGACGCGGCATCGAACTCGCCTCTTTCGGCGACCTCAACCACTCGGTCTATGTCGACATTCTCAAGGAAGGGCGCCAGCCATGACACAAGCGATAGCCCCCGTCCAAAAGGAGCGATCTGCTATCTCGGAAAGACGCTTCGAGACACCCTGCACCATTACGGTTGAGCAAAGCTCGGAGCATTTCCATGCTCATGTCGATCTGCCTGTTGGCATCGAAATGGAGCCGGGCGACAAGGTCCGCGTCCATGGCGATCCCATTTCCATCCCGTTCGGCAGCCGCGAAGTGTTTCAGCGCACCGCAACAGTAACCCGTGCGGGCCCGGTCAAGAAACTGATGGTCAAGGCTGCGGCCTATTTCGACTTCGGTGAGCTTTACGAAGTCAGCTTTAACGCTGGGAGGATCAAATGAACGCTTACAAACCGATGACCAGCGAAGAGGCGATGGAAATCGCCACGCAGGACACCATGCTGACGCCGCGGTTCTACACGACCGATTATGACGCGCTCGACGCGATCGACGTGAGCCTGGTGCGCAGCGAGTGGGACGCGCTGATCGAAGAGATGATCGGCGACCCCAATAAAAAGCACTTCAAGAAAGACGAGCGTTTTGACGGTGTGATCGACACGCTGGAGCCCGCGCTGCGCAAGGAATTCACCGATTTCATGGTCAGTTCCATGACCTCGGAGTTTTCCGGCTGCGTCCTCTATGCCGAAATCGCCAAGCGCACCAAAAACCCGGATGTGAAACAGCTGTTCAAGCTGCTCGCCCGCGATGAAAGCCGGCACGCCGGATTCATCAATGAATGCCTCAAGGATGCCGGAATTGGGGTTGATCTGGGCTATTTGACGCGCACGAAGAAATACACGTTCTTCAAACCGAAGTTCATTTTCTACGCGGTCTATCTGTCCGAGAAGATCGGCTATGCCCGCTACATTACGATCTTCCGCCATCTGGCGCGCAATCCTCAGCACAAATTCCACCCGATCTTCGACTGGTTCGAGGAGTGGTGCAATGACGAATTCCGCCACGGCGAGGCGTTCGCCATGCTGCTGCGCGCGGACCCCAAGCTGCTCGAAGGGCGCAACAAGCTTTGGGTGCGCTTCTTCCTCCTTTCGGTTTACGCCACGATGTATGTGCGCGATCATGATCGCCCGGTCTTCCACAAGGCTCTGGGCGTTGATCCGACCGAGTATGACTATGAGGTCTTCTCGGTCTGCAATCAGATCAGCCGTCAGGTGTTCCCGGTTGAACTTGACATCGACAGCCCGGCTTTCCGCCAGCAGATGGAAAAGCTGCGCATTGCAGCGGGCCGTGTTGAGGATGGCAAAACGCAAGGCGGCATTGGCGGCTTTGCCAAACGCGTCAGCGGCATGGCCGGCGCGGGGCTCGCCTTTGCGCGCATGTATTTCCACCGCACCAAGCCCAACACGCTGCCTGCGACCATCCGGCTCCAGCCTGCATGGTAAGTTGGGACGGTCATATTGTTCCGTTTATTGTGACGGTGCTGATCTGGTTCACCGCAACCGGTCTGGTCGCGTGGGCGGATAACCGCGACCGCGCGACATTCCCGCGCAGCTTGGCTGTCGGCGGGATTGGCGGGATTGCAGGCCTTGGAGTGATCCTGTTCGCCTCGCAAAGCACATCTGTGCTGGCTGTTTATGCCGCCTTCGTTGGCGCGTTGATGGTGTGGGGCTGGCATGAGATCGGCTTTCTGACAGGCGCTGCGGCTGGCCCGCGCCGCCAGCCCGCCAGCCAAGGGGTTCGCGGAGCGCAACGCTTCGCCGAGGCTAGCCTGACCGTGATCCATCACGAGATTGCGCTGGCGCTCACCGCGTTGCTGCTCATTTCGCTTTCGTGGAACCTGCCCAATCAAATCGGCGCCACGGTGTTTGTGATGCTGTTTGCGCTCCGGCTGTCGGCCAAGATCAACATGTTTATCGGCGTGCCCAACTCGACCGCCGAAATGCTGCCGCCGCATCTGGCCTATCTGAAGACCTATTTCGGGCGCAACCGGATGACCGCGCTGCTGGCGGTCTCGATTGTAGCCATCACTCTCATTGCCCTGTGGTTTGCGAGCCTTGCCATGGCAGCGCCGCTGGGCAGCGCTGAAATGGTCGGGGCGAGCCTGCTCACAACTTTGTGCCTGCTCGGCGCGCTGGAGCATGTGTTTCTGGCGCTGCCATTTCGCGATGGAATGCTGTGGGGCTGGGCGTTTCGCGCGCGCAGGCTGCCAGAGCGCGTTTCGGCGGGCATCATGACGGAAACAAACAAGCATTGACGGGACGCACGATGAATAACACAACCCACGACGGGGGAATTGCAATGGACTACGAGGGTTTTTTCGCTGAGCAGCTTGAAGGCGTACGGGCCGAGGGCCGGTATCGCGTCTTCACCGATATCAAGCGGCATCGCGGACGTTTTCCTCACGCCACGCGCTTCATCGGCGAAGAAACGCAGGCGGTCACCGTATGGTGCTCGAACGACTATCTCGGCATGGGCCAGCATTCCGCTGTGCTGGACGCGATGCACGGCGCACTTGATGAGTGCGGCGCAGGCGCGGGCGGCACGCGCAACATCTCTGGCACGAACCACTATCACGTGGAGCTCGAAGCGGAACTCGCCGACCTGCACGGCAAGGAAGCCGCGCTGCTGTTCACCTCGGGCTATGTCTCAAACTGGGCGGGGCTCGGCACACTGGCCGCGCGCATTCCCAATTGCGTGGTGTTCTCCGATGCGCTCAACCATGCCTCGATGATCGAAGGCATTCGCCATTCCAAGGCGGAGCGCTGCATCTTTGAGCATAACAACCCCGAAGACCTCGACCGGTTGTTGTCGCAATATCCGGCAGACCGCCCCAAACTGGTCGCGTTTGAGAGCGTCTATTCGATGGATGGCGATATCGCACCCATCGCTGAGATCCTCGACGTATGCGAAAAGCATGGCGCGATGAGCTATATCGACGAAGTACACGCTGTTGGCCTGTATGGCCCACGCGGCGGCGGCATCGCTGAGCGTGAGAGCCTGATGGACCGGATCGACGTGATCGAAGGCACGCTGGGCAAGGCCTATGGCGTCATGGGCGGCTATATCGCGGCATCAGCCAATCTGGTCGATTTCGTGCGCTCCTTTGCCAGCGGGTTCATCTTTTCAACCGCCCTTCCCCCGGCCGTGGCAGCGGGCGCAGCGGCGAGCATTCGGCACCTGAAAGTGTCAGACCGCGAGCGCGAGCAGCAAAAGGACCGCGTCGCAACCGTCCGGCGCAAGCTTGACATGATGGGTATCCCGCATCTCGCCAATCCGAGCCACATCATCCCGGTGATGGTGGGCGACGCGGCGAAGTGCAAAATGATCAGCGACTGGCTGATGGACAATCATGGCATCTATGTGCAGCCGATCAACTACCCCACCGTACCGGTCGGGACAGAGCGCCTGCGCATCACGCCCTCGCCCGTTCACACCAACGGGGATATCGACCGGCTGATCAATGCTCTGAGCGAAATCTGGTCACAATGCGAGCTGGCTCGGATGGCCACCGCCGCCTGACGGCCCCGTTCAGTCAATCGGTCAGCCAGTTCGAGGTCCGGCACTTGTGAAAGTGCAGGCACTCAACGCTTGGCTTTCGGACAAACACAAAAAAGGGGCGGCGTGATCTCTCACGCCGCCCCTTTTGTACGGGTTTTAAGCTAAGCTCAGATACCAGCTTCTTCGAAGATTTCGGTGAACGCCTTGCCACCCAGACCCGGGTGCGAGAGTTCCTTCGCAGCGGCCAGGTTGGTCAGCTCATCGCCTTCGCCAACAACGATCATGCCAACCATGCCAGCAGCGTAGTGCGGAACGCACTTGTAGCCGTAAATGCCGGTTGCCGGGATGACATAGGTCACCTCTTCATTGATCTTGCCTTCCCAGCCGGTCACGCCAGCGGGAACCATGTCTTCGATCGAGGAAGACTGGTGCGTCGGATCGCTGGGAACGAACTTGATCGTGTCGCCCACGCTCGCAGTCACCAGACGCGGCTTGAACACCTGCATGCCGCTCGAATTGTCCGGATCGCGGGTGTACATGTTGATTTCGATAACGGTGCCATTGGCTTCAGCGGCAGGAACCGGCTCAGCAGCCTCTTCAGGAGCGGCAGCAGCTTCGGTTTCTTCAGCCGCCGGAGCAGGCGCCTCTTCAGTGGCGTCAGGGGCGGGTGCTTCTTCTGCACCGCCGCCGCATGCGGTCAAAGTTGCCAGGCTGGCAAACGCAGCCGCACCAAGGATGATATTACGCTTCATAAAAGTCTTCCCTCTCGGATCGCAAAGGTCTTCAACCATCGAAGACCCAAATAAGTGTCCCAGCGCTCTTGCCCTAGATCGACACTTGGACAAGTTCAACGCGTTAAAGCGCCCCTTAAGCTCACGCGAGCTCAAATGAACAGCTTAACGTGCCCTAAACGCAGGAACTCCTTATGGGTTTCCAGCTAGCGTGTCATCCCCAGCAAGATTGAGCGCGGCGACCACTTGGGCAAACGACACATAGGCAAAACGCTGGCGGCGGCGTGTGCCGGTTTGCTCTTGCGCGCCGCTGCGTCCGCCGGTGCGGATGAAGCCGTCTTGCAGCACCATCAGACCGGCGGGAAAGTCTGCTGTGCGAACCGCTGAGGACACCGCGATCCCGTCCGTGTCGCCGATCTGCTCGCCGCCAAAGCTGACTGCAAAGCGCCCGCGAAACGTGTGCGGCGCGGCGCGGTCGAACACGGCAAAGGTGTTGTCGCCCTGGCTGGATGCGATGAGATAGCCGCGCGTCGGGCCTGCGAACTCGTAGATCGCCAGCCCTTCGACATCTGCGACCAATTCGCCCCGTGCGCCAACCTTGGCGATCAGCGCGCCCCCGGCGCGTCCGTCAGGCGCTGCGTCAAAGCGCCAAATGCCGACATCCTCTTCGCCCACAAACAACGCCGCTGCATCATCATCGACCACGCATCCTTCTGGCTGCGTTTCGACGCGCACTTGCCGGACTTCGCGCGCGCGCCAACCGGGCCCTTGGCGCTTCACCGAATATTGCACGATCAAGCCCGATTTATCGGTGGTGAAGACGAACAAAGCCTCATCTAACCGTCCAGGGCACAGGCCATAAACCTCGTCCTCGGCCACCGCCGCAAACGGCGCTCCGGGCAAGGGGTCCAGCGCGCCGGTCGCCGGGTCGAACACAAACGCCTCAATCTGCCCGTCGTCCTTGTCAGACGCGAAGGCGAGCACTGTGTCGCTACTCTGGCGCATATCGACATTGTTGGGCGCGCCCAGATCATCGGCGCGGCTGATCAGCTGGCCCGACACATCATAAACGTTGATGCTGCGCTGTTTGTTGGTGCCCAGCACATGGACGCGGATATCGCCGGCGTTTTGCGTCACCCAGATCGCCGGATCGTCGGCAGCATCGCATTCATCACGCACAGGCTCGGTGACCCGCACCGCCTCGATCACCTCGGTGCCGGCAGGCGCGTCCGCCCATTCCTGCGCGTAGAACGTCTCTTGCATCCAGCAGCGCGCCGGGCCGCGCGTCGCCGGATGCTCCATGACTGCCACAAAGCCCGCAAACGCGCAGCCAAGCAGCAATATCACACCCAGCGCCCAGCGCAGCACAGCCGCAGCGCTCCTATTGCAGCAGCGCGGTGCGGATGGCGGTGAGTTCCTCGTCGGTCACATCAAACTCGACCTTGATATAATCTAGCACCGAGCCGTGCTTCTCGGCCATCGCATCCAGTGTGCTCTCGATATAGATCGGGTTCGATTCCATCAGCGGCGCGACCTTTTCGCGCGGAAGCTTGGCGAGGAAGGCGTAGGGTCCGTCCGCATCCTCATCCGCACGCTCGACGAATTCCTTCATGTAGTCGACGTAAGTCCCCGACAGCGCATAATCGGCAACCACGGTTTCGCGCGGCACACCCAGAGCGGTAAGCAGCATGGCCGCGGCCGTGCCTGCGCGATCCTTGCCAGCCGAGCAATTGAAGGCGAGCGGAATGCTGCCTGCAGCAAGCTGGTCAAACATCGCGGTGTAGCCTGCGCCCTCGCGCTCGGCGATGCCGGGATAGCCCGCCGCCATGGCCTGGCGCACGTCTTCAGGCGTCGATTCCGGGTCCATCAGCGGCGCGAACATGGCACGCTCTGAATCGTCGGCGGGCGGCGCGAAGGTCATGTATTCGATCTCGCCCGCGCGCCAATCGGTCGGCTCGGCGTCACGCTCATCGGCTTCGCGGAAGTCGCACACGGTCGTGATGCCCAGATCAGAGAGGTATTCATAATCGCCATCGGTCAGGCCTGACATGACGCCCGAGCGATAGACCCGGCCCCATTTGACCGTCTTGCCGTCTTCGGTCTCATAACCGCCCAGATCGCGGAAATTGCGCCCGCCTTCCAGCGGCAGCAGACGCACAGCGACCTTCTCGCTCGCGCCGCTTTTGCTGGAAAGCAGGAAGTAGCGCCGCGCCACATCACCCTCAGCGCTCCATTCCGCAGAGCCGCCTTCGAATGTGCCGATCACCTCGCCCTCGCCCGCGCTGAAGGCAGGGTCGGTGGAGACTTCGATGGTGACCGGGCCTTCGCCCTTCCAGCTGAGTTTGTAATCATTGGCGCTGTCACCATGCACGGCTTCGAGAGCGCTGAGGGCAGCCGCGCCGTCCCCGCCCCTGGCCCCACCAGTCTCGCTAGTGGTTTCAGAACACGCGGCAAGGCTGAGTGCAAGAGCTGCGAGGGATGCTGTGATACGGATCATGAGTGTGTCTCCTGTGCGCGGATGGCGCGGATCAATAATCGACGCGAATGCCGAACATGTAGCGCGCGCCAAAACCTTCGAACTGGTTGGGTGTGGCGGTGGTGTTGGTGAAGCGCAGATCGCGCACATCAGTGATATTGTTGGCGTCGGCGAACAGGCCAAGTGTGATCCCGTTATTGAAGGTCGGGAATTGATACCGGAAGGATAGATCGACGCGCTCGGTGGTGTTCCAGAACTCGTTGAGCGCCTCGTTTTCGGTCGTCGAGAGCCAAGGCGAGCGGTAGGTGTAATTGCCGCGCACGGAGAAGCCGAACTTCTCGTAGAACACCGACACATTGAAGATCGTGTCCGAAGTGCCGGGCAGATCGAAGCGCTGGTTGTTGAGGCTGGGTGCGTCAAAGCCACTTTCGAGCAGGGTCAGGTTGGCGCTGATCCCGAGACCGTCAAGCGGTTCTGGCAGGAAGGTTGCTGTGCCGATGAGGTTCAACTCGATCCCCGCCAGATAACCATCATCGCCATTGAATGTGGTGTTATAGACGAGCGGGTCGCCGGGCTGGATTACGCCGGGCGCGACCACAGAGCCGTCGGGAATTTGCGTGCCTGCGCTATAGAGTACGTTGTCGATGAAGCGATAAAACGCGCCTGCCGAAATGATCCCGCCGGGCGCGAAATAGTATTCAAGGCTAATATCGCCGCCATAGCTGGTCTCGGCATCAAGGCGCGGATTGCCGCCGCTGGCCGTCGGAGGAACATCGGTCACGTCTACCGCGATACTGGCGCGCAGCTGGCTGTAGGTCGGGCGGCTCACGCCGGTCGAGGCTGAAATGCGGAACTTGAGTTTGTCTGTCAGATCAAGATTGAAGTGCGCGTTGGGCAGGAAATTAACGTAGTTGTTTTCAACCGTGAGTGGAATGAGCGAGCCTGTAGCTTCGTCGATCTGGCTTCCGCTGGTTTCAAACTCGGTCGCCTCAAGGCGCGCCCCGATCACGAAGCTGCCGCCATCAAAGCGGTTCTCCACGCTGACATAGCCGGCGTAAATGTTTTCATCGATGTTGATGATCGTGTCATCGTCAAACGGGATGTCGAACCCGCCGACCGCCTCTTCCCAGGCATCAATCAACTCGGGATTGGCGAAGTCGCGCGCCTGAATCGTATTGTCGAAGTCGGACGACCAGGGACGGTTGGTGATGAAGTCCGATATTTCCACGCTCGCCGGGAAGCCACCAAAGCTCAGCGCATCGCCGCCCTCGGCCTGGCGCAGATCGATCTGACCACCGAATTTGATCGTCGTGTCCCCGCCAAAAAACTCCAAGCCTTCGCGCTGAAGGTTAAGCTGGAATTTGTAATTCTCGGTATCGAGCGCGTTGGTGAAGATGAGGCCCAGATTGGCGCCGTAATTCTGGATATCGTCCGCCGCGATCGGGTTCATCGTGAACGCTTCGAACAACTGGACTTGCGGATTGAGAATGTCAGTTACGTCATATTGCAACGCCGCCTGCCCGCCCGCGCTGAACGGGATCGGCAGGAGAGCCTCATTCTCGGTCTCGATGTAGCTCACCGTGCCGGATATGGTCCAGTCGCCGCTCTCGACGTCGGCCCCCAGCGTGCTGACCCAGGTTGAGTTATTGTAAACGCCGTCTTCGAGCAGCCGGGTGACAAGCACCAGAGGCTGGTAGCCAGTGTCGGCGGTGAACGGCGTGCCGGTGATGTCTGCGCCGTCGCGGATGTCAAAGTCGAACTGGTTACGCTCTTCGCGGTCGATAAACTCGCTGAAGATCGTACGCGCATAGATATTGACGCCATCACTCGGGCGGATGCCGATTTCGCCACCAAAGGCGCGGTCCTCGCGCTGGCCGCGATAGGAGCGGAAGTCGAGATTATCCGGAAAAATCGTGCCATTGGGGCCCGGCGTCAGCTCATATTCGCGGTTATCGGTGATACGGCCACGCAGATTGCGCGAACCGAAGGCGAGGATGCCGAACGTATTATTTGAATAGCTGACGCGCCCGTTCAGACGCTCGGTGCGCACATCGCCAAGCTCTTGGTTGCCGAGGCCGCCTTCTGCCGAAATCGAGAAGCCATCGCGGTCGAACGGGCTGGCAGTTTTGATGTTGATGAAACCTGCAACGGATTCGCCCGGCATATTGGCGGTGATCGCTTTGTTGACCAGAATACCGCTGGTGATGACCGCCGGGAAGCTGTCAAAGCGCGGAATGCGTCCGTCCTCTGCGCCGGGTACGTCAATGCCGTTGAACGCGATGCTGGTGAAGCGGAAGGGCGCACCACGAAAGTTGATGAAGCGCGCCTGGCCCTGATCACGCTCGACCGCGAGACCTGGAATGCGCTGAAGCGTATCAGCAAGGTTCTGATCAGGCAGACGGCCGATCGTATCGGCAGCGATCACATCCACCACATTGACCGCTTCCCGCTTCTGGCGAAGCGCCGCTTCGAGGCTGTCCTTGATCGGCGTCGCGGTCACAACGATTTCGTTGGTTATCTCTTCTTCACCCTCTTCGCCGGGTTCATCCTGCGCCAAAAGCGGAACCGGAAGCAGCGCGGATGCGCCAAGCAAAAGTGACGCGCGGCGCGCGGCGGAAAAAGTGATGACGTTCATGAAAATTCCCCTGTGTGCTCGCGGGTGCCTGACCGCCCGCGCACCGAAATCACTAGCCATGCGCCGTGTCGCTTTCGGGAAGAATTGGGGTCAGAACAGAGGCACTTTACCGACCGTCAAATGACCGCCCTTTGGATCATTTGTGACAGCACCGCGCTCACCCATTGCCGTGGGCTACGCACACGCTAAACACGGCGGCCATGACAAACACCAAACCCTGGCACGCGCGACTCGCGCTGTGGCTCGCCGTGATGCTGCCGATCTTTCTGATGGGCTGCGCGCTTGGAACCAAATTTGGCCTGTGGGGCTGGCAGACCGGACTTGGTGGCTTTGCCCTGGGCGGTGTCATCTGGATGGGGGCGACGGCTTTGTTAGCCATAGTCTCGATTGTGCTGTGCATGCGCCGCGTGCCGCGCAACGGTTTGGGATCAGCGGTGTTTGCGCTGCTTATCCCGCTCGCGATTGCAAGCTTCTTCGCACCGCTGGTCATGGGCGCAGGGGCGCACCCGATTCACGATGTGGCAACTGACACGGCCAACCCGCCTGCGCTATCGCCCGAAGTGCTGGCCGCGCGCGCTGAGAGCGATGCCAACCCGATCAATGATTACTCTGTCCCGCTGAGCGAGCTGGAGGCCTTCGCCGAGGTAGACGGTCCGCTCGCCGCCAAATCGCACGCCGCGATCATTGCCGAGACCTATCCCGAGGTCGCGCCTCTGACGCTCAGCGGCACTGATGCAGATGCCGCCGTCAACGCGGTTCAACTGGCGATGGCAGACATGGGCCTCAGCCAGATCCGCTACATCCCTGAGACGAATACGGTCGAGGGACTGGCGGAAACCTTCTGGTTCGGTTTCAAGGACGATATGGTGGTGCGGGTATCGCAGGGCGAGGAGAACCTGACGCTCGACTTCCGGTCTGTCAGCCGCGTAGGCCGCAGCGATATCGGCGCCAATGCAAAGCGGATCGTGGCTTTGAGCGAAGCGGTCGAACAGCGGCTCGCCGAATAAGGCTCACCCGCGAAATGTCACCGCCGCGAGCGCGCTGCGCTGGATGACGGTGAGCGCGCACAGCGCCGCATAGCCATAGGCGATCCATGCGAACGCGGCTGGGAACAGGCACATTGCAATGAACACCGCGATGGTTTCGGTCCCCTCGGCCAGCCCGGTCGAATAGAAAAAGCTCTTTTGCCCATGCGCCTGCGTGCTCACGCCGCGCTCTGCCGCAACGGTGGCAAAGGCTAGGAAGCTCACCCCGGTGAGCACGAAGCTTGCGACCAGCACCAATGCGGGCAAGGTGTTGGCCGTGTCCATCACGCCAAAGCCGAGCGGTATCGAGACGTAGAAGGCGAAGTCAGCGACAATGTCGAAATAACCGCCCAACGGCGTTGGCCCGCGGACCCGCGCCACCGCACCGTCCAGCCCGTCCGCCAGCCGATTGGCGATGATCAGCGCAAGGCCCAGCCATATCTGCCCCAGCGCAAGCGCGACAGCCCCGCCCAGCCCCAGCGCCAGCCCAGCAAAGGTCAGCATATTGGCGGTGATGCCAGCCCCCGCCAAGGCGCGGCCCATGGCGTTCAAGGGCGGGTCGATCAGCGGGCGAAGGCGCGCGTCAAACACCGGCTCACCCCGCTCCGCCCGCAAATGTCAGCAGCCCGATCCAAGCCGCCGTCATCGCGGTGGCGAGGTTTCCGGCAATCCAGCTCTTTATCCCCAACGCCGCCGCTTCTGCCCGGCGCTCAGGGCATAAAGTGCCGATCGTGGAGACCAGCAGGCCGACGCTCGCCAGATTGGCCACCCCGCACAGCGCATAGGTGACGATCAGCAGGCTGCGCGTCCCGAATGTCCCCTCAGGCAAAGCCGCGAGTTCAAGATAGGCGACATATTCGTTGAGGATCGCCTTGGTGCCCATCAGCCCGCCCGCCGCTTGCGCTTCGGCCCATGGCACACCGATCAGCCACATCAGCGGCGCAAACAACCAGCCGAACACACGTTTGAGCGTCAGCGGCGCATCACCCACCAGCGGGAGAAGGCTGAGCGCGGCATCGACCAAGGCGACCAGAGCAAACACCACAATGATAATGGCGATCACTGCGAGGAACAGCTGCATCCCGTCC
The DNA here is from genome assembly GCA_039815245.1 of Pseudomonadota bacterium. Lineage (GTDB taxonomy): Bacteria > Pseudomonadota > Alphaproteobacteria > Sphingomonadales > Sphingomonadaceae > Erythrobacter. Next base: position 77,488 of record JBCBZR010000004.1, on the reverse strand, counting down.
ATCGTGCCTTTGACAATGGCATCGACGCTGGATTCGTATCGGAGCGAGGGTGCATCAAGATTGTCATCACTGGCATCCGCAGCGGTTGCGGTGTCGTCGGCGCTGCCGGGCACCATCAGCTTGGCGATCAGCAGCGCGGCGGGCAGCGAGATCAGCGATGCTGCGATCATATGGCCAACCGCATCGTCGACTGTCGCGCGCAAGGTCGTCGCATAAAGGATCAGGATCGCGCCTGAGATCGTGGCCATCGCCAGCACCATGATCTGAAACAGTTCGGCGCGGCTGACGCGGGCGAAATAGGCGCGCACCGCCAGCGGGCTTTCCACGACGCCAAGGAACATGTTGGCCCCGCCCGCAAGGCCCACCACGCCGCTCACACCCAAGGTCCGCCGCAACAGGAAGGAAAGCCCGTTCACCGCCGCGCGCAAGACGCCCCAGTGCCACAGCACAGCAGCCAGCGCGGAGAAGACGATCACCAGCGGCAGGATCTGAAACGCGATAACAACCGGAGGAGCTGCGCCATCCTTGAGTTCAAATGGCAAAGGCGCGCCGCCCAGATAGCCGAACATGTAGGCCGAGCCCTTGAGCGTCGCAGCCTCGATCGCCGCCACCCCGCGATTGGCGAACTCCATCGCCGACCACACAAACGGCACCCGGATGATGAGCAGCGCAAGCGCCGCTTGCAGCGCCAGCGCGCCCGCTATCCACTTGGCAGAAGGCCGCGCGCTGCGGTTCTCGCTCAAGCCCCACGCAATCGCGACCAGCACCGCAAGCCCTGCCATGGGGCGCAACTGGTCGAACCAATCCATGCAGCCAGCCTCTAAGGCGCGCTCAGCCGCGCCGCCAGTTGAAATAGCGCTCCACCCAGACGAGCAGCCCTTCCGGCTTGTTCGCCCGCTTCCACGCGCCCGCCGTCATCTTGTTGGCTTCGGCCATGGTAGGATAGGCGTGGATCGTGCCCAGCAGCTTGTTGAGGCCCAGCTTGTACTTCATCGCCAGCGTCATCTCCGCGATCAGCTCGCCGGCATTATGCGCCACGATGGTTGCGCCCAGAATTGTGTCCTTGCCCGGCGGGGTGAGCACTTTGACAAAGCCGCTGGTGGCACTTTCAGCGATGGCGCGATCGCTTTCTTCCATCTGGTAGGTCGTAACCTCGTAGGCGATGCCTTGCTCTTTGGCCTCGCGCTCATTGATGCCGACGCGAGCGACTTCGGGATCGAGGAAGGTGACCGCCGGGATGACACGGTAATCGGCCTTGAACTTTTTGAACTGGCCGAACAGCGCGTTGACGCTGGCGTACCAGGCTTGGTGGCTCGCGACATGGGTGAACTGGTAAGGTCCGGCGACATCGCCGCAGACATAGATGTTGGGGAATTTGGTCCCGAGAAACTCATCGTGGACGATGGTGCGCGAAGTATCGATGCCGAGGTTTTCCAGCCCATAGCCCTCCAGCCGCGCCGCACGCCCGACCGCGACGATCAGCGCGTCAAAGCCGATGCGCTTTTCATCGCCGCCGCTTTCCGTGATGACCGCGCCGTCCTCAACGCGCACCGCGTTGTGGCCGGTCAGCACGGTGACGCCCGATGCGCGCAAGGCTTCCAAAGCGAGCGCGGAGACCTCTTCGTCTTCGCGGCCCAGCACGGCGTCTTCCCGCTCGATCTGAGTCACATTCGAGCCGAGCCGCGCAAGTGATTGAGAAATCTCGCAGCCGATAGGCCCACCGCCCAGCACCACGACCCGCTCAGGCGCACGTTCCATTTGCGCGAAGGCGTCCCACATCGTGTCGCTGGTCAGGTAGCCGCTGTCTTCGAGGCCAGGGATCGGCGGGACGAAGGGCTCGGCTCCGCTGGCAATTACAATGCCGCGCGCAGTCAGGCGCTGGGTGCCGCCATCATTGCGCGCAATCTCAACGGTCCACGGGTCTATCAGCTTGGCATAGCCCAGCACCACATCAACGCCGAGGCTTTCATAGCGCTCCGGGCTGTCATGCGGCTCAATAGCTTTGACCGCGCCCATGACGCGCTCAATCACTTTGCCAAACGGCACGTCCGGTTCGACCGGCGTGATGCCGTAATGGTCCGCGTTGCGCATCGTGGCGGCGACCTTGGCGCTTTTGATCAGGGCCTTGGACGGCACGCAGCCCGTGTTGAGGCAATCGCCGCCCATCTTGTTAGCCTCGACCAGCGTCACCTTCGCCTTAACCTGCGCGGCGATATAGGCAGAGACCAGCCCAGCAGAGCCCGCGCCGATCACAATCAGGTTGCGATCAAAGCTCTTAGGCTTTGAAAAACCGGCATAAACCTTGCGGCGTTTGATAAAGCCGATGATACCCTTTGCGATCCACGGAGCGATGCCGAGCAACACGAAAGAGCCGATGACGGCGGGCGAAGCGATGCCCGAAAGCGTCTCAATCTGCGCCAATTGCGTCCCGGCATTCACATAGACAATCGTGCCCAGCAGCATGCCCACTTGGCTGACCAAGGCGAAAGTCAGCGGCTTGATGCGGGTGAGGCCGAAGACGAGGTTGACCACAAAGAACGGGATCGCCGGGATCATTCGAACGGTGAACAGGTAGAACGCGCCATCGCGCTCAAGGCCCTTGTTGATGCTCGCCAACCGCTCGCCAAAGCGGCTCTCAATGCTATCACGCAGGACATAGCGCGAGGCTAAGAAAGCCAATGTCGCGCCCAAGGTTGAAGCGAAGGAGACAAGGATCGTGCCGGTGACCAGCCCAAACAAGGCCCCAGCCGCCAATGTCATGATCGCCGCGCCCGGCAGCGAGGCGGCGGTCACCGCAACATAGATCGCAAAGAACGCAGCCAACACCAGCGCCGGGTTCTCAGCGTAGAAGCCCTCAACATCGGCGGCGATCTGCTTGATCCCGTCAAGCGTGAGGTATTGCCCCAGATCGAACAGGAAATACGCCGCAATCAGCGCTGCGATGGCTGCGATAATAATGATCTTTTTCACAAATGCCCCTTTGGCGATGCTTTCGCTGGCCGTTCGAAGTCTCGACCGGTTCGGTTACGGCTGGCCAACGATACGGGCGTACTTGGCGATCCAGCCTGTGTCGATCCATGCTTTGAGGCGCGCGACCCAGCGCCCTTGTGCTGCAAAGCCGCCATAGCTCGCGATTGCTTCCCCGCGCCCGGTGGACAGCAGGTAAAGCGTGCGACGGCGCGGCGTGTATGATCGGCGCGGCGCTGTGCCTTTGGCGAGCGCGCGCAGATTGGCCGCCAGCACTGGCCCGGTGTGAACCGCATGAACGCCCGAATGCGGCACATGAGTGTCGGCGCGCGCGGCGCAGTCCCCGGCTGCAAGGATATGCGGGTGGGAAAGCGAGCGCTGGTGCTGATCCACCAGAATGAAGCCTGCTCCATCCACCTCCATCCCGCCCATGCGCGGCCAGTCCGGCGCGCCTGATCCAATCGCTGCGACGATGAGGTCAGCCTCGATTGGCCTATCGCTCGCAATCAGCTGGCCGCGCTCAATCCGCGCGTCCGCGTTGATCAGCGCGATGTTCTGACGCTCCATCTCGGCGCGGACCTTGTTTCGGGGCGCTGATGCAAAACCGGGCAGGACGCCGTCTTCGCCCGCCAGCACCGTGACTGCGGGAGCGTGTGATGCACCGTGCCGATTGCGCAGCGCAAACGCCAGCTCCACTCCTCCTGCGCCGCCGCCGACCACCGCGATCCGCAATGGACGCACCAATGGCTGAGCCAGAGTCTGCGCCAGCCGGTCCACAAACCGATCAATCGGCCGCACATCAATCAGCCGCTCATCATCACCCAGCACCCGCGCCGCCTGCCCTGCCCCGCCGACATCGATGCTGGCGGTCTTGAACGACCTAAGGCCATGCTCGCGCGTGAGGACAGATCGCGCTGCCGGGTCAATCGCAGCGCAGCGATCCAGAACAAGCTCCACACCCGCCGCCCGCGCCAGCCCTTCAATGTCAACCAGCCCTGCCTCGCGCGAATGCTCACCCGATATCCAGCCGGGCACCATGCCCGAATAGCGCAAGGTCGGATGCGGCGTGAGCACGGTCGCGTTCTCGAATGGCAGGCCATTGCGTGCCCAGTCAGCCAGCACCGCCACATGCGAATGCCCCGCGCCGATCAGCAAGAGGTCACGGGGTGAAGCGGTCACGCGCGCGCGGTTTCAGCGAGGTTGGGCATGGGACGCTCCTTTTGATGCGATCCGCGAGGGCGCGTCCTGCGCGCGGCGCTGTTCAAGTGCAAGTCAGGTTAGCGAAAATAAGACGCCATTGCGCCAGCGTTGCTCAGCGCGATCCTCTGGTAAATTGCGTAAAACGCACCAATTAGCGGAACAGCAAGACGCTTGATGTATTGGTAAAGCATAGCGGGGAAGTGTGCCCATGTGAACCTTATGGCGCATGCAATAGCCCGTAACTGAAAACCCCTTTCACGCGGTCCCAGTCCCGCAAGCTTGGAACCAAACCGTTCATGGCCAGAGACTTACCCAAATATGGCGACAGGATTGCGCTTGGAAAATTCTTCCGCACATTTCTGGAGATCCTTCGGCCAGAGGGCAATTTCTACTGGCTGGCGCTGGTCTATGGCGTGGGCATCAGCCTGCTGAGCCTTGCAACTCCGATTTCGGTGCAGATGCTGATCAACACCGTCGCCAACACCGCGATGACGACCCCGCTGGTGGTCCTGACGCTGACCCTGTTCGGTCTGCTGATGGTGTTTGCGCTGCTCTATGCCTTGCGCATTCACCTGATGGAGCTGTTTTCGCGGCGGTTTTACGCGCGCATGGTTGCAGAGATTTCGCTGCTGTCGGTCTATGCCAAAAATCCGTTTTTCAGTGACGCGCGCAAATCCTCGCTGTTCAACCGCTATTTTGATGTCGTGAACGTCGAAAAGGCGATCCCGATCCTGTTTGTCGGCGGCTTTACCGTTGTTTTGCAGGTGTTTGTCGGCTTTGTTCTGGTGTCGCTGTACCACCCACTGTTCCTGATCTTCACGCTGGTGATGAGCGCGATGATCTGGCTCATCTGGCTGATCTGGGGCGCACGCGCGGTGCGCACTGGGATTGACCTGTCCCACGCTAAGCACGGCACCGCCGCCTGGCTTGAGACGCTGGGCGATTCCAATGGCTTCTTTAAGTCACAGCGGCGCATCGATTACGCCTTCAAGCGCACCAATGCCGTAACCGAAAGCTATATCGAGGAACGCAAGCGCCACTTCCGTCAGCACTTCGGCCAGACGCTCGCCTTTTTGACGCTTTATGCGCTCGCCAGCGCAGCGCTGCTGGGTCTGGGCGGCTATTTGGTAATCAACAACCAATTGACGCTTGGCCAGCTGGTCGCGGCGGAGCTGGTGCTTTCCACCGCCTTTTTCGGCGTGGCGCAGCTGGGCACTTACCTCACCTATTTCTACGATCTGTGCGCCGCGATTGAGGAAATCTCGCTGTTCTACGATGTCGAACAGGAAGAGCCGAGCGGCGATGACCCGGTCAGCGTAACCGAGCATGCGCTGGTGTTCAGGGGGGTGCGCGGCTCAGCTCGGCACGAGGACGCGGAATTCAACTTCGCGATCCCAAGCGGCGCAATCGTCATGGCAGGCGCGAGCCACCATGGGGTGCAAAGGCTGTTCACCAACATCCTGAAAATGCACGAACTACCCGATGCCGGCTTTGCAACTCTGGGCGGCGTCGACTTTGCTGACATCGAAGCGCACAACCTGCGCAAAGAGGTGCACGTCCTGGACCGGCCCAGCTTTGTTGGGATGACAGTGCGCGAGTATCTTGGCCTGTCGTGCCCGGACAACGCGCCGCGGCGCATGGTCGGCGCGCTGGAGACGGTTGGATTGACGGATACGATATCCACCTTTGACGACGGGCTCGACACGCCGATTGCCGCAACAGGCTGGCCGCTTTCCTCGGTGGAATTGCAGCAACTCAAACTCGCCAACGCGCTGTTGGAGCAACCGCGTATTCTGGTGCTCAGCAAACTGTTTGACCTGATCGAGGAAGAGCATCTGGCCGCTGCGGTGAATGATCTGCGCGAGCAGGCCTATTCAACAGTGATCTATTTTTCGAACCGCCGCATTGATCTCGGCTTTGACCGATTCCTCTACATGGAAGCGCAACAGCAGCGCTATTTCGAAACGTTCGATGAGTTCTGCCTTGCCGTCAACGCCAAGCCGCCGCGCAACAAATCTGGCGCAGGGCCGCGCCCGCTTTCGCCTAACCTTGGCACGGTCAGCCGTGCAGGAGGCCAGTGAGCATGGCGACGCTTGAACAGGACATGGTCCACTTCACCGCGCTGCACAATGTGCGCACGCCGCGCATCTTTCGCACGGTGTTCGTTTTGTTGCTGTTCGCCTTCGTCGCGACCGTTGCGTTTCTGATTTATGTGCCATGGGTGCAGACCACGGGCGGGCGCGGTGTGGTGACCACGCTCAACCCGAATGAACGCCAGCAGGATATCAACGCGCTGGTCTCTGGCCGGATCGAGGAATGGTTCGTGCGCGATGGCAGCCAGGTCGAAAAGGGTGATCCGATTGTGCGGATCGCGGATATTGACCCGCAATTGATTGAACGCTTGCAAGCCGAGCGCGCGCAGGTTGAGGTGCAATTGCAAGCCGCCAAAAGCGCGCAGGCCACCGCAGAGATTGACCTTCGCCGCACGCGCGAGCTGTTCGATGCCGGGCTTGCGGCACGGCGCGATTTTGAACAGGCGCAAATCCGGGTTGATCAGATGCGCGGTGATGTCGCCGCAGCAGAGGCCAATCTCGCGCGCACGAATGTCAGCCTGTCACGCCAGTCGAACCAGCTCGTCACGGCTCCGCGCGACGGGTTTATCCAGTCGATCAATGGCGGCGATGCGGCGACGATCATCAATGCCGGCGACATCCTGGCGACATTTGTGCCTGAGAACACAGAGCGGGTTATCGAGATATTTCTGGATGGCCGCGATGTTGGTCTTGTGCAGGCTGGCGCGCCCGCGCGTATTCAGTTTGAAGGCTGGCCCACGGTCCAGTTCAGCGGCTGGCCTTCGATCGCCGTGGGCACGTTTGCTGGCGAGGTGGTGACCGTTGACCAATCGGCGCAAACCGACGGCCGGTTCCGTGTCTTGATCCGCGAGGATGTGCCGGAGGGCGATGAGCCTTGGCCAACCGACCGCTATGCCCGCTTTGGCGCGGCGGTGCAGGCGTGGGTGCTGCTGGAAACGGTGCCGGTTGGCTTCGAAGTCTGGCGCCAGCTCAACAATTTCCCGCCGGAGCTCCCCTCGGAAACCAACACCACAACCGCCTCGACCGGTTCAGGTGGGCAGAGCGGCTGACACATGAGCGCTTTCGCCACAAAAGGCGCTTGGCTCGGCTTTCTGGGCCTCCTCGCTGTATCCGCCAGCGGCGCGGCTGCCTATGCGCAGAATATTGAAGCGACACAGGAACCGCTCGAACAGGCTTTGACGACAGGCCCTCTGCTGCCTAACGAAGTGCTGCGTTCCAGCGCGCTGACATTCCCCAGCATCCTCGAAAGCTTCGAACGCGAAGCGGCAGCGCGCGGAGACCAGCTCGCAGCTGACGGGGCGTTCGATCTGATGCTCAGCGCGGAGTATTATGACCGCTTCACCGGCACATTTTCGGGCGGCTATGTCGAGGGAAAGGCCACCCAGCCCATCGCTGCGTTCGGCGGCGAAGTGTTTGGCAGCTATCGCGCGTCTGACGGGCGGTTTCCGATTTACGAGAATATCTTCAACACCAACGAATTGGGCGAATTCAAAGTCGGTGCGCTGTTTTCGCTGCTCAAGGACCGCCGGATCGACAAGCGCCGGTTCAGCGTCGAGGACGCGCGGCTGGCTGCCAGTCAGGCGCGGCTTGATGTGCTGCTGGTCCAGCTCAACGTCCAGTTTGAAGCCTTGCGCGCCTATTGGCGCTGGGTTGCCGCAGGGCGCGAAATCCGCGTTTATGAGGAATTGCTCGAAATCGCCGAGGCCCGCGCCATTGGCATCGAAAGGCGCGTGCGCGCGGGCGCTGCGCCGCAAATCTCAATCAACGAGAACGAGCAGAACGTGCTCACCCGGCGCAGCCTGCTGGAAATCGCGAAGCGCGACTTTCGCACCACAGCCAATTCGCTCAGCTTTTATCTGCGCAATGAGCGTGGCCAGTTGATTGTGCCCACGCGCGAACAATTGCCCAGCGACACGCAATTGGCAGACCTGCCCGATATCCAGTCGCTCATGGCAATGGACCGCACCGCGATCCTCGATCAGCGCCCCGAACTGCGCGATTTCCGCCTGCAACTTCAGCGCGCGCGCAACAAGATCGCTCTGCGTGAGAATGACCTTCAGCCAAGCCTTGATGCCTCGGTTGAGCTGAGCCGCGATTTCGGACCCGTAGGCGATGGCGGCTCGACCTTCGATTCGACCGACACGGTTGTCGGCGTGACGCTCAAAGTCCCGCTCCAGCGGCGTGAAGCGCGCGGTCGGCTGCGCGCTGCCGAAGCTGAACTGCGCGAGATTGAGCTGCGCCAGCGCCGTGTGGCTGATCAGATCGACGTGGAGCTCAACAACATCCTCGAAAACCTGAACGCCGCGCTGCGTATCGCAGCCATCGCCCGGGAGGAGGTCAAGCAGGCGTCCATCGTGGTGGCGGGCGAGCGCAAGCGCTTCCAACTGGGCGCGGGTGATTTCCTCAGCGTCAACCTTCAGGAAGAACGCGCCGCCAACGCGCAAATCCGCGCTATTCGTGCGCAATTCAATGGCCGGCTGGCCTCAGCGAGCTATTCTGCGGCGACGATGGACCTTGAAACGCTGGGTCTGGAATAGGGCTAACCCGAAAGTCTAGGCGCGCGCGGATCGCGGCTGCGCTACAGTCTCGCCCATGGCGAGCGAGATCCCCGAAATTGCGCGTTTCCTGCGCAGCACCGCCCCGTTTGACGCTCTGCACAATGGCGCGCTGGCAAAGCTGAGCCGCGCAGTCAGCGTGAGCTATGCGCGCGCTGGCGACATCCTGCTGGAAGCGGGCGGGCACAATGACCAATTGTTCGTCGTGCGGTCTGGCGCGGTGGAGCTGAAGCTGGCGGGTAAGGAGCTAACCGCGCGGCTCGAAGCGGGGTCCTGCTTTGCCTACCCCTCGCTTTTGCGCGGAGGCGAAGTGCGCAACACCACCGCCGCGCTGGAAGACACGCTGCTCTACACGCTGCCCGCCGAGCATTTTCATGCTTTGCGCGAGACCACGCCCGCTTTCCGCGCATTCTTCGCCAAGGACGAAGCCGCGCGGTTGAGCCATGCGCTGGCGCGGCGACGCGAGGGCAATGCGTTTTCATTGGATGACAAGAGCGTGGGCGACCTCGTCGGACGCACCGCGCCGATCACTTGCCATCCCGACGCCAGCATTGGCGATGCGGTCAGGCTGATGCACGCGCATAATGTCTCCACGCTTGCGATTTGCGTGAGCGATCAGCTCAGCGGCATCTTTACTGACAAGGACTTGCGCAACCGTGTCGTCGCGCAAGGGGTGGCGCTTGAGACGCCGATTGCTGACGTCATGACCGCCGAGCCGCGCACGCTTTCTACAGGCAGCCCGGTTGCCGAAGCGATGGCGCTGATGGCGAGCGGCGGCTTTCGCCACCTGCCGCTGATCAATGCGAGCGGCGGGCTGGCCGGAATCCTCTCCGCCACCGACATCCTTGCCGCGATTGGCGCGAACGCGATTGATGCCGGGATGATGATCGCCAAAGCGCGCGATGCCAATGAGTTGATCGAAGCCGCCGCCCGCGTGCCCGAAAGCTTTGCCAGCATGGTCGCAGGCGGGGTGCAGGCGGCCAATGCGATGCGCTTTACCTCAGCGCTGGGCGAGGCCGCGCACCGCCGCGCCGCGCAATTGGCGCAAAGCGAGCTTGGCCCACCGCCTTGCCCCTATGCGCTGGTCGTGTTCGGATCGCTCGCGCGGCATGAACAATTGGGCGGCTCCGATCAGGACAATGGCTTGGTGATCTCCGACGAAGCGGATGAGGCAGCCTTCGCCTATTTTGAGCGGCTCGGCACCCGCATCTCCGACATTCTCGACGCGTGCGGCTATGTCTATTGCAAGGGCGGGATCATGGCCAAGAACGCCCAGCAACGCCTCACACAAAGCGGCTGGCGTGAACGCTATGAAAGCTGGATTGCCCGCCCCACCGAAGAAAGCGTGCTAAGCGCGACGATCTTCTTCGACATGGCGCATGTGCATGGCGACCCCTCGCTTACCGCCGGTTTGCGCCGCGAAGTGGTCGCGCTGGTGGCGGACAATCCGCTGTTCATCAGCTTCCTCGCGCGGGATGCCTTGCGCGCCAAAGTGCCGCTGGGCATCTTCCGCAACCTGGTCCTCGAACGCTCGGATGACGGGCAAAAGGTCTTCAACGCCAAAGCGCAGGCGATCATGCCGATCATTGACATCGCACGGACACAGGCGCTGGCCGCCGGGATTGAGGAGGTTGGCACGCTGGCTCGCCTTACGGCTCTGGCTGAGGCGGGCAAGATGAACGCCGATGATGCGCGCAGCCTTGAAGATGCGCTGTTGTTCGTCAACGAGCTGCGGATCGCGCATCAGGCCGAGCAGGTGGAGCGTGGCGAGCGACCCGACAATGCGATTGCGCCCGCGCAGCTGTCCTCATTGGAGCGCGACTATCTAAAAGACGCTTTTGCCGTGATCCGCGTTGGCCTTGATGCGCTGAAACGCAATTACGCGGGCGGCATTGCGTGAGGGGCGCGTGAGCCTGTTTTCGCGCTGGCGGTTTGATCGCAGCCTGAAGGCGCTGGCGGATAGCGAGCACGCCGTGCTGCGAAACTATGCCGCGGCCGCTTGGCCTGCGCACGATTGCCCGGCGCATGAGGCTGCGTATCTGGCGCTTGATTTTGAGCTTGATGGGCTGCGCAAGGGATCGCACTTGCTTTCTGCGGGTTGGACGCCGTTTGAGGGCCGCGCGATTTCCCTCACCGAAGCGCAGTCACACGACATCCGCTCAGACGCGCGACTCGATGATGTTGCGGTCATCATCCACATGATAGGCGAAGAACGCGCGCGCGAAGGGGCACCCCTCGGCAAAGTCACGCACGCGCTAATCACAGCTTTGACCGGGCGCGTCATGATCGCTCACGCCGCCGGGATCGAGTGTGAAGCAACTGCGCGCGCGTGCGAGAAAGTGTTCGGCACACGGCTCCCCATCCGCGCGATCTGCACCTTGATGCTGGAGCGGCGGCTCCACCCAAACCTCACCGAATCAGATGCTTACAGGCTTGGCCCCACCCGCGCGCGCTATGGCTTGCCACAGTACAACGCGCATGATGCGCTGACCGATGCGATCGCAGCGGCGGAGCTTTTTGCAGCGCAACTGACGCGCTTGCCTGCGGGCACACCGCTCAGCGAGCTTGAAATCTCCTGACAGCAGGCCCGCGCCCTCGCGCCTTTGTGCTTAAGACTAAAGTCGCTCTCGTGTCCGGGCGCTGCGACACATAGCCTCTGGCACAGGATCGGGCATAGTTTTTGGGCGACCCGGCCCTTTGCATCTCAAGGGAGAGAGACATGAGTGACCCCATTTCTACCGCCGATCCCGGCGATTTTGACAGCGGTGCAGGCGGCACAGCACCTGTATCGCCTGTATCCTCACCGGCATCCTCTGCAACGCAGGCAGAAAACGAAGAAACGACCGAGGCAGAGGGCGCTTACTGGCGCGAAAACATCCGTTTGCTGGTTGGCCTGATGGCGATCTGGTTCACGGTCTCATTCGGCTGCGGCATCCTGTTTCGCGGGTTTCTCGACCAGTTCAGCCTGGGCGGATATCCGCTCGGCTTCTGGTTCGCGCAGCAGGGTTCGATCTATGTCTTCATCGCGCTCATCGTCTTCTACGTCGTTCGTATGAAGCAGATCGAGCGCAAATACGATCTCGACGATTGAGGGGGGCTGGACCAATGGAAACGCAAACCCTGATCTATCTCTTCGTCGGCGCCACCTTCGCGCTTTATATCGGTATTGCGATATGGACGCGGGCAGGCTCGACCAAGGAGTTCTACGTCGCCGGAGGCGGGGTCAATCCCGTCATGAACGGCATGGCAACAGCGGCTGACTGGATGAGCGCTGCAAGCTTCATCTCGATGGCCGGTCTCATCGCTTTCATGGGCTATGACGCGAGCGTCTATCTCATGGGCTGGACGGGCGGCTATGTGCTTCTCGCGCTGCTGCTTGCGCCGTATCTGCGCAAGTTCGGCCAGTTCACCGTCCCCGATTTCATCGGCACGCGATACTATTCCAAGGTCGCGCGCGTGGTGGCGGTTATCTGCCTGATCTTCATCAGCTTTACCTATATCGCCGGCCAGATGCGCGGCGTCGGGATCGTGTTCTCACGCTTCCTTGATGTCTCGATCTTCTGGGGTGTTATCATCGGTATGGGCATCGTGTTCATCTACGCGGTGCTGGGCGGAATGAAGGGCATCACCTATACGCAGGTCGCGCAATATTGCGTGCTGATCTTTGCCTATATGGTGCCCGCCTTCTTCTTGAGCTTTATGATTACCGGCAACCCGATCCCGCAGTTGGGCCTCGGATCAGAGGTCGTCGGAAGCGGCGGGGTGAGCGTGTTGCAAAAGCTCGACATGGTCCTGGTGGACTTAGGTTTCACTGCCTACACCGCCGGGTCAAAATCGACGATCGACATGTTCTGCATCACCATGGCGCTGATGGTCGGCACGGCGGGTCTGCCGCACGTGATTGTCCGCTTCTTCACGGTGCCCAAGGCATCGGATGCGCGCAAATCGGCAGGCTGGGCGCTGGTCTTCATCGCTCTGCTCTACACCACCGCTCCAGCAGTGGGCGCGTTCGGGATGCTCAACTTCGTCGATAAGGTGAACGAGACCGAGTACAGCCAGGTCGACAGCTTCTTCCCGCTGTGGGAAGGCAACGGCCTGCTCGCGTTCCAGGACAAGAACGGCGACGGCAAGATGCAATATCGCCCCGGCGATGCGTTTGCAGGCAAGCCTGAATTTACCGGTGAGACCGGCCCTTCAGGTGAGCAAATGCTGGCCAACACGCCAAACCCGGACAGCGCAAACGAGGTCTATGTCGACAAGGACATCATGGTCCTCGCCAACCCGGAAATCGCCAACCTGCCCGGTTGGGTCGTGGCGCTGATGGCGGCGGGCGGTCTTGCGGCTGCGCTTTCAACGGCGGCGGGTCTGCTGCTGGTGATCTCAAGTTCGGTCAGCCATGACCTGCTCAAGAGCACCTTTGCGCCCAACATCTCGTCCAAGGCGGAATTGCTGGCGGCGCGATTGGCGGCGACGGCGGCGATCTGTGTCGCGGGTTATCTCGGCATCTATCCCCCGGGATGGGTGGCGCAGGTTGTCGCCTTCGCCTTTGGCCTTGCCGCTGCCAGCCTGTTCCCGGCGATCTTCATGGGCATCTTCTTTAAGGGAATGAACAAGGAAGGCGCGATTGCAGGCATGGTCTCCGGGCTGGTCTTCACCTTCGGCTACATCTTGTACTTCAAGCTGCTGGCTCCGGAGGCGAACAATGCGGCCAACTGGCTGTTCGGGATCTCGCCCGAAGGCATCGGGGTCATCGGGATGCTGGTCAACTTTGGCATCGCCATGGCGGTTGCCAGCATGACCGAACGCACACCGACCGAAGTGCGCAAGCTGGTCGACTCGATTCGCGTTCCGCGCGGTGCGGGCGATGCACATGTGCACTGATCTGAGCTAGTCCTCCTTAAGGGATCGGGGGACTGACCCAGCGCCTGTCGACGATATTCGCCAAAGGTGAATGAGTTAAGGCAGGTTGCTGAAAACGAAGGGGCGGCGTTCGGACGGGACGCCGCCCCTTCACCGTTTCCACGCGAGCAGCGCCCTTAGGCTCACAGCGCTGCAAACCTGTCAAAACCGCCTGACTTGCCAATTGTCATTTTTCGCGTAGCTTTCTCACCCGAGGGAGAGATTTGGGATCATGATGTTTGGCGCGGCGCTGGCCGCCGCTACTCTCTATTTGGTCGGCCTGTTCTGGCTGGCTGCGCGGCGCGATCTGCTCGCGGCGACTGCGGGAGAGCGCGCGCCCGAACGCTGGTTCACACGCTACTCAGGCGCCATCTATGGGCTGAGCCTCGCGGTCTATTGCACCAGCTGGACCTTCTTTGGCGGGGTCGGCACTGCGGCGGCGGGCGGGCTGTATTATCTGCCGATCTATCTCGGGCCGATCCTTGTCTTTACGCTGGGCTTTGGGCTGGTGCGAAAGATCCTCGCACAGGCGAAAGCGCAGCATTCCACATCCATCGCCGATTTCCTCTCAGCGCGCTATGGCAAGAGCGCTGGGGTTGCCGCTCTGGTCACGATCATCGCCAGCATCGGATCGCTGCCTTACATGGCCTTGCAGATGCAATCGGTCGGCACATCGTTGATGATGCTTTCGCCCGAACTGGCCGACACCATCGCAGCGGATGAGCTGGTCCTCATCGTCGCAGGGTTGATGGCGCTGTTCGCGATCCTGTTTGGCGCGGGCCGGGGCGACCGTGCGGGCGACAATGCAGGGCTGGTGCTGACCATCGCGGTGGAGGCCGTGGTCAAGCTGGTCGCCTTGCTCGCTGTCGCCGCGTTGGCAGTCATGCTGCTGCTGACCTCCGACACGCTGCCAGATGCGCCTGCGCTCAGCGCAGTGTTCTCCAGCGAGCAGCTCGACGCGCGCTTTGCCATTTTGACTTTGATCGCTGCGTGCGCCGCGCTGTGCCTGCCGCGGCAGTTTCACATGACCTTTGTCGAGGCTGGGCAGGACCGCGCCAACCCGGCGATGCAATGGGTGTTTCCCGCTTATTTGCTGATCACCGCCGCTGTCATCGTGCCGATTGTGCTGGCTGGCCTCGCCATCCTGCCCGCTGGCACCAATCCGGACAGTATCGTTCTCGCGCTGCCGCTGGCCTCAGGCAATGAAGCGCTGGCGCTGCTGGTCTTTATCGGAGGCTTTTCCGCGTCGGCCGGCATGATCGTGATCGCGAGCGTCGCGCTCTCCACCATGATCACCAACGATCTGCTGGCCCCGGTGCTGTTCCGCAAGGCGCTGCAAAACCGCAGTGGCACACAGGAAAGCGGCCGGCTGGCGCGGCAATTGCTGACTGTGCGCCGGATCGTGATCGCCGCGCTCCTGCTGTTCGCTTACATGGTCTATCTTGGCCTTGGCAGCATTGCGAGCCTCGCCGGCCTCGGCATTCTCGCTTTCGCCGCTGCCGCCCAATTCGCGCCCGGCCTGGTGCTCGGCATGCTGAGCGAGCGTGGCAACAAATGCGGGATGCTCAGCGGCTTGGCGGTGGGCGCCCTTGCGTGGCTGGTGCTGCTGATCTGGCCTGCGGCGAGCAACACTTCCCCGCTCATCGCCATCCACGAAGACACGTTGGTCTCCGGCGTGCTGCTGAGCCTTGGCGCCAATTGCGCGGCCTATTGGATCGGGTCTGCTGTGTGGCGGCCATCCCTGCTTGATGCAGCCCAGGCCGCCTCCTTTGTCGGCACGCCGACGCCCGGCGCTCGCCCCAGCCTTGTGACGAACAAGCGCGTGGCCGATGTGCGCGTCCTGCTTACTCAATTTGTAGGGCGTGAGCGCGCTGACAGCGCGATTGCGGCTCTGCCGGGCGAGTATCGCGACGGCCAGCCTGCCGATGGCGCGATGATCGAAATGGCAGAGCGCACCATTTCCGGCAGCATCGGCACGTCCTCGGCGCGGATGCTGGTCGCCTCGTGGGTGGATGGCGATCCGATTGCGCTGGCGGACGTGGTCGCCATGTTCGATGAGACCAGCAAGCGGCTTACCTTCTCAGCAGAGCTGCTTCAGATTGCGATTGAGAATATCGACACAGGTGTCGCACTGGTGGATGCGGATATGCGACTGGTGGCGTGGAACAGCCGCTATCAGGAGATGTTCGCCCTGCCCGATGAGCTCGTGCAAAGCGGCACGCCGATCAGCGCGCTCATCCGCTACAATCAGCGCGAAAGCACTCTGAGCGCCGAGGCAATTGACCATTATGTCGAACGGCGGCTGGACCATATGCGCGCCGGATCGCACCACCGCCACGAAAGCGAACAGCCCGACGGGCGCATCATGCGCATTGTCGGTTCGGCGACGCCGGGCGGCGGATATGTCACCTCTTACACCGATATCACTGCGGATCGCCGCGCTGAACAGGCGCTGGAAGAGCAGGTCGACATTCGCACCGAACAGCTGCGCGAGGCAAACACGGCCCTTGCGGCCGCAACCCAGTCCAAGACCCGCTTTCTTGCCGCCGCCAGTCATGATCTGATCCAGCCGCTCAATGCCGCGCGCCTGTTTGCCTCTGCCCTTGGCGAGGAGATTGCAGGCGAGCCGGCGCGTGAGGCGCTGGTGCGCGATCTGGATGGCTCGATCATGTCGGCAGACCGCCTGATCCGCACACTGCTCGATATCTCAAAGCTGGACAGCGGCGGGATTGTCCCCAAGACCGAGCCAGTCGCGCTGGATCACATATTTGAAGAGCTTGAGCGCGAATTCGCGGTGCAGGCGCAAGCCAAAGGCATCACGCTCAAACGTGTGCGCACCAGCGCATGGGTTGAAACCGATCGCACCTTGCTCACTAGCGTGCTGCGCAATCTGGTGAGCAATGCGGTGCGCTACACCAAGGCTGGCGGCGTGTTGCTGGGCGTGCGGCGGTGCGGCGCGGATGTGCTGTTATGCATCCACGACACCGGGCGCGGCATTGCCGAAGACGACATTGCGCGCATTTTTGAAGAGTTTGAACGCGGCGCATCACAGGATCGCGAGGGGCTGGGACTGGGCCTTGCCATCGTGCGCCGCATTACCGCGCTGCTTGATCTGCATGTGGAGACCACGTCCACACTAGAGCGCGGCAGCCGCTTTGCTGTGAGCGTGCCGGTGGCGCGTTGGGGTGAGCCGATTGCGATTGAGGCGGTGAAGCGCCCTGTGCGCACCATATCTGATGCGCGCGTGCTGGTGGTCGATAACGATCCATCCGCGCTCAGCGCCACCGCTTCGCTGCTGGAGAAATGGGGCTTGCGACCTGTCTGCGCGAGCAGCTTGGTCAGCGCGTTGGAAGTCTGCCCGCGCGCGCCGCATATGGCGGTCATGGATTACCGGCTGGACGGCGAAGAGCGCGGTGACAGCGTCTATGCAGAGCTTTGCATGGCGTGGAAAGCGCAGCCGCCCGCTATCCTGTTGACCGCCGAAGACAGCGAGGAAACCGAGCTTGCCGCCGTTGCGATGGATGCGAACCGACTGCTCAAGCCTTCCTCACCCGCGGCCTTGCGCGCGTTGATCTCAACCTGCCTTGCGCAGCGCCCTGCACACCCCCCTGCACACCGGCGCGATCAGGCGGTGGCCGAATCCGCGCTCGGCTGATCAACGTCCAGCTTGGCCGCCAGCAGCACGGCCTGCGTCCGGTTGGACACGCCCAGCTTACGGAAAATCGCAGTGATATGCGCTTTGACCGTCGCTTCGCTGATATCCTGTTCATAGGCGATCTGTTTGTTCAGCAAACCTTGCCGGACCGCGCCGAGAATACGTCGCTGCGCCGGGGTCAGGCTGGCCATGCGCGCCAGATCATCGTCATCGCTGTCATCGCCTTCCGGGAATGCGTGATCCCCATCGCGCACCGCCGCCAGCGCCGCTCGCATGTCATCAAGCCCGGCTGACTTCGGGATAAAGGCCGCCGCACCCAATTGCCGCGCCGCTGCAAAAACGCGCGGTTCCTCGCTGGCCGAAACAATCGCGATGGGAAGCGCCGGGAAATCCTGCCGCAGATCCATCAGCACGCTGAGGCCGCTGGAATCCTCCATATGCAAGTCCAGCAGCAACGCCTCCGCACCGCCCGCCAATTCCGCGCGCGCCGCGGCGGCGGAGCTGGCCTCAACAATCTCCGCCCCGTCCCACACCCGCGCCACAGCGTGGCTGAGCGCGGTTCGAAAGAGCGGGTGATCGTCTGCGATTATAATCCGTTGCCCCATCGCGCTTACCGGTTTTGCCGCCCTTCAATCAGGCGCTCCACCAGCGAGGGATCAGCCAGAGTGGAGGTGTCACCCAGCGAACCGAAATCATTCTCCGCCACCTTGCGCAGGATGCGGCGCATGATCTTGCCAGAACGGGTCTTGGGCTGGCCATCGGTGAACTGAATGTGATCAGGTGTCGCAATCGGCCCGATCTCTTGGCGGACCCATGCGCGCAGCTCCTTATACAGCTCGTCTGAGCCTTCCTCGCCTGCGTTCAACGTGACATAGCAATAGATGCCCTGCCCTTTGATATCGTGCGGGTAGCCGACCACAGCGGCTTCGGCGACCTTGGCGTGAAGCACCAGCGCGCTTTCCACTTCGGCGGTGCCCATCCGGTGGCCCGAGACATTGATCACGTCATCCACACGGCCCGTGATCCAGTAATAGCCATCTTCGTCACGCCGACAGCCATCGCCGGTGAAATACTTGCCCGCATAGGTCGAGAAATAGGTCTGCTGAAAGCGCTCATGATCGCCATAGACGCTGCGCGCCTGACCCGGCCAGCTGCTGGTGATGCACAGATTGCCTTCGGTCGCCCCGTCCAGCACCGCGCCTTCGTTATCAACCAGCTGCGGCTGAATGCCGAAGAACGGCATCCCGGCGCTGCCCGGTTTCATATCATGCGCCGCGGGAAGCGTGGTGATCATTACGCCGCCCGTCTCGGTCTGCCACCAGGTGTCGACAATCGGGCAACGCCCCTCGCCCACGACATCAAAGTACCAGCGCCACGCTTCGGGGTTGATCGGCTCTCCCACGCTGCCCAGCAGGCGCAGCGAAGAACGGTCCCGGCTAATCACGAAGTCATTGCCTTCGCGCATCAACGCGCGGATCGCGGTGGGCGCGGTGTAGAGGATGTTGACCTTGTGCTTGTCCACTACGTCCCAGAAGCGACCGTGATCAGGGTAATTCGGCACGCCTTCAAATACGAGGCTGGTCGCGCCGTTCATCAGCGGGCCGTAAACGATATAGCTGTGCCCGGTGACCCAGCCGATATCAGCGGTGCACCAATAAATCTCACCCGGCTGATAATCGAAGACATAGTTGAACGTCGTCGCCGCCCACACGCCATAGCCGCCGGTCGTGTGCAGCACGCCTTTGGGCTTTCCGGTTGAGCCGGAGGTGTACAGGATGAACAGCGGGTCTTCAGCAGCCATGTCCTCGCACGGGCAATCCGCATCGCTCGCGACGTCGTGATACCAGTGATCGCGGCCCTGCGTCATGGAAAACTCGCCGCCGCCTGTGTGGCGCACCACCAGCATCCCGTCGAGCGGGGTGTAATGGTCAGGCTCGGCCAGAGCCGCATCGACATTGGCTTTGAGCGGCACGCGCTTGGTTCCGCGCAGGCCTTCATCAGCGGTGATGACAAAGCGGCTGCCGCAATCCTCGATCCGGCCTGCCAAGGCCTCAGGAGAGAACCCGCCGAACACGATCGAGTGGATCGCACCAACCCGCGCGCAGGCGAGCATGGCCAGCACGCCTTCGACAATCATCGGCATATAGATCGTGACGCGGTCGCCTTTTTTGACGCCCATCGCTTTGATTGCGTTGGCCATACGCACGACTTCGCTGTGAAGCTCGCGATAGGTCAGCGTGCGGCCGGGTGTCGCGGGATCGTCAGGCTCAAAGATGATTGCAGTGGTGTCCGCTTTGTCCGCCAAGTGCCGGTCCACCGCATTGTGGCACAGGTTCAAGGAGCCATCGGCAAACCACTGGATCTCAGCGGGATCAAACGACCACTCGCCGCCTTTGGTGGGAGCGGTAAACCAGTCGAGGCGCTGCGCCTGCTCCAGCCAGAACGCATCGGGCGTCTCTATCGAGCGGCGATACATCTCTTCATATTGCTCAGCAACGCAATGGGTGGCGCGGCCTGGTTGCGGACGTTCAACGGCATGGATCATTCCGACTCTCCCTTGATTAGCTGCGCTCATCATACCCTCTCCTTCGCCTGTTCGACCCTTCGACAATAGTCTTAAGACCTTCTGCTAGCTGTGCCCAGCCACACCTTCCCGGCAGGATCATGACGACAAGATAACTTGGGAGGGATATCCATGTCGCACAAAACAACAAAAGCCGGCGTGCGCATCGCATTGCTCGCGGCCACTGCACTTACTGCCACGCCGGTGCTGGCTCAGGAAACAAATGTCGAAGACCGGCTCGACCGGTTGGAAGCGCTGGTGGAAGGGCTGATCGAGCGGCTCGACAAGCAGGCTGGCGAAAGCGAGGCGAAGACAGCCGAGATCACAGCGCAGCAGGAAGCCATCCGCCAGCAGGCCGAGGTGATCCGCGCCGAACAGCAGGCGATGCGCCAAGAGACCGAAACCGCGCTGGAAACCGTTCGCACGGTCGAAACACGTCAGACGGAAATGTCGGAAAAGCTGATCGATTTCGATATTGATGCAGGGGAAGGCTTCAAGGTCGGCAAAACGCGCGTGACCTATGACGGCTATGTCAAATTTGACGCGATCAGCCAGCGCACCAGCGGCGGGCAATTGCCCGGCAATTCGATCCTGCGCGATTTCCTGATCCCGGTCGCGATCCCCGTGGGTGGTGATCCGAGTGGGTTCGACACTGATTTCTCCGCCCGCCAAACGCGCTTCCTGTTCAAGACGGAAACCGATGTTGGCACCGGGCACAAGCTTAGCGGTCTGATTGAGCTGGATTTCAACGTCACTGCAGGCGGGGATGAGCGGATTTCAAACAGTTTCGTGCCGCGCATCCGCAACGCGCTGATCAATTACGACAACTGGACTTTCGGACAGGGCTGGACGACTTTCATGAATGTCGGCGCGCTGCCTGATACGCTCGACTTTATCGGGGTTACGCCGGGAACCGCCTTTGATCGGCAACCGCTGATCCGGTACACAAAGGGTGGCTTTCAGTTCGCCGTTGAACAGCCCGAAACCGTCATCACAGCACAAAATGGCAGCCGGGTGATCGCAGGTGATGACCAACTTCCCGATGTTGTCGGCCGCTACAACTGGAACGGTGACTGGGGCAATTTCACTGTCACCGCGATTGCGCGCCAGTTGCACATTTCAACCGATGATCTGATGGGTGTTGATGACAGCGCCTGGGGCTATGGCGCGAGCGTTTCAGGCAAGCTCAAAGTCGGGACGCGTGACGATTTCCGCTTCACCGCCACTGCGGGCGAAGGCCTTGGGCGCTATATGGGCCTCAATATTGTGAACGACGCTGCGATCCGGATGGACGGCACATTGGATCCGATCGCGACCTATTCGGGCTTTGCGGCCTATCGCCACCTGTGGTCAGACAAGCTGCGCAGCAATGTAGCGGCGTCCTATTTCAAGGCCGATAACCCGGTTGCGCTGACAACCAATCAGGTCACCGATGAAAGCTGGAATGCCTTTGCCAACATCATTTGGAGCCCGGTTGGACCGATCAATCTGGGTCTCGAAGTGATGTATGCAGAGCGCACTTTGGAAGATGGGCGCAGCGGCAATCTGCAAAGAGTACAATTCTCCACCCAGTACAATTTCTAACTCGCACTACTGAGCTCTCAGGCCGCTCTCCTCTCTCAATTCCCGGCCTGACTTTTGGCCCCGCGCATCATCGAGTTGCGCGGGGCCATTTTTTGTGAGGCCCTCAGCTGAGCCGGGCGAGGTCTTCGGGCGTGTCGATATCGTCCAGCCAGGCTGGCGGGCAATCGAGCGCGCGGGCTGCGCCGAGCCAACGCCGCGCGCCTTCATCGCCGCGCGCCGCAGCAAGGCGCTCAAAATGCGCTTTGGCGAAAATGGCGGGCGGCACGGTGGCCTCGGCATGGCGGGAGGCGACGATATCGTCCTGCCCCTCCAGAGCCGCTATTAAAGCTTCAAAGTGTGCGCGCGGAACCAGCGGCATATCAGCCAGCGCAATCAGCAGACCGTCACACTCAGCCTCGCGCGCCATCTGCCCGGCCAGAGCAACAGATGTCCCCATGCCTTGCGCGGCGCCAGCGTTGTGCACCGCCTCAAACCCCGCTGCCTTCCATGCCGCTTTACAACGGTGGTCCGGCGCGCTTGTGATGACCCAGCGCATCGCAAACCGCCACGCCGGGATCGCCGCCGCCACATGCTCGCCCAGAGCGCGACCTTGGAAATTCGCGGCAAGCTTGTCGGCAGCGCCAAACCTGCGCGAGGCTCCAGCGGCGAGCACCGCCACAGCGAGGCGCGGCTCAGCCAAGCGCGCGCTCACATTGAGCCGCGAAGTCGGTTTCATGATAGGTGCGGATCACTTGGGCGAGCGTTGATAGAGCCAGCGTCTGGGGATCGCGCGAGGAATGGAACACACCAATCGGCGCGCGGATCGTATCGAGCTTTTCCTGCGAGACACCGCGCGCCAACAGCGCGGCACAGCGCGCCGCATGCGCGCGCCGCCCGCCCATCGCGCCGATATAGAAGTGCGGCAGTTCCAGGGCGCGCTCCATCAGATCAATCTCCCAGTCGTGATCGTGGAAGAGGAAGATAAGCGCGGTCCAAGGATCGCTGTTCAGCAGGTCGGTCTGATTGATCCGCTCAAGACGGGTCACCGGGCCATAGTCTTTCAGGGCCGGCAAAAGCCGCTCATCGGGTGTGAGGACGGCATTTGTGCAACCCATGGATGGGCTCAGCTTGACCAGCGCCTCCACCGCCGCGCCATGGCCGATGATTTGGATTTTGGGGACCGGCCAATGCCCGAACACCCCGGCGTCGGCTTCAGGATCGAACTGAGTGGGGCGCCACTCGCGCAACACCTCAGCCCCGCTGGGACTGAGAGCGATGGAGAACGGCGTGCGCTGAGCAATCAGATCAAGGCACTGCGCGGTAAACGCATGATCCACCGTGGGGCAGAAATGCACATCCAGCCCGCCACCGCATGGCAGCTTTATATCGAGAAAAGGCGATCCTGCCCCGAACCGCACCACGCGCGGCGCTCCCGCTTCAAGCGCCTGGCGCGCTTCTGCCACCACCGCATTCTCGATGCATCCACCCGAAAGCGAGCCTTCATATTCGCCCGTTTCACTCACCGCCATGATCGAGCCGGGATTGCGCATCGAGGATCCCTCAACCGCGCACACGGTCACCAGGACGCAAGCGTCGCCGGCCCCCTGACGCTGGAGGAGAAATTGAAGAACGCGTTGGAGGTCCAAAGGCGCGAGGCCTCCTTACTCGCTGGTCGAGGCGAGATAGGCGACAATCGCCGCGCGCCGCTCACCATCGCGTACGGCGCCTGCGACCATGTCCGTTCCCGGCACATATCCGGAAGGATTCGCGAGATAGCGGTCCAACGTGGCGAAGTCCCATGTGATGCCAGACCCGGCCAGCGCGTCGGAATAGGAATAGCCGTCCACGGCCCCCGCCGCTCTTCCGACGACGCCATACAGGTTCGGACCTGCCATATTAGGCGCGCCCGCTTTGGCGTTGTGGCACCCGGTGCAGGCCTGAAACGCCTCTTCGCCCAGCGCGACCATATCGAGCGAGCCTGCCGCCCCTGACGCATTGGCCGCATCTGCCAGCGTTGCATTCGCCGCTGGGGCCGGGACCGGCGCGCCCGGTTCGCGCACCACGATTTTCTCAACAACCTCAGGCGGCTCGCTCGATCCGCAAGCGGTGAGTAAGATGGTGAGCAGCCCCGTGGCCAGCACAAGCGTGTGACGCATTGTTTTCCTCATTGATTTGTGCGCCCAGGCAGTCAGGCGAACTGCTTGGCAATCGGCAATTCACGCAGGCGCTGGCCAGTCGCAGCAAAGATCGCATTGGTCAAAGCAGGCGCAGCGGGCGGAACCCCCGGCTCTCCGGCCCCGCCGGTGGGCACATCGCCGCTGTTGATGATCGCGACAGTGATCTCAGGCACGTCCTTCATCCGCAGCATCTTGTAATCATGGAAATTGCTTTGCTTGATCGCGCCATCTGCGAGGTCCAACTCGCCGAACATCGCCGCGGTCAAAGCGTAAACAATCCCGCCTTCGATCTGATTGCGGAAGCCATCGGGGTTGACGACAAAGCCCGCATCAGCCGCCGCCCAGATGCCGGTCATCTTGGGCTTGCCTGCGGTCATGTCGACCTCGATCACTTCGGCAACGATGGTGCCAAAGCTCTCAACAATCGCGATGCCTTTGGCCGTGCCCTCAGCACGCGGAGCCGACCACTTGGACATTTCAGCGACCTTCTTGAGCACTGCCGCCTGACGCGGCGCATCTTTCAGCATGGCCAGGCGATACTCGTATGGATCAGCGCCTGCCTCATGCGCGACTTCATCGATGAAGCTTTCAATAAACCAGCCCTGCTGCGAGTGATCAACCGAGCGCCATGCTGCAAATGGCAGGTGCAGCGGCGCTGCGGCATGGCGCACGCTGGTGTTGGGGATCGCATAGATGCCGGGCACATGCGCCTCTGCCGGGTCATGGCGCTGAGTGAAGACATTGTCATAGGCAATCAGCGCGCCATCGCCGTCCAAGCCTGCGCGAAAACGGCTGGTGTCGGCGGGGCGGTACAGCGCCTTTTGCGTGTCTTCCTCGCGGCTCCAGACCGACTTGACCGGGTATCCGGTTTCCTTGGCGATGCGCACCGCCATGGTCGCAAAGACCGCTTCGAGCCGCCGCCCGAAACTTCCGCCGAGATAGGGGTGGTGGACGGTGATATCGTCCTTCGCGATCCCGGTCCCTTCCGCAATAGCGGAGCGCACCATCAGCGGCACCTGCGTGCTGGTCCACACATCGCATTTGCCGTCTTTGACAAGCGCGGTGCAATTGATCGGCTCCATCGGCGCGTGCGCCAGATAAGGGGCCTTGTATTCAGCATCAATCAGCGTGCTGGCCGCCTCAAACGCATCCGCAACATTGCCTTTGGCCGCCACTTCTTCGCCGCCGGTTTCGCCCGCTTCGTCGAGCGATTTGGCAAAGGCTGCAAACTGGTCTTGCGTCGTTTTAATCGGGCTGTCGGACGGGGTCCACTCGATATCGATGGCGCCCAACGCCTGCTGCGCCTGCCAATAGCTGTCTGCGACAACAGCAACAAAATCGCCCATGTTCAGGATCTGCAGCACGCCCGGCATCGTCTTCGCGCGCGCGGGGTTCATGCTGGCGACCCGCGTTCCCGGCACAGGCGGGCGTACGGTCGCGGCGTAGGACAGATCAAGCCCCTCTGGCGCTGCATCAAGTCCGAAATTCGCGGTGCCATCCACCTTTGAGGGGATGTCCGTGCGCGCAGCGCTCTTGCCGATCAGGCGATACTGGTCAGGCGTCTTGAAGTCAGGCGTCTGGTCCAGCGGCTGCTCCGCCGCGGCGCTGGCAAATTCGGCGTAAGGCGCGGACTCGCCGGAGGCTTTGTGCATCAGCGTGCTGTCGCGTGTTTCGATCTCGCTTGCTGGCACACCCCACGCGTCCGCCGCTGCGCCCACCAGCATCTTGCGCGCCGCCGCTCCGGCCACGCGCATCTGGTATTGCCCAGTGGACCGGATGGAGGACGAGCCGCCCGTGATCAGCGCATCCGCCGCACGGCCAAGCTGAGTGAACAACCCGTCCCATGTCGGCTCAATCCAGTCCGCGGCATTCATCGTGAACGGTGCCAGGAACATGCGCGCGGTGTCTGTGACGATATAGCTGCCATCGGTTGGCGCCTGCATGACGCGAACCTTGCTCCAATCCGCATCCAGCTCATCGGCGAGCATCTGGGCAAGGACTGAGTGGACACCCTGCCCCATCTCGCAATGCGGCACGATGGCGGTGACGATATTCTCAGGGTCGATCTTGACCCAGCTGTTGACCAGTTGCTCACCCGCGCCGGCGACCTTGGGCGCAAGGCTGCCGACGGGATTGCCCGAGCGTACGCCAATGCCGATCAGCAAGCCGCCGCCTGCCAGCACGCCTGCGCCGATAAAGCCGCGCCGGCTCCACTTCGCCAAAGCGCTGCGCTCCTTCTTTGTGTCGGTTTCGTTCGCGTCTGGGGTCATATCGTTCATGGCTCAGACCTCTTCGCCGGTGGCTTCAAGTTGGCCAGAGGCCACTTTGATCGCGCGACGAATGCGGGTGTAGGTGCCGCAGCGGCAGACATTGCCGGACATCGCCGCGTCAATGTCTTCATCGTTGGGTGCCGGATTATCGCGCAGCAGCGCGGTCGCCGCCATGATCTGGCCAGACTGGCAATACCCGCATTGCGGGACCTGTTCAGATATCCACGCGCGCTGGATCGCGGAAAGCTCTCCCTCAGGGCCATTCACGCCTTCGATCGTCGTGATGGTTCGCCCTTCCGCCTCTGAGACCGGAAGCGAGCAGGAGCGCACCGGCTGCCCATCGAGATGCACGGTGCACGCGCCGCATTGCGCGATGCCGCAGCCAAACTTGGTGCCGTTCAGCCCCAGCTTCTCGCGCACAACCCACAGGACCGGCATGGCCGGATCGGCCTCAAGCTCCACCGGCTGACCATTGAGGATAAATTTCGCCACGCTTGTTCTCTCCGCAGATTGGTTGCAGCCCGCAACTTAACGCATTCGCCACCTGCATTAAAGCGCGAACAACTCGCAAGAGGCAACACGCTTGACCCGGCCCCGCTGCATCGCCAAGCCTGCTGTGTAAGGGGGACTTACAATGAAATTTTCGCGATCACGCTGGCTTTTGAGTGCCGCCATGCTTGTGGCGCTGTCTGGTTGCGAAAGTGAGCCGGAAGAGGCCGACCCTGACGGCCTTCATGATCCCACACACCCCAAAGAACTGGCCGCTGCCGGGTCTGGGCCTGTGGTGGAAACGCCCGAAGAAGCAAAGCCCGAGAGCGAGCCGAGCGATGAGGTTGATCAACTCCCGCTTTCATTTGAATGGAGCGCCAATGGCTTTCAGCAAGCGCCAGACCGCTACCAATGGGGCGGCGGCGCGGGAGATGGTTTCGCCTTTCTGGATTACGGCGTGCCCGAAACTGATGATGGCATGCTGCGGGTCGATTGCGATGAGGGTAAGCCGGTCTGGCGGATCAATATCCTCAGTGAGTTTCCCGAAGGACCGGGCACGCAAAGCTTCTTCATGGAAGTCGGCGAAAGCGACGTGCCGACCGCCGAATACACTGCTGTGATCGTGCCCGATGAAATGTTCCCGCACTACGCCATCGACATGGAGGCGGACGACCCGATCATGGCCGCAATGGCGAACGGCATGTGGCTTTACCTGCAGGCGGGCGATGCTGACAGCCGCGAGAAAGTGCGGGTGTCACTCGCCGGGTTGGCTGAGCCGCTCACGGCATTTCAGGCGGCGTGCACATGACTGCAAGCTTCGATGATTTCCTGAAGCTGGATATCCGCGCCGGAACGATCATCGAGGCCGCCCCCTTCCCCGAAGCGCGCAAACCCGCGATTAAGCTGGTGGTGGATTTCGGCGGCGAGATTGGCACCAGGAAAAGCTCTGCGCAGATCACCGAGCGTTATTCGCCCGAGGCGCTGGTGGGGGCGCGGGTGATGGCCGTGGTCAACTTCCCTCCGCGCCAGATCGGGCCGCTCATGTCCGAAGTGCTGGTGCTGGGCTTCCCCGACGCAGACGGCGCGATTGTGCTGGCTGAGCCGGGTGATGCGCCTGATGGCGCTCGATTGGCTTAGTTTCTGAGAGTTCGCTAGCGCTCACCGATCACCCACCCCGTCTCCCGCGTTCGGGATGAGGAAGGATTCCGGGGGAATGCTTCCCCCGGACGGGGTCCACCATAGCCTAATGGAACCATTGGTGGACGGGCGGGGAGACGGGGTGGGTGATCGCTCAAACTAAGGCGCCAAATCTCCAAGCGCGGCCTTCAAATCGCCCAGCCATGGCTCAAACGGCTTCCACGCGCCTTGGCCTTTGCGGTTGATCGGCTCGCGGACCTGTTCGCTCGACGCGGTGCGCACCGCGCGGTCTGTCTTGTGGAAATGCAGGCAGGCTTCCTCAAACGGGAGCCCCAGAAAATCGAGCATGCGCCGGGTCTGGCCTTCCTGATCGTCGAGCACATCCTCATGCTCAACTCGCAACACGCGGCCCGGCAGCACAGCGTCCCAATGCGCCATCGTCTCTACATAGTCGGCGTAATAACGGCCCACTTCGGTGAGGCCGTAGGTGAACTCCTGCCCCTCCGCGAAGAGTTGTTTGAAGCCTGAAAAGCAGCAATCCATCGGCGCGCGGCGCGCATCGATGATCTTGGCGTTGGGCAGGATCAGGTGGATGAGGCCGATATGGCGGAAATTGTTCGGCATTTTGTCGATAAAAAACGGTGCGCCCGCGCGGTGGATGCGGGTCTGCTCGATGAAATCGCGCCCGAACTGTGCAAGCTTTGCCGGATCCAGATCATGCAGATTAGCGGGGTAAGCGGGGTCCTTGGCAGAGCGCCCGCGCAGCCGGTGCGCCAGAGCGAGGATGTTGGGCAATTCCAACGTTCCATCGATCTGCGAATGGCTTGCAAGGATTTGCTCAAGCAAAGTCGAACCCGCGCGCGGCAGGCCAAGAATGAAGATCGGATCGGGCGCATCGTGGCCCGCGCCGTCCAGCCGCGCGAACAATTCCGGCGTTCCAAACTCGCGCTGCCGCGCCAGCTCCGCGCTCATATTATCAGCGCTGTAGCGGGTCTGAGCGCGTTTTAAGTCATTGCCTTGCTCGTAGAAGTCAAAGCTCTCTTCGTACTCGCCCGCATCCTCCAGCGCCTTACCCAAAGCAAAGGCCAAATGCACGCGGTCCATAAATGCAAGCTGCGGCCGGGCGATCTGCGCGCGCATGGCGTCAACCTGCGACGGCGCGAAACGATAGGTCTTAAGATTGGCGAGCGCGTAATAGGCATCGCCGTGATCGGGCTTGGCGGCAATCGCCGCTTCATAGCTGGCCTCAGCTTGCGCCCGCACACCCTTGGTTTTGAGCGCATGGCCGCGGCTGGTGAGTGTCGCAGGATCACCGGGAAGCTTTTCCAGCACACGCTCAAACAGAGCAAGGCCGCGGTCATAATCCCCTGCCTGAATACACTCGATCGCAAGGCGCGACTGGAACAGCGGGTTGTCCGGCTCGCGGTGGTGCAGGGCCTCGGCCTCTTGTAGCGCGCGCGCGAAACTCTGGCGGCGGCGCAACGCGTCGATATAGTCGAGCCGCAATTGCAGATCATCGGGCTGGAACGTGACCGCGCTTTCCAGCAGGAACTCTGCCTCCTCCAGCACGCCGAATTCAATGCCGATCCGGGCGAGCAACCGCATCCCTTCGACATGGTTGGCATCGCGCTCGGGATGGGTGCGCAAATAGTGGCGGCAGATTTCCTCTGCGCGCAGCAAGCGGCCTTCGGACAGGTGATGCGTCACCGCGACCAATTCGCGGGGCAGCGCGGCGAGGCGGGCTTGCTGCGCGCGCGCCGTCTCCGCTTCCACTGTGCGCCCCGCTTTAGCGAAGAGCCGTGCCTGTTCGCGCCAGCTTGCCTCCAGCGCGGGATTGAAGCGAGTGGCGCGCATATAGGCTTCCAACGCGCCCGCATCATCGCCCAGCCGCGCCGCCAGATGCCCTTGTTCCTGCCAAGCGCGGCCATATTCGGGCATGGCGGCGTGAAGCTTTGAAAGGTGATCGCGCGCCTGATCAGGGCGGTCGAGATAGCGCGCAGCGATGGCGGCCATGTAATGCGCTTCACCATCGGCCGCATCCTGAGCCAGCGCGTCCTGCGCCAGCGCCAGCCCCCGGTCAAAGCGGCCCGCCTGCATCGCATCCTGCGCGGCTTTCAGTATCTCTTCGCGTGTCGCCATGACCATCCTCTAATCGGCGCCGCTCTTAACAGCAAAACGGCGGAGAGAGCCCAGAATTTCTCTGAGCCCTCCCCGCCGCTGCATTCGCTTTTGGCAGTGTCAGATCAGTAGTCGAAGCCGACCCGCACACCCACGGTCAGCGGACGGCCAACCACGATCCGCTCACGGTCATTGCCGTAAATGCCTGAGATCTGCGGACGCTCATCGGAGAGGTTCTCACCGAAAATCTCAACCTTCCACTGGTCCGCCTTCACACCGAGCGAGAGATCGAACAATGTGTAGCTGTCGAGCTCGATATTGTTGATCTGCACGATGTCGGTGAACTTGCTCGCCGAGTAGTTCATCTGCGGCTGGACATAGGCTTCCAGCGTGCTGGTGAGGTCCCACTCATACCGCGCCCGGATGTTGCCCTGGAAATTGGGCGCGTAGGCGAGGTCAGACCCGGCGATGACATCATCAGTCGGGGTGAGCACTTCGGTCACTTCGGTATCGAGGATCGAGAATGCGCCAGCCACGGTGAAGCCGGGCAGCGCATAAGGCGCGATCACGAAATCCGCTTCGATCCCGTAAATCTCTGCATTCGCGGCGTTATCCGAGAAGAAGAGGTTCGTGATCGAAGGGTCGAAGATCGTCGTTTGGAGGTTTGAGATATCCACGTAGAACGCAGAACCATTCAGGCGGAACTGACCATCGAGCAGGTCCATTTTCCACCCGAATTCGTAATTCTGCACTTCATCGGTTTCGAGCTCGAACGGCACCACAAAGCCATTTGCACCCACCGCGCCGCCGGGACGGTTCAGCAGGCCGGGGCGGAAGCCCTCCGAATAGGTGACGTAGAACAGCAGATCCTCGTTCGGCGTGAGCGTGGCTGTGCCCTTGAAGATTGTGCCGCTGGTCGACGCGGTATCCGGATTGCCGCCCGGATTGCCCGGCGCATATTGCGCCGAGATGTTGGTGCCGCCCAGCTGCGTGTCCTGGCGCTGGTCTTGCGGAACGGTGAAGTTCGGACCGAATACCGGTGACGTGCGGTTGAAGAAGGAGCCGTTGGCGCTGCCTTCAAGGTCAACAGTCACATCGTAATAGCGAAGGCCCCCGGTGATCGTGAGCAAGTCAGGGATCACATCAACGCTAACTTCGCCAAAAATGCCGAACTGCTCATCGGTGCGGCGCACGTCGTTGCGGAAGATCGTGTCTGCCGGGAACGGTCCGGGTAGGCTGAAGAACCCGTCGCTGGTGTTGCCCACCGCTCCGGGAGGGGCACCGATATTGGTCAGCGGAAAGTTGTCGACAAAGCCAAGCGAGGTGCCATCTGCACCGCGCGTGAAGACATTGCCCGGATAGGCGAAGTCCACGCGCTCATCGAGCTGGAGGTCGGAATAAAAGCCGCCGCCCTGAAAGCGTACGCTCCAGTCCTCTGGTGTCGAGAAGCGCAATTCCTGCGTGAATACCGTCGTATCCGAGTTTGAGTTCACATACAGGTTGGGCGCCTGACACGTGCCGCTCGGCCCGCCTGCGCCCGGATAGGTCACCGAAGTGTCGCAGATGTAATACGGCAGGTATTGCCCGGCGAACAGGTAATCGGTGTAGTCTGCACGCTGGAAGGTTTCGCGGTCGGTATAGGCCCCGGTGTAGACCACATCGAGCATCGCGATCCGCCCTTCGACGGTCCAGCTGGTGTTGGAGAAATCATCCTCCAGCCGGTCTTCTTCGAAACGCTCAATTTCCAGATCATCGAGCCCGCCAAGGTTCGGGTCAGCGAAGAAAGAGCCGTCTGATTCGAGGCTCTGGCGCTGGTGCGCAATGGTGATTTTCCAGTCGGGCGTGATTTCCCAAAGGGCACTGGCACGGAAACCGGCATAGGTCGTGTCGTTGAAATTGTCCTGCGCGATGCCGGCATTGTCTGCCGCGATGAAGTTCACGTTCGGATTGTTGACCGGATTCTCATTGAACGGGGTCGAGGGATCATCGACTGACTGGAAACCGCCGCGAAAGTCGACCACGGGAATGCCATTGGAGCGCACTGTGCCCGCCGGACGGAAACGCGCGCTTTCCCTAAGGTCGCGGGTAGCCGGAACATTATCGATAAAGCCGCCCTGATCATCCAGATAGGCAACGCCGCGCAGCGCGAAGCTGTCTGTTACCGGCAGGTTGAGCATCACCTCACCCTGATAGCTGCTCTCGCCGCCCTTGGTGAAGCTGACGCCGCCTGAGAACGAGGCCTCAACCCCGGACAGGCTCGGCTTGTTGGTGATCAGGCGCACAACGCCCGCTTGCGAAGACGCGCCAAACAGCGTGCCTTGCGGGCCGGACAGCACTTCGATGCGCTCAAGGTCAGCGGCATAAACGTCAAGGTTGCGGCCCGGCTGAGCGAGCGGCTGATCATTGAGATACAGCGCAACGTTGGGCGCAAGGCCCGCAACACCGGCGACCGTGATGTTCGGCGTGGTGGACGCCAGGCCGCGAATATAGATCGTGCTTTGGCCCGGACCATTGCCGCCCGCTGTCACAGTGGGCAGCTGGTCGAGATAATCCTCGAACGTGTCGATATTCAGCTCTTCAAGCTGCTCGGTGCCGATCGCGGAGACCGAAATCGGAACGTCCTGCAAGTCTTCCGAGCGCTTTTGCGCCGTCACAACAATGGTCGGAACGCCGCCCTGCTGTTCTTCTTCAACCGCCGGTGCGGGTGTGCTTGCTGTGTCTTGCGCCGCGATGGGCGAAGCGATTGCAATGGCCAACGCGCCGATCGACGCGCCGCTCAATTTGGTAGTCATGTATTGTGCCCCTTTGAGCCGTTTAAAGGGTCGCGATGCTGAACCGCATCAGCGCTGCCCCCGCTGTAAAAGCGTGACGAATACGCAATTAGAGAAGTCGCGCGTGTCGAAGAGGTCGGTAACAAGCAGCTTTGTCGCTGGCCACAGTCCGGCTCGGAAAATCCAGAACAAAGCTAGAATTGTTGCAGAATAACCACACGGCTTCCACGCTTTGGTTAACTACAAATATATCTCAAGTCATCCTTTTCGCATATGCGAAAAACTTAATCTCTATTTATAAAGTCGCACCCAGGGAAGCGAATGCGGGATGTGAATTCAAATAGAGCTCACACCTGTATCGACGAGTAAAGCGAGGGATGCAAATCATTCGGCAGGGTGGACTTTGCCGTCCCATTCCTCGCACGCCTGAGCCGTCGTCGGAATGCCGTGCTTTTTGCGCACCAGATCAAACGCCACCGCTTTCAAAATGGACACAGCCATAGCCGCGACCACGAAGGAGAACGGCAAAGCGCCGATTATCATGGTGATGCGAATCGCTTCGATCCCCCCAAGGATCAGCATGGAGCCGACCACGAAGGCCAGCGCCAGCCCCCAGAACATGATGTGATAGCGGCGGCCGCCTTCATCATCGCCCGCCCCGTTGATCGTGTTGACGATCAGGATCGCGCTGTCGGCGCTGGTCACAAGATACGTCATCAACAAGATCACCACGAGGCCGGAGACAAACATCGCAACGCCCGGATCAAGCAGCAATGCGAGCGCGGCGAACAGTTGATCCGCCATCGGCGCATCGACAATCGCGCCATTGGCCGCACCGCTCAGTTCCAGATCAATCGCTGTGCCGCCCACCAGCGCCATCCAGATAAAGCACATCAGCGATGGCACCATGGCAACGCCCAGAATGTATTCACGCAAGGTCCGCCCGCGCGAAATGCGCGCGATGAACATGCCGACAAACGGCGCGAAAGCGATCCACCACGCCCAGTACATAACTGTCCAGCCCAACTGCCATTCAACAAGCGCATTGCCGGTGTCGCTGCCATCGGAGGTGAACAGGATCAGCGTTTGCTGCGGCAAGGTGGTGACATAGTCCCAAATACCGGTGCCCAGCAATTGCAGGCCATACAGCCCGGACCCAACCGTCGCGAACAGCGCCAGCAGCGCCACAGACAGCCCCATATTGATGTTGGACAGCCACTTGATCCCGCGCCCGACGCCCGACAGCGCGCTGAGCGTGGAGGCTCCAACCAGAACCAGCAAAGCCACCACAATCGCAATTGCGGAGGCCTTCATGCCGCCCTTCCCGTCGTCGACCATCAGCCAGTCACCAAAGCCGATGCGATGCAGCCCGGCGACGAACTGCTCGACCCCGAAGCCGAGCGTATAGGCCACGCCCAGAATCGTCGCGACCACCGCGACCACATCAACAATATGGCCCGGCATTCCGGACAGGCGATCCCCGAACAAAGGCGCAAGGCTGGATCTAATGGTCAGCGGCAGGCCCCGGCGGTGCGCGACATAGCCAATCCCCAGCCCCACCAGCGCATAGGTGCACCACGCGCCAAAGCCCCAATGCAGGAAAGTGTAGAGATAGGCAGGCCGCACCGCATCCACAGACCGCGCTTCGATGGTCCCGCGAATAATATCGGGATTGTTCGAGAAATGCGCCAGCGGCTCTCCGGTGGAGAACGTCAGCATCCCGATGCCGATGCCTGCGCCAAACAACATGGCAAACCACGAAAAGCGCGAAAACTCAGGCTCTTCACCCGGCGCGCCAATCCTGAGGCTGCCTGATTGCGGCAGGATCGCCAGCACCAGACACGTGACCACCAGCGCGGCGGTCAGGTAGACATACCAGCCGGCGAACATCGAAATGATCGAGGAATTGGCGATTTGCAGCGTTTCCAGCGCGCTGACCGGAAAGAAGATCGCCCACAATATGATCAGCGAAACGATGATCTTGGCCGGGATCGTCACCTCACGGCTGAACCCATCGTAAAAGCCGCTGTCATGCGTATCGATTTCGAGTTCCACCAGCGGCGGATCGATCGGCCAGTCGTCGCTGTAACCGGTCTGTGCGGCGTCAGCGCCGCTTTTGGTAGCCATCGTATCCCTGCCCGGCCGGTGCCCCGTA
Organism: Pseudomonadota bacterium; assembly: GCA_039815245.1. Lineage (GTDB taxonomy): Bacteria > Pseudomonadota > Alphaproteobacteria > Sphingomonadales > Sphingomonadaceae > Erythrobacter. The sequence goes on along the minus strand of JBCBZR010000004.1, from coordinate 42,876 downwards.
TTGTGTCACGCGCTGCTGCTCATTGAGCGACGCGGGTTGGACGCGAAATGGCGCGTCCAGGGCACTTGTGGCCATTATTTACAATCATGACGCTCGGTGAGCCTGCACAACGCGCGCCAAGAGCGCTCGGATGAGCGCGTTGTCTCCTTTGGTAGCCCGGGCGCGCACGAATGCAACCCTGCTGGCCAATCCGGCTCCGCGCACAACACCAGCAAATGCGCCAAAAATCACTGCAAGGGCAAAGGCGCTTGCACACGGTCGCGATAGTACGGATAGATGCATGTGCAGCGCATTGGCCTTGCCGGCGGGCGCGCTCAGGATGTCAATGGGGGGAGTTTCAATTATGGCCGTTTCCGATCACGTAGACCTCGAAACATTCATGGCGGGGGTGAAAAAGCGCAATCCTGGACAGACCGAATTCATTCAGGCTGTTCAAGAGGTTGCGCAGGACATCTACGATTTCATGGAGGACAAGGTCCAGTATCATGAGGCGCAGATCCTGCGCCGGATTGCTGAGCCGGATCGCATCGTCAGCTTTCGCGTGTGCTGGGAGGATGACAATCACAACATCCGCGTGCAGCGCGGGTGGCGAGTCCAGAACAACAACGCCATTGGCCCGTATAAAGGCGGCATCCGCTTTCACCCGAGCGTGACTGAGAGCGTTTTGAAGTTTCTCGCCTTTGAACAGACCTTCAAGAACTCGCTCACCGGCCTGCCGATGGGCGGCGGCAAAGGCGGCGCGAACTTTAACCCGCGCGGCAAGAGCGACAGCGAAGTCATGCGGTTCTGCCAGAGCTTCATGACCGAACTCTATCGCCACATCGGCCCTGACACAGACGTTCCAGCGGGCGATATTGGCGTGGGCGGGCGCGAGATTGGCTATATGTTCGGCCAGTACAAGCGGATCACCAATCGCTGGGAAGGCGTGCTGACCGGCAAGGCGCAGGAATATGGCGGCTCGAAAATGCGGCCAGAGGCAACCGGCTATGGTGCGGTGTACTTCATGCAAAACATGCTCAAGCACAAAGGCGATGATGTCGAAGGCAAGAGCGCCGTTATCTCCGGATCAGGCAATGTGGCAACGCATGCCGCGGAAAAGATCACACAATTGGGCGGCAAGGTGCTCACTCTCTCTGACAGCGGCGGGTTCATCCATGATCCCGACGGCATCGATCAGGAAAAGATCGACTGGGTCAAACACCTCAAGACGGTCAAGCGTGGGCGGATCAGCGAATACACCGAGGAATTCAAGGGCGCGACCTATCACGAAGGCGAGCGCCCGTGGAACGTCGCCTGCGATCTCGCTTTGCCTTGCGCCACGCAGAACGAGCTTAACGAAGACGAGGCCAAGTCGCTCGTCAGCAATGGCTGTATCGGCGTTTCGGAAGGCGCAAACATGCCGACCACGCTGGACGGGGTGAAAGTCTTCCACGATGCCAAGATCATGTACGGCCCCGGCAAGGCTGCCAATGCAGGCGGCGTCGCGGTCAGCGGCCTTGAGATGAGCCAGAACTCAGAACGCATCAGCTGGAACCAGGAGCGGCTGGGCGACATGCTCACCGATCTGATGGCGGGCATCCACGAAAAGTGCACCGAATACGGCGATCAAGGCGATGGCTATGTCGACTATGTGAAAGGCGCAAACATCGCAGGCTTCAAGAAAGTCGCTGACGCGATGCTGGCATTTGGCGTCGTCTGATCAGACACCGTAATCGAACCGATCAAGGGGCGCTTCTGCTGGAGCGCCCCTTTTAGGTTTGGGCGCTTCGGCGGCGCGCGCGCAGCTCAGTGACGGCCCCCTCGCACCCCATCTGCGAAATAACACATGCCAAAGCGCTGCTTTGTCGCTATGTGGCGCGCTCACAGGCGGTTTGAGCTTCGGCCTCGCTGCCCGATGGCTGCGCGTAAATGGCTCGCGCCGCTCTTGCTCCCCTTTTTCTGCGCCGCTTTGGGCGCACTCATCCGAAACGAACAACCATGTCACTTGAAACCCTTCCGCCGATCATTGGCGAGGCCTTGGCCGAGCGCGGCTATGACAGCTTGACCCCCGTCCAAGTTGCCGCCAGCGCGCCCGATGCCGCAGGCCGCGATCTGATCGTCTCTGCCCAGACCGGGTCCGGCAAGACGGTCGCCTTTGGGATCGCTTTGTCTGAAGCCATTCTTGGCGAAATTCGCGGCACGCCTTTGACCGAGAAACCGCTCGCGCTGGTCATCGCGCCCACGCGCGAGCTTGCCTTGCAGGTCAGCCGCGAGCTTGGTTGGCTTTATGCCAAAGCCAATCTGCGCATCGCGACCTGTGTTGGCGGGATGGATGCCAGCAAGGAACGGCGCGCGCTTCGCTCTGGCCCTGCCATCGTCGTCGGCACGCCGGGCCGCCTGCGCGATCATCTGGAACGCGGCTCGCTCGACCTCTCCGGCCTCGTTGGCGCGGTGCTGGATGAAGCGGACGAAATGCTCGACATGGGCTTTCGCGACGATCTGGAAGAAATCCTCGACGCAACCCCCGATACGCGCCGCACGCTGCTGTTTTCAGCGACAATGCCGCGCGCGATTGTGCGGCTCGCTGAGCGGTATCAATCCGACGCCATGCGGCTTTCGCTGGCTGGTGAGGATCGCGGCCATGGCGATATCAGCTATCAGGCGATCACGGTCGGCCCGTCCGAGATTGAGAATGCGGTGGTTAATCTGCTGCGCTTTCATGAGGCGGAATCGGCGATCTGTTTTTGCGCCACGCGTGACAGCGTGCGGCGGCTGCATGCGACCTTGCAAAATCGCGGTTTTGGCGTGGTAGCGCTGTCTGGCGAGCACTCCCAGTCAGAGCGCAACCAGGCGCTGCAAGCGATGCGCGACCGGCGCGCGCGGGTCTGTGTGGCGACCGATGTGGCCGCGCGCGGGCTTGATCTGCCGACGCTTAGCCTGGTGATCCATGTCGATACGCCGCGCGATGCTGAAACGCTGCAGCACCGCTCCGGGCGCACGGGGCGCGCTGGCAAGAAAGGCACCGCCGCGATTATCGTCCCCTACAACCGACGCAAGCGGGTGGAGAGCATGTTGCGCGGGGCAAAGATCGATGCGCAATGGCTCGATGCACCCACCCCCGAAGCGATCCGCAAGAAGGATCACGCGCGGCTGATGGAAAAACTGACCACGCCTGCAACCTATGAGGATAATGACCGCGCGATTGCGAAGGAATTGATGGAGCGGCTCCCGGCGGAGGACATCGCCGCAGCGCTGGTGCAGGCGCACCGCGCGAAGATGCCGCAGCCCGAAGAATTGCTCGCCAACACGCCCGAAGCGCGCGAGAAAGCGAAGGCCGAACGACACCGCCCCGGCTTTGAAGACGTGGTGTGGTTCAAGATGGACATTGGCCGCCGCCAGAATGCCGAGCCGCGCTGGCTGCTGCCGCTGATCTGCCGCCGAGGGCATATCACCCGCAATGAAATCGGCGCGATTCGTGTGGGCCCTAATGACACCTATTTCCAGATCCCGCGCACCATCGCCGGCAAGTTCAGCGATACGTTGAAGCGCACCAAATCCAGCGAAGACGAACAGGACACAATTCGGATCGAGCAATCGGCTGAAGGTCCGCGCGTTGAGGCCCGCAACAATCGCCACAAGGGCGGTCCGCAAGTGCGCGCGAAACCGTTCAACAAAGGACGCTTTGACAAGCGGGATGGCGGCAACAAGAACGGTGGCCAAAGAGATGGCGGCCAAAGTGATGGCAGCCAGAAAGATGGCAAAAGGCCCCGCCCTGCCGCCCATGGTGGCAAAACCAGTAACGCCCCCAAGCGCAAAAGCGCTGATGATCCGCCCTTTGGTGACGACAAAAAGCTCGCCCGCAAGCCGCATCGCGGTAAGGCCAACAAAGGCAAGCCCAAGCAAAGCTTTCAGGATAAAAGAGCGGCCAGAGGAAAGGGTAAAGCTGGCGGACCCAAGCCCCAGCCCTGATCAACAGCCCTGATCTGCGGTCCTGATCTGCGCCCCTGATCTGCCGCTTTACTGAATGCCCAGCGAGCGGGCCTGTTCGCGCAGGCCCGCTTCATTCTCTGGATTGGCCGCCACGGCAGCCTCCAGCGTCGCTTTCGCTTTGCCGGGGTTGCCCATCATGGCGTGGCTGCGCATGACCATGACCCAGCGATCAAGGTTGGTCGGATCATCTTTGAGCTTTTGCTCAGCCATCGCGACCATGCCTTCGATCTGCGCTTGCTGTTCGTCAGCTGAAAGTGCGGAGGCCGCGGCGATCTGATCCTGCGTCGGGCCGCCCACGCTGGCAGACGCCGCTTCACCCGCGACCGCGCCAGAACCGGGCACGGCGATGGGCGGCAAGCGGCCTTCCATCGCCTTCGCCAACCGCGGCTCTACGTCGATCTCATGGATTTTACCGACTTGCTGGATGGTGCGCACCAGATCGGTTTCCCACGGCGCGCCAACCGGGCTTTCCTTCAGCAGCTCAAGCCAGCCTACAATCGCCCCTTCGTGATCGCCGCTCAAATCCTTGGCGACATTCAGGAAATAGCGCGAGCGCGGCTCGGTCGGGTCCAGCGCAACCGCCCGCTTGAACGCTTCGAGCGCTTCATCTGGCAGCGGGTCCGCGTTCGCGGATTGCTGATCATTGGCAAAGACGAGGCTTTCCCCCAGCGCCGACCAAAGGAAAGCAACGCTATCATCAATCGTGACCGCGCGCTGATACGCCTTGGCCGCATCGGCATATTCTTCGCGTTCAAAGTGCGCGAAGGCCAGCTTTGTCCATGGGTCGACATCGCCTGAGGATGCCTCTGCTGCCTCGCGCAGTTCGGCGATGGACGCAGGCGCATCCTCGCTCGCCACCACGGCCTCAGCCGGTTTTGACGCGGAATAGATGTTGTACCCGATTGAGCCTGCCGCAAGTAAACCCGCGACACCCAGCAGCGCCCATGCAGCTTTTGCACCGCCCGCGCTCTCACTTGTGGATGCATCGGTTACATTTGACGATTTTTCACTATTCGATCCCATGCGGGTGCCCTAGCATCCTCATGAATACCGGGCAATTCGCTCTGGCGTTTGCGATAGCTTGTGTTTGTTGTGACGGGGGCTATCGTCTGGTTGGGGATCACATCTATCCAAGGGGGGGATAGATTGTCGGACGTTTTTAAAGTTGCCATTATTGGTTCTGGCCCGGCGGGCCTCAGCGCGGCTGCGCATGCGGCCACGCTGGGCATGAGCCATGTGCTGATTGAAAAGACCGATCACCTCTCAGACACGATCTTCAAATACCAGAAGGGCAAGCATGTGATGGCCACGCCATCCAACCTCGTGCTGCGCTCTGGCGGGAATGATGACGGCGAAGGCGGGCTCGAATTTGAAGCGGGCAAGCGCGAAACCATCCTCGACACCTGGGACCGCCAGATCGAGGAAATGAAGGTCAACGTAAAGCTCAACGCCGAAGTGACCAAGGTCGAAGGCGAGAAGGGCGCGTTCCAGATTTACACCCGCAGCGGCGAAGTGGTTCGGGCGGAAACCATCGTGTTGGGCATCGGGACGCAGGGCAATCCCAACATGCTGCGCTGCCCCGGCTCCGATCACACAATGATCCAATATCAGCTTGATGACCCGGGCGAATATTTTGACGAACATATCACCGTGGTTGGATCAGGCGATGCGGGGATTGAGAACGCGCTTGGCCTCGCGGCAGACGATGCGCAGCGCAATGTCGTCACCATCCTCAATCGGCGAGACAGTTTTGCACGCGCTAAAGCGGCCAATGTCGCCTTGCTGGAAGAGGCCGAGCAGGACGGGCGCATCAGCGTGCGGCGTGAGACCAGCCCGGCGGAAGTGAAAGACGGCGAATTGGTGCTCGACACGCGAGACGGGCAGGAGACCATCCCGTGCAACCGCATCATCGCGCGCACCGGATCGCAGCCGCCGCGCGGCGTGGTTGAAGCGATGGGGATCGAGTTCACCAGCGAAGAACGCAGCGCCTTTCCCAAGCTTACGCCCGCGTTTGAGACAACCAAAGCGGGCATTCACGTGATCGGCGCGCTGGCAGGCTATCCCCTGATCAAGCACTGCATGAATCAGGGCTATGACGTGATCGAATTCCTCAACGGGAACACCGATCTCAAGCCTGCCGATGAGCCGATCCTGCAAGACAAATTTGCAAGCCTGCCGGGCAATCACTCGGTTGATCACTGGCTGGACGTGTTCGGATCGAATGTGCGCATTTTCGATGGCCTGTCCACGCTGCAATTGCGCGAGCTGCTGCTCGATTCCGAGTGCCATTCCTTTGCGCCCGGCGATGTGGTGTTCCGCAAGAATGAGCCGGGCTCCTCGATGTTCGCGATTGCTGAGGGGTCGGTTGCGGTGGAGATCAATCCGAACGATCCTTCGGTGACAGTGCCGATTGAGCAGGGCTCCATCTTTGGCGAGGTTGGGCTGATTTCCGGGCGGCGGCGCGGCTCCACCATTCGCGCAGCAGAGCCATTGGTGACAATTGAGCTTTCGCGCAACGCGGCGCTCAAACTGATCGCAACCTCGCCCGAAGCCAGCCGTGTGGTCAACGCCATCGCGGTGGAGCGCCAATTGCTCCAGATGTTCGGCTCTGGCCTGACCCGCGAAGATGTTGCCCCGCTGGTCGAGGCGGCTGAAGTCATGGAAGTGCGCGCGGGCAAAGTGCTGATCGAAGAAGGCGCGGACGACAAGGACGTCTACATCATCCGGCGCGGCTCCATGATCGTGGAGAAAGCGTTGGGCGATAAGCCGATCTTCCTCTCTTACCTGCCCGCCGGCGCCTATGTGGGTGAGATGGCCGCGATTGACGGATCCTTGCGCACCGCCACCGTCAAAGCCGCGATCAAGGCCGAGGTCATCAAACTGCCGGGCCCCGCCTTCGTCGCGCTGCTTGATCGCAACCCGGCTCTGCGTGAAAAAGCGCTCAAGGAGATGGATGGACGGCGCAAAACCACCGCCTTCATCGAAAGCCGCAAGGATGATTTTGACGGCGCGGTCGATCTCTATTCCGAAACCGCGCAATTCCTCGTCGACGAAGGACTTGGCGAGGCAACCGATGTGCTGCTGATCGACGAGACCCTGTGCATTGGCTGCGACAATTGCGAGAAAGCCTGCGCGGACAGCCATGACGGGCTCAGCCGCTTGGACCGCGAGGCCGGGCGCACTTACGCGCATCTCCACGTGCCGACATCGTGCCGTCATTGCGAGCACCCGCATTGCATGGCTGATTGCCCGCCCAACGCGATCCAGCGCGGGCCGGATGGCGAGGTGTTTATTGATGAAACCTGCATTGGCTGCGGCAATTGTCAGCGCAACTGTCCCTATGGCGTGATCCGCATGGACCCCAAGCCGCCCAAAAAGCCATCGTTGCTGCAATGGCTGCTGTTTGGCAGCGGGCCGGGACCAGGCGAGGCGTCTTACAAATGGCGCAAGGAAAAGGGCGATCCCAACCAGCCCAAACAGGCGATCAAATGCGATATGTGCGCGGGCGTCAAAGGCGGCCCGACCTGTGTGCGCGCATGCCCCACAGGCGCAGCGATCCGCGTGTCGCCTGACAAGTTCCTGACCTTCACCAAGCTGACCGAGGACGTGCAGTCATAATGGCCACACGTGCAACCAAAGGCCCGATGAAGGGCGGCGTTGTTGCAGGCTCGGAACAGAGCTTCAAATCGCGTGAGAAAGCGCGCGATGCCGATCACGTCGGCTTCCTGAAGCACAAATATTTCCGCTATTTATGGGTCGCGCTGATCCTGTGCGGGCTGTGCACGGTCGGCTATATGTATATCGAGCAGGAACCGCGCCCCAATGGCGGCAGCTGGTACGGCTATACGCTCGGCACAATCGGCGTTGTCCTGATTATCTGGCTTTCCCTGCTGGGCATTCGCAAGCGCAATCCGACACCGGGGCATTGGAGCCTGAAAGGCTGGACCAGCGCGCATGTCTATCTGGGCCTGTCGCTGATTGTTGTGGGCACGCTGCACACCGGCTTTCAGTTCGGCTGGAACGTTCACACGCTCGCTTATGCGCTCATGATGCTGGTGATAATCAGCGGGCTGTACGGCGTCTTTGCCTATGCCGCGCTGCCGGGCCGCCTGTCTTCCAACCGAGGCGAGATGACCCGAGCGCAGATGATCGAAGCTCTGGGCGCAATTGACCGCCAGCTGGAGGCCGCCGCCCAGCCCCTGGACCGCAAGCAATCCGATATGATCATCGCCGCGCTGGAGCAGGACACCTTCTATGGCGGCGCATGGGGACGGCTGACCGGCTCCTATCCCGGCTGCGCCACCAGCTATGCCTTGAAACGCTTCTCCGCCGGATCAGGCGACGATGCCGAAGTGCGCGTCCACGGCCTGCTCACCCGCCGCGCAGACCAGCTCGCGCAGATCCGCCGCCACTTGCGCATCCGTGCGCTGATCGAAGTGTGGCTCTTCATCCATGTGCCTGCGACCATCGCGTTGCTCGCCGCACTGCTCGCGCATGTCGTGAGCGTGTTCTATTATTGGTGAGGGCACAGTCGCCGTGGCATTCCTGATCCGCACCATTGATTTTACCTCGTCCGGGCGCGAGATTGTGCGCGAGCGCAATGTCTATCAGGCCAGCCTGTTCGTTGGGCGCGCGGCAGAGAACGACATTCACCTGCCCGATCTCGCCGTTGAGCAGCAGCATATCCGCATTGACCAAGGCGCTGATGGCAGCTTGCAGGTGGAAGCCGTCGGCACGCTGGGCTTCGAGCTGGATGGCCGCACGCAAATGTCGGCTGCGATCGACCCGTCGACCGGCGCGGAGATAGAGCTTGGCTCATCGCGGCTGACGATTGCGCAGGAAACGCAAAGCGCGGTTTCGATCACGATCAAACAGGCCGAGGAAAAGGGCTCCAAAGTCGATGCGCTGGCCGGGTTTGAGCTGGCAAGCGCCCTGCCATCAAAGCGGGCGATGGCGTGGGTGTTCAGCCTTGCGATCCTCGTCCTGCTGCTGAGCGTGCCCATCATCACGCACCTGACGCGCGAAAAGCAGGATCAGAGCCAGAGCCTCGCGGCGAATGGCGCGATGGTCGATCAGGTCTCGTTTGACAGCACGTGGAGTTCGGGCGAGCTGAGCCTTGCGCACCATGACCTAAAAGACAATTGCGAGGCGTGCCATGCCACACCCTTCGTCTCGGTTCAGGATGAGACTTGCCTCACCTGCCACGAAGAGCTGGGCGAACATGCCAAGCCGGCCCGCCTGAAAGCCGGCATGGCTCCGATCCCAACGACCGAGGCGTGGCAATGGGCGGTCGCGGAAACGCTCGGCAAGGAAGGCCCCGGATCGTGCACGTCGTGCCACCTTGAGCATGAAGGCAAGGTCCGCCAGCAGGCCGCCACCCAGCAATTCTGCGCCGATTGCCACGACGCGCTCGACAAACGGCTGAGCAATGTGAGCTTTGGCAATGCCGACAATTTCGGCGACAAACACCCGCAATTCCGCCCGACCTTCTACACCGCTTACAAGCAGGAAAACCCGGTCCGCGTCTCGCTTGATACCGAGGGAATCGAAGAGAAGAGCGGCCTTATCTTTCCGCATGACAGCCACATGGATCCCAATGGCGGGGTCGCGCGGATGGCGATCAGCCTGCCGGGCTATGGCGAGGAGCTGGAATGCGCGAGCTGTCATGAGCCGGATGACGACCGCATCGGCTACAAACCGGTTGAGATGGAGCCCGCCTGCGAGGCGTGCCACAGCCTCGTCTTCGATCAAGTCGGCGGCGAATTCCGCTCGCTCAAGCACGGCAAGGTCGATGAATTGCGCGCCGACCTGATGCGCATGACCAGTGGCCCGCGCTCCACGCCGCGCAGCAACAATCCGACCGGGCGCAAACGTCCCGGCCAATTCGCGAGCGGCGGAACCTATGCGGTGGACTTTGGCCGCCCCACGCGCTCGCTAATCAGCATCAACCGCGCGCTGATGCCGGATGGCGTATGCGGCGATTGCCACTTGCCCACCAAGACCAAGGGCCGCCCGGATGTGATGCCGGTCAACTTGCCCGATCGCTATATGCAGCACGGCTTCTTCAGCCACGCTGCGCATGAGGAGGAAAAATGCACCGATTGCCACGAGGCGACAACGTCCAAATCGGCAACCGACTTGCTGCTGCCTGACCTTGAAAGCTGCCGCGATTGCCACATTGGCGAGGTGCTGACCGGGCCTGGTGCTCCTGCGGGACTGACGAAAGTGGCGCTGAAAGAGGACGAGGTGCCTTCCACCTGCGCGATGTGCCACGGCTATCACACGCCGACCAATCCGTGGCCGGGCGATCACCCGATCCTGCAATCCACCCCCGAAGGAATGCGGGGGAGAGGAAATGGAGCCAAAGGAAATGGGGGACGCAAGCCCGGCTCCTTGAAAGATTCGATTGCATCTCTTTCGGCATTGTTGAAGGATTAACGCCAGCAGGGGAGCGCCTATGGCGAGTGCTAATAACAGCGTCCTGATCGCTCAGATAACCGACACACATGTCGGGTTTGAGCCTGAGGCCGGGGATGAGGAATTCAACTATCTGCGGTTTTGCATGGCCGTTGACCATCTGCTCGCGCAGACCGTCCAGCCTGACTGCCTGATCCTTTCTGGCGACATTGCCGACAATGGCGCAGCTGACAGCTATGCGCGGCTCAAGCGCAAGCTCGCCGATGTGCCCTTCCCGGTCCATGTCATGACCGGCAATCACGATCACCGCGACCGACTGCTTGATGCCTTCCCTGATTGCCCCGTCATCATCGCCCCCGAAGCAAAGCGCTATGTGCAATATGCGCTGGATCTGGGAGCGGACGATGGTTCGCTGCGGGTACTGTGTCTTGATACGCTGAAGCATGGGCGCCATGGCGGCGCGTTTTGCGAAGCGCGCGCCAGCTGGCTGAGCAGCGAGTTGAGCGCGCATCCCGGCGTGCCGACGCTGATCGTGATGCATCATCCGCCCGTGATCGCCGGGATCGACTGGATGGACCCGCGCCCGCATGAGGTGTGGTTGCACCGGTTCGGCGCGGCGGTTGCGGGACATGATCAGATCATCGGGATCGCGTGCGGGCATCTGCATCGCGGCCTTGGCGCAACCTTCGGCTCCATCCCGGTGAGTGTGACCCCCGCGGTCGCTCCGGCGGTGTCGCTGGACCTTCGCCCGGTCGATTTCAGCAAGGCCGATGAGCGCGGCATCGTCGATGCAGAACCGCCGGGCTATTCGCTCCACCGTTGGAAAGTCGGCCAGTTGGTCACGCACTTCCAGCCGGTGGGCGACTGGGCGCGGCTGGCGGTCTATACCGACAACCTCATCCCGATGATGCAGGGGCTGGAAGCCGAGCGCAAATAGGCGCTGCGGCGGTTTAGCGTTTGGCGTTTGGCGTTTGGCGGGGCCTTGGTGGCCTGCCTTTAACCTCACAAAATGGCCGCACGGGCATCGCGTGTAGGAAACATAATTTCCTACACGAAAACCGATTGTGGCCGGTCTCGTATGTGTTTGGTCAACAAAGGATTGGCAGGGTCAGCCTGGTGGCTCACCCTCCGATCAGCGCTTCGTCCCCGGCTTCGACAGCGCCTTCGATATCGCCTTCGACATCGCCTTCGCGGCTGCGCGCATTGCGTGGTGGGTCTTCGCCCCGCATGAGCGGCGTGCGACCGACCCAGCGCTCCATATCGACATCGTCTGAGACCTTCCACGGCACGCCCGAGCGGGTCATGAACAACCGCTCCATCTCATCGCGCGTAAAGGGCCGCGAGCCAAGCCGTCCAAAGATCGCCATCTGCCCGCCGGTTTCATCCACCGCACGGTCGCGGTCGATCCCCTTGGACAGCGCGAGCGCAGGGCTTGGCGTCTTGGCGAAGGCGATCATTTCGGGAGCCGGTGCAGGCGAGAACCCGTAAAAGTTTCGCTGCGAGTCCGGGCTGGTCAATTGCAGCACTTTGAGCCCGTTGCGCCCGTCCGCCACATAGGCAAACAGCGAGGCATTGGTCGAGGCAACGACCACATCCTCTGCATCATTAAGCTGCCCATCCAGCGTCACTTTCTGATTGATCGTCGGGCTCAAGGGATTGGTCACGTCCAGCACGACCAGCCCATCTTGCTTGGCCGCGACATAGGCATAGGTGCGCGCCACATAGAGCCGCCGCGCATCAGCCAGCGCCACGGTGGCTTCGGGCCGCGCGATCGGATTGCGCAGATCGGTGACATCGAACAGCTTCACACCCTCGGCGTCAGTCACCCACAGATAGCGGAACTGGATCGCGCTCGCCCGCGCATCGGTGAGCGGTCGCACAGCTGCCAGTTTGGGCGAGGCAGGATCCGCCAGATCAATCACCACCAGCCCGGCATCAGCGGTAACAAACGCGACCTCGCCCGCCAGATGGATATGGCTCGCCCCGTTCAGCACCCCGTCCGGGTTCCACGCATCCGAGCCGTCAGCATAAGTCAGGCGCTTTAGGTGGTTGTTGCGGAATTCGCCATCAGACAGCGTGTTGACGTTGACGAGGATCAGCCCCTCTTCCGCGTCTGAGACCGCCGCGTAATTGTAGATCGGCAGGAATGCCTGCTCCTGATTGAGCTCGCGCAGTTCAGGCGTCGAGCGATCCGGCGCAATCGGCTGGTTGGTCGCCAGCGCCATACAGGTCGCGTTGCGGGTCTTCACCTTGGTGTTGTGACCCAGCGGAGAGAACGGCGCGGTGATGATCCGTTCCGATATGCCTTTGTTGGCAATCGAGGCAACATCATAAGCCTGAAAGCCGCCTTTGCCTTCAGCGACGAACAGATATTCGCCGCGCAATTGCAGACAGCCCACGCGGTCGCCTGTGCCTTCATGGACGTTGACGAATTCTTCAAACGCCTTGGTCTCGCCTGAGAAACCTGCGTCAAAGCTCTTGCCGCGCACCCATTTCTTCAGCTCGCGCCCGTTCCGCTCGACATGCATGTCGTAATAATCGGGGTAAGCGTATTTGTGCAGATAAGAGCCCAGCACCGCTTGCGGTTCTTCAAATTCGGTAACGCGCACGGCGCTGATCCCGCCTTCAAGCCCGGTGAAGGCGTGCATCCCGACAAAGTTCACATAGTTCGTTCCGAGCAAGAGCAGCTGCGCCATGATCGCATTGTTGTCCTCTTTCTCTGAGAGGTGACAGTCCGAGCAGGTCTTCGTCTCAGTCAGGCGCACCGTGTGCGGGAAGTGCGGCGCGAAGGCCTGGCTGGAGAAACCGATGGCGCTGATCGGCGGCTGCTGAACATAGATGCGTTCGCGGTTGATGTTGGTCGAAGTCAGCACCAGCGCCGAAGACGAACGGACCGGCGCCACTTGGCTGCCTTTGGTGGTCTGGTGCTTGCCCAGCTGGAACATCTGATCGCGCGCGACTTGCGGGTTGTAGGTCGCAAAATTGCGCGTCTCGCCGCCTTCATAGCGGTGGCTCTTGGTCTTCCAGTTCGCTTCAATCGGCAGGTGACACCCACCGCAAGAAGTGGTCCAGGAAAGGTGGCAGGTGAAGCACGCCATTTCCTCGGTCCCGTGCGCGCGGTCGTCTTCTTCGATGCCGGGGCCGAATTCAAAATTGCCGGTTTCCGCGCCATATCTGCTCATGAGCTTGGCGCGCGCGGCCTTGGCGTTGAATTCGGGGACTTCGGGATCGACTGAGTCCTTCACAAGGCTCATTTCCCATACCAACTCGGGATCGAGGAGCGAGCGCTGCAGCAATTTGCGGCGGCCATCCTCGCCTTCGACCCATTCAAAGCGGCGCTGGCCATCGGGGTTGCGCAGCAGCGCCAGATTGTGGCCCTTTGGCGGCGCGGCAGGGCCACTGGTGCGCAACGTCGGATAGGCGTCAGCAGTGCCGTGGCAATCCTTGCAGGTGATCTCGATCGCGTTAGCAACCTCTCCGTAAAGAAGGCCGTTGCCATGCGTGTCCTGCTCAAAATGGCAATCGACGCATTGCATACCCTTTTCGGCGTGGATCGACATCATGTGAACCGCTTTGCCGGGGTTCACGCCGGGCTCGACGAACTTGCCTTCGCCTTCCTTGCGCCATTTCTCCGGATCATCGTTGTCGACGATATTGCCCTCGGCATCGAGCAGATTGCCTTCGCGGTCACGCTTGAAGATCGCGCGGAAGTTCCAGCCGTGGCCGTGATAATCGGCAAACTGCGTGTCATTGAGCTCGGGGTTCAAGTCATAGACATTGCGCAGGAAGTCCAGATCTGACCACTTGCCACGCGGCGCTGCACCTTCGGGGTTGCGTTTGATGACTTCGCGCACTTCGGCGGCGGTGGGGTATTTCTGCTCCTTGGGCCACATATGCGGCGCGTCGCTTTCGTAATCCCACATCGTATAGCCGAGATAGCTGTTCAGGAAGATGTTGGGTTGGTGCATGTGGCAGCTCATGCACTGTGCGGTCGGGATTGAGCGCGTGAAGACGTGCTGGAGCGGGTGCCCCTTTTCCTTGATCTTGCCTGCTTTGGTGAGCAGCCCTTCATCGGTGGACTTCATACCGCCGGCTGCATCCAGCGCAGGCTCAGCCTCATAAGCGATGCCGGGTTGCTTCAGCGGAGCATGGCCGCCGGAAGCCTTCTCGCCTTTGGTGTCGCCCTTCCCGTGCCCTTTATCCTTCTCATACTTGTCCGCGATGGTTGGATCGACGGTGATCGTCTGACCGTCACGGCCATATTTGGCGTAGATCAGCGAGTGGCGCGGCTCGCGGTCATTCGCGTAGACCACATGGCAGCTCGCGCAGCCTGAATGGCGGTAATCGCCGGGCTGATCGTTGGTCCCCATAAACCACGTGAACGGATCGTTGAGCCGGGTCTTGTGGATGTTGAGCGCCGGGATTGCGACGCGCAGCCCTGTGCCGGGGCCACGGTTCGACTGCTTGAGGTCAGGGCGGCCCGGTTCTTCGAGGCGCTGAATCTGCCCGGTTGGGTTAGGCAGGCCGATTTCGGGAAATTGCGAGTTGATCGTGCGCCCGCCACGCTCAAACACGCGGAACACATCGCCCGGCGGGATTACATGCCACGTGGGGAGCGGATACATCTCCGCCAGCACGCCGCGCGCCTTTTGCGCCTCAGTCAGCCCTTCGCCCGGCTTCGTCGGAGAAACGATTTTCGCAGGCTTGCCGTTGCGGGTGTAAGCCTCCCCCAGAGCATAGTTCTTGAACGGCAAAATCCCGTTATTGTACGCTGCCCCGCCCCACAGCATCGCGCCTGTCGCCATGATCGAGCGTTCCGCCGCTTCGATCGACTGGATGTGGCAAGACCCGCACGCCTCGCGCGCCACACGGTAGTCAGAGGGGTTGATGAACTTGACGTATTCGGGCGATTCCTTGTTCATCAGCGCATAGCTGCGCTTGGGGTTCGCCGAACTGGGCCAGTACCAGCTCTTGGGATATTTCGGCAGCACATGCGC
The DNA here is from genome assembly GCA_039815245.1 of Pseudomonadota bacterium. GTDB lineage: Bacteria > Pseudomonadota > Alphaproteobacteria > Sphingomonadales > Sphingomonadaceae > Erythrobacter. Next base: position 27,493 of record JBCBZR010000004.1, on the reverse strand, counting down.
TTTGTCACGCGCGGCCAGATAGTCGGGGTGATCGTGCGGCAGTTCGCTGTTGCCGCGAATGCTCGCATTGCCGCCGTGGCAATCGGTGCAGCCCAATCGCACCGCAGGTGAGACGTGCATGGTCGGCGCATCAGTCTTCACATGGCAGGTGTTGCAGCCCTCGCTCTTGGCATCCATGTCCGCGACCGATTGCCGCGCGGGTGCGGGTGGTGCGAGCACAAGGCTGTAATCGCGTTTGACCGGCTTCTCCTTGTCCGCCGCAACCGCTTGCGGAATGATCAGCGAAACGCCCAGCGCCAGCGCCGCCAGAGCCAGCAAAAGGTGCGATGCGCGCGAGAGGAAGCGTTGGGTCATCATCAATAGGTCAACGTCACATTGGCGAGCACGGAATAGAACTCGTTCTGGTTGCCGAGATTGTCGAACAGGTCCTGGAACCCATCGCCTGCGATCAGCGTGGCAGCGGACAGACGCACGACGATGTTCTGGTTCGCCTTGGGCCGCCAGATGGCGCTGGCTGACAGATCATAGCCGATCTCCTTGGGGATCGAGCCTTCAATCCGCAGATTTTCTAGGCTGGACGTGTTCTCAAACCACAAATGGTTCGCATTGCCTGTGAGGCGGAATTGCGGCGTCAGATCAAAATCGAACCCTGCGCCCACCAGCATGGTGCCCGGATTGTTGAAATTGGACTGGCCCTGTTCCTTGGACGGCCGCAGCGCGTTCAAAATGCCGTTGCGATTGTTCAACGACACCGCGCGGCCACCGCCGGCAAAGGGGATGGTCTGGCGGATCCAGTAGGACGTGTCTGCGCCAGCAAAAATCGGGTTTTCAAATATCGCATCGAACCCGCCTTCGACATCGTCAAACGGATCATCATCGCCGGTTGCGTAAAGGCCGGACAGGCGGAAGCGCATCCAGTCCTTGTCATAGCTCAGCTCGACCGCTCCGAATGTCGCGTTGATATCTGCCGGGCGGCCGGTGAAGAAATTGTTGCGATCCTCACCCAGCGCCCAATAGGCGCTGGCCGTCAGGTTGATCCGCCCGATGCGTCCATCAGCGTTGTAGCCGAGATAGAACACATCATATTCGCGCCCGCGCAGATCACCCAGCAGCGCGGGGCGCACCGGAAAGCCGTTATCGTCAATCTCGATATCGTCGGCTTCGCGGTTCATGTTGTAGGCGAGCGTCACCTGACTGGTCAGCGCCGGGATCAGGAAATCCTGCCGATAGACATTGGCGATGAATACAAAATCATCGCGCGGGCTCTGCACTACTGAATTGAGGCCGGAATTGGTGTCTTTCTCCAGCCGCCAAAACGCGCCGAGATTGAACTGCAGGCGATTGTTGTCGCGATTGCCAAACAGACGGACGCCCAGCTGCTGATCCTGAAACAGGAAGCCGCGAAAATCGGCCTGAAATGGCTGGATGCCTGCGCGGATTGAAATGAAGTCAAACCGATCATTATCGAACTGCGTAAAGTGGTAATCGACGAACGCTTCCTGCACGCCAAGGAAATGATCGAGCCGCGTCGTACCCTCAGACGGCTCCACAAACAGCACGCGGCGCTCAGGTACGGTCACGTAATTCACGTTGTAGGCGAGCGTGATGCGATATTCGACGCTGGGCGGCTTGTATGCCGTGCTGCCCTTCAGCAGCGCCGCGCCAGCGATGAAGGTCTGGGACAGGACATTGCTGAAATCATTGCCGAACACGTCGAGCCGGTCCGGGTCCTGCGTGGTCTGAACGCCGACCGGGATCGGGAAGGTGCGCGGCTCATAAACGGTGTCGGAGATCAGATTGGCGACAAAGAACCAGTCATCTTCCTTGATCGGCAGCCACGGCACCTTTTCACGGTTGATCGGGCGGTCGCCTTTATAAGTGTTCTGATTGTAGGGATCGAGAATATCTTCCTCGACCAGCCCCAGCCCCTGAATAAGCCGCCAGCGGTCAGGGATCGGCACCTGATCGGTCGGGAAGGCTTGGGGCGGCGGCGCGCGCAAGGCGCCCTCATTGGTCTGGTCAATCCGCTCTGGCAGCAGGCCTGAATAGCCCGGCCGCATGCGCCCCTCGATCGTCTCCGGCTCCAGCGGATCGGGCACTGGTTTTGTGACGGTGTTCAGCCCCTCTCGCGGTTCAACAGATGTCTCTTCAGGGGGCGCGGGCGGCGGTTCGTCGGGTGTTTCTGGCGGCGTAGTCGCGGGTTCAGCCTGCGGATCGGGCGCGCTGCTAAACTCGTCTTCCATCGGAGCGACGGTCTGGATCGCAAGCGCGGCGGGGAGGAACATAAGGTCCATACCCTACAGCCCCTCACACACGTTCTGATCGGGCGTATCAAGAAACGGCGCAAACGGGCAGTTGACGTAGCGCAACCGAACCTGACGCCCGCCCACCTGCACAAGAATGCGGTCCGCGCGGATATCCTTTGGCGCGTTGCCGATGCCGCCGGCCCGCTCGCCGGCATTGTTCAGCCCGAGGAAGCTGATCATATCATCCTGATCAATCCCATCGCCCGAAACGCCAAGCCCGCCGACCAATTGCCCGCCGCGATAGACGGGGACCGAGCCGGGGAAAATCTGAATACCATTGTCGAGCCGCGAGCCGCCAGAGCCAGTCTGCGGCAGCGTGGTGCAGCCGCGCGGCGTATCCTGATTCGATTGGCCCGTCACAAAGGCGACATGCTGGCCCAGATTGCCAAGGATCAGTGCGGATTGCAGCCCGGTGGAAAACGGGTTGAACTGCTCGATGGGGCGCGAGAGCGGGCCGTTGGGTGTACCGACTTCGCCATCCGGGAAGTAAGGCCGTGAGAGGTTGCCGCCGGAGCGATCCGCGAACGCAAAGGTGCCGGTCAGCGCGGTGGAATCGTTCAAGAACGTGCGAACGCGGTCCACGAACAGCGGCACTTCGCCTTGCGCGGCCAGCAGCTCATTGGCTGCAAACGGCCCGGAGAAGAAGCTTGCCGTGCGCGCTTTTTGCAAGCTCACATCCGTGCCGAAGATAGGTGCGTCCGGGCTGCGCACAACTCCCAGAATGCGCCCGCGTGTGTCCACCAGACTGATTGTCACCTGTGCACGGCTATCGAGTGGGCGGCGGATCTGCGCGCGCGCGCGGCTCATCACCGTAAACGCTTCTTCGAGGATCGTGCGCGCTTCGGCCTCGCTGATCGCCGCGACATCAGCCGCATCGGTGCCCGCGCGGATCGGGAAGCGGTTGGCGCCTGCTCCATCGGAGAGCACAAAGGCGTCAGAAATGGTGAAGTCGTTTGCGGTTGAGGGGCGAATGCCGGACGTCTCCGTTCCATAGGCCGCGCCCGCGCGCAGAGCCACGCCGTCAAAATAGCTGCGCACCGCGACGAGTGACCCCGCGGTTGCCGCAAAGCTGACACCTGCCACGCTGCTTAGCTGGCCAAACTCGGCATCGGAAAAGCGCAGGCTGGTTCCGTCTGCTGCGATGCGTTCTGCTCGGATCGATTGTGGCGCTTCAAACCCGACTGTTCCGGCGAGCGCGATTTTTTCATCGCGGTCATCATCAAAATCGAGCGTGTTGGGATCGAACCCGTATTCGCCATCCGCCAGCACGCCCACGCCGCCAACGACCACACCGTTCTTGTAGAGTGGAAAGCCGCCCGGATCAGCCGCGAGGCCCAGCGGGGAGCGCTGCGGACCAATCATGCCGTCCTGGCCGCGCGCGGACAGGTCAGAGCATGGCAACTGGCTGAACTGCACCCCGAACAGCGGCCCGCTTTCCAGCCCAGCCGTGGTCGGCGCAGGCGGAAAATGCTCCTGCACAATCTGGCTCGCAGTGCGTGTGGAGAAGGCATTGCCGCCGCTGGAGAGATACGCGCCGGTGATCGCCTTGGCGATGGCGGCGGCCTGGGCGGGCACTTCGAAGCCCTGAATGTCGATATTCTGGCCGCTGGGCGCATCGGAGACGCGTGCGGTGGCAGGTGCGCCGGGCATCTGGAACACTCCCAGCACATTGCCGACCCGGTCCGTCACCGCGATCCACGCCGCGTCACCCTGCGCGCTGGCTTGCGCCGCGGCCTGGGCTATCACTTGGCCAACCTCGGCTGCGCTCAGGCTTTCGGCTGCCGGAATCGAATACACGTTGCCAGAAGGTGGCGGAGGCGGTGGTGGCGGAGACGGCGGCGGGTTGCCGATACCGGGACCGCCAGGCGCCGGCGCGCTATCGCCGCCGCCGCATCCGGTAAGCACGAGCACAGGAGCCAGCAGCCCCGCGATCGCCCCTTTGCCCACCAGCGATTTCCATCCCCCCGCCATGGCTCAGCGCAACCTTCCAATCGCGGACGAAGCAGACGCGAGTGCAACGCGGAACTTGGCCGGGCGGTAGGCATTGGGCTCCTCCACCGCTTTGTAAGCCTTGTTGATATCGCGGCGAATGCCTGCTGCTGCGGCGACGGTAACCCGGCCTTCGCGCACCAGCGCGTTGAGCAGCGTATCGACCGCCATCACCGCCTGCACCGATCCCGAATAATCGGTGAAGCGCGGCTTGGTCGCCTTGCCTGCGATCATCGCGATCACGCGGAAGGCATCGACATCGGCATAGGCCCGCTGGCTCAGCGCGTTGGAGAGTGCGTCCGCCCGGTTCGACAATTGCCGCGCGGCTTTGCGCGCATCGGCGACGCTGCCTTTGCCCATCGCACCGTGGAAATTGCGGCTCGCTTTGAGGAAATCGTCCGCACGGCCCGGCACCAGCGCCTTGGCAACTGAGGAAAGCATGATGATGTTCTCATCATTGAACGGCGGGTTGCCAAACGGAATGGGGCGCTCCGGGTTGGTCTCAAAGCTAAGCTTGCGCTGATCCGCATCGGTGATCGTGCGGTGGCATGAATGGCAATCGTAGAAGTAAAATTGCGGGAACGCGCCTTCCGTCCCGTAGGCCGGCTTGGCAAACAATGTGGTGGCGCGCTTCACCGCTTCGGCCTGCCCTACGGCCCAAAACCGCACCGAGTTCATCCGACCTTTGCGCGCGCGGTAGTCGTCATCCTCGTTGTGGTGCTGCTGAAGCGCGCTGAACAGGTCGAGCTCAAATGAGACGCGCGGGTGGCCCGCTGCCATCATTGAGTGCGTGACAAACTGCCCCGGATTGGTTGAGCCATAATGGCAATCCAAGCAATTGTTCGCGCGCGCCTGAGGCTGGTCGAGCGGGATCAACCCATCAGCAATGTTCGACTGGTGGGTGGCCGGGCGCGCATAATGCGAAGCGAGCCAGCCTTCCGCTGCGCCATGGCAGCTTTCGCAGCCCACGCCATCCGCCAGGACAAAACGATCCCCCCGGCGCGATTTGGGCGCAAAGGTCGCGTGGCAGCCGAGGCATGCAGGCGCTTCGGTAGCGCGGCCCAGCCCCAGACTATCGGCGATCTGCTGCCCGCGCCGCCCTGCCAGCACCGCATAGGCGCGGCTGTGCGCTCCGCTTTGCGAGGAAGGCTCTTGCCACGTGGCGATTTCATCCTGCCGGACGACCGCGCCATTGCCCTCAGCGCGTCCATGACAGGTTGAACCGGCGCATGACGCCACGCCTTCGAACCGGGCATTGCCCGACATCGAATTGCCGTTAGCGGTGGCGACGGGATAAAATGCGAGAAGGCAAAGCGCCAGCACAGCGCGCGCCGCTACCATCGCACGGATGGCCGACGTCTTCACGGTGCTCACCAGCGAGGCGCGCTCATTGCGCGCCTCATGCAACGCATCCGTCGAATTGGGCTCAGCTTTGAGCCCGGACATGAGACGGTCGGCACACGCCGACGCAGCTCTTTCTGTCATCCCTTACCCCCACGAGATGCCGATTTGGTGCCGGTTTTCCGCGCCTCCCGACGCAGGTGGAATTCCAGCTTCAAATCCTTGGGTAGCACGCCCCCAAGCCGCACAATTGTAAAGTCCCGTCATCCGAAAAGCCGAATGATCCGACTCCCCATCCACCAATATCTGTCACAAAGCTGCGGGTCTTATGCAAGCTTGGATCGCGATTATTTCAGCGAAAAGCGACCGGTTGCAGGGCAGTTGCGCGCGATGCACGCTGATTGCGAGGCCAAGCGCGCGCAACATGCAACTCAAGCCCTCGCGCGTGTCAGGGCTCGCACCACATCCGCAAAAGGTTCGACATCGATTTATCAAGCGTCAGCAATTCTGGTGAGCCAGCGGGCAGTTTCTGCCGGATGCTGGTGCGCATGTTTTCCATGTCGAACATCAATTCCCGCTGTGCCGGGTCCGCAATAAGGCTTTCAATCCACCCAACGCACACAATCCGCTCGCCGCTGGTCACCGGCTTCACTTCATGGATCGAGGTGGAGGGATACAGCACCAATTGCCCCCAATCGCCGCTGACCACCTGCGTCATTCCAGCTGAGTGGATCACCAGCTCCCCGCCCTCATAATCGGCTGAATTGCTGAGAAACAAAGTGAAGGAGATATCAGTGCGAAGCCGGTTCTTGCCCTTGCCCATCAGCGCATTGTCTACATGGCTGCCATAATGACCGTCATCAGAGGTCTTGGAGATCATCAGCGGCGTGATCCGGCGCGGGCGAGCGGCGGCGCGCACCACACGGTTCTGCGCGATCAGCGGCTCAAGCTCGGTTCGGATGGCTTGGCCAGCGTCATCACTCATCACCGCTTGAAGATTGCGCTTCACCTCGCGCGCCACCTTGCCTGCCGTCGCCCGCCCATCGCGCCATTCTAGCGGCTCCAGCAGCTCTTTGATTTTGGCGATCTGCTCCTCGGCGGTGAAGGCAGCAATCTTGACGATCATGGCGGGATGTCCCCTATTCGCGCTCAAACCCTGCCCGCGCGTTTAGGCTTTACAGGGCGTCAGGCGCAATTGCGAACAGCGGCTTAGGCGGGGATGGAAGCCCTCTTAAGCAATGCTCTGGCGCGCTAGCCCAACTCGCCGCTTTCCTGCATGCCCAGCATTGCCTTGACGCGCCGCCGCGCGCGGGTGTGCACGATCGCCAGAGCGGGGATCACCAGCATCAAAAGCGCGGTACCGATCAACACTCCAAAGCCGAGGCTGGCAGACATCGGGATGAGGAACTGCGCCTGTTTGCTCGTCTCAAACGTGATCGGCGCAACACCCAGAAAGGTCGTCATCGCGGTCAGCATAATCGGGCGAAAGCGCGATTTTGCGGCATCGACGATGGCTTCATCCTCGCTCATGCCGCCCGCCATGTTTTCGTTGAAGAAATCAATCATAACCAGGCTGCCATTGATGATGACGCCTGCCAATGAGACCACGCCGAACAGCGAAAGAATGCCAAGCGATATGCCGAGCAGCGCGTGCGCGAACAATGCGCCCACCAGTCCGAACGGGATTGCGGCCATGATGACCAGCGGCTGCGAATAGGATTTGAACGGGATCGCCAGCAGCGCATAGATCACCACCAGTGCAATCGCGAAAGCACCGCCCAACTCGCTGAAGCTGTCAAGCTGCTCCTCTTGCTGTCCGCCAAATTTGTATTGCAGCGTGGGATAGTCCGCGATGATGGCGGGCAGGATTTCCTGTTCGATAAACTCGTTCGCTTCCTCGCCTGTGATCGCCTCTTCATTCACCTCTGCGGTAATGGTGAGCGCGCGGCGGCCATCTTCGCGCCGGATCGTGGCCGGCGCTTCTGTATAACTCGGCTCCGCCACCGCTGCGAGCGAGGTGAAACCGCCGCCGGGCAACAGAATGCGGAAGCGGTCAATGTCGGCGATGGAATTGCGCTCCTCTTCAGGCAGACGCACATAGACGCGCACATCCTGCCGCCCGCGCTGAACCCGCACTGCCTCTGCGCCAAAGAACCCGGCGCGCACTTGCCCGGCCAGATCGTCCAGCGTGAGGCCCAGCGTGCGAGCGGCGGGTTTGAGTCGCAGCTCAATCTCGCGCAGTCCAGCGTCCTGATCGCTTTCAATATCAAAGGTGCCGTTGATCCGCGAAATGCCCTCCATCACCCGGTCGCGCGCATCATCGAGGACGGCGTTATCGCTGTCGAGCAATTGGACATTTACGGCCGCGCCGAAACTGATGTCGTCCGAGGTGATTGAGAGCGAGCGAACTTCGGGAAGCGGGCCGATTTCCTCGCGCCAGGCTTCTTCAAATTCCTTCGTGCCGATGGGACGTTCGACCCCTGTGTCAAACGCGATCTCAATCGCCGCAATGGTGGGGCCAAGCTGCGATTGCGAGCCTGCTGGCCCCTGATTGGTGGTGCGCGAGCCGACCGAGCTGAACACGGCTTCGATAAATTCGGGCAATTCGCCGGTCTCGCGCTGCTCATCGGTCCTGTAGCGATCCAGAACCGCCTGACCCGCCACGCGAATTTTCTCGGCGATCACTTTGGTTTTCTCAATCGTCGCGCCCGCTGGCAACTCGACTGAGGCAGCAACCACATCGCCTTCAATATCGGGGAAAAAGCTCGATTTGATGATTCCGGCGGGCACCAGCGAGGCCATGATGATCAACAGCGCCAGCGCTGCGCCGATCACAACGATGGGCAGCCGGACCGAGAAACTGAGCGCACGGTCAAGCGGGCCTTCGACAAAGGCCTGAAACCGGCGATCCACCGCGCCCTGCACCCGCTCGAAAAAGCGCGTCACCGCATTGCCCGCGACAGCTCCTGCAGCAGGGAGCGAGGAGAGATGATGCGGCAGAACCAGCAGCGCCTCGACCAGCGAGAGGAACAGCACCGCGACCACAACCAGCGGCACATCGGCGGTGATCTTGCCAATCGTCCCACCCACAGCCAGCACCGGCAGCACGGATGTCATGCTGGTCAGCACCGCGAAGATCACCGGCACCTTCACACGCTGCGCACCCGCAATTGACGCGCCCAGCCCGCTGCGCCCGCCTTCGCGCTCCGCATAGATGTTTTCGCCCACCACCACGGCATCATCCACCACCAGCCCCAGCGCGAGGATGAAGCCAAACAGCGAGAACATGTTGATGCTGGAGCCGATGGCTTCGAGCAGGAAAATCGCGCCGGTAAAAGTCGCCCCGATACCCACCGCACTCCAGAATGCGATCCTCAAATCAAGAAACAGTGTGAGCGCAATCAAAACGAGGATCAGGCCAACGCCCGCATTGCGCAGCAGCAGCACATAGCGGTCCGCAAGAATTTCGGAATTGTCGTTCCACACCGCATATTCGATGCCTTGGGGCGGATTATAGTCCTGCTGCAGCATCGCTTTGACCGCGTCTGCGACATCCAGCACACGCTCATCGGAGGTGCGATAGACATCGACAAAGGCGACCGGCTTATCATTGAAGCGCGCGATCAGATCTGCATCTTCAAAGCCGTCATGCACCTCGGCAATATCGCCCAGCCGCAGCGTGTCCCCTTGGCCGGTGGTGATCAGAATGATGTCTTCAAAATCGGCCTGATCGTAGTTTTGCCCGACTGTACGCAGCCGCACTTCCTCGTTTTCGGTGTCGAGCGATCCGGCAGAGCGATCAAGGCTGGACTGACCGACGATAGCGGCGATTTGCGGCAGCGAAAGGTTGAGCGCGCGCAGCTGATCCTGAGGCACATCGATAAATATCTGGTAGTCGCGCACCGAACTGGTCTCGACATAACTGACCTCGGGCAAGGACGCGATGCGATCCTCCAGCGCGAAGGCCGTTTCCTTGAGCGCGCGTTCCGAAACATCGCCAAACAGCGCGATCCTGAGCACGACCGAGCGGTTGGTGAGCTCGCGGATATCGGGCTCATCCGCCTCCGCAGGGAAGGTCTGGATCTGGTCAATCTCAGCCTTCACCTCGTCAAGCGCAGCGGCGATGTCAGAGCCGGTTTCCAGCCGCACATTGACAGTTCCCAGACCCTCAGCAGCGGTCGCGGTGATCGTATCAACGCCTTCGACCGCTTCGACCGCCTCCTCGATCCGCTGGACCACGGATTGCTCAATTTCGGCAGGCGTCGCGCCGGGATAGGACACGCTGACGCGGATCGTATCAAGGCTGCTTTCCGGGAAGACTTCCTGCACAATCGTCGAGAAGGAGACCAGCCCGGCAACGAACATCGCGATCATCAGCAGGTTGGAGGCAACCCCATTGCGCGCCATGAACGCAATCACGCCTGTACGGTCGCGCGCGCGCTCTGGCGGCTGAGGAAGGTTGGGGGGATCCTCGCTCATCAGTCTTGCGATTGCGCCGACTTGGCGGGCTGAGCGATCCGCACATCCATGCCAGCGATCGGTGCAGGCAGTGCGTTGGTAACGACCAGCCCGCCTTCAGATAGTGTGGGGGTCGCAACATAGGCGATGGCATCGCTGCGCTGGATCACTCGCACAGGCAGTATCTGAAGCTTGCCATCGCGCACGACCCAAATTTCATTGCCAGGCCGCACGGCTGTGGCAGGGATCGCAGCATAGCTTTCCAGCACCGCTCCCGTGATTTCGGCTTCTACGAATGCGCCCAGCAGCAAAGGTGGTCCGCGCCCCGGCGTCTCGCCGTCTCCCACCAGTTTGCCGCCGGAAAGCGGAGCGGGTACGCGAAGAAACACCTCGATATTGCGCGTCGCGCTGTCGAGGATCGCGTTGGCGCGGTCCACGAAAGCGTCCCAGCGGTACAGCTGCCCGCCATATTCATACGTGACGCTTGCCGGGATGCGGCTACGCGCTCCGCTCAAGAGGCCCGGGACAAGCGCGGCTTCGTCAGCCGTCAATGAAACCCGCACTTCATACGCGGAGGTAGAGACGATAGTGCCCAGCGCCTGCCCCGGCTGGACCAACGATCCCACCGCCGCGTTCTCCTCGCGCACCAGCCCACCAAATGGTGCGGTGATGCGCGTGCGGCCCAGCAGCAATTGCGCGTCAGCAAGCCGCGCCCGCGCGCCTTCCTGCGATGCCTTGGCAGACTGCAATTGCGGCTCGCGCGTCGCGAGCGTGCGTTCAGCGGCAGGCGTCTCTTCACCGGTCGTCTCAGGAGCCTCGGCAGGGTCAACGCGTGCGGCCAGCGCCTGTTCGATCTGGTCAGGCGGCAAAATGCGCGATCCGCCCGTCCCAGACTGGCGCGTGGCCATGCGCTTTTCCCGCTCGGCAAAGCGCGACAATTCATCGCGCGCAATCGCCACCTCTTCCTCCGCTTGCAGCACGGCAACATCCTGCGCCGCCACCTCGGCCTGCGCGGTGCGGACCTGATTTTGATAATCGCTCGGGTCAATCCGCAGCAGCACAGTCCCTTTGCCCACCCGGCCACCTTCGCGGAAAGCCGGGTTCACATAGGTCAGCCGTCCGGAGACCTGCGCGCCCACGGTCACTTCCTCGCGCGCCTGCACCAGTCCTGATCCGAGCACGGGAATCGGGCCTGCCGCCGCTTCAAGGGCAACACCCTGGACCAACGGTACCTGATCCACGCGCTCTTCCTCAACCGGCGCAGGCTTCAGCCATACCAGCAGCCCGGCAATCGCAATCGCCCCGGCGATCAAGATAAGCGCCCACAAAAGCTGCTTTCTCATTGGCCACTGCCCTCCTGCTCGTCTTTTTCTTCAAGCGCTTCCATCGCTACAGGCGCTGTGGTCGCATCCACCACCCAATCACCGCCTAACGCGCGATGCACGCCGAGCCGCGCGAGCGCAGTGGAGCGGGCCGCGCTGGACAGCGCAATCTCGCCTTGCGTCACTGTTCGCGCTGCGTCGAGATAGGCCGAATAACTTCCCACCCCTGCGCTGAACCGGCGGCTTTGCAAATCGAGCGAACCACGCGCCTCAGCCAGCTGCGCGGTGACAAGCAGATAGCGCTGGCGCGACTGCTCGTAATCCGAAAGCGCGCTTTCCACTTCGCCAAATGCGCTGATGACAGAGCGCGCATAGGCGGCCGCCTGCGCGTCATAAGTGGCGCGCGCAGTAGCGATGTTGGCGGAGATGCGGCCGCCGTCAAAGACTGGCGCGACGATGGATGCGGCGAGCGAGGAGGCCCAATTGTTCGCAAAGTCAAACGCGCCCGCCGGATCACCGGCTTGTGTGCCGAGACTTCCCGAAAGGCTAAGGCTCGGGAAGCGCTCTGCCTTGCGCGCGCCGATCCGAAGCCGCGCCGCTTCCAACCGGCTCCAATTGGCCGCGATGTCAGGGCGCTGCGACAGCAGATTAACCGGGAGCCCGGTTGGCACCGGCTCAAACACCAGCCGCGGTGTCAGCGTCTGGCTCAAGCGGTCTGTCAGGCTGCCCGGATATGTGCCCGTAAGCAGCGCTAGCCGTGATTGTGTCGCGACCAGACCGCTGCGCAATTGCGGCAGGGAGGCTTCGGTCGCGCGCAAATCCTGACGGATCTGATAAAGCTCAAAACTCTCAGCCAATCCGCGCGCAAACCGATCATCGGTGCGGGCGGCCCGGTCTCTTAGAATTTCGATCGTCTGCTCTGTCAAAGTGATCTGATTGGCCAGATCGACATAATCGAAATAGGCCGAAATCGTCTCTGCCGCCGCGGCCAAACGCACAGTGCTCAGATCGCGCGCCGTGGCAACCGCATCCAGCCTGCCCGCGCGGTAATCATTGCGCGCCCGGCCAAACAGGTCGAGCTCATACGATGCGCCCAGATCAAGTGTGTAAGCCTCGTTCTCAATGCGATCGATGCCGCCGCCGCCTAGATTGCCGAACGCCAAGCCATCAATCGGAGTGCTGGTGGAATTCGCCGCGCCGCTCGCGTTGACACTCGGCAGCAGAGCGGACCGCGCAAGCCGCGCCTGCGCGCTGGCCTGGGCGACGCGGGCGGCGGCTTCGGCAATGTCGAGGTTGCTGGTCAGCGCATCATCGACAAGGCTGTCCAGCACAGGGTCATCAAACGCCCGCCACCATGCAGCAGGCTGATAATCGCCGGGGGCACTCTTTGCTTGGAAGCTCTCAGGAATATCGGCGACCAGCGAGGGCTGCTGCGCATCAGGCGCAAGCGAGACGCAAGCAGGCAGCAACAGCGCAGCCAGCCCGGCGATGCTCAGCACAATGCCTTTCGGCCTGCCCCCCGTCAGCAGATTCAGCGTCATCCAATCAGTCTCACAATGCAACGCATGGGCGAAGGAGTGTGAGGCACGCAAGCGATTTGTGGTAATCGAATGTCGCGGCGATGACTTGGGGCGTTTGATCATTGGACGCAGCCCCGCGCTGGCGGCCGTGCGCACACAAAAACTTTCGCCACGCGCGCGGAACACTTAATAAATCGGGCCGTTCCATATGGGGAATTACTAGGCTCATCCCTATCGACCTAGGCATTTCCATCGGACGGATACGCGCTTGAAAAACGGCTTTGGCCCTCGCAACCTGCACCCCGCTCACCTTGCTAAGGTGTTGCGGGCGCAGACTTATCGGCGAACCCGAAGCCTGGCGCTGAGCAACAGAAAGGATAAAAATGCCGATTACTGAGGATGATCTCGCCGCAGCCCGGACAGCCTGGGGCGATGCTCTGATCGCGATTTCCAAGACCTATGAGGCTGATGGCATTGACGCCGCGCGCGCGCTGGCGAGCGACGTTCTGGACGCCGCCTATGGCTATAATATGGGGCCGGTTCTGTTTAAGCCGACCCTTGCCAGCGGTGAGAAAACCTTTCGCCCGACCAAGGAAGGCGCGCTCGCCTATTTTGTCGGCCATGATGACAATTATCCGCTCGACGGTGGGTTTGGCCTTAAGGGTTGGCGCGAAGTGGTCTCGGAAACCTCAGCCAGCTTCATCGAAGGCGATGTCGGCATGTGGATGGGCTGGGTCACCTTCACTGATAAGGATGGCGGCGTGACCAAGGTCGACAAGAGCTGGGGCTACAAGAAGGATGCTGAAGGCACTGTGCGCATCATCCAGCACCATTCCTCGCTGCCGTATCAGCCGTAAAGCATAGGCGCTGTCCTGCACACAAAGGGCAGCGCCGCCACTTTGGGCTTTGAACCTTCGATCCGATGATCCACAAGCCCACACGTAAAACTCCTGATCTCTCTCCACCCGGAGCTTTGTCTTATGACTGCAATTGCTGCCATTGAAGGACCTGCACCCGTATCGAAAGCTACGGAATTCATGGCTTCGATCGTGGTGTTCCTTGTCGCCCTGCCCCTTTGCATGGGTATCGCCATTGCATCGGGTGCGCCGCCTGCTCTGGGCCTGGCCACGGGGATCATTGGCGGGTTGGTCGTAGGCTTTATCGCCGGATCGCCGCTGCAGGTATCAGGCCCTGCCGCTGGTATGGCGGTGCTGGTTTTTGAGCTTGTCACCAAATCGGGCCTGATGATGCTAGGCGTGGTCGTGCTGATCGCGGGCGCGGTCCAGCTGGCGGCAGGCGTATTGCGATGGGGCCAGTGGTTCCGCGCGATATCGCCTTCCGTCATCCATGGGATGCTGGCCGGGATCGGTGTTCTGATCCTGACCTCGCAATTTCACGTGATGTTCGACTTAAAGCCAGTCGGCGGCGGGTTCGCCAACATCATGGAAATCCCGGCGTCGATCCTAAAGGTCATCTTTCCGGTGGATGGCAGCGTCCACCACCTGGCAGCCATGGTCGGTGTGCTGACGATTGTGAGCATCTTTGCCTGGGACCGGTTCAAGCCCCAAGTGCTAAGGATGATCCCGGCTCCGCTGATCGCTGTCATCGTGGGTTCGGTAGCCGCCGCGATTATGCAGCTGCCGATCGACAAGGTGCAAGTGCCCGCCAGTCTGGTGGACTCGCTCAACATCCCGCTGGTCGAAGCCTTCACCTCGATCACGCCGGCGATCGTGCTGTCCGGTTTCATCTTCGCCTTCGTCGCTAGTGCTGAGACGCTTTTGTGCGCCACGGCGGTGGACCAGATGCATTCGGGCGTGCGCACCGATTACGATAAGGAACTGCGCGCGCAAGGCGTGGGCAACCTGCTGTGCGGCGCGATTGGCGCGCTGCCGATGACAGGTGTTATCGTGCGCTCAACCGCCAATGTCCAAGCGGGTGCGGTCACGCGCTGGTCGGCCGTGCTTCATGGCGTCTGGTTGCTGGTGACGGTGGCCGCGCTGCCGTGGCTGCTTAACAACATCCCGACAGCTGTGCTCGCTGCGATCCTGGTTTACACCGGCTACAAGCTCATCAACCTCGCGCAGATCCGCAAGATCACCCAGTTTGGCCGCTGGGAACTGGCGATCTATCTGGTGACGCTTGGCGGCGTCGTTGGCGTTGACTTGTTGAGCGGGGTTATCATGGGCTTCCTGCTCGCCACGGCTAAGGTCGTCTACGTCTTCAGCCACATGGATGTTGAGGTTGAGGAAGGCGAGGACGACAGGATCGATCTGCATCTGGAAGGCTCGGCGACGTTCTTCTCGATTCCCAAGCTGGCGGCTTCGCTTGACCGGGTAAAGCAGGGCGCGGAGGTCCACGTGCATGTCGAAGACCTCACCTATATCGACCACGCCTGCCTTGATATGCTGACCGCCTGGCGCCAACGGCATGAGGCTACCGGCGGCACGATGAAGCTCGAATGGGAGACGCTGGCGCGCCGCTATTCGCCGCGCTCGCAGGAGATGCCAATCCTGCCGCTGGGCCAACCCCAAAACCCGCCGGCCGAAGCTCAGCCCAGCCAGAAGCCAACCACAGGCGGCGCGAACCTGGAGCCCGCTCAGTAGCGCAACGCTCTCGCCGCGCAGGAAACCGCCGCCGCTTCTCCAATCCACTGATCAAGCCAAATCCGCTGATAAAGGGCCTGCTGAGCGGATCGTGGTCGCGCCTTAGAAACGCACGCGGATGTTCAGGCTCGCGCCGTAGCCGTCGAGATCTTCGCCGGTCATGTACTGGCCCGTCAACGTGCCGCTGACACGGTCTTTCCTGCCGCCGATGGATATCCCGCCAGAGAACTCGCCATAATCGTCCACCGCGACATTGCCAAAGCCAACCCCTTGGGTGCCGCTGGAGAACACAACGCCGTCCTCGCCTTCAAATTCGTGGACATAGCGCGCACCCACGAAGACGCTGGCCGGGGTCATGCCACCAATTTCAAAGCCTTTGCCCGCGCGCGCACCGACCTTGCCCAGCAGGCTTTGGCCCTCGTCAAAAGCGAAGTCGCCTTGCGCTGCCGTGATCGGATCAAGGTCTGCGATGTTGTAGGAAATCTCCGCGCTCGGCTCCACGAAGAAGCCAGCCCGGTCGCCAAGCAAGCCGCCGACATTCGCCGTGACGCCATAGGCCGAGCCGTTCACGTCAGCGCTGAAGCCGCCGGTCGTGCTGTCAAGATCGCCGCTGATCAGATCGTACTTCGCCAACGCATTGGCAAAGAACGGCCCGGTGTCGAGCGCCACATAGGCGCCGACCGTGAGCACATCATAATCGATCGTGTTGGGTGTCCCGGCCAATTCGACATCGCTGCGCAGATAGCCGCCGGTCATACCGTAACGCAGCGTTTCGCTGCCAAAGTCAACGCCTGCAAGCATCCCAATGAAGCTCTGCTCATAGCCCAGGTCAAAGCCGGTTGTCGCTCCGCCCAGGTTAACCGCAGCGCTGCCATCGCGCTCAATCTGGCTGCCATAGGCCGAAAGCCAACCGCGCACGCCGCCCTCTGCGGTTCCAACGCCGTTCTCGCCTGAGACGTTGGTGTCCCGCATGGAGAGCATTTGCTGGCCCCACGCATCCGCGCTTGCCTGCCACGCGCCGCGCGCTGTTTCGGCCATTGTGCTGGTCTGGCGCGCCGCTGCTGATGGGGCTGTTGAGACGAAGTAATCGTTTGCGCTGGCATCAAACAGCAGCCCGAATTCGATCAGGCCCGCGCTCGCCATGTCGCCCGCGATCGTGAACGCGTCGCTCGCGCTGCCTTCATTGGCGTCAACCACCAGAACCGTGCCGAACAAGCCATCGGGCACCATGCCAATCTGATTGATGTTGATCACGCTGGAACCTGTCGCTGCGCCGCCAATCGTGAGGACGTCAGCCTGCTGCGCCTCAAAATCAACATCTATGCTGAGGGTGGACCCGGACGTCCCACTGAAATCGCCCGGCAGATTGAGGCTTCCCCCGGCCTGCCCGTCAGACAGCGACACGAGGCCGCTGTTCTCAAATGTCTCAAGCCCGGTGAACGTAACCGGCGCTGTCCCCGCGAGTGCCAGGGTCCCGCTGTTGGCAAAGGTGTCATTGCCCGCGCCAAACACGCTGTCGCCTGTGGCCATGAACATGCCAGTGTTCGTGAACGTGTCACCATTGCCGGTGAGCGTGACAAAGCCGGTCAGCGTACCCGCATTGGTCACGTCAGCCGCAGTGCCGTTGATGACAAGCGCCTGACCCGAGGCCGCGCTGATAGAGCCATTGTTAGTTATCAGCGTCGGGCCAGCGCCCTCATTGGTGATTGCCAGAGCGCTTGTCTGGCCCGTTGCTGTTCCTTCGACGCGGACGCTTACACCGTCGCTGGCCGCGCTGTTGACCGCGTTAAGCGCCGCCCCTTGCGCGCCGTTCGCATCGCCAATTGCAACACTGAGCGAGCCGGTGCCATTGTTGGTCGCAAAGATCGCATCAAGCGCGCCGGTGACGTTGCCAGAGGTCGTATCAACCGAAAGATCGCTCCCACCATTCGTCGCCAGAACGCCATACGCGCCCGCTCCGCTGACATCGCCCGTAGTGATCGAGAGTGAGCCTGACCCGCTGTTGTTCGCGATAATCCCGCTGGTTGCACCGGTGACGCTGCCCGACGTGCTGTCGACGACCATGTCGGTGCCCGCAGCCATGTTCGTCACGAGGATACCAGCCGCGTTCTCGCCAACCGCATCGCCGCTGGTGACGCTGGTGCTGCCGGAGCCATAATTGGTGGCGACGATCCCGTTTTGCGCGCCCGTCGCTGTGCCCACGCTGGAATCGACCGCAAGCGATGTGCCCGGCGCATCGACGAAGGCGTAAATGCCTGATCCGGCTGCGCCCGTCGCATCGCCGCTGGTGACAGACAGCGCGCCAGAGCCATTGCTGTACGCGGCGATCGCGTCGGTTGTCCCGGTGACGCGGCCTGCGCTGGTGTCAACCGTCAGGTCCGTGCTGGCTGCCGTCGTGTACGCGTAAACGCCCGCGCCGCCCTCACCGATCACGTCCAGTGTGGTGATCCGCAGCGCGCCGCTGCCGGACTGATTGGCATCAATGCCGCGCGTGGCGCCGGTTACGGAGCCTGCGCTGGAATTGATCGTGAGATCGGTGCCTGCATTGCTGGCCGCTATCCCGGCATCGTCTGCACCTTCGACATCAGCACTGGTGATCGACAATGCGCCAGAGCCATTATTGGTCGCTGCGATGCCGCGCGTGGCACCGTTGACCGAGCCCGCACTGGTGTTCACTGTAATTGCGGTGCCTGCGGCGGTGTTGACTGCGCTTACGCCTTCGCCCGCAGTTCCGGTCGCACCGGCTGTCGTCACTGACAAAGCGGCTGCGCCTGATTGTGTTGCATCCACACCGCGCGTCGCGCCCGTGACGCTGCCCGCTGAGCTATCAACGGACATGTCGCCGCCCGCTGCGGTGTTAGTGACAAGAATGCCAGCAGCGCTGCCGCCGGTCGCATCGCCGGTTGTCACACGGGTTGTGCCCGCACCATAATTGGTCGCGACGACACCAGAAGTGCCGCCCTCGACAGCGCCTTCGCTTGAATCAATCGAAAGCGACGCGGTGTCTGTGTATGCGAACGCATAAATGCCTGCGCCCGATGTGCCTGCCGTATCCGCCGCTGTTACAGACAGCGCGCCTGTTCCAAAGTTGTAGGCGGCGATGCCATCGGTCGAACCGGTCACGCGGCCTGCGCTGGAATCCACCGTGACATCAGTGCCTGAACCGGTGTTGTAAGCGTAGATACCGTTGCCATCCGCACCGGTCACGTCTCCGGTGACGACCAGAGTTGCCCCGCGGCCATTGTTGCGAACATCAACCCCGCGCTCAGCACCTGAGACTGTCCCCGCCGCGGAATTGACTGAGATGGAGCCACCTTGGCCTGAATTGCTGACAGCGATGCCGTCGCCCGATTGGCCAGTGACATTGCCTGTGGTGACGGCCGCATCGGCAGTCCCGCCGGTGCTGACTTCAATGCCGTCAACACCGCCCGTGACAGAGCCGCCCGACGTATCGAGCGCGACATCTCCGGGTGAGGCAATATAAATGCCGTCTTCGGCAGTGCCGGTCACATCGGCGGTGGTGACCGAAACCGTGCTGCTGGAATAATTATAGACCGCAATGCCAGCCGCTGCGCCCGTGACGCTGCCTGCGCTGGTGTCAATTGTGACTGTGCCGCCGTCCGGGTTGTTATAAGTGTAAATGCCGTTGTCGGCGGTGCTGGTCACATCGGCGGTGATGATCGAGGCAGCGCCTGTCCCGTTGTTATACGCCGCAATGCCAGCAGCGTTATCGGACACAGGCCCGGCGCTGGTGTCGATCTCAAGATCGTTGGCTCCATTCGCGCTGGCATTCACACCGTTGTTCGCGCCATTGGCCATGGAGACATTGGGCGCAATCGACGAAAGGCTGACCGCATCGAACCCTGCGTCGAGCGTAAAAAGCGTGCTGTCCGGCTGGATCGTCAGGCCGTTTTGCGTGATCGCTCTGACCCGGCCCACGCCTTGCGCTTCAAGACCATTGTTCAGCGTCACACTGGTATCGAGCGCGAACAGGTCCTGCACCGCGATAACCGGCGCGCCAGTGCCGTTGGCCTGAGCACCCCCAGTGCTGCTGGACGGGGCGAGCGACAGCTCCTGCGCTTGCACTGCATATGGGCTGGTGGCTGCGATCATCGCAATCGGAGCAGCACCCCAGCGCAGCGCGCTCAAAGCCGATGCGGCTGTGCGCGTGGCCTCAGGATTGGTTGAAGAGCCGTTTGAAATCGCCTTGCCAGTCACGTGCATTCCCTTTGCCCGGTACTTTGGGCGTTGGTGCCTCCGGTCGGAACAGGAGGGGTGCAGGACCATGGGGTCCCACTTCACGAACTAGGGGTTACCGCGGAATGGTTATTTCAAAATTAATTATAATTTTTCGAGGCCCAATCAGCCTGCATCGAAGGTGATCAGGCTGCCTGCATCAGGCGAATTGGGAGAAACCGTCATCGGGCAGGCGTAGCCATGGACCAGCTCCACATCGTAAAGCTCAGCAATCGCACCATCGATGCGGAACCAGTCAACGCAGGAGCCTTTGGCAAGGTCAATCACCTGAATGCCGCACCATGGCTCGCTATCCGCATCCTTCAGCCGCTGGTCAAGCGCCAGCCCCTCAAACCGCTCATAGCGCGGGCGCGACAAGCCGACGAACGCCAGGCCATCATGGAACGCAAGCCCGCGCGCAAAGCCGGGGCAAAAGGCAATCGGGCGAAATGTGCCCATCACACTGCCATCGGCCTTGCCACCCGGAAACGCGACCACGCCCAACTCGCCCGTGCCTGAGTTGAGCACGTAAAGCTGCCCATCGTGCCAGCGAGGCGAATGCGGCATGGAGAGCCCTTCGCACACGACATTGCCGGTGGGCACATGGATCACCACCCCGCCATCGCCGCGCCGATCGCGCCAGCCATCAATCGTGTTGGAGCGCGAAACCGCCGTCACAAACGCAGCCTCACCCTCGCGCATGGCGAGGCCGTTCATATGGCAGCGGTCCTCATCCACGATCTCGGTAATGAAAGGCGGTTGCCAGAACGGCTCAAACGAATGGCGCGGATGCAGCCGCGCGAGGCAATTGAAGCGCGTGTTGACGAAGATGATATCGCCCGTTCGCGTCACGCCTACATCATGCGCATCCAGCTGCCCGGTCAGATGCTGCGAGCGCGGCATAAAGCACGCATCATAGGTCTGGTTGATCCGCTGCCCGTCCTTCAGCACGTTCTCAAAGCGGATGAGCTGCGCGCCCGCGCTCAGCACCAGTGCACCGGTGCCGTCATCGCTCAGCCCCATGGGCTTTGGCATTTCAGACTGATGCAGCTGCGCTCCGCCAGTGGGAGAATTGCCCAACATATAAAGAAAGCCGGACTGATAGGAGGTGAAAGCAAGCGCAGCCCCCAGCTCCTTCAAGCGGGCGAGCAAACCGCCGGACAGCGAATATGAGACCTTAGGCGGCGCTGCCTGGGTCTGGCTGGCAGCGATAGGCTGCCCTTGCGGAGCGGTGCTTGCGGGCGGCTGTGTTGCCATGACGGGACCCCCTCATCGTGTCTGTCAGACCACCCGCATGACGAGAAAGGCCCCGCCGGTAAAGCGGGGCCTCATGAAGAGCACAAAGTTTTGCTCAGTTGCGCGCAATGCGAAGGCACGGGGAAAGCCTAGCCCCCCAGACGGTCTGCCATTTGGTCGACTTGCGTCATGCAGCCTGCTTCGACGAGCTTGTTGGCGAGGTCTTCTGCGCCGGTCCAGTCATCAGCGAGTTTAGTGAAGGTCACCGTTGCAACATCGGTGCCCTCTGGCCCGGCAAAGGTGTATTCGGTGTCCGCCACCACGGTCAGCCGCGCCGGGTCAAGCGCTGCGACGCTTTCGCCGTCATCAAAGGTTACGTCAATTGAGCTTTCCGATGCGGTGTCAATCACGCGGTAGGTGGCGATGCCTTCCTTGACCGGACGCCACAGGCGCACTGTGTTGAGGTCAAAGACGCACCTTTTGCCTGATTGTGAGACATCGACGTACCACAGATTGGGGTTGGTAGCCTTGGCCTCCATGGCTCCGGCAGGGCCACCGCGCACGGCCCCAGTGCGCACCCGGCGTGCGGCGCGCTTGCGGGTGAGCGCGGCGAAGCGGCCGCGGGTTGCCTTAGGCTGATCACCCACCTTGAAAGTGCCTGCGCCCTTCATCACACGCGTGCCCTTGGCAGTCAGCACGGTGATGCTGTCGCCTGCCTTCAGCGTGATCGTGGCGGTGTCCGAAACTTTCTTGCCGACCGGATAGGTGGCAGCCGAGGGGCCACTGGATTTGACGACAACACCCGCCATCGCGGCGCTCGCGCTCAAAGCCAGCGCAGCGGCAATTCCTGTGCCTACGATTTTCGCATTCATCCTAGCCGAGAACATAAGCTCCCCCTTCATCCAATTTTCCGTAGCGCTCTGCCAAATTTCTTAGAGCAGTATCATCTGGATGACCAGATGCGACGCCTTCGATTATAGCCTTTGCGGCGGCGCCGTCTGTGATCGCCATCACGGCTGCTTCAGCAAGTTTTGCGCGGTCTTCCTCAGGAAAATCGGGAGCCGGTTCGAGGATATCGACCGGGCTGGAGCGCCCGCGCAGCACGATGCGGCCCATCTCGCGCCACCAGCCGAGCCCTGATCTCTCAGCGAATTCGCGGCTTGCCATAACAGAGGATTGCAGCGCCTTGTTGGCTGCCTCCAACCGCGCGGCGGTGTTCATGCTGTCTCCCAGAGCGGTGTATTGAATGCGCGTGTCGCCGCCGAAATTGCCGATCACAGCGTCGCCATAATGCAGGCCGACGCGCGTTTTGCCGATTTTGGGAAGGCTCGCATCCATCTCTGCGACCTCGCGGCGGAACGCTTCGCCCGCTTCCCACATCGCATAGCCCGCCTTGGCCGCGCGCGTCGCGTCATCGGGCCGCGCAATCGGAGCGCCCCAGAACGCGACGACCGCATCGCCCACGAACTTGTCGATCACCCCGCCATGATCGAGCACCACCTGGCTCAGCATTTCAAGGTACCGGTTGAGCAATTTGGCGACCATTTCCGGCGGGATCGCGTGGCTCATCTTGGTGAAGCCCTCAAGATCGCTGAACAGCACATAGATCGACCGCTTCTCTCCGCCGAGTGAAAGCAATTCAGGCTGGTCGATGATCGCCTGCGCAATATCGCGCGGGATATACTTGCCGAGCGCGCTTTGCGCAAAGCTGCGCTGTTTCGCGCCCGATGCACGCGCGACCGTGGTCATTGCGGTGAAGGCGAGCACCCAGCCGACCAGCCAGCCAACCGCGGGCAGGCCGTGCGTGTCATAGTCTTGCACCTGCAAGACAATCGGCGCGCCGATAAAGATCGCAAAGAACACCACGATCAGCGGCACCAGCCTGCGCGCGGGCCACTCCAGCAGCGCGACCAGAATGGCGCTGGCCACGACCAGAATTGCCGCGAACCACAGCAAAGCGCTCGAAATCTGCGGCAGCGCCTGCCCGTTGAGCATCTGCGCGATCATTTCAGCGTGCACGTAAATCCCGGCGGGCTGCTCACCATTGATCGAGGAATAGGTCGTCTCAACCCGGTCATAATCTTTGATGTCGCCACCGATCAGAACATAGCGGCCTTCGATCTGCTCAGCGATGAACTCCAGCACCGCCGGGTCTGCATTGACGAACAGCTCGATATCAAGCGCGGTAAACAGCGGCGAGGAGACGTCTTGCTCGCCCTCGCCTTCGGCGCTGTCGCTCTGATCTTCGAAGATGCTGCGGCGGTATTCGATCCCGCCTTCATAGCCTTCAAACGCGTCAACCGGACCGCCCGCATCAGCCACCATGGCGCGGCCCAGAACCGGGGGCAGATCGGGCTCAATGCTGGGCCACACCCGCGTCTGGCCAAAGGCGTTGTCGAGCCGGATTGAGGCAGGCCGCGCATTGCTGCCTTCCAGCGCGGCGAAGAACTCTTCCAGATAAACCTGCTGCTCGTAAACGATATCGTCTTCATTGGTGCCGACCGCCGCATAGCCGACCGCCACCGGCGTCTGCATGGCCCGCAAGGCCTCGATCAACTGCTCATCCTCATCCTGCGGCTGGTCGATTAGAATATCGATCCCGATCGCCTTGGCCCCCATCGCATCGATATTGGTCAGCGCTTCGGCCAGAATGTCGCGCGGCAAAGGAGAGCGCTTTTGCGCGTTGATCAGCGTCTGATCGGTGTAGACGACCGCGATAATGCGCTCATCGGGCTCAACCATGTCAGCCGAATAATAGGAGCGCATATCATACAGCGCGCGCTCAGCGGCATTGGTCAGCGGGGTCGGCGTCTCGTCGTCGGCCAGTGTCCAACTGTAGCGCGCGATCAGAACAGCGAAGACGACAATAACAAGCGCAACGAGGATCTGGATCGTGCCCGCCTCGCTGACGCTGCGCGTGGTGCGATCCAGCCAGCGCGAGCCAGATTTCGCCGTTTGAGCCTGCTCCGCCATGATCCGCTCCCCCTGCTGCCCCCGTGCCGTTAGCGCGGTTTTAGCGGACCTCAGCGTGTGGCGGCAACCGCGCCATCCCCGACAATTGCGAAGGCTGACCAATAGAACGGATGCGAGGTATCGGCATCGTCCATCAGATCCAATTGCGAGCTCTGCAAGGCGGCTGCGGTTTCCTGACCCTTTTCGGTGAAGAGCCCCCCGATCAGACGCTTCGTCGCGTCAAAATCGTCCGGCACCGGCCAATGGCTCGCCACCACGGTCCGCCCGCCTGCCCCGACAAAGGCGCGCACCAGCCCGTCCAGCGCGAAGTCGCCGCCCGAGGTCACACCCGCCTCGCGCGTGGCGCCTACCGTGGCTTCGCCAGCCGTGTCGCACGCGGAGAGGATCACCAGATCGGCATCGATACGCAGGCTGAAAATTTCAGCAAAGCTTAGCAGACCGTCGGATTCGCCATCCCCAAAGGAGGTGAGCAAAGCCGGGCGCGGCGGGCATTCAGGCTGCGGTGCGGTCACCAGGCCATGCGTTGCAAAGTGCAGGATGCGATAGTCATCCAGATCCTCGCGCGCGGCGATCCCGGTGTCGGTAAACTGCCGCTCGGTCAGAACCGTCGCCTCATTGCCGAGCTGGCCAGCAGCTGCAAACAGCTCATCAGCCTTGATAGGGTTGGCCCATATATTGGGTGACCACAGGCAATTCTCACCACCCGCCAAAGCCGAGCGCGTGCGCGCGGTCCCAGTGGGCGTGTCACCGATTGGCTCGTTCTGCCCAAGGCCAAGATAGGCCTTCGCTCCGTTGGACGGCCGCGCCGCGCGCACATCGCGGAATGCAGCGGGAGAGACCGAGGTCGTGATTTGCGAACCCCTTCCCAGCCAAGAGGTCCCGGTAAAGTCATACTCGTCCGCCTCGGGGTCGGAATCGAGACGGGCCTGATACCGCTCAAGGCTTGCATCATCGGTTACCAGCAAATTGATCGGCAGCTTGAGCATCGCGCCATCGGGTTCAAAGACGATGTGGCGGTGCGTCGGCAATTGCGCAGCAACGGGGCCAAACAGCCCATTATACAACTTACGCGAGCTTTCCAGATCGAAGGGGAGAGTGAGGATTTCGCCCCCTTCCGCGATCGCGATGCTCTCGCGAATGCGGTCCACCAGCAGCTCCACCTCATCGGGCGAGAGCGCCGCTTCATAGGCCATAGCGCTGTCAGATGTGGCGTAGATGACGAAGCTTTCATCCTCAATCGAGACAAGCTTCACATAAACCTCGTCATCACGAAGTGTGGATTGCAAGGCGGCCAGATCAATCGAACTTCCCGTCACCGCACGATAGCGGGGATATTCGGCAAGCTTGCCAAGAATCTCGGCTTGTTGCTGCTGCAATTGGCCGAGCCGCTCCTGCCGCTCTACCAGCAGGTTCGCAGCCTCAGGCGACAATTCAGCGCTGGTCTGCATCTGCACAATCGTGCCGCGCAATTGCTCAATCGAGCGGCTGATATTGGTCGTCTTACGGAACAGCAGCGAGGCTTCATCGTCGCCGCCTGACAGCTCACGCGCGAGCACGGCCTGCGTCTGCGCAAGGCCGGGGCGCTGCAACAATTGGCTGGCTGCGAACATATCGACTGCCGCGCTGCTGCTGGCTGAGCCTTTGGGCGTGCCGTCGAGCAGCAGCGCAAAGAACGGTGTCATCAGGCTGCGCAGGCTGGGCAATGGCCGTCCCGCTGCATCAGCCACAATCCCGCGATACAGTGTCAGCGCTTCATCGCGCCGCCCGGCCCGAGCGTAAAACCCGGCCTTCTGAGCGCGCGCGCTCTGCAAAGCTGGCGAGTCCGGATAGGTCACATCGAGCAAAGCAATGCCTTCGCTGTGCAGCCGCTCCGCTTCGGGAGCGCGTCCGGTGCGCTCGGCCACTTCAGCCAGCTCGCCCAGAACCTGTGCGCGCAGCCAGATGATCGAGACCACGCGCCCACCGCGCACTTCAGCCAAAGTCGTGTTGGCGCGCTCCAGACTGAGCGCCGCCTCATCAGGTCGGCCAAGCAGGCGCAGCGCCGTCGCGCGCAGATAATCGCCCTGTCCATCAAGCAGTTGCGCTCGTTCAAGCGCCGTCAGGCTCAGCGCATAGCTGGCCCCGGCGGCGCGCTCGTTCTCTGCTGCCAAGCGACTGGCAAGGAAGGGGCCGACCTGCAATTGTCTGAGCGCATCGGGATCACCAAACTCGTTTTCAAGCGGGGTGTTAACCGCTGCCAGAGCCGCCTGCGGATTGCCCTGATTAAGCGCATCAATCGCCGCGTAGTTGCGCTGCAACCGCGCCAGCACCGGATCCGCGCGCGTGATTGACGCAGTGGCGCCAAACAATCGCGCAGCCTCAGCATAATTGCCCAGATTGGACTGCAGCAGCGCCTCGTTGAGCCGAGCCTCAGCGGCGCTGTTTCCAGTGAGCGCAGCGGCGCTGGCGGCGAAGAACTCAGCGGCTTCGGCAAAATTGCCTTTATTGCTGCGGCGATACGCTTCAACCAACGCCTGATCCGCGTCAATAGCTGTAGCTTGCTGACGCGCGAAAGCGAGCGCATCGGTGGTCTGCGTCAGCGGGATGTCGACCGTTCCGGCGACCAACTTGTCGCTCGCCAAAGACGCAAGGCCCAGCTCCAGCGCCTTGATATAAACGCCCAGCCCGCTGGCTGCGTAAGTGCGGCCATTGGCTTCGCCGACGATCAGTTCCGTGCTGACAGCGCCAGACGTGCTCTGGCAGGTCAGCCGCCGCGCATTCGCAAGCGCTTGGCCGAGTGTTTCGGGCACGCTGGCTCCGGTGTTGGGCGAGCATTGGACATTCGCCCCGCCAAAACGCTGCGCAGCGCTTTGCGCAACATCACCGCGCACCACCCACAGATTGCCAATCGGCGCTGCGGCATCACGGCAGATCACCGAATACTGACGATCGAACAGTCCCCCGCCCGGCTTGGGCGCGAGGATTTGCGCCTCGCATAAAGCGTTTGACCCAATCGGGAAGGTGTCACGCAGGCTCAGCGAGTTTTGCTCTTTAAGTTGCGCAATGTTCGGCGTCGCCCAGACAGCAACGGTGGCCACGAGTGCAGCTGCCGACAAAGAGATCAGCTTTTTCATGCGCTTACCCCCCCTTATCCTGAGCGTCATCGTCGTCTTCATCATCGTCTGTGTCATCACCTTCGGTCTCGCTGTCCTGAGCATAAAGCGAGCTGTCCCCGCCACTGGCGACAGGGTCTTCGAGCAGCGGGTCTTCCGACAAGAGCGGCGCTTCGACGAGGCCGGGGAAGTCCGCTCCAAAGTCGATATTGGCCTGCTGTTCGATCGGCGGAGCGACTTGGATGATCTCGACAGGTGCCTCGACCACTTCGGGATTGTTGATCGACACCGGACCGGATTCGCCCGGTTCGATGGGTTCAATCGGTGTCCCCCCAACGCTGGGCGGCGGCGGAGGCGGCGGCGGAGGCGGCGGCGGAGGCGGCGGCGGAGGCGGCGGCGGAGGCGGCGGCGGAGGCG
>JBCBZR010000008.1:0-116326 GCA_039815245.1 Pseudomonadota bacterium | reverse complement strand
TCTCAAGCTCACAAACACCAACGGAGCCCCCTATGACCACCACCGCCAGCAACCTCTTCGCCGCCGCCTTCTCAGTTGTGATTTCGGCCAGCCTGTTCGCTTACGCCATCATTCCCGCCAGCCCGACGCTGCTCGCCTGATTGTCCAGCAACCAGCCCTAAACGCGTCACCTATAGCTGCCTTGACCACCGGAGCCTGATCATGATCCTCACCGCTAACAACCTCTTCGCTGCTACCCTGTCCATCGCGCTGTCGGCCTGCCTGTTTGCCTACGCGATTATCCCTGCCAGCCCGGCTCTTCTCGCATAAGACCGCCGAGCTACGCGCTTTCCCTGTGGAAACGCCTCTCCCTGCAAGCCTTGCGCGTTGCTAAGCGAGGGGGATGGCCGATCCGATTGACCCCACTGATTCCGATCCCCCTGAGGACGAGTTTGACCTTATCACCGATGCGCCGTTCGATGCGGCGCTGTCTGAGCGCTACCTCGTCTATGCGCTCTCCACGATCACCGCGCGCTCGCTGCCTGATCTGCGCGATGGCTTGAAGCCGGTTCACCGCCGCCTGCTGTGGACAATGCGCCAGTTGGGCCTGGCACCCAACAGCACTTTCAAGAAATCAGCCCGCGTCGTGGGTGAGGTGATCGGTAAGTATCACCCGCATGGCGACACCGCCGCCTATGATGCGATGGTCAGGCTCGCTCAGGATTTCTCGCTGCGATACCCGCTGGTCGAGGGGCAGGGCAATTTCGGCAATATCGATGGCGATAACGCCGCCGCCTATCGCTACACCGAAGCGCGCCTGACCAAGACCGCGATCCAGCTAATGGAAGGGCTGGATGCGGGCACGGTCGATTTTCTGCCGACCTACAATGGCGAGGAGATCGAGCCTGAGCTGATGCCCGGCCTGTTCCCCAATCTGCTGGCCAACGGAGCAAGCGGGATTGCGGTGGGCATGGCAACCAACATTCCCTCCCACAACGCCGCCGAAGTGATCGACGCGACGCTGGAGCTGATTGACAATCCGACGGTCGAACACGCGCGGCTGATGGAGCTGATGAAAGGGCCGGACTTTGCCACCGGCGGTCAGGTGATTGACGGTCCGGACGTGATCTCCAAAGCCTATGAAACCGGGCGTGGCAGCTTCCGACTGCGCGGCGTGTTTGAGGCTCCCGAAGCGGACAAGGCCGAAGACCAGCGCGCCGGGATCGAGCGGCTGGGCGGCGGACAATGGCAGCTTGTCATCTCGGAAATTCCCTATCAGGTGCCCAAAGGCAAACTGATTGAGCAGATTGCGCAGGCGATTTCCGACAAGAAGCTGCCGATCCTTGAAGATGTGCGCGATGAAAGTGATGAGAGCATCCGCATCGTGCTGATCCCGCGCAGCCGCAATGTCGATCCGGAATTGCTCAAAGAGAGCATTTTCAAGCTGACCGACATGGAAACCCGCTTCGGGCTCAACATGAATGTGCTGGATGCGACTCGCACGCCGATGGTGATGGGGCTTAAGGAGCTGCTCCAGAACTGGACCGCGGCGCAGATAGAGATCCTGCAACGCCGAACACAGCACCGGCTCGATCAGATCGCCAAGCGGCTGGAACTGGTCGAAGGCTACATCATCGCCTTCCTCAACCTCGACCGGGTGATCGAGATCATCCGCACTGAGGATGAGCCAAAGCCAGTGATGATGGCGGAGTTTGGCCTGACCGACCGCCAGACCGAAGCGATCCTCAACATGCGGCTGCGATCACTGCGCAAACTGGAGGAAATGCAGCTGCGCACCGAGAAGGATGATCTGCTGGCCGAGCAGGAGGACTTGCAAAAGCTGCTCGAAAGTCCCGCTCGCCAGCGCACGCGTCTGAAGAAAGACCTGCGCACCCTGCGCAAGGATTATGCTGAGGACACCAAGCTTGGCGCGCGCCGCACGCGGATTGAAGAGGCGGCTCCGGCGGTCGAATTCAGCATGGATGCGATGATCGAGAAGGAGCCGGTGACGGTCATCCTCAGCCAGAAGGGCTGGATCCGCGCGGCCAAGGGCCACGTGCCCTTGGATCAGGAATTCAAGTATAAGGAAGGCGACGCGCTCGCTTTCATCCTTCACGCGCAGACCACGGATAAATTGCTGATCGCTAGCAGCACCGGCAGGTTCTTCACGCTGGGATGCGACAAGCTGCCCGGCGCGCGCGGCTTTGGCGAGCCGGTGCGCACGATGCTCGACTTGGAAACCGAAAGCTCGATCGCCAAAATGCTTGTTCATAAAGAGGGCGGACGGCTGCTGCTCGCGTCCAGCAGTGGCAAGGGCTTTGTGGCAGAGACCGCAGAGCTGATCGCTGAGACGAAGAAGGGTAAGCAGGTCGTCAACCTGAAGGGCGATGCGAGCCTGCAAGTCATCCGCGAGATCGCGCCCGAACATGATCACGTCGCGGCGGTAGGCGACAATCGGAAGCTGATCGTCTTCAATCTGGAAGAAATGCCGGTGATGGCGCGCGGGCAGGGGGTGCAATTGCAGCGTTACCGGGACGGCGGGCTAAGCGATGCGCGCACCTTTGTGCTGGCCGATGGGCTGAGCTGGCAGATGGGCGGATCAGGCGAGCGCACGCGGACCGAGACTGACATTCATATGTGGAAGGTCGCGCGCGGTGCAGCGGGCCGCATGCCGCCGACAGGTTTTCCAAAGAGTAATCGCTTCGATTGAACCGGGGGTTTTCCGCGAGGTGGCATTAAAAAGCCGCGCGGACCGAATGACCCGCGCGGCTTTTGTGAACCGTGTTGGCGCAGAGCGTGTTACTCGCTCGCGTCTGTCTCGGTTGAAGTGGTCGCCGCGGTGGCGGTTGCTGTCGCGCCCGTACCGGCGAAATCGACCAGTTCTCCGCTCGCGGTGCGCACTTCCGCGCCTTCAGGGACTTCAGTTGTAAAGGTATCCAGCTGCTCCACTGTGAAGAGCGCCATCAGCTGGCCTGCAGCATCAACCGCAAAGTGTTCGCGCTTCAAGCTCACCAGCCCGGCACCATGCTTGAGCAGGACCTGATCGGCCGCGTCATCAATCGCGAGCACGGTTCCGGCATATTGATTGTCCGCGCTGTTTGCCTTCGCGCCGGTCACCAGAGCAGCGGCGAGCTTCTTGTCGGCTTCGGCCTTTTGTGCGGCCATCATGCCGTCGATCTGCGCCTTTGTGGCATTGACCGTCCATTTGCCTTCGCGCTCTGCCAAAAGGTTGGCGGGCAGCGGTGCCTTGTACGTGCCGGTGTCGACGGTGACGATGCCATTGGCGTTGCTCTCAACCGTGCCGACGGGAGCGTCATCATTGCCGAAGACGGTGGAACCGGCGTCCTGAGCGAACGCAGCGGTGGGAAGGGCAGTCAAGGCAGCGGCGAAAAGGGCAGTCTTTGCAAGCTTCATGTAACAGTCACTCCGTTATCGGTAAATTCTCTCGTCATGGCTTCAAAGGTTCTCGCCTGAGCGAAATGCCTCGGTTCGGCAGGCCTATGCCGCACCATGACGCGCGAATGACACGCTTTGCACTTAAGCAAAGATCGCCAGAGCCCGGTTGGGCGGGCTGGCTGCGAAGGCTCTGAAAAAGCCAACGACCAAGGCGCGCGCATCGCATTAATGTGTGAACCACACGCTCGGTTCCCTAGGGGAGCGCGCGCGGATATAACAAGATCGTCATATGCTGCAGTGCAATAATCTATCGCGGCTGAAGACCGGCTCAACGCAAATCGATCACAATCGCGCGCTAAGTTCTTCGTTTAGAAGCGTTTCAACCCGATCAGCGTCAGGGAAGCCTTCCGCGACCCAGCGCACTTCGACCGCTCTCAAAATGCGCGCAACTTCCGGCCCCGCCGCTATTCCGCGCGCCACAATCGCCCGGCCCTTCAGCCCGAATTGCGGCGCGGTCCAATCGTCCAGCGTCGCGGCGGAGGCGCCCAGCAGCAGCAGGCGGTCGCGCGCCTGATCCAGCCCAACAGTGTACGCCAGTGCGCGTGGATTGGCGGCGTCATCGTTGCGGCGCTCTGCCGCGTTGATAAGGCGCGCGCGTTGTGCCTTGGACAGCCTCAGCCGCGCGGCGCAGGTCTCCGCCACATCGCGCGAGGGCGGCAGCAAAGCGGCGAGCCGCCGGATGGGGTTGGGCGCAATGCCAGCCTCAGCTTCAGCGGCGATCAGCCGGGCAAGAGCAGCGAGATGCGCTGAGCACGTCTCAGGCAGCACCACGCCCCAAACGCCGCGCGCATGCATCCGCGTGATCGTTTCGTGCGGGTCCGGCAGGCTGAGCAGCTTGGTCAACTCATCCGCAATCCGCTCCCGGCTGAGGCCTTTGAGCGTTTCAGCCATATCCGCGCAGGCGCTTTCCGCCTCCTCATCAAGGTCTGCGCCGAACCGCGCCTGAAACCGATAATAGCGCAAGATGCGCAAGTGATCCTCAGCAATGCGCTGGCGGGCGTCCCCGATGAAGCGCACCCGCCGCGCGGCGAGGTCTTCAAGTCCGTCGAAATAGTCCGAGATTTCGCCTGTGACCGGATCGGCATAGAGCGCGTTGATCGTGAAATCGCGCCGCGCTGCATCCTCGCGCCACTCGCTTGCAAAGGCGATGGTGGCGCGCCGCCCGTCAGTGGCGACGTCGCGGCGCAAAGTGGTGATCTCGACCGGCCAGGGTTTACCGCCATTCTCGCTTTCGAAAATCGCGGTCACGGTGCCGTGGTCAATCCCGGTGGGAATGGTGCGAATGCCTGCCGCTGAACAAAGATCAATAACCCGAGCGGGCTCATGCTTGGTCGCGCAATCAACATCCGCCACCGCGCTGCCCAAAAGCGTATCGCGCACCGCGCCGCCGACCCAACGGATGTTAGGCGCGCCCAGCACCTGCGTTAGCAAGGTGAGGCCGGGATGGCTGGTCCAAGGTGCGGAGGGAAGCTGTTTGGTCATGGCGATCAGGCAGATGGCCCGTTAATCGCTCAGCGCGTTGACATCAATGCGCCGCGCCAGATTGAGGATGATCGCCGCCGTCACGCCCCAGATGCGAAAGCCTGCATAGTCCATCTCATAATAGCGCCGGGGCTTGCCTTGCCACTCCGCGTGTTGCTCAGTCCAGTTTTCCGGTTTCAGCAACATCGACAGCGGAGCCTCAAACCATGCTTCCACTTCGTGGCGGCTTGGTAACAGCGGCAAATCAGGCGGAATGGTGGCGAGGACGGGCGTGACCTCAAAACCGGTGCCGGTGTGGTAGAGATCGCTGGTGCCTATCACCTGCACTGCTGCGCGCGGCAGGGCCAGCTCTTCCTCAGCCTCGCGCACGGCGGCTGCCACGGCGTCTTCGCCGGGATCGATCTTGCCGCCGGGAAAGGCAACTTGCCCTGGATGATCGCGCATGGATCGCGGGCGCTGGGTGAGCAGGACGGTGGGCTGCGTGCGCGTGGTGACCGCGATCAGCACGGCGGCGGGCGTGGCGCGCCCATCGGCCAGATCGGCGTCCGTCATCAGCCCCGGCACATCGCGCGCATGGCCCGCCCGGTGCAAGGCCGCCAGCTTCTCGTGCAGGTCCTCCACTCCCATGCGCACTCGCTCAGCCTGAAGCGATCAGGGAGAAGATTGCGCCCTGGCTTGTGACCAGCCAATCGTCACCACTGGTCGCCAAGGCAATTTCAGCCAGCTGGTTGTAGGTCGAGCGGTTAAGCCGCGCCTCGCAGCCGCGCCGCACATGCAGGTAAATCGCCGGAGTCTCCGGATCGCCCGCGACGCGGATCGGATGGTCTGGGCCTGCGATGACAAGCTCATCGGTGTTCAATCGAAACGCAATGTCGCTGTCCTTGGGCTCGCAATCGGTGGCGATAAAGGCTGCATCGTCGACTTCGATATGCAGCTTCTCAAACGGGCTCAGCAGCCAGTGCGCGCCGGTCGCATCGCGTGTCAGCAGGCTGGAAAAGGCGCGCACCATGGCGGGGCGATGGATCACGCCGCCCTCGTGATACCACGTGCCATCGGCGGAAATGCGCATATCGCTTTCGCCGATCTTTTGCGGGTCCCACTTCTCCAGCGGCGGCAATTTGCGATCAGCCACAGCTTGCGCGATTTGCGCGAGGGTCATTTCAGCGAGGTAGGGTGGGGGTTCATAAGGCATGGTCGAGAAACGCCGTGCCAGATTGCCCGGTTCCGGGGAAGAGCGCTTAGCTGCCCCACGGCCCCAAAATGCCTTCGGCGGGCATCGCAGCGAGTGCCGGGCCGCGCGCGAGCAGGCGGTCTTGCTCATAAGGTCCGGGGCAGCGCCATGCGCACGTTGCTGCCGCTGAGAAGCCCCAGCGCCCATAGTAATCCGCATCCCCGATCAGGACCTGCGCCAGCGGCAATTGCCCGCCAGAGGCAAGCCGCGCTTCGGCATCCAGCATGGCCGCCATCAGTCCCATGCCAAAGCCTTCACCCTGCCTTTCTGGCAAGACGGCAACCGGGCCGACCATGATGAGCGGCACGGATTTGTCCTCGTCCGGGCCACCGGGAGGGCGCAGGGCAATGGGCCAGCATTGCAGCGTGCCGACCAGCATTTCGTCCGCATCCAGCGCGGCAAAGCTGAGGCCGGGCAGCCAATTCATCCCTTCACGGATGCGATAGGCGGTGCGCGCGAGCCGGTCCGGCCCAAAGGCGCGGTCAAGCACTTGCTCGATCATATCGGCAGAGACCGCTTCGAGCGGGATGAGGCTGGCTGTGGGGGGCTGTGGTTCGGACATAGTGGTCTTGGTGCGCTCCCGCGAAGGCGGGAGCCTCATGCAATTCTGGCTCTTGGGTGCGGAGAGGTCCCCGCCCGCGCGGGGACTCTGATGCGCTACATCGTTACTTTCAGTACGCGGCCGCCATCGCCATCCTCGGCGACCCAGATCGCCCCGTCCGGACCTTGCGCGACCGAGCGCAGGCGCTTGCCGAAATCGTAGCGTGCGGCTTCGGTGGCAGTGCCGTTTTCACCGTCGAGCTCGACCCGCACCAGCGCCTTGGTTGCAAGGCCGGTGATCAGCGCATTGCCTTTCCAAGGGCCGAACATCTCCCCAGAATAGATCACCATATCGCCGGGCGCGATCACGGGGTTCCAATAGGTCGCGGGCTTGGTGAAGCCGTCATCCTCGGTGTGGTCGGGAATCGGTTTACCATTATAATTGTCCCCGTAAGAGCGCGTGGGCCAGCCATAATTCGCCTCACGCTGCACCAGGTTGAGCTCATCGCCGCCCGCCGGGCCGTGCTCGACTTCCCACAGCCGGTCTTCGCTATCGAAATCCATGCCGAGGATGTTGCGGTGGCCCCACGACCAGATCTCCTTGGTCACGTCATCTTCGGCGGCAAACGGATTGCCATCAGCAGGCGTGCCATCCAGGTTGAGCCGCACAATCGTGCCCAGCGTGTTGGTCTTGTCCTGCGCCGGGGACTGCTTTTGCCGATCACCGCTCGCAACGAAGAGGTATTTGCCATCGGGCGAGACTTCGATGCGGTGCGAATAGTGCCCGCGCCCGCTCACTTTGGGCGCTTGCCGCCAGATCACGTCCATGTCTTCGATGGCGCAGACGGGATTCGCATCATTTTGCGTCTGGCTCTCCACGCATTTGAGCAGACCTTTGCCGACCACTGCGCCGCGCGTGTCGCCTTCGCCCATCTCTGCCCAGCTGAGATAGATCGTGCGCGCATCTCGGCGCTCGGCTTCGCTATCCAGAAACGCGATGTCGCCAAGCCCGCCTTGCCCGCCAAAGGCCACTTCGGGCACGCCGCTGACGGTCACTGTGTCACCCGTCGTGGTGCGCAGCAGTTTGAGCGTGCCAGCCTTTTCCGTGATCGCCAGCGTTTCAGAGCCCGGGATGAACTCAATCGCCCACGGGCTGTCAAACGCACCCATCTCCTCGACCGTGTAAGGCGCATCGGCAGCAGCAATAGCCTCAGGACTTTCCCCATCTTCCGCATTGGCGCAGCTTGCGAGTGCCAGAGCGGGAAGGGACAAGGTGGCGATCAGTTTGGAGATTGTGTTCATGGCAGGGGTAACTCCCGATAGTGACGTTGGTGCCCCCGGCCTGCCGGATCGGATTGTGATCGGCGTGGATGAGGCAGGGCGCGGGCCGCTGGCGGGACCGGTTGTGGCCGGTGCCTGCGTCTTGCTTGGGGCGATACCCACGGGGCTTACGGATTCCAAGGCCCTAACCGCCAAACGCCGCGCTCGGATCGAGGAAGCGCTTAAAGCGGGCGACCATCTCTGGGCGCTAGCCGTGGTGCAGCCCGAAGAGATCGACCGGGTGAACATCTTTCAGGCAACGATGCTGGCGATGACGCGCTGCGTGGCAAAACTGGTCGCCAAATTGCCCGCTGCACCTGATGAAATCCTGATCGACGGCAACCAGACGCCTCAGCGGCGCTGCGCCGATTGGCGCTGGCCCGCCCGCGCGATTGTGGGCGGGGATGCGAGCGAACCGGCGATCAGCGCTGCCTCGGTGCTGGCCAAGGAACATCGCGACCGGATCATGTGCGAGGCTGCCGCCGCGCATCCCGCCTATGGCTGGGAACGCAACAAGGGGTATGGAACGCGCGAGCACATGCAGGCATTGCGCGAACATGGCCCCACCGCATTGCATCGCCAGTCCTTCGCCCCCGTTGCACAGGCGATTTTGCTTTGAGCGCCCCATTCTTTGCTCAAATCAGATCGCTCGCCTAAGCGCTGCAGCACAATGCTGAAAGCGATTCTTTTGAGCCTTGCCGGGCTGGTGGGTCTGGCCGTTGGCGGCGAACTGCTGGTGCGCGGCGCGGTGGGCATCGCGAACAAGCTGGGCCTCTCGACTTTGGTGACGGGGCTGGTGATTGTCGGCTTTGCCACGTCCATGCCTGAAATGGTGGCGAGCGTTCAGGCTTCGCTCGCCGGATCGCCGCAAATCGCGTGGGGCAATGTGGTCGGATCGAACCTCGCCAACACGTTGCTGATCCTCGGCACATCCGCGCTGGTTGCACCAATTGTGCTGAGCGGCAGCGGGCGGCGCGATGCGGTGGTCGCTTTGGCTGCGACGCTGCTGCTCTGGGCACTGGTGCTGAGCGGCATTGGCGCGCGCTGGATCGGGATTGCGCTGCTGGTCGGCATCCTCGCTTATATTGCGTGGCGCTACCTTTATCCCGGCGGTGTGCCGCTTGAAGAGGAGGGGCCGCAAGAGGAGGTTAACGGGCTGCTTGCGGGCGCTCTGTTTGTCGGCGGACTGGTGATCCTTGTCCTAGGCGGCGATGCTCTGGTGACTGGCGCGATAGCGCTTGCGACCATTTTCAGTGTGCCTGAGACGGTGATCGGGCTGACCGTGGTGGCGGTGGGCACGTCCTTGCCTGAACTTGCGGCCAGCATCGCAGCGGCCCTGCGCGGCAAGTCCGGGCTGGCGCTGGGCAATGTGGTGGGCTCCAACATCTATAACATCCTGCTGATCGGCGGCGCGACCATGACCATCGCGCCGCTGCCCCTGCCAGCGAGCCTTGGCGGCGTCCAGATGGCTTTGCTCACCGCAAGCGCGGCGGTGCTTTTGCTGCTTATGTGGAAAGCCAAGAGCATCGGACGCCTGGTGGGCACGGCGCTCGTGGCGGTGTTTGCGGGCAATGTAGCGTTTGTGTTTGCGGCCTGATGCGTCATCTTCGCGAAAGCGGGAATGACAAGAAAATCGAAAAACAGAGTCCTGCGCGCAACACCCCTCCATCTTGAGACCTGTCCGCACAATCGGACTCAACATCTTGTGCCGGCCTCGTTTCGTTCTCATCCGCGCTTCAGGCCGTTTACGAAGCGTTAACCATAACCCGCTCTAAATCCACGCTTGACGCAGAGTCCGCTAGGACTCATGTCCTGTGGATAAGTTTGGTGTGACCCGTTTCTGGGGCGCAATGGCGGAGCAGATTGATGGGCGTGATCGAAACAACAAAGCAGCGCGGCAAGCGGCTCACCCAGCCTGCGGTGGACACGTGTGCGCTGCTTCCGGTCGGCCAGATCCTGAGCGGCGATTGCATTGAGGCGATGCGCTCACTGCCCGATAATTCGATCGACTGCGTCTTCGCGGACCCGCCTTACAACCTCCAGCTGGGCGGTGATCTCAATCGGCCTGACGGCTCTGAAGTGGACGCGGTCACCGACCATTGGGACCAGTTTGACAGTTTTCGCGCCTATGATGAATTCACTAAAGGCTGGCTCGCTGAGGCGCGCCGGGTGCTTAAGCCTGATGGCGCGTTGTGGGTGATCGGCAGCTATCACAACATCTTCCGCGTCGGCACCGCGGTGCAGGATATGGGCTTTTGGATCCTCAACGATGTGGTCTGGCGCAAGACCAATCCGATGCCCAATTTCAAAGGCACCCGCTTCACCAACGCGCATGAGACGCTCATCTGGGCGAGCATGGGGGAAAAGGCGCGGTATCACTTTAATTATCGCGCAATGAAGACGTTAAACGACGAACTTCAGATGCGTTCTGACTGGGTTCTGCCGATCTGCTCCGGTGCTGAGCGTCTGAAGGAAGGCGGCAAGAAGGCACACCCCACCCAAAAGCCTGAAAGCCTTCTCTACCGCGTCCTGCTCGCGACGACCGAGCCGGGCGATGTGGTCCTTGATCCCTTCTTTGGCACCGGCACAACCGGCGCGGTGGCCAAGCGGCTGGGCCGCGAATTTATCGGCTGCGAGCGCGAGAGCTTCTATCGCGAGGTCGCGACCAAGCGCATCGAAAAGGAGCTGCCGCTTGATGAAAGCGCGTTGAAGACAATGCAGTCCAAAAAGTCCGCCCCGCGCGTTGCCTTCGGCACGCTGGTCGAGAACGCGCTGATCCCGCCGGGCACGCGGGTGTTCGACAAGAAGCGCCGCTGGATCGCAACAGTCCGCGCTGACGGCTCGCTGGAGCATGACGGCAAGACCGGCTCAATCCACGGCCTCGGCAAAGACCTGCAAGGCGCCCCCAGCTGCAATGGCTGGACCTTCTGGCACTATGAAAAGGGCGGCGAAATGCTCCCCGTCGACGCCGCGCGCCAGCTTTACCTCCTCGCCAGCGAGGACTGATGAAGAGCGCGTTTGCGGCCGTACTTCGCGCCGCAACTGATAATCCTTAGCACAAAACGCTTTATCGCATCGTGCGGTGTCTGCGCGGCTTTTTGCAGCGCAGGTTCAGGTGCCGCGCGCCAGTTGAGCGGCGCGTCTCGTCACATATTGGGGGCCAACCTAAAGTGAGGAAATCATGCGACATCACACACTTGCATCAACCGCATTTGCCATCGCGGCCGGCGGAATGCTTGCCGCTGCGCCTGCCCATGCCCAAGGGCCCTATATTGGCCTGAGCGGCGGTATTGTATTGCCGGAGGACAGCCAGAATTCCGGTGAATTTGACGAGACCGTGCCAGCTACGCCTGACTTTGGCGAGATCACCGCGGGCACACCGCTGGGCTGGCGTACCGAGTTTGACGAGGGCTTCGCGGTCAACGGACAGGTCGGCTATGCCTTCGAGAACGGGTTCCGCCTCGAAGCTGAACTCGCATATTCGAATTACGGAGTCTCAACCCACAATGGACTGACCGTGGGCACCGCCGACATCGACGCGGTTGACAGCGCTGTTCTGACCCGCGGCGCGGCTGATGCGGCCAACCCGACGGTCGGCGCAGTCATCGCGGACGGGCAGGGCGATGTCACCAATTTCGGCCTGTTCGGCAATGTCTTCTACGACATTCAGACCGGCAGCGGGTTCAAGCCCTATGTTGGCGCGGGCGTCGGGTTTCAGTCTGTCGATGTCGAATACTCTCCCTCCGGCGTTGATGTTGGCGATACGGATGATGAGGTGTTCGCCTACCAATTGATGGCGGGCGCCAGCCTGGAAGTCGGCGAAAAAGTTGAACTGTTTGGCCAATACACCTGGCGAGACAGCTTTGAGGATGCGGATATCGATCTCAACCTGCTCCCGGCGACCTTGGGCGTTGAAAGCGCGCAATCGGTTGTCTCGGCAGGCGTACGCGTGAAGCTGTAGCGATTCTGCAACGATCACCAAATGGACGGGGCCGGGCAGCGATGCGCGGCCCCGCTTATTTCAGCCGTGCATGACCGCGCTGCACCCCCTGTCCTGCGCGGATCAGCCGCGCTAAACCACGTGCCATGATTTCAGCGGCTCAGTTTGGCTCTGCTTTTGGTCCCTTGCGAATATGGACCCGCGC
The DNA here is from genome assembly GCA_039815245.1 of Pseudomonadota bacterium. Taxonomy (GTDB): domain Bacteria; phylum Pseudomonadota; class Alphaproteobacteria; order Sphingomonadales; family Sphingomonadaceae; genus Erythrobacter. The sequence goes on along the minus strand of JBCBZR010000008.1, from coordinate 104,173 downwards.
GGAGCGGGCTTTCTCATATCGGATACTGTCGCACCGGCCCCACAGCCTGGAGGCGAGCGCATGAGCGATAGTGTGATGATTATGCCTTTGTCGCTCGCTCTCTCGCCTCAGTCCGAGGATGGAGCGGCGATCCGGCTGGGCGGCTCACTCGTCTACGCCAGCCGCTTTGCGATGGTGGTGCGCGAGAACGGGGCGGTCACTGAGCGCCACCTGTTCGGCGTGCGCGAGGCGGATGCGGTGATTGGCGATTATGGCGAAGAGGCCGCGCGCCAATGGGCCAATCTGCAAATGACCCACGCACCCCTTGAAATGGGGGCGCACTCGATCCGGCTTGACCAACCGCAGATCATGGGCATTCTCAACGTGACGCCGGACAGTTTCTCGGATGGCGGCGAGTTTCTCGAAAAACCCGATGCCGGCCGCGCTCATGCCGCCGCGATGGTGGAGGCCGGCGCAGCGATCATCGATATTGGCGGCGAAAGCACGCGGCCTGGCGCGGCGGCGACATGGGAAGGCGATGAGATCGAACGGGTGCGCCCGGCGGTCGAATATTGCGCCGCGATGGATGCCGCAATCAGCGTCGACACCCGCCGCGCCAGCGTCCTTGAAGCCGCGATGGGGGCAGGCGCGCATTGCGCTAACGATGTCTCTGCCATGCGCTATGATCCGCTGATGCAGCCGTTGGTCGCATCGCGCGGATGCCCCGTAGTGCTGATGCACGCGCCGGGCGCAGGCGATGATTTGCACGAAGGCGGCGAATATCGCGACGTGGTGAGCGAGGTCTTCGCCTTCCTGCGCGATGCCAAAGCGCGCGCCATTGCTGGCGGCATTGCTGAAGATCGCATCGTGCTCGACCCCGGCATCGGCTTTGGCAAGAGCCTGAAAGACAACCTCGCGCTGCTCAATGCGCTGCCAGCCTTCCACGCGCTCGGCAGCCCGCTGCTGGTGGGCGCGAGCCGCAAGCGGATGATCGGCGCGCTGTCAACCGAAGAGCCCGCGCATCAGCGGATCGGCGGCTCGATCACGCTGGCGGTCAAAGCGATGGAAGCGGGCGTCCAGATTCTGCGCGTTCACGACGTCGCCGAGACAGTGCAGGCTCGCAATGTATGGCGCGGAATGCGCGATGCAGTGCTGACAGACTTTGGGCAGATGCCGCCGCTTGGGTGACGCGATGCAGGCGGGCGTCTCCAAGCCGTCACCTGACATCGGCAAGAGCTGGCTCAATTGATCAAATACGGGGACCCGATCATGCGCCATTTCACGTTTACCGCCATTTCTGCCGCTGCCATTGCGCTCGCCGCGACGCCCCTGCTGGCGGATGCGTATATGGAGAAAGCGGACACTCCGCCTGAGAGTGTCAGCCTGTCGCCCGATGAATTGCTGGAGCCTTATTACGCCAAGCTGCGCCAGTCCGTGGTGATGCCCAATGCGGGGGCGAACCCGGCGCTGGGCGCTGATACGGCGCTCACCCGGATCGCGTTTGGCAGCTGCAATCACCAATCGGCGAGCCAGCATATGTGGGTGCAGATTGCTAGCGCCGATCCGCAGGCATTCCTGATGATTGGTGACAATGTCTATGGCGACAATTCGTGGGCGGGCGATGCGGCGCTCGAATCGCTGCGTCAGTCTTACATAGAGCAGGCGGCGCACCCCGAATTCGCGCAGTTCCGCGCGGCGGTGCCGATGATGGCGACATGGGATGATCACGATTTCGGGCTGAACGACAAGGGCGCGACCTTCCCGATGCGTCGCTGGGCTGAAGACCTGTTTGAAAGTTTCTGGAATTCCTCCGACGCGGTCCGTTCGCGCCCCGGCATCCATGACAGCACGATTGTCGGGCCGCAGGGTCAGCGCGTGCAGTTCATCCTGCTCGACACCCGCTATTTCCGCAGCGATCTCAAGCGGATGGCGTGGAGCAAAGAGCGCCCGCCGCTCGGCATTTATCTGCCCGATGACAGCCCCGAGGCGACCGTTCTGGGCGCGCAGCAATGGGACTGGTTAAAGAGGGAACTCGCCAAGCCCACTGATCTGCGGATCATTGCCAGCTCCATTCAGGTGATCACCGAGGCGCATAATTACGAAAGCTGGGATAACTTCCCGCGCGAGCGCACCAAGCTGCTCGACATGATCGCAGCCCGCGAGGAAAGCGGTGTGGTGCTGCTGAGCGGCGATCGGCACTCGGGCGGGATCTACAAGACCGAACATAAGGGCGAAGCGATGTGGGAGCTGACCAGCTCCTCGCTTAACCTCGCCTTTGGCCGCGATGTGAAGACCAGCACCGCCCGCGAGCCTGATCCCGCGCGTGTCTCCGACTTCTTCAGCGTGGAGAATTACGGGCTGGTCGATATTGACTGGGACAAGCAGGCGCTGACGCTCTCGCTCAAGAGCAATGAGAGCGCCGACCTGACGACTCAGACGTTCAATTGGTGAAGCGCTAGAGGGTAAAGCCGCCGTCGCTCACCAAGACGTGCCCGGTGATATTGGAGCCTGCATCGCTGAGCATGTAGAGGATGTTGCCCGCAATCTCGTCTGAGGTGGCAAAGCGGCCTGAAGGCGTGGTCTTGGCCATCTTGGCAATAGTCGCGTCGCGTCCGATTGCCGCGACCGCGCGGTTGAAGTCTTCGCCGCTCTCCCAGATCGCGGTGTCGACGCCGCCCGGCGCAATCGCGTTGACGCGGATGTTGGCGGCGGCGTTCTCCATCGCGGCCATGCGCGCCATGTGACCGACCGCCGCTTTGGCGACGCCATAAGGGCCTGTGCCGGGAACCGGCTTCACGCCTGTGCTGGACGCTGTGATGACAACACTGCCGCCGCGATCATGGCCACGGATGGCCCGCAAGGCGGCGCGCAGGGTAAGGAAAGCGCCATCCAGATTGACGTCCATCACCCGGCGCCATTCGGACATCGGCAGATCAGCAATCGGGCCAAACGCGCCGATCCCGGCGTTGACCACCGCATGGTCAAGCCCTTCCAGCTTGGGCTGGAGCGCCTGCCACATGGCCTCATCCGCGACGCTGCCGATCACGTGCTCAACCTCGCAGCTGTTCGGCAGATCGAGCGTTTCCAGTCCCGCTGCGTTCACATCGTTGAGAAACAGCCTGGTGCAACCGCGCGCCGCCAGCGCCCGCGCGCACGCTGCACCGATCCCTGAACCAGCTCCTGTGACAAGCGCGCTGCGCCCGGCGAAATCCCGAATCTGCTCAGCCATAAAGCCTAATATCCTGCGAATTTGTCGAAGGCAAACTCCTCCTAACAAACTGAATTATCAGACTTCTTTCTTTGTTGCCCCCCCCTCTATTCTAAGATATGCTCAACCTATTCAGGAGTATGGCATATGAACCGTGTAATAACTCATGTATTTGTAACGACCTCGCTGTTGGTAAGCTCGTCGCAACTTCTGGCTCAAGAAGAGAAATCTGAGTTAGACTTCTTCAGAGATGCTCAAACTGGGGCTTCATTTAACGATGTGCCAGAGGGGCCGCTTACGCCGAAGGTGCTTAGCGAACAGTTTCAAGCGGAATCTCGTTTTATTGACTGGGCGTTTGAATCAGAATCTATGTTGAAAAACGAGATCAAGAAGATCTCGGCTGGAGTGATAAAGTCACAGCGTGTTAGATGTAATACTACAATCTGTGAAATAATGCTTGTTGTTGAGGGGCCAAGTGAAAGAGTATCGAATGATGTCGGTGTTCAAATTGGGTCTGTGGCGGGGCTAATGAACAAAGAAATGACTGCTGCAATAGGAGTGTTACAACCTGGTAAGGTTGCAATTCTCGCATACCTTCATGATAGGGAGTGATTTTATGGGAACTGGTAAAATTTTATTGGTCGGAACCGCTTTCATGATTGCTAACCCAGCGTCTGCTCAAGTTTCGGGCTATTGCTGGACCTGTTCGGCCGAGAACAAATGTGCTTTCGTCAGCGGCGGTGGATTTGCAAGCTGCCTCACGCAACCTGATGGCTGTCTGGTCTCTGGCGCAGGATGTAGCACACGACCGGCATTCTTTCGAGACAAGAAAAATCCGCGCTTCGTTCTCGCAAATCTGAAGCCTTGCCCGAAGCGAGCAAACGACGAAGTTCCCAATTTGCCGGAAAAAGGCGGTGATTTGTCTCAGATCAGCGAGACTAGAAACTAGGCCGCGTTGTCGATGCCCAGATCGCTCAGCTTGCGGTAGAGCGTCGAACGCCCGATCCCGAGCCGCCGCGCCACTTCGGTCATGCGGCCGCGATAATGGCCGATGGCGAGGCGGATCACGTCAGCTTCGATCTCTTCCAAGGGGCGCAGATTGCCGTCCTCGGTGTAGAGCATCACGCCCACGCCTTCATGGGTTGCCGGACCGCCGGGCACTTCAGGTTCACCGAGCATCTCGGACAATTGCGGAAAGCTCTCGGCGGTCAGCGTGTTGCCTTCGCAATAGACCGCTGCGCGAAACAGCACCGATTGCAGCTGGCGGACATTGCCCGGCCAATCGTAGGCGGCGAGCAACGCCAGCGCGCTTTCGCTGACAGAAAGGTGCTTGAGGCCCGGCTGGTCGCCGATGCGGCTCAGGAAATGGCGCGAGAGCGCAGGGATATCGCCCGTGCGCTCACGCAAAGGCGGCAGGTTGATGCGCGTGCCGCTCAGCATTTGTGCCAGCGCGGCGTTAAATTGATCGCCCGCGACCAGCTCGCCCAGATCATGATTGCTGGCCGAGAGCAGGCGGACTTCGACGCGGAAACCGTGCGATGCGCCCACAGGCCGCACAATGCCGGTCTCCAGCGCATCCGCCAGCCGCTCTTGCACAGCAAGGCTCAAGCGGTCGACTTCATCGAGAACCAGCGTGCCGCCGTCGCAATTTTGCAGCGCGCCAATCTGGCGATCAAACGCACCGGGAAAGGCGTTGGGCTCATGCCCGAACAGGACCGATTCAACCGAGGCGGGCGGGATGCTTGCGATGTTGACGATGCGCAATGGCGCTTTGGCGCGTGGAGATGCGGCGTGCATGGCGCGCATCAGCATTTCTTTGCCCGTACCGCTTTCGCCGACAATCAACGAATGGGCATGGCCGCGCGCAGCCTTGGCCGCCTGCGCAAGCGCGGTGCGGAAGGGCGGCGCGGTGCCGATCATCGCGTCAAAATCGAGGCTGGCTGACATCTTCTCAGTCAGCGGTGCAAGCTCATCACGCGGCGCTTCGCGGGTGGTGACGGTGCGCAAGGCTTCCATCAAACGGTCGGGAGCGACCGGTTTTACAAGATAATCGCTTGCGCCTGCGCGCATCGCTTCGACAGCGAGCAGCGGAGAGGCGCTGGTGGTCAGCATCAAAATGGGCAGGGCAGGGCGGCGCTCTTTGAGCTCACGGATCAGCGCGCAGGCATCATCGCCCGGCACCCATTGATCCAGCAGGATTGCGGACAGTTGCATGCCTTCGCGCGTGCCCAGCGTCGCAATCGCCGTCTCGGCGTCAGGCGCGACAAGCGTGCGCCATCCCTCACGCGCGGCAATCGCGCTGATGAGCCGGCTTTGTGCAGGCTCATCGTCAATCAACATGACCAGTTGTGGGCCCGGTTCTGACATCGTGGCTTGCCTCAGCTCCCTCATACCCCGCCTAAACGTCGCGGGGTGAAACGCAGCGTTCCAAATAGGGCAGGCGGGTAAAGACGAGATTAAGCCTGTTCGCCTGTGACATGCGGCTGGCACGCAGTTGGCATGGGGCGGGCATGTTGACGCTTAGCATGCCCACAGCCCGGCGGTTTGCGGGGCTTGAGCAATGGCAAGCGCTCCGATACGTGGTGGCTCGCAATTTTGAGAGTACGGGCCGGGGAACGCGTCGGCCCTGTGCCCGTTGGGACCGCAAGTGAGAGGGGTTAACGTTTCATGACAAGTCAGGATCTGGACCGTAAGGGCAAGCTGTATGGCGGTTTTATGGCCACGCTGAAATGGGTCATTCCGCTGATCGCGATCATTGTATTTCTTGTGATGGCGCTGATCGCGGGTTGATTTCCCGATTAAACGCCAAACCACCAATCACCACTTTTACTCGACACCACCAGAACAGAACAATCAGGGGGCCTGACCTACGTGAAAATCGCTGTTCTTAAAGAGCGTGCAGCCGGCGAAACGCGGGTTGCTGCGACGCCGGAGACGGTCAAGAAGTTTGCCGGGCTCGGCGCAGACATGGCGATTGAGACGGGGGCGGGTGTGATAGCCTCGATCCCCGACGCCGCCTATGAAGAAGCCGGCGCGAGCGTCGGCAGCGCAGGCGATGTGGTGAAAGATGCGGACATTGTGCTCGGCATTCAAGCGCCTGACGTGGCGCTGCTCGCAGGCGCAAAGCCGGGCGCGATGGTCGCCGCTTTGTTTGATCCGTTCCAGAATGGCGATGTGCTGGCGGCTTATGCCAAGGCGGGGCTTGAGGCGCTGTCGATGGAATTCATGCCGCGCATCACCCGCGCGCAGGGGATGGATGTGCTCTCCAGCCAGTCCAACCTCGCAGGCTATAAAGCGGTGCTGGCGGCGGCGGACACCTATGGCCGCGCCTTCCCGATGATGATGACAGCGGCGGGCACAGTCCAGGCGGCCAAGTGCTTTATCATGGGCGTGGGTGTGGCCGGGCTTCAGGCGATTGCGACCGCGCGGCGTCTGGGCGCGCAGGTCTCGGCCACGGATGTGCGCTCTGCCACGGCTGAGCAAATCGAAAGCCTGGGTGCCAAGGCAATCTTCGTGAAGGATGTCGCAGGCATCGAAGGCGAAGGCTCTGGCGGTTACGCCACCGAGATGAGCGATGAGTACAAGGCTGCTCAAGCGAAGCTCGTGAGCGAGCACATCACCAAGCAGGACATCGTGATCACCACCGCGCTGATCCCGGGCCGTGCGGCCCCGGTGCTGATCACTGACGAACAGATCGCCAGCATGAAACCGGGCAGCGTCATCTTTGACCTCGCGGTGGCCCAAGGCGGCAATGTCGAAGGGTCGGTCGCAGATGAGACGGTGGTCAAGCACGGTGTCTCCATCATCGGCTATTCCAACACCCCCGCAAGCCTCCCCGCAGATGCCTCCGCACTGTTCTCGCGAAACCACTTCACCATGTTCCAGGCGTTCTGGGACAAGGAAGCGGGCAAGCCCGAATTCGACGAAGAAATCGGCGACGCGATCCGTCTGACGAAGAGCGGGGAAATTGTGAACGAGAGGCTGAAGGGGTGAGGGTACTTCTTGCTACCCTTGGTCTCCTGACCCTGACCGCCAACACGCCTGCGCCGGAAGGCGATCTTCATCCAGTGACCGGTGACTGGGTTGTCGATTTGCGCCTGTCGCTAAAGGATGCGCCTTACACTCAGCCCATGCGGCTTGACGTTGCTGAGGACAATTCCGTTGCTGGGACATTCTATGGATCGCCGATTTCCAAGGGGCGATTGGGTGAGGCGCAAGGCCGATCTTGCATTGCCTTTCGCACTAGCGACAACTCAGGACCCTATCAGCACGCCGCCTGCCTCGTTGACGGCAAGCTCGTCGGCCAAAGCTGGAGCGAGGGCCGCGATTTCCCGAACCCGTGGACCGCAGAACGGAAGAAATAATGGACTTTATCTCAATCCTCTCGATCTTCGTGCTGGCGTGTTTCGTCGGCTATTATGTGGTTTGGTCGGTCACCCCGGCGCTGCACACGCCTTTGATGGCGGTGACCAATGCGATTTCCTCCGTCATCATCGTGGGCGCTCTGATCGCGGCGGCGGAGGCGGGGAGCCCGGCGGCGAAGTATCTCGGCCTTTTCGGCGTTGTACTGGCAAGCGTGAACATCTTCGGCGGCTTTGCCGTGACGGAACGGATGCTCGCCATGTACAAGAAGAAGGAGAAGAACTGATGATCTCTTCCCCGCTCAAATCCATGGTGGTCCGCGCCAAGCTGTTGACGCTAGGCGCTGTGCTGTATCCGAGTCAGGCGTTCGCGCTTAGCTGCGAGCCTGACGCCGAGACTTGCTGTATTCCCGGCGATAGCGACTTTCCGTGTCCCGACGACAACGGCGGCTCAATCTTGAGCGGGATTGGACCTGAAGCTTTGGATGCCATGGTCGCTTTTGCCTATCTGATTGCGGGTGTGTTCTTCATCCTCGCTCTGCGCGGGCTCTCCAGCCCCGCCACCAGCCGCGCGGGCAACCGCAACGGTATGATCGGAATGGTGATCGCGGTTGCGACAACACTTTTGACGCATAACATCGCCAGCCTTCCAGAAATCGCCATCGCGATTTTCCTCGGTGGGATCATAGGCATCACGATCGCGCGCAAGATCGCCATGACGGCTATGCCTGAACTGGTCGCCGGGTTTCACTCGCTTGTCGGTCTGGCAGCGGTTGTTGTCGGGCTTGCCGCGTGGCTCGATCCGCAAAGTTTCCGCATCGTTGATGAAGCGGGCCAGATCGAAATGGTCAGCCGGATTGAACTGGGCCTTGGTATCGCGATTGGTGCGATCACCTTCTCGGGTTCGGTCATCGCCTTTATGAAGCTGTCGGGCCGGATGAGCGGATCTCCGATCCTGCTGCCGGGCCGCCATGTGATCAATCTCGGCACGCTGGTCGCGATTCTTGGGATCATTGGTTTCTACGCGGTCTCGCCGGAAGGCGGAGCGGGCGTGGGCTGGCCGATCATCGCAATTACCATCCTCGCTTTCATCATCGGCTTTCTGCTCATCATCCCCATCGGCGGGGCTGACATGCCGGTCGTCGTCTCGATGCTGAACTCCTATTCCGGCTGGGCGGCAGCGGCGATGGGCTTTACGCTGGGTAACAGCGCGATGATCATCACCGGCGCACTGGTGGGTTCGTCTGGCGCGATTCTCAGCTACATCATGTGCAAGGCGATGAACCGCAGCTTCATCAGTGTGATCGCGGGCGGCTTTGGCGCGGAAGATGGCGGCGGCGCGAGCGGCGAGCCGCGAGAACAACGCCCCTATAAGCAAGGCAGCGCGGACGATGCGGCCTTTATGCTGGAGCAGGCGGAAAGCGTCATCATCATTCCGGGCTACGGCATGGCGGTGGCTCAAGCGCAGCACGTGCTGCGCGAAATGGCCGATGCGCTTAAGGAAAAGGGAGTGGACGTGAAATACGCGATCCACCCCGTCGCAGGCCGTATGCCGGGCCACATGAACGTGCTGCTGGCCGAGGCCAACGTGCCCTATGACGAAGTGTTCGAGCTCGAAGACATCAACTCCGAATTCGCGCAGGCCGATGTCGCGTTTATCATCGGGGCGAACGATGTTGTGAACCCGGCGGCGAAGACCGACAAGGCCTCACCGATCTACGGCATGCCCGTCTTCGATGTGGACAAGGCCAAGCAGGTGTTCTTCATCAAGCGCTCCATGGGCGGCGTTGGCTATGCGGGGGTGGACAATGATGTGTTCTACATGCCGCAAACGGTCATGCTTCTGTCTGACGCGAAGAAGATGGTCGAAGGCATCGTTAAGGCGCTCGACTAGGGCCCCGGGCGGGGACGCTGGGCTAATCCTTGGGCGATGCGACGGCTTGCTATCCTTCTCACGCTGGTGGCGCTTGGCGTGCTTGCCTGGATGACTTTGCGTGAGGGCGGCTGGCTGGGCCAAGTCACCGAAGCGCGCGTCGAAGCCGCGCTCACTGCGAATGGCGTGCCGGTTGAGATGGCGCAGTGCATGGCCCCGCGCCTGACGGACCAGCTCACCATCAGCCAGCTGACCAAGCTCGAACGGCTCAGCCCGCAAGACGGGGAGGCGCGCATCCCTGCATCTGCCATGGAAGCGCTCAAGCGGCTAGAGCGGGTGGATGATCCCGAAGCGGTGCGGGTGCTTGCTGCGACGGGCACGGCCTGCGGCGTGAGCAGCCTGCTTGACCGGCTGCGCTGACACGCGCTCTGCAACAGCGAGCGCTTGCAATCCCTGCCTCCTGCGCCACAGTACGCGCACGAACACGAGGAGGGATCGAATGTTCAAACCCGCTCTGACCGCTGCTGCGTCCGCGCTTGCTCTGGCGCTGGTCGCGGCCCCGCAGGCCGCTCAGGCGCAGCGCAGTATCGAAGTTGGCTCCACCGGCGTTGAAGGCGAGCGCGTGGGCACTGAGCACATGGTCTTTGACACCGGCATTGAAGGCCCCGCGCATAAGGCTTTCCTACGCGGCCTCGCTTTGCTTCACAGTTTTGAATATGGGCGCGCAGCCGCCGCCTTCCGCGAAAGCCAAGAGGCCGCGCCTGATTTCGTGATGGCTTATTGGGGTGAGGCGATGACGCACAATCACCCGCTGTGGGCGGAGCAGGACCGCGAGGCGGCGCGCGCCATTCTCGCCCGGCTCGCGCCCACACCTGCCGGACGCCGCGCCAAAGCGCGCACGCAGCGCGAGGCGATGTGGCTGGATGCGGTGGAGACGCTCTATGGCGAGGGCGGTACCAAGCAAGAGCGCGACCACCTCTACCTCGCCAAAATGCAGGCGATGCTGGCAGCGGACCCAAGCGATATCGACGCGCGCGCTTTCACGGGGCTGGCGATCCTTGGCACCTCGCATGGCGGTCGCGATGTCGCGATCTACATGCAGGCGGCAGGCGTGCTGGAGCCGGGCTTTATGACCCACGGCCAGCACCCCGGCATTCTGCACTATCTGATCCATTCCTACGATGATCCGGTTCACGCCCCGCTCGGCGAGCGTATGGCGGCACGCTATGCGACCATCGCACCAGACGCTGGCCATGCGCAGCATATGGTCAGCCATATCTACCATGCGCTGGGCGATTGGGAGGCGTCGGAGAGCGCCAATGTGAAGGCTGTCGCCGCGGCCAATGCAGCGCGCGGCTTCGCCTATCACTGCGGCCATTACAACGAATGGCTCGTCTATGCTTTGGTGCAACAGGGCAAGGATGCGCGAGATCTGGTTGCGGCCTGCCGCGATCAGGCGGCGCAGGAATTGGCTTCGACGAAGAGCCCCGCGACCAGCATCGCGCCGCGTTCAGCAGCGACAAGCTATGCGCGTATCGCGCTCTATTCGGGCGTAACCAGCCTTGAGTGGAGCGATAGTCTCGACTGGCCTGAGGATCAGTTCCGCCTGGCGCAGTTTGGAATGGCGAATGCGCGTCTGTTGCAGGCCAGTGACGATGCCGAAGCAGTGCGGGCCGCGCTCGCTGAGCTGAAGCAGGTCCATACGGGAATACTGGCTGTGTTGCCGACGGAATTGCCCGCTTATACGGGGATCGAAAAGTGGAACGCGCGCGCCATCGCTCAAGGCGAAGCGATTGCACTGCTGGCATCGGGTGAGACCGAGGCCGGGCTTACGGCCCTGCGCGCCGCCGCCGAAGCGGAGGAGGCACTGCCGGTGGTGTTCGGCCCGCCGATCATTGCCAAACCCAGCTGGGAATTGCTCGGCGAGCATTTGCTCAAAGCGGGTCGCAAGGATGAAGCCGCGCTAGCCTTCCGCAATTCGCTGGCATTCGCACCCAAGCGCCGCCTTTCGCTCGCCGGGTTGGAGGCGGCCAGCGCGCCCTGATAACGCGCCGCTTGCCTTACCCCGGCCCCTTGGGCCACACTCGCATTACAAAGTCTTGGGAGGGACACCGCATGATCCGACTGACAATCGCCGCCGCCTTGCTGGCATCTGCCGCGCCAGTGCTTGCTGAGAACCACACCATCGCTCCGGGCGAAGGCGCGCAGGAACGCTTGCAGGAAGCGCTGATCCTCGCCGAGCCGGGTGACACGATCGTGCTGGAAGCGGGCCGATATGCGCTGACCGACGGGCTGAGCCTTGATGTTGATGGTGTGACGATCAAGGGCGCTGGCATGGGCGCTGATGGGTCCGCGAGCATCCTCGATTTCACCGCTCAGCAAGGCGCAGGCGAGGGGCTGCTGGTCACATCCGACAACGTCACTTTGCGCGACTTCGCGATTGAGAATGCCAAGGGCGATGGGATCAAGTCCAAGGGCGCCGATAACATCATCTACCACGCGCTGCGGGTGGAATGGACCAATGGCCCGGACGAGAAAAACGGCGCTTACGGCATCTACCCGGTCGAGGCGTCCAATATCCTTGTGCAGGACAGCTATGTGCGCGGCGCGAGCGATGCGGGCATTTATGTCGGCCAGTCGGAAAACATCATCGTGCGCCGCAACCGCGTGGTCGAAAATGTCGCCGGGATCGAGATTGAAAACTCGAACAAGGCCGAGGTCACCGAAAACCTCGCAACGCGCAACACAGGCGGTATTCTGGTGTTCGATCTGCCCGGCCTGCCCAAAGTTGGCGGCGGCGATGTGCTGGTCGCGCGCAATGCGGTGATCGACAACAACACTGACAATTTCGCGCCCGAAGGCAATATCGTCGCGAGCGTGCCTGCGGGAACCGGCGTGATGGTGATGGCCAACACCAATGTGCAGGTGAAGGACAACGCGCTAATCAACAACAGCACCAGCCACGTGATGCTGATCGCCTATTCGCAAGACTACGATGATGAGCGCTATCAGCCGCGCCCGGTGAATGTGATGCTTCAGGGCAATGTCTATGGCTCGGGCGGAGCCAATCCTGACTTCGAGGGCGGCGCGATGCTTCTGGCGGCGATGGGCGCTGAGGCGCTACCGCCTGTGCTGAGCGATGGCCTGCACACCAACCTCAAGGTTGAAGATGCCGTGCCTGTGCTCTCGCTGGGCCTGACCAAGGTTGGCCAGCCGCTGACGGAGGCACAGCCTGCCATGTGGTCGCAGCCAGAAGGGGTGAGTGCAGAAGCGCTCGCCGAGGTCGCGTTGCCCGCGGATATGGAGCTGCGGCTCAAGTGAAACTGAGCTCTGGCCTTCTGATCGCAGCACTGGCGGCGTGCGTTTTCTCTGTGGGCGCGCAGACGCTGCCTGCAAGCGCGCTGCCGCCCCAAGAGCCAGCGGCGCGCATCAATGTCGAGGCGATCCTTGGGGTTGAGGGGTTGGACGGCAAGGTCCGCAAATACCCGCGCACCTTGAGCGAGTATGGCTTTTTCCTGGATGGCTCGGGTCGCACTCCCGATCCGCGCCTGATTGCTTATGAGCTGAACACGCCGCTTTATTCGGACGGTGCCGAGAAGCTGCGCTATGTCTACATCCCCGAGGGTAAGCAGCTCACCGCGCAAGGCGACGGCCTGCTGCAATTCCCGGTGGGCAGCGCGATCATCAAGACCTTCGCGTTCGGCGAGGGTGCGGATCAGCGCTATATCGAGACCCGCGTGCTGCTGCATCGCGCCGATGGGTGGCTGGCGCTGCCCTATATGTGGGACGAGGAGCAGACAGAGGCGCGGCTGGCGCTGGTGGGTGGGCGCGTGCCGATCACCACGCCTGCGGGCGAGACGATCAGCTATCAGGTGCCCAACAAGAACCAGTGCAAGAACTGCCACCAATTGAACGATGTGGTGACGCCGATTGGCCCCAAGGCGCGCAATCTGAGCGGTGACTGGCTCGAAATGATGGGGCAGGCAGGCGCTTTGGACAAAGCGTCTTTGGCCATCGCTGCGACCCATGAACCGCTCCCCGTGTGGGGCGACCGCGTGAGCGCCAACGTGGCCTTGGTGGCCAGAGCCTATCTCGATGTGAATTGCGCGCATTGTCATCAGCCGGGCGGGAGCGCGTCGAACAGCGGCTTGGATCTGCGCTGGGAGCAGGACAGCCCGCACGCCATCGGCATTCACAAGCCGCCGGTTGCCGCCGGGCGCGGCTCGGGTGGGCGCAAGGTCTCGATTGTGCCGGGTGATCCCGATGCCTCGATCCTGGTCTACCGGATGAGCTCAACCGAGCCCGGCGTTGCCATGCCTGAACTGGGCCGCGCGACCAACGATCCTGAAGGGATTGCTGCCGTGCGGGCATGGATTGAAGCGATGGAGCCAGCCTCTTGAAGTGGCTCTTGCGGATTGCGGGCGGCCTGCTGCTTGTGCTGGTCATCGCGTTCCTGATCTTTCGCACACCGGACACAGACCCGGCGGTCATGCGCGCCAAATATGGCGGGCCGCCCTCGCAATTTGTCGAGATTGGCGGGGGCGTAACCATACATTTGCGCGATGAAGGGCCTCGTCAGGGTGAGGGCGAGGGTGCGCCGATCATCCTGCTTCACGGCTCAAACGCGGACCTGCACACGTGGCAGCCTTGGGTGGAGGGCCTTGCGCAGACCCGCCGCGTGATTCGTTTCGACCAAGTCGGGCACGGTCTGACCGGGCCAGATCCCGCCGGCGATTACAGCCGCGCCAATTACGCCGCCGATGTCATCGAAGTGGCCGACGCGCTGGGCCTTGGGCGCTTCATCCTTGGTGGCAATTCGATGGGTGGGAAACACGCTTTGGCAGTCGCGAGCGCCTATCCTGACCGCGTGGCCGGTCTCATCCTCGTCGATGGCAGCGGCGCGCCCCTGCCCAGGGATGAACAGAGCGAAGATGAGGACGATGGCGGCAATATCGGCTTTGCCATCGCACAGACCCCCGGCATCAACCGCATCGCAGAGCAGATCACGCCGCGCTCGCTGATCCGCCAATCGCTTGAACAAAGCGTCTCGGTCCAGTCTGTCGTGACTGAGGAAGCGGTGGACCGCTATTGGGAATTGCTTCGCTATCCAGGCAACCGTGCGGCCACCATGGCGCGTTTTTCGAGCGCTTACGACCCGCTGAGCGAGGCAGAGATTGCGGCCATTGCTGCGCCCGCGCTGATCATCTGGGGTGAAGAGGACCGCCTGATCCCGGTCGAAGCGGGGCGTTGGTTGGACACGACCATGTTTGACACCGAATTGGTCGTGCTGCCTGCCATTGGTCATCTGCCTCACGAGGAAGCGCCCGACGCAACGCTCAAAGCGGTGCAGAAATGGCTCAGTTCGCCGCGCTTTAAGCCCGATTTAACCAAGTAGCGGCCTAATCCGGCAAGGGTATCTCGGGGCTATGGACGGATCGTTTCATTCCTCGCTACACCGCATGTAAGCAACGTTTCGGAATCAAGGGACTTCACTTGCGCAAACTCGGCATGATCGGCGGGATGAGCTGGGTCTCGACCGGCATTTATTACGACCGCATCAATCGCATTGTGCAACGCCGCGCGGCCCCGATGGCCAGCGCGCCTATTGTCATCGAAAGCCTCGATTTCGCGCAACTCTATGCGATCCGCGAAGACAAGGACTGGCGCCGCGCCGGCGAGGTCCTGTCCGAGGCAGCCAAGCGGCTTGAAGGGGCAGGGGCGCAGGCGATCATCATCAACGCCAATTCGATGCACAAACTGTATGATGAGGTTTCTTCCACCGTCGGCGTGCCGATAATGCATATCGCGGATCATGTTGGATCGGCGCTCAAATCCGCAGGGCATTCCAGCGCTGCCTTGCTGGGCACGCGCAATGTGATGACGGAGAGCTTTTATCGCAAGCGGCTTGTCGCGCAGGGTGTCGATCTGCTGCCGCCGGATATGGATGCGGTCGAAAAGCTCGACGCGATCATTTATGATGAACTGATGGTGGGCAAAGTGACGCGCGATGCGCAGCGCACTTTGAAAACGATCATCACCAACAAGGCGCAGGAAGGCGCGGACGCGATCATCCTCGCCTGCACTGAGCTTGATCTGGTCGTCGATGTGGACGCCAACGTTCTGCCGGTGTTTGACTCGACGCGAATCCATTGCGAGGCGGCGGCGAACTGGGTGCTGGAGCAGGAAGAGCTGAACTGATCAGCGTTTGAGCCACCCTATTTGCCAAATGGTAAGTAACCGGCGTGGCAAACTGTTCATTTCGTCTCTCAACAGAAACGCTTGGGCGCATGATACAAAATGTGCCAGTGCAATAAAACCGCACCGCGACTATTTGCCCCCGCAGAGCTTGTCATCGAACTGTAACGGACTTGCTCGGGTCCTCGGGTCGCAATCCGATGGCCCTGTGGGGCCACTTACCACCCCCCAAAGCACCCGGTGAGTGGCCCCCTTTGTTCAGTGCATCCTGCAAGACCTGCACTATCCCCCGTAATTCGGCTCAATGGGCGCAGGTTGCTCATCTGTTCCGGTTGAGCGCATTTGGTCCTTTCCGGTATTCCGATCAACGTGACACAGCGCGCTCCCTTCGCAGCAGACCCAGCCGCACATGGCGGGCGTGAGTTCGGGCGCAGCCTCGGTGTTCAAGCGACCGGCGGCTTGCCACGGGCTGAGGTGCGTGGACCCCGCACAGATTTTCAGCGCGACCGCGACCGCATCATCCATTCGATGAGCTTTCGGCGGCTCAAGTCCAAGACCCAGGTTTTTATCGCGCCCGACGGCGATCATTATCGTACGCGGCTGACACACAGCCTTGAGGTGGCGCAGATCGGGCGAGTCATTGCGCGCGCGATCGGGCTGGACGAGGATCTGACCGAAGCTTTATGCCTGGCGCATGATCTGGGCCACCCGCCGTTTGGCCATGCAGGTGAGGATGCGCTGAGCGGCGCGATGCAGCTGTCCGGAGGTTTCTGCCACAACGCGCAGGCGCTGCGCACGGTTATGCGTCTGGAAAGCCCTTATCCTGAGCATGATGGGCTGAACCTAACGTGGGACTTGCTGGAGGGGCTCGCCAAACACAACGGCCCGGTGTCCGCGCCGAATTGGGCGTTGGCTGAGCTCGACGCCGCGTTTCCGCTCAAACTCGATGAATGGCCCTCGCTCGAAGCGCAGGTTGCAGCCGTCTCGGACGACATCGCCTATGACAATCACGACATTGACGATGGTCTGCGCGCTGGGTTTTTGGGGCTCGATGACCTCATGGAACTGGAATTCCTCGCGGATCAGTGGCGGGCGGTCGAAAAACGCTTTCCCAACGCGCCAAGAGAGCGTCAATTGCGCGAACTTGTGCGTGAGCAGATCGGGATGATGGTCAATGACGTGCTGGTGCACACTCGCCAGCAAGTCGAAGGTTTGACCAGCGTCTCAGAAATCCGCCGCGCGGGTCGTCAATTGGCCGGGTTCTCGCCCGCCATGGCGCAATACGAACGGGCGCTCAAAAAATTCATGTACGACAAACTCTATTACCATCCCGAACAGGTCGCTGCGGCCAACAAAGCGCGCGACGTGGTGGGTAAGCTGTTCGCCGCCTTCGCACAGGACGCCTCGCTGATGCCGGACCGCTGGCAAGTGGCCCTGCCTGCCTATGAGCCGCAACGCAGCCGTGTGATCGCAGACTTCATCGCGGGGATGAGTGATCGTTTCGCAATGCAGACCTGTGAGCGGATTTATGGCGCGCAACCCACGGGGCTGGTCAATGTCTGAACCGATGCGACCGAGAGATGACCGGGTCAAACGCGTCCAGCGCCAACATGGCGAACGCAGCAAGTCCTTTGGCAAGCATGACCGGATTAACCCAGTGCGCATCGGGCTGGTCGGGGCAACGGGGCTGATTGGCCGCACTCTGATTGAGGTCACCAGCGCGGGCAATGAAGCGCGCATGGTCGGCATTGCCCGGCGTGAGGTTCCCATGCCCGAAGGCGCGCGGATGGAAATGTTTGTGGCCGATCCCGACAAATGGGGCGAAGTGTTCGAAGCGGTAAAGCCGCGCTCGCTGATCTGTGCGCTGGGCACGACATGGAAGAAGGCAGGCCGCGATGAGCAGGGCTTTCGCAGTGTCGATCAGGATCTGGTCCTGCAAACCGCGAAAGCGGCCAAGGAAGCCGGTATCAAAAACATGGTGTTGATCAGCGCGGCGGGCGCGGATCCCAAATCCAAGAACCTTTACATGCGGGTCAAAGGCGAGACCGAAGCGTTGATCTCCAAGGTCGGCTTCAAGCGGCTCGACATACTGCGTCCCGGCCTTTTGAAAGGGCAACGCGAGGACGATTTCCGCTTGTTCGAGCGCGTCGCCATGGCAGTGAGCCCGGTGATTGATCCACTGCTTAGTGGATCGTGGGAGATGTATCGCTCGGTCGAAGCGGAATTGGTTGCTGAAGCCGCTTTGGGTCTGGCGATGCGCAAGGCGGCGGGTCGGTTCACCCATGACAATGAAGCGATGCGCCGGGCAGCGCGCGATTGGCGCCGTGTGACAGGTGAAGACATTTGATGGATTGGTCGCCGGTCTTCAGTGCTGTCAACATACTTGCGCTGGTCGCCTGGGTTGGCCTCATCGCCCTGCCGCGCTGGCCGGCGTTGCTTTCAGGCATCATGTATCTTGTCGTCGGAGGGCTCTGCGCGCTGTATGCCGTGCTGCTTGTAAGCGTCCTCTCTGGTTTCATCCCGGCGGGCAATGAGGGGGCAGATTTTACCACGATTGAGGGCGTGCGCTCGATTTTCGCGAGCGATATCGGGGTGATAATTGGCTGGACGCATTACCTCGCGTTCGATCTCTTTGTAGGCCTGTGGATCGCGCGCGATGCGGATGCGAAGTTCTTCTCCCGCTGGCTGCAAGCGCCGATCCTGTTCGCAACCTTTATTGCGGGGCCAGTGGGGCTGCTTATATGGCTGCTGATCCGAGAGCGCCGGGCGCGGGCTATGGGACGCTTTCAATAAGCACTGAAAACGGCTGGACGCTGCGGCTTTGCGAGCTATTCTCCAAGCAATAACGCTTTGGAGAGGGCAGCCATGACAAACGTCGCACAGCACGAATACATCACGATTGATGAGATCATGACGCACTGGGCCGCGACGCAGCCTGAGGCGCCAGCGATGGAGGGCGAAGGGCTCAGCTACACCTATGGCGAGGCTGAGGTGCTGACCCGCAAGATCATCGCGCTGTTCAAGGCGCATGGCATCGAGCCGGGCGACCGGGTGGCGTTCCTTGGCAAGAACAATCCCATCTATGGCCTGATGCTGTGCGCCTGCATGCGGTATGGCGCGGTGATGGCTCCGGTCGGCTGGCGGCTCGCTCCGCGTGAGATTGGCTATATCCTCAGCGATACCGGCAGCAAGCTGCTGGTGGCGACGCCGGACTTTATGGAAACCGCCACAGCCGCGATGCAAGGCCTTGAGCCAGCGCCGCAGTTAATGGCTGCCGCAGCCATGCTGGCTGAGATGGACGCTCTGGAGCCTGCCGAATTCGCGCCCGCCGGGCTGGACGATGCGATCCTGCAACTCTACACCAGCGGGACAACGGGCAATCCTAAAGGCGCAACGCTCTCCAACCGCAATCTGTGCGAGTTGCGGGTGGAAGGCATGCGGGCTGAGCTGAGCTATTACACCGATTACCGCTCCGGCGATTGCATGCTCGTCGTCATGCCCATCGCGCATATCGGCGGCACAGGCTCGGTCATGCTGGGCGTGCAAAGCGGCATTCGCGTTGTTTTTGAGCCTGAGTTTACGCCTGATGGAGTGATCGACGCGATCCAGGACGGTACGACGCATATGTTCCTCGTTCCGGCCGCGCTGCAATTCGTGATCCAGCACCCGCGCGCGCCTGACACGGATTTTTCAAACCTGCGCTATTTCATCTACGGCGCCGCGCCCATGCCGCTCGAACTGCTCAAGCAAGCGGTCGCCACCATGCCGCAAACGCAATTCCTGCAAGCCTATGGGATGACTGAGACGACCGGCACAATCTCGATCCTTCCGCCAGAGGATCACACGCTGGAAGGCAATGAGCGGATGCGCTCTGCGGGGAAGGCACTGCCGGGTGTCAGGATCGAAGTGCGCGGGCCTGACAACACAGAAGTGCCGTGCGGGGCGATTGGCGAGGTGTGCATTCACTCACCTTCCAACACGGCGGGCTATTGGAACCTGCCTGAAGCCACCGCCAAGACGATTGACGCTGATGGCTGGCTGCATACGGGCGATGCGGGGATCATGGATGCGGACGGCTACGTCTACATTCAAGACCGCATCAAGGACATGATCATTTCGGGCGGAGAGAACGTTTACCCGGCAGAGGTCGAAAGCGCGATTTACGGCCACCCGGCCATTGCCGAGGTCGCCGTCATCGGCATTCCGAGCGAGAAATGGGGTGAAGAGGTCAAGGCCTGTGTTGTCGCCAAGCCGGGCGTTGACGTGGATGCCGCCGACGTGATCGCTTACACGCGAGAGCGGATTGCAGCGTTCAAGGCTCCCAAAAGCGTCGATGTTATTCCCGAAATGCCGCGCAACGCTTCTGGTAAGATCCTGCGCCGGCAATTGCGCGAGCCTTATTGGGCAGGGCAGCAGCGACTGGTCGGCTAAGGCCCTTCGCTGATGAAACGCCACGCTCCTGCCACTTTTCGCAACCGCGAAGCGATCCTCGCCTTGCTGCGCGCCGAATTGCCTGACGCGGGCACAGTGCTCGAAGTTGCGGCAGGCTCGGGAGAGCATGCGGTGTTCTTTGCGCGAGCACTGCCAGACACGCAATGGCTGCCCAGCGATCCATCACAAGAGGCGCTGGACTCAATCGCTGAATACCGCGCCGAGGCGGGCGTGCCCAATTTGCGGGCACCGCTCGCTCTGGATGCGAGTGTGGTGGAATGGCCGGTGAGTGAGGCTGATGCAATTGTGTGCATCAACATGGTGCACATCAGTCCATGGGCCGCGACCCAAGGTTTGATGGCAGGCGCTGCCCGCATTTTGAGCGGCACAAACATGCCGCTTATTCTCTACGGCCCATATTTTGAGCAGGAGGTGGTACCGGCGCCTTCAAATCTGGATTTCGATGCCAGCCTGAAAGCGCGCAATCCTGAATGGGGCATCCGCAACCTTGAGGATATGGACGCACTGGCCCAGCGCTATGGCCTTGCGCGCACGGCCCGGCACGAAATGCCTGCCAACAATCTGACGCTGGTCTACCGGGGGGTCTAGCGGCCGCTTAGTTGATGACTTCTTCGCCAGCCTCGCCGACCGATTTAATGTCTTCGCCCAGACCTTTGACAGTGTTGCAAGCCGCCGCACTGATCAAAAGGACGACGAGCAAAGCGGTTTTTGCGGCGATTTGAAGTGTCATTGCGATAGTCCGTTCAATGTCTGCCTGATTGTCACACTTTAGCATATCGACCCGTATCGTCGAGCGGCGCGTGATACAATTCATGGCGCGGCAGGCACGCTTTCAGCCGCTTTTGCCGCTTCCTCGCGCTTGCGCTGCTGGTTGAGCAACCGCTCACGCCACGCAATCAGCGCGCCGGCGCCGATGATGAGCGGGGCGGCCAACCACAGGCTGGCAGGCGGCGCGCGCTCAAAGACGTAAAAGCCATAAGCGGTCGCCCATAAGAGCGCGGTGTAATCCATCAGCAGGATTACAGCGGCAGAGCCAAAGCGAAGCGATGCGGTGAGCAACAATTGGGCAAGCGCGCCGCACAGCGCCATGGCGATGATGATCGCCCACGTCTCAGGATCGTGCGGCACAAAGACGAAGGGCAGCGCAAGCGCGGTCAGCGGGGCGGTGAACCCGGCGAACCAGAACACAATGCTCCACGGGGACTCGGTCTTGTTCAAGTCTTGAATCTGAAAACTGATGAGCGCGACCAGAAAAGCTGCGATCAGACCGACTGCGGCTCCAAAGGGGTCAATCATCGAAGTGCCAGGCCGGGTCAGCAGCAGCACACCGGCAAACCCCAGCACCACCGCCCCCCAGCGATACTTGCCCACGCGCTCCTTGAACAGAATGACGCTGAGCATCACGGCGAAGAACGGCGCGGTGAAGCTGAGCGTGGTCGCCTCTGCCAGCGGCAGCAGCACGACCGCGCCATAGACAAAGAACATGCCGACGATCCCATAGGCGGCGCGGCGCATATGCGCGCCGATGCGCTGTGTTTTGACGCTTGCCAGCTGGCCGATGATGATGAGAAGCCCTGCGACTGTGACAAAAGTGATCGCCTGCCGCCAGAATACCAGCTCTGCGAGGCTGACCCCGCGTGTGCTCGCCAATTTGATGAGCATCGACATTGTCGCCAACGCGCCTGCCGTCAGCAACCTTAAGGTCAGCGCCAGAAACGGGCGGGGGCGGGCAATCGAACCATCCATGTCTCGCGCGCTTGGAGCAGGGCAGACTATTGCGCAAGCGCCGCAGCACCCTAAGTCATCCAGCGATCATGGATTTGCTCACCAGCCTAGCCCTTTCCAGTGACGCCGTGCAGCTAAGCGTGGCGGGCGGCGCCTTGTGGATGCTGGCTGGGCTGGCGGCGCTGTTGGAGTGGCGGCGCGGGCGAAATCGCTCGGTCGAGCGGCTGGAGCGCGTGGGCTGGGTCCCGTGGACTGCGATTTTCCTCACCTGCGCGATGATCGGCGGCGGATTGCTGGCGATGAGCCTGCCAGTTGTGGTTGGGAGCCTCTGAAAGTAACCGCTCCCCGCCTGCGCGGGGACTCAGTCAGTTAAAGGCAAGCCTCAAGATAAGCTTGGTCGAACCCGAACTGGCGTGCTTTTTCGAGCGTGTAGGGCCGCAGGCCGCTTGAGCGGAACTCGCCCAAGATTTTGCCGTCTTCGCTCTCGTCCAGATATTCGAACTTGAACAATTCCTGCGTGACGATGACCTCGCCTTCCATCCCGATCACTTCGGTGATGTTGGTGGTGCGGCGCGAACCGTCGCGCAGACGCTTCACCTGAACAATTAGGTCCACAGATTCAGCGATCTGCGTTGAAATGGCCTGTTTCGGGATCTTGATGTCGCCCATCAGGATCATGTTTTCCATACGGCCAAGACACTCGCGCGGGGAGTTGGCGTGGAGCGTACACATGGAGCCATCATGGCCCGTGTTCATCGCGGCAAGAAGGTCGAAACATTCAGCGCCGCGAATCTCACCCAAGATGATGCGGTCAGGACGCATACGCAGGGCGTTCTTCACAAGGTCACCGATGGTGATCGCGCCTTGTCCTTCAAGGTTTGGCGGTCGCGTTTCGAGCGGCAGCCAGTGCGGCTGTTGCAGACGAAGTTCGGCGGCATCCTCAATCGTCAGCACGCGCTCACCCGGGTCGATCATTTTCGACAAGGCGTTGAGCATGGTCGTTTTACCCGAACCGGTACCGCCTGAGATAACGATATTCATCCGGCACGCGCCCGCGATTTTGAGCGCGGTACACATCTTGTCCGACATCGAGCCGAATTCCTTCAGCATGTCGAGCGTGATGGGTTTCTCGGAGAACTTACGAATGGAAAGCGCGGTGCCACGCAGGGAAAGCGGCGGCACAATGACGTTAACACGTGAGCCGTCTTTCAAACGGGCGTCAGCCAGCGGCGTCGTCTGGTCAACGCGGCGGCCAACCTGGTTCACGATGCGCTGAGCGATCTGGAAAAGGTGCTGTTCATCGCGGAACCGGATCGGTGCGATGACCAGCTTACCCTTTTTCTCGATGTAAGTCTGGTCCGGGCCGTTGACCATAATATCGGACACGTCCGGATCGTTGAGCAATTCCTCAAGCGGTCCAAAACCAAGCAGCTCGTCGATCAGAACCTTTTCAAGCGCAAATTGCTCGCGGCGGTTCAGTGTGACCTTTAGCTCTGCCAGCACTTCCATGATGATCGGGCGGAATTCTTCCGACAGCTCTTCTTTGGAAAGCGTTGCTGCGGCTTCGGGGTCAACACGTTCGAGCAAGCGCGGGAGCACCTGCTCTTTGATCTTGTGAACGCTGGCTTCGAAACCTTGTGGCTCGTTTTGCGCGTTCTGTACGGCAGCCGCGCGTTCTGCCAGCCGGTCCATTGCTTCCGCGGTCGAGCCTTTTGACGAGCTTGAGGCAGACGGTGCCGGGGCGGGCGCAGGCTTTTCGGCAGCGCCGCCTTCGCCGGGAAGGGGAGGAAATTGTTCCCCGCCTTTGGGGCCGCTGCCCCCGCTGGATCCCTTCATCGGCCGCGCAACGCCAAAAGCGGGCCGTCCGCCCGACTTCATTCCCCCAGCGTTGCCCTTTTTACCGAATGCACTCATGCCAAGCCCCCGCGGCGCTTATAGAAATTCGTCAGATGCGCCCCAATCGAAATGTGACGAAAGGGGCCTCTCGAAATTTGGTGAATAATTGGGAAAGCTTATTTTTTCCCTAAACATGGCGGCTCGGTTAGGTTCGATTCACCTTGCCTGCGGCGCAGCGCACCGGAATTGAGTCACGACTCGCGCTCAGTGCGGCACAACCTTTTTATTGATGGCGAGCCGGGCGACCAGATAGTGGTAAAGGAACATTATGATGGTCATGACAGGGGCCGCGACCCACATGGGAAAGCCAAGCCAATCCACCATCAGCGCGATTAATGCGAGCGATACAGGAAGGCCAAACCAGATGCCTGTGACAAAATTGAAATAGCCGCGGTTGTTCATCGGTTGATCGAAGGTGATGCGGCAATGATAGACATAGCCAACCGATGAACTGGTAAAATAGCAAATCACGAGCAGCACAACATAATGGAAGTTTAGCCAATCGCCTGCGATTAGGATCGCGTTATTGATGGCAGCGCATAAAACGCTGCCCCCAAGGAATGTCGCGACGTGCAAACCGCGCTGCCGGCCAATGAGGGTGTTCGCCATGTGCGAGCGGCGCGAGCTTAGGCCGCTGTGCCGACAAGCAGGAGATTGCTTGGCCAGCCGCCGAGCCGCACACTGTCGACACGGGTTTTGAATTTGCGCGTCGCACCGGCTGCCTGCGCTGCCTGCATCAGAGTGTTGCTCGACATCAGGTTGAGATTGTCTTCGCTGGCAAAAAAAGCGCGGCCCGTGCGGCGCATAATCGCGCGAAACATGGACGGCGGAAGCCAATGAACAAGCGGCGCGACAGTGTGAAACTCAACAGGAAACCAACGGTTTGGAGTCGTCACAAACACACCTTTGCGGGCCACACGCGTGCACTCGGAAACAAATTTTACCTGTTGCTCAAATGATCCGACATGCTCGATCACCGCCGAGCTGTGCACGAAGTCAAAGCTGTTATCCTCAAATGGGAGATCGCGTCCGTCGGCTTCGACAAAGCGCATCCCAGGATATTCCTGTTCAAGGAAGCGAGCATCATCAAGCCCGGCTGCGGTTACATTCGCCTTATGAGGAAACCACTTCTCGAAGTAATTGGAGCTCGCATAGGTGCGCTCCGATGTAACCCCGATATCTAAAACGGTGTCGCTTTCAGAAACGCCTGCAGCTTTCATGAAGCGCTCAAACATACGCCGGCGCTGATATCCGGCGATTTTCACCGGCAGGCTTTGCGCAGATGCAACGTTGTATTGCTCGTTAGGCTTCACTGTCATTTTCTCGCCTTTTCTGCGCTTGCCTGTGGCTAGAGCGCTGCGCGACATTGTGGCGTCCCCCGACGCCTCTTAAAGTGGATTACGTAAGTTTGGTTGACGAGAAGTTAATCACACTGCCCCGGGCAAAGCGCTGGCTGTGCTGGCGACGCAAACGCGCGGTGTTCTAGGAGATCGGGGCGGCAATGCCGTATGATATAAATCTGTCGTTCGCGACGTTTGCTGAGCTCGTTCTCGCATGTCTCTTTGTTCTCGGAGCAGCGCGATATGGCGAGCATGGGCGCACTATATATCTGAAAGCCAATGCGATCGCCGGAAAGCTGGCTGCGCGGCCTTGGTTGATGATCGCAATGGCAGGTTTTGCTCCCGTTATCCTTCGTGTGATCCTACTGCCGATTGTACCGGTACCCGAGCCGTATGTGATGGAAGAGTACAACCACCTCTTTCTAACCGCGACTTACGAGCAGGGCCGGGTAACCAATCCGGTTCACCCGCTGGCGGTGATGCTTCAAGCCTATCAGCAGATCGACTGGCCTTACCACGTCTCTGCCCGCCCGCCATTGCCGCCGATTTTTCTGTTCTTTGGGCAGGTTACGTTCGGATCTCCCTTTGCAGGGAGCTTGATCGCGCTGGGTCTCACATCGGCTGCTTTGTGCTGGTCGTTGTTGGGTTGGACTGGCGCAAGACGCGCTGCACTTGCGACCTATCTGGCTGTCGTAACCTTCTGCTTGTATGGATATTGGATCAATTCATATTGGGCGCCCACGCCAATCGTGCTCGGCGGCGCTATGCTGTTCGGCGCTGTGCGTCGGATTGAGCGTAAGCCGCAATTGTCCCTCGGCATCATTTGCGTCGTGGCACTGGCGCTGTTGGCCGGGACGCGGCCATATGAGAATGGCGTGTTTGCAGCCACCATTTGCGGCTGGCTTGCCTACCGGTTTCTCCAGCGCGAACGCCGGCCGCTGATCCCGCGCGCGATAATTCTTGTGGTCATACCCATGATGCTAGGGGTTGCCGGAATTGCCGCAGCGCAAATGTGGTACAACGAAGCGACCACAGGCAACTTTGCATTGATGCCATATCAGATTTGGCGCGAATCTCAGGATATGACGCCGATGTTTCTGTGGCAATCCATGGAGATGGACCGCGAGTTTTACAATTCCGGAGCGCTTCGCTTTGCTGTCTGGAATATGGTCATCACAGAGGACATCACGAAAGGCGGTCTACGGGGCTTATTGTTTCTGGTCAGCCGCCACGGAGTGACCTTCCGCGATTTGTTGGGCCCCTTTCTGTTTCTCGCGTTTGCATGCTGGTCGCCGCGCTGGATTGGAACGCCGGCCACATTACAGCGCACCCGCGAATATCTCGGCGTTATGTGCATTGCGCTGATTTTTCTGGCGGTTTGCGGCCCAGCGGCAGGATCGATCATAAAGCTGCTTGCAGTGTTTGTTCTGATCAAGCGTTGGGCCAACCAGAATGAGCGCCTCGCTATTCTCGTTTTGCTGATTGGAATGGTCGCGACCTCTCTTCCGTCATTCTACATGAATGTTTACTTCGCCGCTTACACCGCTCCGATGTTGCTGCTGGTGGCGACGGGATTGGGAAATCTGGCGCGCTGGCACAGGCCGCTGGGAGCGGGCTTGGCCGGTTTTGTCCTGTTAGGAGCTACCCTAGTGCCGATTGGCTACACGATCGGTTCGGCGGTTGCGTTACTTATACCCGGCTATCGTGCTGATGGGCCAACAATGAGCCATTTCGATCATCACTTTGCCAACCCAAGGGGCGAAGTGATGGAGAAGCTGGAGCAGATGCCGGGTCAGCATGTTGTTTTTGTCCAACTCACTCAAAAAGCCACAGCCCCTTATGATCCGACTTGGAACGCACCCGATGTGGACGCGCAAAAGGTTGTATGGTTGCGCGATCTCAAGCCGGAATGGACTGCCACCGCGTTAGAATACTACGCTGGACGAACATTCTGGGTGATCCGCGTTAACAGCCGAGGTGACTATCAGTTCGAGCCGTTTGAGCCTCGCGAAGGGGTTAAAGCGGCGCCAATTGAAAGCTTGCCCAATCCAGACCGCATTCCGGCGGAAAGCCTCGGTGCGCGGGTTCCGGAAGACTAAGAGCCCCGCAATCCATTATCGCTCGGGCTGACTATTCCTTCGGCACAAACTGGCTTTCATTGCCGGCAATAATCGCCAGCATGAAACCGCCGAGGACGTTTTGCACGCCGATCGCCCCAATCGCAGCCGACAAGATCAGCAAGAGCGGGTTTTCAAGCGCGACAAAACCGTTTTGCCCCCAACCAATCGCGATGGTGGTCAATCCGATCACACTCATTGCAATCACTGCAATACCGCTCACCAGCATGGTCTCCAGCGTCAGCCAGCCGCCATATTTGCGCAATGTAGGGCGCATCAGGCGAAAGCCGCGATTGACCCCGTAAAAGTGCGTTGCGACCGCCATGATCAGGCCGAAATGCCCGCATGTCGCCAGAAAACCAGCCACCACGCTCCAGCTGACACCGAAGGTTGAGGTGCCTCCCAGAACGCCTGTGTAGTGTGCGAGGCCGAAGCCGAAAATGATGCTTGCCAGGGTCAGCGCGATCATCGCTGGCACGCCAAAAACCCATGTGGGCGAAAGCATGAAGAGATAGCGCAGGTGCCGCCACCCATCGCGCCACGGGCGCAGGTGGGGCGCACGGTCGCGCAAGTCTTGGCTGAGCGTCGCAGGCACTTCAGTCATGTTGACCTTCAGCAGCGCCGCCTTGATCACCATTTCGCTCGCAAATTCCATACCGGAGCCGCTCAAGTTGAGCCGTTCAAAGCATTCCTTGCGGATCGCGCGCAGGCCGCAATGCGCATCGCCAATGCCGGAGCGGAACAGGATGTTGAGCACGCCGGTGAGGCCCGGATTGCCGATATGTTTGTTCTTCCATGGCATCGCGCCAGGCTCGATACCGCCTTTGAAGCGGTTGCCCATGCACAGGTCATAGCCTTCCTCAAGCTTGGCAACCATCGCCACGCCTTCGGTGAAATTGTAGCTGCCATCGCAATCGCCCATGACGATATAGCGCCCTGCAGCGCCCGTGCAGCCGCCGATCAGCGCGGCACCATAGCCCCGCGCTTCAACGGGCACGACCCGCGCACCAAGCTCTGTGGCCAGCGCCTGGCTGCCATCGGTTGAGCCATTATCCGCGATCACGATCTCGCCTGACAGGCCAAGCTGCGTCCGCATTCCGGCAAGCGCGTCCAGCGCGTTGCCAATGCAATGCGGCAGGCTCTCGATTTCGTTGAGACACGGCATGACGATGGTCACGTCCGGAGTGTCTGGTACGCCGGGCTCACGGCCCTCAATAAACGCGCTATAACTGGAGTTGGTCAGGTCCATGAATGCCCCCGCATGTGTGTGGGGGCCGTGATGGCCAAGATTGGTTAACAAACGATAAAATACGTAAAGTGTGGCGCTGAAACCAAAGCGGCGGAGATCGGCTCTAGGCAAGCGGCGGCCAATCGCCTAGCGCGCCGCAATGAGTGGTTCCCCCAATCATTCCGGTAACATTGCCGCTGGGCTCGCTTATGCGGTGACGGGCTTTGCTGTCCTGTCAGTGGGCGATGCGGTGATCAAGAGTATGGCAGGCGCGTGGCCGGCCTTCGCGGTTGCAGCTTTACGGTTCTCTATTGGAGCGCTGGGCCTTTCTGTTCTGCTGTGGCGCGCCGAAGGACCACGCGCCTTTATCCCGGTTAACCCGCGCTTGCAGATGGCGCGCGGTGCCTGCGTAGCCTTTGCCAGCCTCTCGTTCTTTTCCGCAATATACGTAATGCCGTTGGCTGAAGCGATGGCGATTGCCTTTCTGGCCCCGGTGTTCACGCAGATTTTTGCAGGGCTCATTCTGGGTGAGCGGGTGAAGCCAAGGGTCTATGTCGTCTCTCTTGTCGCATTGACGGGCGTCGCGATCATCCTGCGGCCCAACCTTGCCACGCTCGGATGGGCCGCGCTTTTGCCGCTGGTTTCTGCGACGTTCTTTTCCCTGCTGATGGTCGCCAACCGTGCGAGCGCGGGGCAGGGCAGCGTCCTGTCTGCGCAGGTGTTCGTGGCCGCCTTTTCCATTCCGGTCTTGACCGTAGCTTGTGTGGCGGCGAAGTTTTCTGGCATCGAAGCGCTGGATTTCGGCTGGCCCAGTTGGGATGTTGTGGCGCGCTGCGTTGTGGTTGCAATCACCGCCAGCACAGCACACTGGCTGGCTTACATCGGCACCGCCAAAGCCGGCGCTGCGCAGGTCGCGCCTGCCATCTATGTCCAGATGCTTGTCGCGGTTACGCTGGGCTGGGCCTTTTTCGGCGATGTGCCTGATGGCTACACGTTGCTTGGCGCGGGCCTGATCATTGCCTCCGGGCTTTTCCTATGGCGCGATGGAGCCCGCATTCAGGCCCCGCGCGCCGGGCTTGCACCCGAGCAAAGCTGAGGCTGCGCGTCGTGTTCTTCTTGCAGGCCCAAACGACAGGCAAGGCTATGTTCACTCGGGCTGTGTAAGCGGCTCTCCAAACTCGGCTAACACCAAATTCGATTAACAGGGGCAATGACACAAAACCATGTGCGGCATTATCGGCATTGTGAGCGAGACGGGTGTGGCAGACAGGCTGGTCGATGGCCTGCGCCGGATGGAATATCGCGGCTATGACAGCGCAGGCGTGTGCACCCTGCACGAAGGCACGCTGGTGCGCCGCCGCGCTCAGGGTAAGCTGAGCAATCTGGTGGAGGTGCTGCGCGATGATCCGGCGCAAGGCGTTATCGGCATCGCACACACACGCTGGGCAACCCACGGCGCGCCCACGGCTGCTAACGCGCACCCCCATGCGACGAGCGAAGTCGCCATCGTGCACAACGGAATTATCGAGAATTTCAAGGAACTGCGCGCTGAGCTTGCCGCGGATGGGCGCTCGTTTGAAAGCGAGACTGACAGCGAGGTTGTCGCCCATCTGATCTCCAGCCAGATTGAAGCGGGTAAGAGCCCCGAAGACGCCGTGCGTGTCGTGCTCCCGCGCCTGCGTGGAGCTTTTGCGCTGGCGATCACCTTCCGCTCGCACCCGGACCTGCTGATTGGCGCGCGGCTTGGGTCGCCTCTGGTGATCGGGCATGGTGTGGGCGAGATGTTTCTCGGGTCCGACGCACTTGCACTCGCCCCGCTGACGCAGCGCATCACGTATCTGGAAGAAGGCGACTGGGTCATCGTTCGCCGCGACAGCGCTCAGGTCTTTGATGCTGAGGGCTGCGAGACGTTCCGCCCGGTCCAGCCTTCGGGTGCCTCAGCGGCAGCGGTCGAGAAGGGCAATTATCGCCACTTTATGCAGAAAGAGATTTTCGAGCAGCCCACCGTGGTGGCGCAAACGCTCGGCTCCTATCTGCGGCGGGAAGACAATTCGGTTGCGCTGCCGCAATTCGATTTCGACATCAGCGGGGTAAAGCGCCTTACGATCGTCGCGTGCGGCACCTCGTTCTATGCTGGCATGGTCGCCAAATACTGGTTTGAGCAATTCGCGCGCGTGCCGGTCGACATCGATGTCGCCAGCGAGTTTCGGTATCGCGAGCCTGTGCTCGAAGAAGGCGGGCTGGCGCTGTTCATCTCGCAAAGCGGAGAGACCGCAGACACGCTCGCAGCTTTGCGCCATTGCAAGGCGGAGGGGCAGGTGATCGGTGTGGTCGTCAATGTGCCGACCAGCACGATGGCGCGCGAAGCCGATCTGCTGCTCCCAACCCATGCCGGGCCTGAAATCGGTGTTGCATCGACCAAGGCGTTCACCTGCCAATTGGCAGTGCTGGCAGCGCTGGCAGCGCATATGGCGGTGAAAAAGGGCTTGCTCGACCGCGAGGCGGAAGCCGACATTGTCGGGCACCTGCTTGAAACACCCGCTGCTCTGAACGCGGCGCTTGACCATGATGAGGATATTGCGGCCATGGCGCCGTTGATCGCTCCGGCGCGCGATGTCCTGTATCTGGGGCGCGGGCAGGATTATCCGTTGGCCTTGGAGGGTGCACTAAAGCTCAAGGAAATCAGCTATATCCACGCGGAAGGCTACGCCTCAGGAGAGATGAAGCACGGCCCCATCGCGCTGATCGATGATGAGGTGCCAGTGGTGGTGATCGCGCCGTCCGGGCCTTTGTTTGAAAAGACCGTCTCCAACATGGAAGAGGTTCGCGCGCGCGGCGGGCAGGTCGTGCTGATTTCCGATGCGACCGGCATTGCCGCAGCAGGAGAGGGCTGCTTGGCGACTATCGAGATGCCCGTTGTTCACCCGCTCATCGCACCGCTGGTCTACGCGATCCCGGTACAATTGCTCGCTTACCATGTTGCGGTGGTCAAGGGGACAGACGTGGACCAACCGCGCAATCTGGCCAAATCGGTGACGGTGGAGTGAGCGCGGCCGACCCCGTAGCGATCACGGGTGGTTGCCATTGCGGCGCGGTGCGGTTTGAGGCGCTCGCTGACCGCGAACCGGACATGCTCGATTGCAATTGCTCGATCTGCGCCGCGTCAGGATATCTGCATTTGTTCATCCCGCATGACCGTTTTACGCTGCTCAGTGGCAAAGACACACTCACCTCTTATCGCTTTGGCAGCGGTATGGCGGAGCATCTTTTCTGCCGCATTTGCGGGGTGAAGAGCTTCTACCAACCGCGCTCGCATCCCGACTGCTGGAGCGTCCATTTCGCCTGTGTTGATGACACCAGCGCGTTGAAACCGCACATAACTTCCTTTGATGGCCGCAATTGGGAAGACGCTGCAACAGCCACAGGACTTGGCTGAGAACGGGTGGTTGAGAGGCGCCTTTCGGCCGGTCAAAAAGCACCTGAATTTCTGCCATTTTGATGGTTAAGGAGATTGTCGGAAAAAGCGCCGGGTTTACCGCAATCTAACCTTTGTCGCTTACCGCGCGACGTGTGAAAGCGGTACCGCCCCCCACAGCAGAACGCGCTGCGAAGCTGAATTATTCCGATGTCCTTGGCCTTCGTGGCGGGGACACGCCGGAATGGGCAAAGCTGCGCGCCATGCAAACAGAGGCCTTTGGGGATGTGACATTCCTGCGCGCCTATGGTCAGTCGCTGCTCGCGATATTCGTGGTTCAGGTCTACGCTCATGCGGTCAACATGCTCGTGCTGTGCGCGTGGGCGTTGGCGGTGGTGTGCTTGCATGTTCACCGGGCGATCGTCGATCGTAAACTGCGCGGCCGACTGACAAAGGGGATCAGTCGCAAGGATTACCTTCACCATGCCTCGACTTCCGTCTTTGCGGGCCTGTTGTGGGGTGGCGCGGTGCTGGGCTTTGGACCGCAAGCGACTTTGGCCGAACTGGTTTCGCTGATTGTCGCGATTGCGATCCTGGCATCCGGGCAGATATTCTTCCGAACAGCGGCACCGATTGGCACTGTCGTGTTCACCGCCTGTGTAGGCCTGTGCACCATAGTGCATTTCGCTTTGGCCGGATTGTGGCTGCCAATGGCGGCCATTGCGGTATTTGCGATCTGCACGATTTTGGGCGCGCTGCAGGCGGGGCAGACCTACCTCATGGGTCGCCTCACCGACAACGCTATCGTCGAGAAGGAAGAGGTTGTTTCGCTCCTGCTGCGCGAGTTTGAAGAGAACGAGGCAGATTGGTTGTGGGAGGTTGATCCGGGGCGCCGCCTGCGCGGGGTCAGCCCACGCTTCGCCTTTGCGCTGGGCCGCGCGCAGGAGGAAGTCGAGGGCAAGCCGCTGCTCGATTTTGTGACTCATCAAAGATGGGACGAAGGGCAATTCCCGCCGAGCCTTCATGAGCTTGCCGACAAGCTCAAGAACCGCGAGAATTTCTCCAATCTGATGGTGCAGGTCTCCGTCAAAGGCGAGGAGCGCTGGTGGGAGCTGTCCGGAACACCCATGCGCGACGAGCGCGGCAAATTTATCGGCTTTCGCGGGGTCGGGTCCGATGTCACCGAGCAGCGCCAGTCGGACGAGAAGATCGCCTATCTGGCGCGGTATGACACGCTGACATCGTTGCCCAACCGCCTGATGCTGACCGAAGCGTTGGGCGATGCGCTGCGCTATGCCAAGCAATGGCGCGCCCGGTGTGCGTTGCTGATGGTCGATCTCGACCGGTTCAAGGCCGTCAACGATTCGCTGGGCCATATGACCGGCGACAAGCTGCTGGCGCAGGTTTCTGCGCGGCTTCAGGCGCTGATGGACGACAACACGCTGTGCGGGCGCCTGGGTGGTGATGAGTTTGCGATTGTCATGCGCGATGTGAACAACACGCAGATGGTGACCTATCTGGCGCGCAAGGTCATTGATGCTTTGTCAGAGCCCTATCAGGTGGACAACCATACGCTGTATGTGGGGGCCAGCGTTGGCTCAGCCTTCGGCCCGCGTGATGGCACTACGGTCGAAGAGCTTATGCGCAACGCTGACCTTGCGCTCTACAGCGCGAAGGACACCGGCGGCGGGGAGCATTGCCGGTTTGAACCCACGCTTCACGCCTCCGCCGAAGAACGCCGCACCCTTGAGGTTTCTCTGCGCAAGGCGTTGAGCCGTAACGAATTGGTGCTCCACTACCAACCGGTGGTCGACGCGCGCAGCGAGAATATCGTCAGCTTTGAAGCGCTCGTGCGTTGGAACAGCGCCGATCACGGGTTTGTCAGTCCCGGCAAGTTCATCCCGATTGCGGAAGACACGCGCCTGATTGTGCCAATTGGATCATGGGTCATGCGCCAGGCCTGCATGGAAGCGCGCAACTGGCCCGAGCACATCAAGATCAACGTCAACGTATCGCCTGAACAATTGCTGGAGCCCGACTTCCATCAAGAGGTGCTCGATGCGTTGGCATCGAGCGGGCTGCGGCCTGAGCGGCTGGAAGTCGAAGTGACCGAGAGCATCTTTGTGCGCGACGCGAGCGTGGCGCGCAACGCGCTTGAGCAATTGCTCGCAATCGGCTGTTCAGTGGCGCTGGATGATTTCGGGACAGGCTATTCTTCGCTCGGCTATCTGCGCTCCATGCGCTTTTCGACGATCAAGGTGGACCGGCTGTTTGTGCAAGGGGCCGCGCAGGGGGCCAAAGAAAGCCTGGCCATCATCAACGCTGTCGTGGCGATGGCCAAAAGCATGGACATGACGACCACAGCTGAAGGGGTCGAAGATGTCGAGGAAGCCGAACTGATCCGCAATCTGGGCTGCGACAAGATCCAAGGCTTCTATTTCGGCCGCCCAATGTCCAACGACGAAGCGCGGCGTCTGTTTAAGACCCGGCGGAACAAAGTCGCTTAGGCTGCGACCAGCGCGCTTATCACGCTTTCGAAAATCCGCCGTCCGTCTGCGCCGCCCATTGCGGGATGCGCTGCTGCTTCCATGGCGCGCTCGGGATGCGGCATCATACCCAACACGCGGCCATCTGTGCTGAGCACACCGGCAATATCGCGCTGTGACCCATTGCACGGCTCGCCATAGCGGAAGGCGACGCGGCCTTCCGCTTCGAGCGTATCAAGGGTTGCCTCATCAGCGAAGTAATTCCCATCATGATGCGCGACTGGGATACGCAACGTCTCACCCATCGAAAACGCTGAGGTAAATAGCGAGCTGGTGCTAGTCACCTCCAACGGCACCGTGCGGCAGATAAAGCGCTGGCTGGCATTGCGCATCAAAACGCCGGGCAACAGGCCGCTTTCGCACAGCACCTGAAAGCCGTTACACACGCCGAGCACGGGCACGCCGCGCCGCGCTGCAGCGACAATCGCGCGCATGATCGGGCTTTTGGCGGCCATCGCGCCGCAGCGCAGATAATCCCCATAAGAAAACCCGCCGGGCAGGGCGATAAAGTCCAGCCGATCAGGCAGGTCAGCATCGCCGTGCCACACGCTGAGCGGTGGTGCTTCGAAAACTGCCTCCAGCGCCGCCGCCATATCGCGGTCGCAATTGGAGCCCGGAAAAGTGATGACCGCAGCGCGCAAAGCCATCAGGCGGGCTCCTGCTCGATCCGTTCTATGGCGAAGTCCTCAATCACGGTGTTGGCCAGCAATTGCTCGCACATGGCTTGCAACGTTTCATCGCTGGTTCCCTCGGCAACGTCCATCTCGATCAGCTTGCCGATGCGGACTTCGCTAACGCCGTCAAAGCCGTTACCTTCCAGCGAATGGTGCACTGCGCGCCCCTGCGGATCGAGTACGCCGGGCTTCAGCCGGACGAGGATGCGGACTTTCATGAGCGGGCTCCAAGCGGAAAATGCTGTTGAGCTAAAGAGGCAAGTACTGCGTCCGGTCAAGCCCCAGACGATCACAAAGCGTGGAGCGCTGCGCGCAGATCAGACCATATGATGTCGCATTATTGTCATAAAAGTAACCAATTCGCCACAACCGTAAGCATAACGACACCCTAATGCCACTTTCCGGCAGCATTGTGCACTCGCGAACTACCTCGAATCGGTCAAATCTGTCAGCTGCATGGGCGCGCTTTGCACAACCGCGACCCGTTTCATCGCTGAGACCAAGAGGGGGTTTTCCTATGTCCAATCGTTTTACTGCCGCCCGTGCGCTCTGGGCTGGTTCAACTGTTCTGACCGCCGCTGCTGTTGCCTTCGCTGCGCCTGCTGCCGCTCAGGATGGCGGGGCCGAAGAGACCGCATCCGAAGGGCAACTTGCCACGATCATCGTCACCGCGAACCGGCGCGAGGAAAACCTTCAGGACGTGGCGGTCTCAGCTGAAATCCTCGACCAAAACCGTGTCGGCGCGATTTTCTCGGCGGCGGCTGACACAACCGCGCTCGCCGGCACCGTGCCGGGCTTGAATGTCGAAAGCTCGAACGGCCGCGTCGCGCCGCGCTTTTACATTCGCGGGCTGGGCAACACGGACTTCGACCTTGCCGCATCGCAGCCGGTTTCAGTTCTGCTCGACGAAGTCGTGCTCGAAAACGTGACCCTCAAAAGCTTCCCGATCTTTGACGTGGAGCGCATTGAAGTGCTGCGCGGGCCGCAGGGCACTCTGTTTGGTCGCAACACGCCGGCTGGCATCGTTAAGATCGACACGATCAAGCCCAGCTCAGAGGACGACGTGCAGATCGGTTTGAGCTTTGGCTCGTTTGACACAATCAGCGCGAATGCCGCAGTCGGTGGCGGGATCGTTGAAGACAAACTTGCCTTCCGTGTCTCCACTCAATTCCAGCGTCGCAGCGACTGGATCGACAATGGCTTCACCAATGAAGAAGGCGTCCTGGGCGGCTACACCGATTTCGCCGTGCGCGGGCAATTGCTGCTGACGCCGGATGAGGACAACCGTTTCTCCGCGCTCGCCAGCGTGAATTTCCGCGATCTCAACGGCAGTTCGACGTTCTTCCGGGCCAACGTGCTCGGGCCGAGCGCCAATCAGCCGAACAACACCAACGATCTGAACGACAATTATGATCGTGACACGGTGTTCTATGATGCGGGCGGCGGCAACCCGGCGGAATACCAGCAGTTCGGCGCCACGCTGAAGCTGGAATATGAATATGACTTCGCAACCCTGACCTCGATTTCGAGCTATTGGGAAAGCGAAGGCTTCTCACGCGGGGACGTTGATGGCGGCTTTGGCGCGGCATTCCTGCCGGTGTCCGGGCCGGGCTTCATCCCATTTCCGTCGGACACGCAGGATTCGATCGACCTCCAGCAATATACCAGCGAGCTGCGCCTTGCCTCAAACGGCGATGGCCCGCTCAGCTGGCAAATCGGTGGGTTCTATTTCCAGAGCGACTTTGACGTGACCACGGTCGGGTTCACCTTCCCGCCGCCCGTCACCGTCAACCACACCAACGATGCCTGGGCGGTCTTTGGTCAGCTGTCCTATCAGCTGACCGATATGCTGCGCCTGACCGGCGGTCTGCGCTACACAGATGATGAGAAAGACTTCATCGTTCGCTCCGGTGCAGCCCCGCAGCCGGTTGGCGTACAGGACGATAATCTGGACTGGGATGTTAGCCTGTTCGCCGATGTCTCCGACGACACCAGCCTCTATGCCCGCGTCGCTAACGCTTTCCGCGCGCCGACGATTCAAGGCCGCGACGTGGCTTTCTTCAGCCCGCCGAGCGTCGCTCAATCGGAGAACATCACGAGCTACGAAGTCGGCTTCAAAAGTGAGCTGGCGGATCGCTCCATCCGGCTTAACGGCGCGGTGTTCTATTACAACGTTCAGGACCCGCAGTTCACCGCTGTTGGCGGTGGTGGCAATTTTGTCCAGTTGATCAACGCCAATGAAGGTGAGGCCTTCGGGTTCGAGCTTGACACCGCGTTCCAGATCACGCCGGAATTCAACGTCAGCGTCGGCGTTGCTTACAACGATACGCAGATCAACGATGCCAATCTCGCCGTCGGCGTGTGCGCGCAGTGCACCGTGACCGATCCGCTCAACGCCAATGGCCGCGCGCTGGTGGATGGCAATCCGTTCCCCAACGCACCGGAATGGAGCGGTGACCTCACAGCAAGCTACACGATCCCGATTGGTGACAGCGATGAATTCTTCATCTTCACTGACTGGGTGTATCTGGGTGAGACCAACTTCCTGCTGTATCAAAGCCTTGAGAACAACGCTGACAGCCGCATCGAAGGTGGTCTGCGTTTGGGCTATCGCGGGAATGACGGGCAGTACGAAGTCGCTCTGTTTGCACGCAACATCACGAATGAAGACAATGTGCTCGGCGTGGTTGACTTCAACAACAACACCGCCTTTGTAAACGAGCCGCGCGTGATTGGTGTCTCGCTCGGTTTCGATTACTGATCCATCGCATTAAGCGAGATCGGATTAGGGCCAGCGGGAGGCGACCTGCTGGCCCTTTTTCTTTGGTGAGCCCTTATCGCAGCGCGCTGAGCTTACTCGTCCGTTGCAGGCGTTTCGGGCACGACCACAAACTCCACCGCCTCATCCGCCCGCACAAACTCAGCCGCGCGCGCGCGAAGCTGCTCGACGGTTACCGCCTCGATAGCCTCTGGATATCCTTCATACCGTACGATCCGGTCCGCTTCGCTCGCGGCGCGCTCTGTCAATCTCATCCAGCCCCCAAGGCTTTTAAGGGTGTTTGTGTGGCGCTCCAGCAGCGGCTTTCGCGCGCGTTCCAGCACGTCCGGTGTGATTGCGTCGCCTTGCAGATCTTCAATCATGTCAAGGATCGCCGCGCGCGTGGCGTCGACTTGCTCTACATCCACCGACACAGTGATCGTGATCGTCCCGTAGTCGCGATAGAAATGGCTGAGCGAGACGCCCGCGCGCGGGGAGTAGGCCTGGCCCAGCTCTTCGCGAATGCGGTCGGTAAGCTCCAGCTTCAACACGCGGGCAAGCATTTGAAACTCGACCGCTTCGATGAAGTCGTTGTCATCCGTGGCCGGCCAGACGAACCGGATCAGCGCCTGATCAGCCTCACCCTCATGCGTGAGCGTGCGCCGTGAGCGGTCTGCGGTAAAGGTGCGCTGGCGGGCCTCCTCGCGCGGCAGGAAGTCCGCTTCGCGCGGCGGCAATGCGCCCAAGGTCGTAGCCACCGCGTCGATCACCGCCTGCTCATCAACATCGCCAACAACGCCCACTTCGATCGCGCCTTTGGCCAGTCGGTCGCTGATAGCAGCCTCCAGCCCGGCAAAATCGAGCGCTTCAAACGCAGCCTTGGGCTGAAGCGTGAAGCGCGGATCGCCGTCAGACAGCTCCCTGGCTTGCGCGGTGCCCAGCGCCCGGCTTGGCGTGGAGCGCAGCGTCTCAAAGTAATTGTCGATATTCTGGCGGAACCGCTCCACCCCTTCGCGGCGATAGCCCGGATCAGTGATGGTGGCGGCCATCACCTGCATTTGCAGCTCCAGATCGCGCGGCGTTGTGCCGCTGGTCATGACAAAGGCGTCGGTTCCCGCACCAAAGCTGAAGCGCACGCTGCGCCCGGCCAATACGCTTGAGAGCTCATCCTGGCTGTGCTTGCCAAGCCCGCCTGCAGGCAGCGATCCGGAGAGATACACTGCGAGCGGATCCTCCTTAGTCGCCAGCAAATTGCCACCATCAACGGCCACCCGCACAGAGATCCGATCTTCACGGATGTCGGTCTGTTTGAGGTTAAGCCGCACGCCATTGGCAAAGGTGATGCGGCGGATGCCGAGCGGGCCATCGGTGTCGTCGGCCACCACCGCGCCGGGTTCGCCGAAATCAGTGTATGCGAATTCGAGCGCTCCGGTCTCTTCGGGCGCGCTGATCGGCAGCGCCATCGCTTCGGCAAAGGCTGCGCGCAGGGCCTGCTCTGCGCCCTCAGGCGCGGTGCGGCCCTGAAACCGGATCATCGGCTCAGTGAGCGGCAGCGTATCAGCCTTGAACGCAGCAAAGACGCTTTCCGGGGTGATCTCGCTGGCCTGGCCCTCAAAGCGCTCCAGCGAGGATTGCGGCGTGGTCGGCACCAATTCGTTCACCACCAGGCTGAGCGCTGAATTGGTGAAGGCCGCGTTTGCACGGGTGTCCGCTGCTTTGACGGCGTTCTCCAGCGCCGTGCGGCGGCGGGCGATCTGCTCGTCCACTTCGGCCTGCGTGAAGCCGTATGTCAGCGCTTCGTTCACCACCTGCACGGTCGCAAGCAGTCCTTTGCGCCATTCTCCGTCAACGCTGGATACGTTGAGGCCCACAGTGCGCGCGTCCTCAAACACCTCGCCCGCGCCATAGCTGGCACCGCGAAACGGCGCATCCGCCCCGCGCGCGAGCCGCGCCAGCCGCCGGTTGACAATCGCATAGCCTATCGAGCGCAAGACATTGTTGCGGCGATTGGCGAGCGTGTCCGGCTCATCGATCCACGGGCCGAGGCGAAAGACGGACAGGTTCTCTGACAGCGAAGGGTCGGTGTAGATGTCGGTGAGCCCCGTGCGCGTGATGTCAATCGGGCCGGTTTCCGGATCGACCGGCGCGGCGGGGCCGCTCCAGTCGGCAAAGCGCTCTTTCAGCTTGGCTTCCATGACATCGACCGGATAGTCGCCTACGATCACTAGGACAGTGTTGGCAGGCGTGTAGGTCCGCTCATACAGCGCGCGCAGCTGAGCGGCGGTGGCGTTGGAAATCACGTCGATCGTGCCGATCGGCAGGCGATCAATAAAGCGCGCGCCAGGGGCGGAGAAATTGATGCGGTCCTCATACGCGCGCAGCTGAAAATTGCGCCGGTCGCGCTCTTCAGCAAGGATAACGCCGCGCTCGCGCTCAACCGCGTCCTCGGCAATCGTCAGCTCGCTCGCGGTTTCGCGCATGATCATCAGTGCGGTGTCGAGCAGATCCTCATCATTGCGCGGCAGGTTGAGCATGTACGTGATCGCTTCATAGCCGGTCGAGGCATTGGTGTCCGCGCCAAACGCCAGCCCCTCGCGCTCCAACAGCTTGATCATCTCGCCTTCGGGAATGCCGGTCGAGCCGTTAAAGGCCATGTGCTCAAGGTAATGCGAGAGCCCACGCTCGGCTTCGGTTTCCTCAAGCGAGCCACTGTCGATCCGCATCCGCACCATGGCTGTGCCTTCCGGCGTGCCGTTCTGCCGCAGAATATAGCGCATCCCGTTGGGTAATTGACCAAAGGTAAAGCCGGGGTCGAGCGGCAGGTCGCTTACCTCGAACGGCCAGACCGGGGCGGTCGGCTGGGTCTGCGCAGTTTCAGTGTGGTTTTCAGCGGCAAGCGATTGGACCAGCGCGAGATTGGGCAGAGCAAGAGCAAGCACGCTGGCGGCGACAAAACGGTTGGTATTTTTCATAAAAAGCGGTGTGCTCTCCCAAACGGCAACGACGATGTGCCGGTATGCAAGACTAACCGATTAATTGTCCCTGAAAAGGGGTGTGCTCTTTTCAGCCGAGCGGGCGCGCAGATTTGGCGCGCGCCTATTTCTTCGGAGGCGGCATGCCGCGCAGGCGTGAGCGGTGGTGTGAGAGGTCCAGAACCTCGCCGGGCTGGTTGTCTTCGCCCTGCAACAGACCCAGCCGCCGTGCGACTTCGCGATAGGCGTCTTCTTCGCCGCCCATGTCGCGGCGGAAGCGATCCTTGTCGAGCTTTTCGCCGGTTGCCATGTCCCACAGGCGGCAACCGTCCGGGCTGATCTCATCAGCGAGAATGACGCGGCTGAAATCGCCATCATAGAGCCGTCCGAACTCCAGCTTGAAATCGACAAGGCGAATGTCGATCGCAGCAAACATCCCGCACAGGAAATCATTGATGCGGATCGCCATGGAGGAAATGTCGTGCATCTCTTCATGGCTCGCCCAGTTGAAGCAGGCGATGTGTTCTTCCGCGATCAGCGGGTCGCCCAGCGAATCGTCCTTGTAATAATACTCGATCAGCGTGTGCGGCAGCGGCTCGCCTTCTTCGATGCCAAGGCGCTTTGACAGTGAACCGGCGGCGACATTGCGCAGCACCACTTCGAGCGGGATGATCTCGACCTGCCGTACCAATTGCTCTCGCATGTTGAGGCGGCGGATAAAATGCGTCGGAATGCCGATATGCGCGAGGCGGGTAAACACGTGTTCGCTGATGCGATTGTTGATCACGCCCTTGCCGTTGATCGTGCCGCGCTTTTCGGCGTTGTTGGCGGTCGCATCATCCTTGAAATACTGGATCAGCGTGCCCGGCTCTGGACCCTCATAGAGAATCTTGGCCTTGCCTTCGTAGATCTGGCGGCGACGGGACATTGACACGATTTCCCTTGTTCAGCGAATGGTGCCCGGGGGCGGAATCGAACCACCGACACGCGGATTTTCAATCCGCTGCTCTACCCCTGAGCTACCCGGGCATTCGCTGCGGCGTCGGTCTGGCGCGTTAGTGCGCCCTTGGACCGGCGGGCAAATGAGTGGGGGCCTATGACGCGGGCGCGCGCGCTTTGCAAGAGGGAATCAATCCTGTTCGCGCCAGTTTTTACTCGCCAGTTCTTCCGGGTCCGCTGGGCGACCGGGCACAGCATAGCCATCACCGAACCATTGCGCGAGGTCGCGGTCCTTGCAGCGCTGCGAGCAGAAGGGGGTGAATTCCTCAGCGCGGGGCTTTCGGCACATCGGGCAGGGTTTGGCGGGCTTGGTCGTCATTGGGTGAGGATTTGCGCACTGGGGGCCTCCAGCGCAAGCTCCGGATCGGTCTCGATCCGCACCTGTTTGCCGGTGCGCCGTGCCAATTCCTCGATCCATGCAGGCTTGAGCTTGGCCTTGAGGGCAGGGTGGACCCTCATCAGCAGCACAGGCCCGATGCCGTCCGCACGCTCCGCCACGCGCAAAGCATAGCGCGCGCACAGGCCAACACGCGATCTTGCAAAGCGATGCAGCAGCGAAGGGCCTTCGAGCCGCGCGACAAGCTGGACAAATCCAAACCCGTTCATCGCGGTGCGTTCATGCTGCCAATCGGAGAGGGCTTGTGCCAAAGCTACATCCACCGCGCGCCGGTCCGCTTTGGCGTCGAGCGTTGGAAAGTCGATCCCGATCGAGCCGCCGATCTCGAACCAGCGCAGCGCCTGCGCGATGGCGGGAATGGCGGCAAGCGCGAGGTTGCGCGGGGCACAGACCCCGTCCACATCGATCAGGGTCATCGCCGACGTTGCGCTGCACAAGATTTCACCACCGGGAAAGACGATGCTGCCAGATGAGCCTGCGTGCCAAACCTCTTCCCACAGACCTGCCTCAAACGAAGCTATGGTACGGGCTTCAGGCAGGGTTGCGGTCGTCTCAGTCGTTGGCGTTTCAACAAAGCGACCTTGCGCCCGTTTCAATCGGCCCCGCTCGGCAATCGGTGCGCGCGTGATGCAAAGCGAGAATTGCGCACCCTCGGTCAGTTCGCGAGGCAGGTGATCGACGAGCACTTCCGCTCCGTTATCGAGCACAGCAAGTCCGCGCCGCATCCCGCTGGCTTTAGACGCAAGCTGCGCCTGCGCGCCCGTCCCGGCACTCAATTCACCAGGCCAATCAAGCCGCGCTGCCCTCACTGCGCCGTTTTCGATCAGCAGCGCGCGGGTTTCGCCAATGCCTTCCTCGACAAGCCAGAGGCCGGGCTGTTCAGGCAATGGCAAACCCCGCCGCCTTTAGCAGCGCGCGCGTCTCATACAGCGGCAGGCCCATCACCGAGGAATGGCTTCCGCGAAGCCATTGGATCAAGCCTTCCGCCGCGCCTTGGATAGCATAGCCGCCCGCTTTGCCGCGCCACTCATCGCCCGCCAAATAGGCACTGATTTCCTCTGAGCTCAAAACTTTGAACCGAACAGTGTTTTCAGAGAGCCTTGTGCGAAGCTTGCCATTGGGCGCTTTCAAGGCGATGCTGGAAAGCACGGCGTGCCGCCTCCCAGAAAGCAATTCGAGGCATTGGCGCGCCTCGCCCTCTGCTTCGGTCTTGGGCAGAATGCGCCGCCCCGCAGCTACGACAGTGTCACCGGCAAGGACAAAGCCCTGCGCGTCAACCGCGCGCGCTTTCTCCTCAGCCATACGCAGCGCGTAATCACGCGGGCGCTCAGCCTTGAGCGGCGTCTCATCAATATCAGCAGGCGCAATCGCGTCCGGCACAAGCCCGATGCGCGCGAGCAGATCGCGGCGGCGTGGGCTGGCGGAGGCGAGTGTCAGGTGCGGGGCGCTCATCGGCTCCCCCATAGCATCTGGTCCGTTATTGGGCTCAGGACGGCCCCGGACCACCGCGGCCCGGCATAAAGCGATAGGTGATCCGCGCCTTGGTCAGATCATACGGGGTGAGCTCGCACAGCACTTCATCGCCCACCAGCACGCGGATACGGTTCTTGCGCATCTTGCCCGCCGTGTGCCCTAGCACTTCATGGCCGTTTTCAAGCTCAACCCGGAACATCGCATTGGGCAGCAGCTCGACCACGCGCCCACGCATTTCGAGGAGTTCTTCTTTGGCCATGTAATCCCTTGTCTCAAAATCAATATCATCGCGCCGCGCCATTCCTCGGTTGAATGTCACTGATCGCTTAGTGTGGGCCACTTAGCGATGGATGCGCGAAATATCCAGAGAACAAAATAATGGCTTCGTGCGTTCATCGCTCCAACGCCGCGAGCTACGCAAGCGGCCCCCATGTCCGCAGGGCGCTCCATCTCTCCCGGTGC
The DNA here is from genome assembly GCA_039815245.1 of Pseudomonadota bacterium. Classification (GTDB taxonomy): domain Bacteria; phylum Pseudomonadota; class Alphaproteobacteria; order Sphingomonadales; family Sphingomonadaceae; genus Erythrobacter. Next base: position 60,103 of record JBCBZR010000008.1, on the reverse strand, counting down.
AAGCCGTTACACGAGCGCCGCTTGTCGCAGCGCAGCATTTGCCTGAAAGGCAACGCTTATGTTGATCCCCGTTCCCCCCGGCGCGCGAGCACGCCGTCTCTTGCTATGCGGCACATGTGTGTTGGCCGTGGCAGCTCCGATCCCGGCCTTCGCGGCTGAAGATGACCCGAACAGTGCTGCGCAACCCGTCCCTGATGCTGGGCCTGGCACGGTGCGGGGCCAAGAGGATGAGCGTGAGACCGATTTCGGCACTGATAGCGGCGGCGGTCCGGGGACTGGCGACGAGGTGCTGGGCGAGAACGCGATCATCGTTGAAGGAACGCGGCTGCGCGGGCAGCTTGATGTGGAACAAGCGCCGCTGCTGGAGCTGGGCGAGGAAGACATTGCCGCAGAGGGCGTTGCTTCCATCGCGGATCTGGTGGCGCAGATTGAAAACCAGACCGGCTCTGCGCGCGGTCGGGGCGGGGGCGGACGCCCGGTAATTCTGGTCAACGGCATTCGCATCGGCTCATTTCGGGAGCTGTTTCAATATCCACCAGAAGCGCTCAGCAAGGTTGAGGTCTTCCCCGAAGAGACCGCGCAGCGCTTTGGCCTTCCGCCTGATCGCCGGGTGATCAACCTCATCCTGAAAGACAATTTTGCGAGCCGCGAGGTTGAGCTTGAATTTGAAGGCCCTGCGCGCGGCGGGAATTACACGCGCGAGCAGGAACTGGGCTATCTCAGGATTGCCAAGGGTGGCCGGTTCAACTTCAATTTCACCGCGCAGGATACCTCGCTGCTGACTGAGGATGAGCGCGACATTATCCAGACGCCGGGCTCCACCAGCGAGCTGGAGGGCGATCCGAGCCAAGCCGAAGCGCGCAGCCTGATCGCGGACAGCCGGTCTTTCGATGCCAATTTGAGCTGGGCGAAGGCCTTTATCGACAGCGGTATCTCGCTGTCCGCCAACGCCAATTACGTGCGAAATGACAGCCGCAATCTTGATGGGGTCAATCTGGTCACGCTGTCGGATGCAGGCGGCGACAGCCTGACCCGCACCTTCGGCGAGAACGACCCGCTCGAACGCCGCACAGCGAGCGACACGGGCGCGGTTGCGGGCTCTCTCAGTGCGCCAGTGAATGCCTTCCGCTTGACCAGCACGTTTGATGCGAGCCTCGTTGAGACGACCACGCAAATCGATAACCGCTTTGACACGGCCGCGCTGGAGGCAGATGCGCTGGCGGGCACGCTGGCGCTTGATGGCCCGCTGCCTGCAGACGCTGAGGCCGGGTTTGAAACCGCCTTTTCGCGCCGCTGGAACGCGGTCAATTTCAACACGTTGAACGGGCCGCTGGCCAATCTGCCCGGTGGTGAGCTGCTGGCTACCTTTGATCTTGGCTACACTTGGGACCAGATTGAAAGCGCGGACACGCGCTCCAATTCCGATGTTCAGCTGCGGCGCGGTGCTGTGCAAACGGGCGCGAATTTCGTCATTCCGATCACCAGCCGCCGCACCGGTTTTGCCGATGCGCTGGGCAGTCTCTCGCTCAACGCACAGGTTGGGCTGGAGGAGCTTTCAGATTTTGGAACGTTGGGCGATTACAATTTTTCGCTGAACTGGTCACCGTTCGACAGCCTCGATCTGTCAGCAACCTATATCTACCGTGAAGTGGCGCCGGGCCTTGAGAGCCTGGGCAACCCGCAGATTACCAATCTCAATGTTCCGGTGTTCGATTTCGTAACCGGCGACACTGTGCTGGCGGAGGTGACGACCGGGGGCAATCCAGCGCTGCCAGCGGAAACGCAGCGCGACTGGAAATTCGCGCTGAACTGGCAATTGCCGTTTATCGACGGCACGCGTTTCACAGTCGAATATATCCGCAACCGCTCAGATGATGTCACAAGCGCCTTCCCACAGGTCACCGAGGCGATCGAGGCGGCGTTTCCTGACCGTGTGACGCGCGATGCATTTGGTACGTTGACGGCGCTCGACCGCCGCCCAGTAAGCTTTAGCGAGACGCGCGCGGACCGGTTGCAATTCCGGCTTTCGACCCGCGGCGGCTTTGGCGGTGGCGGTGGCGGGCGCGGCGGGCGCGGTGGTCCGCCTAGTGGCGCGCGCGGTGGCGGCCGGCCCCAAGGCGGTCCGCCGCCTGCGTCTTCGAGCGCCCCCGCCTCGCCAAGCGCGCAAGCCACGCCAGCCGCCGCTCAACGCGGTCCGCGCGGGTCCAGAAGCGGGGGCGGGCGACGCGCGGCGTTTACAGCGCTGCGCGAGCGGATTTGCGCTGATGACGGGTTCGATGTGCTCAAGCGGCTGGTCACGGCTGCGCAGAACGGCGAGGACGTGTCCGCGATTGTGCCCGGTCTGCCGCCGATGATGGTGGACCGCATCGTAAGCCGGATCGCAGGGGCAGGCGGCGATGTTACTGATGAGCAACTCGAAGCTGTCCGTACCCGCATTTGCTCACGTGAGCCGGGGCAAGGCGGGTTTCGCGGGCCTCCGGGCGCAGGTGGACAGGCCGGTGGACAGGCCGATGGACAGGCGGGCGGCCCTCCGGGGGGACCGCCTCCCGGTGCGCCTGATGCGCAGCAGATGGAAGCCTTGCGCGCCCGGCTGTGCGGGGATGATGGCCTTACCGAAATGCGCCGCGTTGTCGGTATGATTGAGCGCGGCGAAGACGTCTCTGAACTGCTCCCCGGCATGGACCCGGAATTCCTGAAGATGGGCCTCGACCGGTTCCGCGCAGAGGACGGCTCCATCCCGGACGAGGTGTTGGAGCGCTTTCGTGGCCGCATTTGTGCAACGGGCGAGAATTCGGGCAGCTCTCAGGCACCAGGTGGCCCTCCCGGTGGCGCGCGCGCGGGCGGCGGTGGTGGTCCAGCCTTTAACCCGCTCGCAGGGGGCGGTCGGCGCGGCTGGCGCTACTTCGGGAACCTGACGCATACCATTGAATTGGCGAACGAAATCCTGATTGCGCCCGGCGTCCCGGTGCTTGATCAGCTGGACGGCGATGCGACCGGAGCTTTCGGGCTGCCGCGCCATTCTTCGCGGCTGGAAGCCGGATTGTTCGGCAACGGCATCGGGTTCCGCCTCTCAGGCCGCTACACCGGATCCACCCGCCTCAACGGGTCTGGCATACCGGGCAGCAGTGATCTGTTCTTTGATGATCTGGCGACCTTCGACCTGCGCGTTTTCAGCAATATCGGTCAGCTTACAAAGAGCCAGAGCCCGGTGCTCAAGAACCTTCGCATTTCGTTTCGTATCGACAATATCTTCGATGCGCAGCGCGCCGTGCGCGACGAAAACGGGGACACGCCGATCAACTACCAACCCTTTGTGATTGACCCGGTGGGCCGGTTCATTGGGGTTGATATCAGGAAGCTGTTTTAACCGCTGAGTGAGCCAGCGTCCTGATGGCCTTAGTCAGTGGACTTTAGTCAGCGGAAAGCGGCGGGAAAAGCGCGCGTTGTAACGGCTTGGGCTCAAACGGCATCCACTCGCCTTCAGGCTGTGCCAGACGGTCTGCCAGCGCGATCATCACTGATGGGTTCACGCCAAGCCCGCAATGGCTGGCATAGACCACAATGTTCTCGCTGGGATGGCCGCCGGTCTTTGCCGGATCTTGCACGCTGCCGTGCCAATGCACGATCCCGTCCGTCTTGGTCAGGATTGAAGTGGTGGGGACGGGCGGCGCCATGTCGAGCCCTTGAAACTGGCCGTCTCTGATCTTTTCCGGCTCATCACCGTTGAAAAACTTGAACAGGCGCGCGGCGTTTGTGTGCGAGCGATCATCGGTGATCGGGCTGCCAAGGCTCACCACAAGGCGCACCTTTTCCGGGCTCAGCTTGGCAAGCTCGCGCGCCAGCACACCGCCAAGGCTCCAACCGACCAGCGAAACGGGGCGCCCGGTGTCGGTGAAGAGCCGGTCAAGCTGCAACTCCAGCTTCTCGATCAGTTCTTCATTGACGCGCACATTGCGGCCCGAATCCCAGCCATGCGCCTCATAACCCAGCTGTGTCAGCAGGCCGCGCATTGGAACGGTTGAATTGTTGGTGGCCATAAAGCCGGGCAGGGTCATCACCGCATGGCCATCGCCGCGCGGCAAAGTGCCGAGGAACGGGCGGGCTGCATAGAATGCCGCGAATTCGCCAAGCGCGCGCGCTTCGGCCCATGTCCAGAACGGATTAGGCGGACGCCCGCTGCGGGTTGGCATGCGTTGAATGCGCCCATCTGCTCCGGGGACGACGATGCTGCCTTTCGGCGGTGCAAGACTGGCCATTATTCGCTCTCCTTGGTGATGCGCTCAGCCGACGCTGTTGCCGGTTTGCGCTTTGCCGCGGATCCCGACCCGGACTTTTGGGCCTTGCGGGCCGTCGCTGGCTTTTTGCGTGTTGTTGTTTTCTTAGGTGCCGCTGTTCTCTTTGGGGCCGCAGCTTTTTGTGCTGGAGCCTTCTTAGCAGGCGTCTTCTTTACGGCAGGTGTCTGCGCTTCCACAGCCTTGGCGGCGGCCAGCAGATCATCAAAGCTTGCCTGCAGGCATTCAGAGTAAAATTCAGGGTCCGGCATGATATCGCGGCAGGCGGTGAAGCTGATGATCGCTTCATCGACATAGCTTTGCACCACATGCGCAAGGCCCAGACCGTCGGTCAGGCAAATGAGCGAGAGCGCCATGCTCTCCATGCGCGAACCCGATGAGTAAATGTGCACAGGCGGGCCGGGCACATTGGTCACCACAGTGTTGAACGGCATGGCGAGCCGGTGCGCGATGCTGACGCGGTTAAACAGTTGAGCGCCCAGCGCCATATACAGAAGCGGGTTGACCTTGGAGACCTCAGTCATGGTGCGCGCGCCGATCGCGTTGGTCAGCGCCTTGGAATTCTTGGTCTGCGAAAAGACATAGTCCAGCCGCTCTGCCGGATCTGCAAAATGCGAGCCCAAGGGCGCGATCATGGCGGAGACCTGATTGCCCATATCGCCCTTTTCATCGCCTGCGCGCACTGAGATAGGCGCCATCGCCGTCATACTCGACTTGGGTAGATCATCCTTGGCAGTCAGATACTTATTGAGCGCGCCGCCGACGATGGCGAGCGCGACATCGTTGACCTTGGCCTCGGGGCTAAGCGCGCGGATCGCTTTCACATCCTTGAGCGGGAAAGATCGGCCTTCCACCACCCGGTGCGGAGAAATCGAGCGGTTGAAGCGCGTGCGCGGCGGTACGTAATCGCTTGTCACCTTGAAATCGCGCGTAATCAGACCCTTGATCGCGCTGGCCACGCCCGGAACGGCCTGCGCGGCGACGCGGGCCTGCTTCATCGGGTTCAGCAGCGCGTTCACATAGGATTTTCCGAGCAATTCGACCGCGCCGGGGATTTTCTCCGGCTCCCATTCGTCTGGCGCATTGGGCGGAGCGGTGTTGGGCGAGATCGTGTGGAGCGCCTCCATCAGATCAATCCCGCTCATCCCGTCAATCGCGGCGTGGTGGACCTTTGTTACAAAGGCCCAGCAGCCCGGCGGAAAATCGCGGACATTATCGAGCCCTTCGATCACCGTGAATTCCCAGGGCGGCCGCGTCAGGTCCATCGGGCGGGCATGGATGCGCGCGGTCTGGATACACAGCTGACGCCAATCGCCCGGCTTGGGCAAAGCGACGTGCCGGACATGGTATTCTAGGTCGAAATTCGGGTCTTCGATCCAATAGGGATAGTCGAGGTCAAACGGCACCCGGACCAGCCGCTGGCGCATCGTCTTGGACAGCTGCATCCGGCTTTCAAAGAAGTTCAGAATGTCTTTGAACCGCACAAATCCGCCGGGCGCGGTCGCGGGGTTGTAGATCAGCAGATTGCCAATGTGCATCGGCGAGTTCGGCGACTCGAGCGCGACAAACGACGAATCCATGCCCTGCAGTTGCCGCAAGCTAGTCTCCTCTCATGCCCCGATCTGCGGGGTCGGCATGGCCCGTTTTTTGAGCACTTGTCCAATCGGTAAGCACAATTTCGTGTCAAGACAACCTTCCGCAAAGGTAAGGTGACCCTGCTGTCATGTCATTGCGCGATGGCTTCCCCGCAGGCCTCCCCGCACGCCACACCACTCGCCCAGGCCCATTGGAAATTGTATCCCCCCAGCCACCCGGTGACATCCACAGCCTCGCCAGTGGCATATAAGCCGGGCACTTTCCTGACTTCCATGGTGCGGCTGGACAATTCGCTGGTGGCAATGCCGCCTATGGTCACTTCGGCCTTGGCAAAGCCCTCTGTTCCCGTTGGCGCAAAACGCCAGTTTGACAGACGCAGCGCCGCTTCGCGCAGGGCTTTGTCAGAAGTGTTGCCGAGTTCCTGTTCGATCCCGAGCTTGTCAGCAAGCGCGTCCGCCAGGCGGTCAGGCAAATGTTCGCGCAGGATCGCCTTTACAGTTATGCGGGGCCGATCACGCTTTGCGGCGAGCAACCATTCAGTCTCAGCCGCAGGCAGGAAGGCAATGCCGATCTCCTCGCCATGGCGCCAGTAAGAGGAGACTTGCAGGATCGCCGGGCCAGACAGCCCCTTATGCGTGAACAGCGCCGCCTCTTCGAAACGTGTCTTGCCAGCGCTGGCGAGCACGGGCGCAGAGACGCCTGACAACTCGCGAAACAGCACGTCATCCCCGCCCAATGTAAGCGGCACAAGAGCAGGGCGCGGTTCGACCACTTTCAGCCCGAATTGCCGCGCCAGATCATACGCGAACCCGGTTGCGCCCATTTTCGGGATCGACGGACCGCCCGTGGCAATGACGAGTGCTGGTGCGCTGTAGCTTTGACCACTGGCACACACGGCGAAGTCCGGACCATCTTTGACCACCATGGTGACTTCAGCCTCGCAGATGACATCGACACTGTCAGGGGACTCGTCGAGCAACATCTGTACGATCTGCTTGGCCGACCCGTCGCAAAAAAGCTGGCCGAGCGTCTTTTCGTGCCAGTCGATGCCGTGCTTGTTGACCAACGCGATAAAGTCCGCAGGCGTGTAGCGCGCCAGCGCCGACTTGGCGAAATGCGGGTTAGCAGAGAGAAAATTCGCAGGGCCAGCGCCCAGATTGGTGAAATTGCAGCGCCCCCCGCCTGAGATCAGGATTTTCTTGCCCGGCTTGGCTGCCTTCTCCAGCACCGCGACACGCAGGCCACGCTGCCCGGCGATACCGGCACACATCAGCCCCGCCGCGCCCGCGCCCAGAACAATCACATCGTAATGCTGCATGGGCACGCGATACGCCCGGTGTGGTCAGTGCGCCAGCCTTTGCGTGCGCAAGGAAAAACGCGGCGGGCCTTGGTTTGAGGTTGGAAGGCCCGCCGCGCATCAAGGCCATTAGCGATCACCGTCGCTTATGGCTCTGGGGACATTGACAATCTGAGCTTATGGCACCGCCGGCAGAGCGGGCTGTGCTGCAACAACCAGCTTGCCCAGCGTGTCCCACTCCTCCCGCGGAGACCAATTGCGGTTGGCACCCAGGTAAGAGCGATCATCCAGTTCAAGCAGGCCGATCATCACTTCAGCGACGATGGTCGCTCCAACCGGGCCCAGCGCTTCGCCGGGCGTCGTGGTGCCGTCGGGCTCCGCGCGACCGATCACTTCGCCCTCTGCCAGCAGATAGAGCCATAGCGGAATGCCATCGCTGCCAAGGCGCGGGTCTAGCTCTGCAATTTTGGCGATGACGCTGTCGATCTCTGCCTGATCACGGCCGATATCGGCGGCGATCTTCTCCCCACCGGGGATCAGGAAAGCGTTGCTGCGCAGGAGGTTGCGCGTGATCAGCGAAGCCTCTCCGGGCGGATCGACAAACGGCAATTGCAGCAAGGTGCGCGCCATCTTGGTGTCGAACAATTGCGAGCGCAGCGTGAAGCCGCCTGCCGGAGTATCGAGCAGCTGGTTCCAATCAACGATATGGATCGGGTCTGTCACCTCTGCAAACGCGCCGCCCAGATCCTGAAACAGACGCAGGAAGGCCCCGTCCTCGCGGGTGCGCACGCGCTGCGGGATCATCGAATGCCCAAATCGAAACGCCGCGACTGAGAATTCAACCGGAATGAACGGAACCGGCGGGCAATAATGCTCGCGCCCACAACCCAGAATGCGCTCCACCACAGGCAGTCCGCAAAGCTGGACGAGGAAATCGTTCACGAGCGCCCATTGGTAATGCCACGTCGTGACCTGCCGCGCCTCTTCGTAAAGGTCATGCCCGGTCAGACCATCTTCCGCATTCAGCGTATCGCAGACCAGATTGTGAAACCGGATGATCGCCAGCTGGATCTGGCTGATAACCCGGTTTTCATCGTTGCGCGGGTCTCCAATGATCGCTCGGCCATTGGGCGCGCGCAGCAGGTCGTGATCGTTGATGCCAGATTGCCCCGGATTGTCGGCACCGGTTAGGAGCTTTGCCCCGCCAAAGTCACCGCCCTGCACGAACAGATAGGGCTGCGCCTCCGGCCCGAGGCCATAAATGCAATCGAGGTCCAGCGTGGGCGTGCGCACATTGGGGACATCGGCTGCGTTGTTGATTACATCGTTGAACGATGTCGAGGCATCCAGAGTGATGTCATGATCAATGAATTGGCCGAAAAAGATTTGCCCGACGGCCACACTGTTGGTGCGGTCGTCGTCGCCTTGGCCGTCCATCGGCCCATTGACGGCACCGATATCGGCTAGAATTCGGGGGTTTGTGTAAGCTGGTGCCAGATGACCAAAGAGCCGGCCAAACCGATCTTCGCGCAGCGGGTCGTCTTCATAGGCGCTCATGCTGCAATAGGGATTGGGATCTACAAGCGTTTTCATCCCATGATGGTCTGGGTTTGTCATAAATTTGCCTTCCGTTAGTTAAACATTAGGCAACCCTGCTTTTTTTATTATTTGAGATACATCTCATGTTACTTGGGATTCGCACACGGGTGGGCGGTTTGGCGTGCAAAAAATGCGATGAGCGGTATATTTGTTCTTGACTTTCATTCGCAATATGGGCGCGCGGTGAAGACTTCGCGTGCCAGCTCGCATTCTCGCTGTGGGTGAGAGTGGGCTTGCCTTTGCGAATATGGCGCTGGGCTCCTATCTCAGTCGCCATGTCACGAACCGAGGCAGGAACTCCCCATGATCCGCGCGGCGCTGAGCGGTTTAATGAAGAACGCGCGGCTTATACGGTCGCGTCTGCGCAGCCGAACCTTGAAGCAGGTGTTGCGGCGATCCGCGATACAGTTAAGACACTCAAGCCGATCCCGGGCGTTTACCGGATGCTCGATACGCGTGGCGACGTCCTGTATGTTGGCAAAGCGCGCTCGCTCAAGGCGCGGGTTGCCAATTACACGCAGGTCAACGGGCTGACGACGCGGCTGATGCGGATGGTCTCCCAATGTCGCAGCATGGAGATTGTCACCACCAATTCAGAGGCCGAAGCGCTGCTGCTCGAAGCGCAGCTGATCAAGCGTTTCCGACCGCCATTCAATGTGCTGCTGCGTGATGACAAGAGCTTTCCCTTCATTTTGCTGCGCTCCGATCACGACTTTCCGCGCATCCATAAACATCGCGGAGCGCGCCGGGCAAAGGGCAATTATTACGGCCCCTTTGCCAGCGCGGGCAGCGTAAACACCACGCTGAATGCGCTGCAAAAGCTGTTCCTGCTGCGGAGCTGCACGGACAGTTTCTTCAACAATCGCGACCGGCCGTGCCTGCTTTACCAGATCAAGCGCTGCTCGGCCCCGTGTGTGGGGCGGATCGATGAGGACGGCTATGACGCGCTGGTTAAACAGGCGAAGGATTTCCTCGCCGGGCGCTCAAGCCAGGTGCAGGCTGATCTTGAGCGGCAGATGGCCAAGGCGGCGAAAGAGCTGGATTTTGAAACTGCCGCTATTCTACGTGACCGGCTGCGCGCGGCGACATTCATTCAAGGCTCGCAGGCGATTAATGCGCGCACCGTAGGCGATGCCGACGTGTTCGCGCTGGCGAGCAAAGGCGGGCATGTCGGGGTGCAGGCATTCTTTATCCGCGGCGGGCAGAATTGGGGGCACCGGGCTTTCTTTCCCAGCCACACCAAGGATGTGGAAGAAGAGCAGGTTCTCGCCAATGTGATGCTGCAATTCTATGAGGAAGTGCCGCCACCGCCCAACGTGCTGGTGGACCGCGATTTGCCTGAGCGCGAGCTGATCGAGGCCGCATTGAGCGAGGTGGCGGACAAGAAGGTGAGCATTGCCATTCCGCAGCGCGGTGATCGGCGCAAATTGCTCCAGCAGGCGCAGCGCAACGCAGTCGAGGCGCTTGAGCGACGGCTCGCAGAAAAGGGCACCAAGGCCAAAGTCAACCGCGAACTGGCCGAATTCCTGGAACTCGCAGAGCCGCCCGAGCGCATCGAAGTCTACGACAACAGCCACATTCAGGGCGCCAAAGCGGTCGGCGCGATGGTGGTGGCGAGCCCGGAAGGATTTGAAAAGTCACAATACCGCAAGTTCAACATCAAGACCGCGCAGACCAATGACGATTTCGGCATGATGCGCGAGGTGATGGAGCGCCGCTTTCGCAAATTTGCCGAGGGCGGTGAGCCAGCCGAACCGACAATCGGCAAAAAGGGTCACGAAACCGTGCTGCCTGACCTTTTGCTGGTCGATGGTGGCAAGGGGCAGCTTTCGAGTGTGATGAGCGTGCTGGAGGAATATGGGATCGCGGATGAATTCGCTGTGATCGGGATTGCGAAGGGCCCGCATCACGGGCGCGAAGGGCGCGAAGTGTTCCACTTCCCCGACGGGCGCGAAAAGATGCTCCCCACCAATTCGCCCGTCCTGTTCTACGCGCAGCGTCTGCGCGATGAGGTTCACCGCTATGCCATCGGTGCGCACCGGGCTAAGCGGTCCAAGGCGATCACAGCCAGCCCGCTCGATGAGATCCCCGGCATTGGCCCGGCCCGCAAACGCGCTTTGTTGCTGCATTTCGGCACGGCTAGCAAAGTCCGTGCTGCTGGTCTTGAGGATCTGCAGCGCGCGCCCGGCGTCAGCGAGAGAGTGGCGCAGCAGGTCTACGATTTTTACCACGCAGGCGGTTAGCGCGCGGCGAGTATCTTGATCATCAAGTGGCTCGATGGGTCACCTATCCGCACATCCCCTTACTTGATCGCCAAGATACTCGGCGCGATGGCGGGGCATGGCGAGCGCCCCTCAGACTGACCGCGCAACTGACCTGCCAAGTGCCTTGCGCGCGCTTCAGGCCGCTTTGGATGAGCATGATGCGGCGCAGGCCTCGAGGCTTGGATTGGCGCGCAATGACTGGCGGTGCCTGCATATGCTGGTCAGCGCTGGGGCGTCGAGCCCGAGTGCGATTCAGCGCGCTTTGGGTCTCACCAGCGGCAGTGTCACCGCGCTGCTAGACCGGCTCGAACGCCGCGAGCTGATCACTCGTCAGCGCAACCGGGATGATCGGCGGGCCCTGCTCATCGTCGCTCAAGCGTCAGCCCATGCGATGATCGATGAGGCGCAGGCCCGGCTATACGGCCTGCTGGCCAAAGTGGAGAAGAGACTGGGACCCGATCGCGCTTTGCGCGATGCGCAATTGATTGGTGGTCTCGCCAAGCTGGTCGAACGAGCCAGCAATCCGCGCCGGACTGACACCGCATCTGCTGGCTGAAAAACCCGATAAAAGGGCAGATTTTCGGGCCCCGGCATATTCGTGAACGCGAAATTAACCTTACCGCGCGTACAGCCGTGCGCGAGGAACTCGGATTGCTAAACACGATGATCCAAATGGGCGGTGCGCCGCGGGTGCGCCATGCCGTGATTGCCATCGCAATCGCAGCAGTGCTTGCGCTGATCACGATTTTGCGCCCGCTCGACATTACCTTGTGGTCGCTGCAATCCAAACTCTTCTCCCATGAGCCGAGCGGCGAAATTGTGCTGGTCGGTGAGTTTAACCACACGCTCGACGGATCGGTTGAAAGCACCAACAGTCTGCTGCTCTCAGCCTTGCGTAAGCTTGAGAAGAGCGACGTCGATCAGGTGGTTATCGACACGCCTTTGCGTGCAAGCGGGTCCGCTGAGCTGGATCAAAGCCTTCGCAATGCGATTGATGGCTTGGGGGATCGGGTCGTCATCGCCGCACCGGTCGTCGATGCAGCAAATATGGCCGAAATCCGCGAGGCGAACGCGCCACTGTTTGATGGGGCTGCACCCGTCGCCAGCAGCGATTTCCTGACAGACTTTTTGGGGTTTGTCTGGAATGTGGGTGATTCTGTTGAAGTCGAAGGACGGACCTATCCCGCTGTCTGGAGTGTCCTGAGCGGCTCACCAACGTCAGTCGATGTGCTTCATCCAGACTTTACAATCGACCGCGAGAGCATTCCGCAAATCGACATTTCGGAGCTTGCGCAGGGCGAAGCTCGTCTGATCGAGAGTTTCGCCGGCAAGAAGGTGCTGATCGGCACCCTTGGCGGAGATGATCGACGGGTTCGAATTCCGGACAACAGCGAAGTCTTTGCCGGATCGGCTGAACTGCACGCTATCGCCGCGGAAACGGCGCTGCGCATGGCAGGGTCTGGCTACACCTCTATCGCGACGCTTCCGTTTTTTGGCTGTCTTTTGCTCTTGCTGGTCTTGGGACGCATCCCCGGTCGGGTGCGGCGCGCTGGCTATGCGATCTGGTTCTCCATGTTTGTTATCGGCTTTGTCGCATCGGCAGAGATGGGTCTGCGGGTCATGCTGTCAGAGCCGCTGGTCTTGGCCTTTGCATTCGGCATCCAGCGGGTGATTGCGCATTGGCGGCGACGGCATCTTTACACTGATCCACGCAGCGGCCTTTCCAACTTTGTCGCCCTTCAGCGTGATCTCGAGGCGCGCGACAGCCTCACCGATGAAGTGATTGTGGTTACAAAGATCGCTCGGCTTGAGGCGATTTTCGCCACAGTGCGCGGCGGTGAGCAAGGTGAGTATCTGCGCCAGATTGCCGGGCGCCTTACCTTGGGTGAGGAACGCTCCACGATTTATCATGATGGCGGCAAGTATCTTGCGATGGTCCTGCTGAAATCGGATTATCCTGATTTGCAAGGCCACTTGGAAGGCTTGCGCGCTGTTGCATCCCAAGCGGTTGTGATCGGCGATCGAACGATTGATGTCGCGATCACTGTGGGTGTGGATCAATCGTCCACAGGCCGCCCCTCCAACCGGATAAGCTCTGCGATTGCGGCGGCGGATCAGGCGCGCGAAGCCTATCGCCCGGTTTTTGTGATTTCCGATTTCGAGACCGATAGCGAAACGTGGGATTACTCGCTTCAGTCACGGCTGGAAGCCGCGCTGTCTGAAAACCGGATATCGATCAAGCTTCAGCCCAAAGTAGAAATGCAATCCGGCTTGTTTGTTGGCGCTGAGGCCCTTGCGCGCTGGACTGACCGGGAACGCGGGGAAATTCCGCCAAATCAGTTTATCCTGCAATGCGAGCGCGCCGGGCGACTAGATGACCTGACCAAACGTGTCATGAACCGCAGTTTTGCCGCCTCGCGTGAGCTGGAGCAGGCCGGCCTGCCAGCCCGCATATCGGTGAATGTTTCCGCTATCCAGTTCGTAGACAGCCGGATCGTGGAGTGGGTTGAGGAGGCAATGGTGATGACCAGCGTCAATCCGGCCAATGTCATGATCGAAATCACCGAGACGGCGCGTATCGATAACGCGAGACGCGCCCGTGACGTGATGGAGCGCATCAAAAAGCTCGGCGTTGAATTTTCGATTGACGATTTCGGCGTTGGCAGCGGCAATCTCGATGCGTTGTACAATCTGCCTTTCGATGAGCTGAAGATCGACCGGATGTTCACCAATACGGTCGCGCATGGGCGCGAAGCTCGCCTGATCACGTCGTCGCTGATGAAGCTTTCGCGCGACCTTGGCCTCAGAAGCGTCGCTGAAGGGATCGACAATCTCGCGACCTTCGAAATGCTGCGCGACATGGGAGGCGATCTGGCACAGGGTTACTGCATCGCTCGGCCACAAACGCTGCCTCTGCTTAAAGAGACGCTGCGGTTGCAGGCGCAAGGAGGAATTGCGCGACGAACTTAGGGTTAATGCTTTACAAAGGAATAGAGTTAACGTAATGCTGCGCTCGCAACAACTAATGGGAGCGTACCATGGGACAGTCCATCTGGGATTGGATCTTCCGCTAAGAAGATCTTCTAATTAAACGAAAAGGCCCCGATATCGGGGCCTTTTTTGTATCCGGGATTGAGGTGGTTTGGTTACCGAAACGGGCGATTCGGTTTACCACGAATCACTCTCCGACAAAAAAGGCCGGGCCCGCTATGCGCGGACCCGGCCTTCATTTTGTTGTTATGTGACCGCTCCAGCTATAATCAGTTCGGATAGGTCCAAGCCGTGCCGCGAGCGAGGTTTTCGCTGGCAAAGGCCCAGTTGAGCTTCGCATCCACCACCGCATCAAGGTAAGCGGGGCGCTTGTTTTGGTGATCGAGGTAATAGGCGTGTTCCCAGACATCGACCGTCAGCAGCGGGTTAAAGTCGCTGTCAGCCAGCGTATCGCCATCATGCGTTTCCTCGATTGAGAGGACGCCATCTTTTTCGGCGAGCCACACCCAGCCACTCGCAAAGTGACCTGCACCTCGCGCCTTTAGCTGGCTCTTGAGTTCTTCAACCGAGCCAAAGGCTGCCTCGATCTTGGCTTTGAGGTCGTCTGAGGGAGCAGTTTCCTCGGCGGCCATGGAGTGCCAGTAGAAGGCATGGTTCCAACTTTGAGCTGAATTGTTGAACAGCCCAGCATTGCTGCCGCGTGCTGCTGCAATGATGTCTTCCATCGCGGCGTCCGCGTGGTCGGTGCCGTCGATCGCGGCGTTCATCTTGTCAACATAGGCCTGATGGTGCTTGCCATAGTGAAATGACAGCGTCTCCGCCGAGATTGCCGGTGAAAGCGCGGTGTCGCTGTAAGGAAGTTCGATCAGGTTGAATGCCATGGTGCATGCCTCTCTTTGTGCAAAAATTGGAAGTCTGTTCATACCAATGCGCGCGCCAAACAAAAGTTGCATTCGCTTGCGAAGAAACCGCCGCTGCGGCGCAGGCTTGATACATCTCATGCGCTCGTCACCCGCGGCGGATAAAAGCTTTGATTTACAATGACACACTTGTTGTAAGTTAACGAATCCGCTAAGTCACTCGGGCTATGTTTGGTTGGAAATTAGGTCGCATCTCCGATAGCAGCATGGAACCGCAGCTGCCGAAAGGCAGTTTTGCGCTGTTCCGTAAAGTAAAACGCGTAAAACGCAGTGATATCGTCTTGGTCGATCACCCTGATCATGGCTGGCTGGTGCGCAAAGTCTCTGCGGTGAGCATGAGTGGCCGAATTGGCCTTCGCGGTGTGTCACGCAGCGCAACCAGCGCACGGAAGCTGGGAAATGTTGACCCTGATCGAATTCTGGGGAAATTTGCGATGCGGTTAAGCCCTGGAATTGTTCTACCCCAATTTACAAGCGGCTCCCAGCAAAAGGCTTTGCCACCGCCTGACCCCAAACCCGATCATTCGGGTGAGGACGATCCGGTTTCGATGGCCTGAGCCGCGTCGCGCGCCGCTTAGGCCGCAGTGCTATCCAGCAACCCGCGCTTAAAGGCGGCATCACAGCGCAATTGGTCGTGTTCCACCCAGGTGGAGTGTACTCCGCTTGAAATCTTGTGCGGCAGGCGCGCGCGGGCAATCGGGCCCTTCGCAACATCGCTCGCATCGAGGATCGCCAGTTGTGAGCCCCCGGTGTTCTCATCAATCAGAAACGTCACAAGATAGGCGTCGTCTTCGGCTGTGGCCCCTTTGCGCGGCACAATCGGGCTTTCGCTCGCAAAGACGCCTTCGGGCAGTTCAAAGACCTCCTCTTCACCGGTCTCGCTGTCGTGGCGGACATAGCCGTTGAACAGGAACCAGCCCGGCTTCGTCGTGGTGTGCCATGTGTAGCGATTGTGCTGCATCAAATAGTCCGGATTAATCATCCCGAATTCGACGATTCGATCAGACAATCGCTCCTCGCGCGTCTCGCCCGTCGCAAGGTTGAAGCGCCAGCGGTGGAATTTTGGCGCGAAGGAATGCTCATCCACATAGGCCATCATATGGCTGTATTCGCCCGCCTCCTCGATCGGATCAGGCATAGGCTTGTCCTGAAAATAGCCTTCCAGCACCACCTCATCGCCGTCTTCATAGGCATTGGTCCAGTGCAGCACATAGGTGGGCGCGGCATCGAACCAGCGAATGTCCTCAGGCTGGCCATGGCGCGGGATCAGGGCAAAGCGCGTGGGAACACCGTCATGAATGCGCGCTGCGTGAATGCCGCGCTCCAGCAGTTTAGCATCCCAGAACAGCGGCATGTCGTTGAGAATAGACCAGTTTTGTGTGATCGCCATATCGTGTGGCAGGCGCGGGCCGGGCAGCGGGATCGGCACGTAATGCGTACAGCGGCCTGCGCGGTTGACCACGCCGTAATGCATGTAGGGCGCGTGCTTGGAATAGTTGAAGAACATCAGTTCTCCGGTTGCCTCGTCCACTTTGGGATGCGCTGAGATACCGTCGAGCGGCCCCCACGGTGCTTTGCCAAGCGGATCCAGCGTCACCGGGTCGATCTGCCATGCCTCGCCGCACTGGTAGAATGTCGCCAGCGCTGTGCCGGCATGAACGATGATGTCGGTGGACCCTGTGTCCTTCAGTCCCTCATGCGCGCCAAAGCCGGGCCGCTTGGAAAGGCTGGGCGGGTCCATCAACCCACCCCACAGCGCCTCGCCTGCAATTTGCTCTGCCTCAAAGCAATGCGTTCGTACAAAGCGGTTGCGGTAGCTGGCTTTGCCGCCGGAGATGCTGACCTGATGGATCATCGCGTCGCCATCGAAAGGATGGTGCCGGCCCAGCGGCTGGTGCACCGGGTTTTCAGTGTTGCGCAGGTAGATGCCGTCAATATCCGCCGGGATTTCGCCTTCGATCATCTCAAGCTGGGGCACATCCACTTCCTCATGCACCGGCGTCCAAGCGCCTGAAAGGTAGGGATGGTTTGATGGCTTGAGGCTGGTCTTGACCGGCGGCTGACGGCTGATTTGCATGAATTTTTCCCTCTCTTGCCCACCAGAATAGCCGGGCGAGGCGTGTGGCGCAAAGCCTCATACAGAATTGATCATGATCAATGATCGCGGCGCGTGATGGTGCGACATTTCGTTTAAACGCGAAAGGCAGAACGCATCATAAAAAGCATTCTACTGCATATCGGCGGCGATCCGAGCATGGAGGCGCGGCTGCAAGTCGCGCTCGATATCGCTCGGGCAACCGGCGCGCATCTCACCTGCTGTCAGGCCGTCAGCTTCGAAGTTTATGCGCCCGGCGACTTTTACGGCAACGCGATGGCCGCCGCGATGCCGCGCATTCGGGAGGCTGCGGACGCCGTGCGAGCCAAGGTCGAAGCTTCGCTGGCGAAAGAGGATGTGCCGTGGACTTGGCAATTTTTCGAAGGGCGCGCTGAAGATCGCCTGCTCGAGCAATCGCCGCTGCATGATGTGATTGTGATCGGCCCTGACGATATCGGCGCAGAAGGCGCGCGGCGCGCGTCCGATATGGCGGGTGAGTTAGCGCTGAAGGCTGCCGTTCCTGTTCTGGTGGTCCCGCAATATCAAAAGGGGCTGGATATCAGCGCGCCAATCCTTGTCGCGTGGAACGGATCGGCTGAAGCGTGCGTCGCCTTGCGCGCCGGTGTGCCGCTGCTCAAACTGGCGAGCAATGTCATTCTGGCCACCGTCGAAGAGCAGTCGAAGCGCAAGCGCCATGATTTCCCGCCCATCGAAGGCGCGCAATATCTCAGTCGCCACGGGATCGAAGCGGAGTGCGTGGAGATTGAGCGTGGCAAAGCGAAGATCTCAGACACGCTCTTTTCCGAGGCGCAGCGGCGCGAATGCTCCATGATCGTGATGGGCGCCTATGGCCATTCGCGCTTTGCTGAGCGTCTGCTGGGCGGCGTAACGCGGCGCAGCCTGACTGATCCGCAAATGCCGATCTTTATGGCGCATTGATTTTTTGAGTTCGCTGGCGCTCACCGATCACCCGCCCCGCCTCCCCGCCCGTCCACCATTGATGCTAATTGTTTTGGGTGGCGGGGGGGGGTGGCGGGGCGGGTGAACGCTCCTCAAAGAGCACAATCACCCCAAAATTATATGCGGCAGGAAGCGCGCGAGGTCGCGGGTGATCGGGCCTGCGTCTTCGCGCACGGACATGCCCGCCGGATCATCGCCGACGACCCAGCTGCCGATCACCGCGTGGTTCTCACCCGAGCGCGCTATCGGCGCATAGGCCTGCACGATCTGCCCCTCCGCGCCATAGCCTTCGCTCGGCCCGGTATGGCGCGCCTCGCCGTCAAATAGCGTCACGTCGGCGCCTTCGCGGCTGAAGAAGGGCTTGGTCACATGCGGCCCGGCTTGCAGATCGCGCGCGCCCTCGGTGCCGGTGAAATAGGCCGGGACAAGGTTGCGATGCCCGGGGTAACGCTCCCACAAAAGCGGCAGGATCGCCTTGTTGGACAGGATCGCCTTCCACATCGGCTCAATGAACACCGTGGAGGCGCGCGCAATGTGCTCGGCCACTTCCTCGCGCATCATCTCTTCCCATGGGTAAAGCTTGAACAAGGCACCGATGCGATAGCCGTCCGGGTCCATGAACTCGCCGTCCTCGTCGATGCCGATGGCGGTTAGATCGACAAAGCGCGCATCCAGCCTGGCCTGCCCGGCGATATCCTGAAAATAGCGGACTGTGGCGCGGTCTTCGGTGTGGGCTTCAACGGCGGTGAAGTGGCATAGGCTGCCTGGCGTCAGGATCTGTGCAAACCGCTCGACCAAAGCCTCATGCAGGCGGTTGAACTGGTCGGTCCCCTCGGGAAGCTCGCGCGCTGCGACCATGTCTTCGAGCCACTGCCACTGGAAAAACGCGGTTTCATAGACGCTGGTGGGCGTATCGGCGTTGAATTCCAGCAACTTGGCCGGTCCGCTGCCGGTGTAGGCGAAGTCAAACCGGCCATACAAAGAAGCGTCTCCCCGCCGCCAGCTGGTCGCAATCGGATCCCACATATCGCGCGGGATCGCGAGCTTTTCCATCACTTGCTGATCGCTGCACGCGTCATCGACCAGCGCGCAGCACATCGCGTATAGCTCGGTCGTCGGGTCTTCGATTTCGTCTTCGATTTCGCGCAGAGTGAACTGCCAGCACGCGCGTTCATCCCAATAGATCGCGCCATCAACATGGTGAAAGATGAAGCCGTTGCGCTCGGCTATCTCTTGCCAGTCAGGTCGGACAGGCACTGTCTTTCGCAGCATTGATGCATCTCCCGTAGAGCGCCGCTCCCATGCACCTTGCGATAACCTTTAGCGGCTAAAGCGGAACTACAGAAGCGATGAAAGCGGGGGATTGTGATGCGTGCCACCACCAAGCGGACGAAACGGTCCAGCCATGTGCGGCTGACAACGATGGCGGCGCTCAGCACCGGCGTGATGCTGTCCGCCTGCGGCGGTGATCCGGTTGCCACCGCGCCTGATCTGGGTGCCGATGGTGAGCTCAACAACGAGCTGCAGGTCTTCGAAAACGTCTTCGCCTGCGCAAAAGCAACCGGCAAAACGCAAGACGAATGCGAAGCGATGCGGCAGGAAGCCTCTGCGCAAGCCGCTGAGGAAGCGCCGCGCTTTGCGGCCAAAGAGGATTGCGAAGCGGTTTACGGCGTGGGCCAATGCGTCAGCGAGCAGGCCGAAGAGACCACATCAGGCCGTCGCACGCACTTCTCGCCCTTCATCGTTGCGTGGTTCTCCAGCAAGAAGGGCCAGTCTGGTCCGCTGTTCAAAAGCACGGCGGGTGGTTACCAGACCGCCAGCGGATCGCGGCTTGGCTATGGCGGCCAGCCGGGCAAATATCTTGCATCAAACCGCGCGATGGAGCGTCCCAAGAGCGTGCCTAAAGTGCAGCCCGCTTCGAAAATGGCCAAAGCAGCCGGGTTCGGGCGACCGGGCTATAACGCCAAGAGCGCAGATTTCGGCAAGACCGCAGCAAAAGCCGCCGCAAAAGCCAAGGCAAGCAGCTTCGGCGGCTGAGCACCGCCGCCGCGTATCAGACGGACTTGCTCCGGCGCTTACGGATCATGCCTTCCTGCGCGACGCTGGCGATCAAACGCCCGTCGCGCGTGAAGATGCGCCCGCGATTGTAACCGCGCCCGCCGCCAGACCATGGGCTGTCGGTCACATAGAGCAACCATTCGTCCGCGCGCGCCTCGCCATGAAACCACAGCGCATGATCAAGGCTCGCGCCTACCAACTCGCCGCGCATCCAGCTTAGCCCATGGGGCAGGGCGCTGGTGCCCAGCAGCGTGTAATCGCTGGCATAGGTGATAATCGCACGGTGCAGGTCAGGCGTGTCCGCCTCGCCCGTGATCGGCGCGGCGGTGCGAAACCAGCTATGCGCGTGCGGGGCCTCGGGCTCGGAATTCATCCAGTGCAGCCGATCAACCGTGCGCATCTCAATCGGGCGTGGGCGCAGCATCATGGCGCGATGCGCGTCGGTCAGCTTGTCCGCGATTTGATCCACCATCGCCCGGCGCGTCTCCAGATCGGTGCGTAAATCCTCAGGCGGGGCGACACCGGGCATGGTCGCGTCAATGTGCTCAAGGCCTTCTTCGGGCACTTGAAAACTGGCGGTGAGGTTGAGGATCGGCACCGCCTTGCCATCTTCATCCTCCTGTGCGGCAACCACGCGGCGATTGGAAAAGCTGCGCCCGTCAAAATCGCGCTCTATCCGATATTCGATCGGCGGACCTTCGCGCCCTCCGCGCAGGAAATAGGCGTGCAGCGAGTGCGCGGATTTGTCGCCCGATACGCTCGCCTGCGCCGCTTGCAGCGCCTGAGCGAGCACTTGGCCTCCGAAAACGCGGCCCACGCCGCCCTTTTGCGGGCGGCCCTGATAGATATCGGAGGCGCGTTTTTCGACAGTTAGCAGCCGGACAAGGCCCGCCACAAGCTCTTCGGGAGTTCGATTGTCACTCATGCCAGCGCTCATGCGCGAGCTGCCCAGTGTCGGTCAAGCGGTGAGCCTGAGCCTTCTGAGGACACGGTAAGCAAGGCTGCGCGCACGGTTGTGATGCGGCCAGCGCCGGGGCGGGGCCGGGTGAACCCCGCGCTGCCGCAGCCAGTGATTGAGCCCGCGCGCCTCAGCCTCCTCATAGCTCCACCCTGAGCGCCAGGTGATCGACAGCGAGATCGAGCTTTCCGGGCCGTTGCGCACAAAATGCGGAGCCATCACCGGGACATGCAGCGCCTGACCGGGTGCCAGCGCAAAAGGCGTGCCATGCGGTTCAAATTCGGGCAGCCATGTAAGCTCACGCGGGCCGCCTGTGTGATAGCTTTCATGCCGCTCGTCAGGGGCAAAGCGCGCATCGCCCGCCGGAAATTGCGTCATCACCTTGGAGCCGGTGATCTGGAGCAGCAGGTTATGCTCAGGATCGAAATGGTACGGTGTGACAGCATTGGGACTGGAGATGAACACAAAGCCTTGCGCGCTGATCGGAGCACCGGTTTTAGCCGCAATCGTATCGCTCAATTCGCCAACAAGATCGCTCAGCAGCGCGCGGTAAGCCGGCACCGCCTCGATATTCTTTAGCACTGCCCAGCTGTTGGCCTCAGCCACCCGCCGGATCGTCTCACTGATGGAAAGGCCGTTGCCCGCAGGTTTGCCATCGACGCCGATAGGCAGATCGCCGCGATTGTATTCCACGCTGGGCGGCGCGAGCGCCTCAGCCAGTTGCGCCAGCGCATCGAGGGTCAGCAGTGGATGCTGGCCGAGATTGTGCGGCAGGATATCCGGGCGCTCGGGATAGCATTGCGCAAATGCGTCGCGCGCCTCATTGTCGAAGACCGGCGCAGCGATGAGCGGGTGCGGGGCGTTCATCGCTTAGCTCCGCTCACGCGTTTCATAGGCTATCAACGGGCGCAACAGCCCGCGCCGCAGCCGCCCTCCAAGCGCGACATTGCAGCTGACCAGCGTGCGCCGTTCCTGCCACAACCGCTCAATCATGGGGTGCCCTTCGCTCGCGCAGCTGTCAGTCCATTCGGTGTCGCCGCGCGAAAGTGTATCGAGGTACTGAAGCTGCAATTGCAGGCCGGGCGAATACCGCGCGAGGCCCTCATCATAGGCGGTCTTGAAAGCGAAGGCGCCGGGCTGCGCGAGGAAGGTGGCCAGCATGGCGATGGGGCTTCCCTCCAGCCGAAGCGTCAGCCGTTCGAGCCGACCGGCCCGGCCTGCGCCTTCGATCACTTGCTCGAAGAAGCGTGCGCTGGCGGCATTGCTGCCGAGCGCTGAGCCCGCTTTGCCTTTCCAGCCCGCCGCCTCCAGCGCGAGATAGTCCTGCGCCCATTCGCCGAGGTCTTGAGTGCCCGTGCTGCGCTCAAACGTGGCCGCGCCTTCATCACCCAGCCGCCGCATCTGGCGCGCAAGCTCTTTGCGGTGCTTCTTGGACAAGGCCGCATTCGCATAGTCTTGTGGCGCTAGCCTGGAGGCGAGCATTGCCCGCGTGCGAGCTTGAACGATAGCCTGCGCGCGCCCCTCCTGCTCGCACACGCGCAGCAGAGCGGCATGAGCGGGGCCGCCTTCCGGAAGGGCGGGGAAGTGTGCCAGCAAAGCGGCACCGGGCGCGCGATCAAGGTGTGCCAGCAAAGCGCGCCAGAACGCGTCCTCACACCCCTTTGCGATCAGTGGCGCGCCGCAAAAGGCGTTCTCATGCAGCCACGTCACGCGGTGTGGCAAAGCGTAGCCATAATAATCGCGGGAGGCGGCCAATGGCATCAGGCCCGCCAGATCGCCATCCTCAAAATAGGCCATCACTGATAGGCCTGTGCGCGGCGCAAACGCTTGAACCGACGGCAGCACAAACCACGGTTCAAAAAAGGCATTGGGTTCGGCAGCATCTGCCGCGAGCGCGGACCAGCCAGCCCGAATGGACAGCGAGCGCGCCTTCGCCGGGCTCAGCGCAACCATCCCGTCCGCCTGCTGCGGTGCAGGCAGTGTCGCGAATGAACTGGTTTTTGGCGCGGTGGCCAGATCCATGAGCAAAAGCCTGATGTAAGAACCAAGGAGTTCATCCGTCATGGCAGTGCGCGCGCAGGTCAGGTGGGCGGATTGGTTGCCTGTCCCTTGGCGGAACAGCGCAGGGCCAAGTGTGACCAAGCGCGCCGCCAGCGGTGCGGACACGAAAAGCCCCGCCGGGCTTGCGCCCAGCGGGGTCTCTCAATGCACGCGGTGTCAGTTGATCAATGCGCCAAGGTCGCCAGCAGCAGCAGCGCAACGATGTTGGTGATCTTGATCATCGGGTTCACAGCAGGGCCGGCGGTGTCCTTGTAAGGATCGCCGACCGTGTCGCCCGTCACCGCAGCCTTGTGCGCCTCAGAGCCCTTGCCGCCGTGATTGCCGTCTTCGATGTACTTCTTCGCATTGTCCCACGCGCCGCCACCGGCGGTCATGGAGAGCGCGACGAACAACCCGCCAACGATTACGCCCAGCAGCAGCGCGCCTAGCGCCGCAAAGGCATTTTCCTGACCCGCGATCAGCAGGATCACGAAATAGGTCACAATAGGCGCGAGCACTGGCAGGAGCGAAGGCACGATCATTTCCTTGATCGCGGCTTTGGTCACAAGGTCGACCGTGCGCGCGTAGTCAGGCTTCTCAGAGAAATCCATGATGCCCGGCTTCTCTTTGAACTGCTCGCGCACGTCCTTCACCACGTCACCCGCGGCGCGGCCCACTGCGGTCATACCCATCGCTCCGAAGAGATAGGGCAGCAGAGCACCGAGCAGCAAACCAACGATCACGTAAGGGTTTTCAAGGCTGAAATCGACTCTGGCTTCGGGAAAGTATGCCCGAAGATCCGCGGTGTAGGCCGCAAACAGCACCAGCGCGGCAAGGCCCGCAGAACCGATGGCATAACCCTTGGTCACAGCCTTGGTGGTGTTGCCCACCGCGTCGAGCAGGTCGGTCTTTTCACGAACGCTGTCATCCAGCCCTGCCATTTCAGCAACGCCGCCCGCATTGTCCGTCACTGGACCATACGCGTCGAGCGCCACGACCATGCCAGCCAGCGCCAGCATCGCGGTCGCGCCAAAGGCGAGGCCGAGCAGTCCAGCAAGCTGATACGCGCCGATGATCGCCGCGATGATGGCAATTGTCGGCAAAGCGGTCGATTCAAGGCTGATTGCCAGACCCTGGATCACATTGGTGCCATGGCCCGTTTCCGAGGCCTTGGCGATCGAGCGCACCGGACGAAAGCCCGTGCCGGTGTAGTACTCGGTGATCCAGATGATGATGCCGGTCAGCGCAATGCCGATCAGCGCAGACAAGAACAGCGCAGTGCCGGTAAAGCCGCCTTCACCCGCAGCATTTGCGCCCAGCACCGCGTCCATATCGCCCAGCGCAAAAAGCGTGACGCCATAGATGAGCGGGATCGCGCCCACGGCTGAGACCAGAAAGCCCTTATACATTGCACCCATCACATTCGTACCGCTTCCCAGCTGCACGAAGTATGTGCCGATGATCGAGGTGACAATGCACGCCCCGCCGATCAGCAGTGGAAGCGCCATCATCGGCAGCAGCATGTCACCCAGCGCCTCACCAAACAGCAGCGCAGTCAGCACCATGGTCGCGCCAACGGTCACCACGTAAGTCTCGAACAGGTCAGCCGCCATCCCGGCACAGTCGCCGACATTGTCGCCGACATTGTCTGCGATCACAGCCGGGTTGCGGGGGTCATCCTCTGGAATGCCCGCTTCGACTTTGCCGACAAGGTCCGCGCCGACGTCTGCCGCTTTGGTGAAGATACCGCCGCCCAGACGCGCAAAGATCGAGATGAGCGAAGCGCCAAAGGCAAGGCCGACAAGACCGTCGATCACAGCGCGGCTGCTTGGCGAAAGAGCCATCGGGCCGACCAGCACGAGGAAGAAGACCGCAATCGCGAGCAGGGCCAGACCCGCCACCAGCATGCCGGTGATCGCGCCTGCACGGAACGCCAGCGTGAGGCCTTCCTGAAGGCCCTTTGCCGCCGCTGCCGCTGTGCGCAGGTTGGAGCGGACCGAGATGTTCATCCCGATATAGCCCGCCACGCCCGAAAGCACCGCGCCGATCAGAAAGCCGACCGCAGGGATAACGCCAAGCGCTACCGCGACGATCACGGCCACGACTACGCCGACGATCCCGATCGTGGTGTATTGCCGATTGAGATAAGCCTGCGCGCCTTCCTGAATGGCACCAGCGATTTCCTGCATCTTTTCGTTGCCCGGGTCAGCGCTCAGCACCTGTCGGCTCGTCACGATGCCATACAGCACCGCGAGCAATCCCAGCCCGATTGAAATCCAAAGTAGTTCCACGAATTGATCCCCTCTCGTGTCGCGTCGAATTTATGTTTTCGAGCTCTTGCGGCTCTTTTTGTGTCTTCCGGAAGACCGCGACCCTCTCCCCCGGCGCGAATTTGGTGAGATTACGGCGCTATGACGGGCTGGCAAGCCCCTGCGCGCGCAGAACCGTTGAGAAATTTGATAGCCGGTCGCTCCTATGGCTCAGCCGTGACGATAGCCGAGCAAGTCTGGCCGAGCGAATTGAGTGCCGCCCAGACAGATCGGTACCGCGCCTTTGGCTTCCACTGTGCCAATGCGGGTCGCTGGAACAGGCAAATCGGTGGCTGGATCAGCCGTGAAGAGCAATTCGTAATCGTCGCCCCAGCGCACGCAATCATCGAAGCGTTCCGGGTCCGCCACCGGCACAAGATCGGGGTTGAGGCGAAAGGTCACCTCGCCCGCCTTTGCCATGCGCCATCCATCGAGCAGAAGACCGTCCGATATGTCCATCATCGCGGTAACCAGGGGAGCCAAGGCCAGCCCCTCAGCGCTGCGTGCTTGCGGCCGGTTGAAAGCTTCAAGGTGCTGCTTGTGCCCCTCAAACCCCAGCAGCGCACAGCCGACCATGCCTGTCATGTAAATCCCGTCGCCGGGCCGCGCTCCGGAGCGAGCGGGCACAGGCAAGTGCGTCGCTGTGCCCAAAGCGGTGATCCCGAATGTGCTCGCGCCGGTTACGGAGATCGTGTCACCGCCCAGCAGCGGGAGATCGTTCACAGCCAACGCAGTGCGAAGTCCAGCCAGAAAGCCCTCATCATCCTTGCCAAGCGATGCGCCCAGCATCGCGCCCAGCGGCTTTGCGCCTTTGCTGGCAAGGTCAGACAGGTTCATCGCCACCAGCTTCCACGCGACATCGCCCATATCTGCTTCAGGGCGGAAATGGGTGCCCTCCGCCATCATGTCATGCGTGATAATCAGCGTTTCAGAGCCCAGTTCCAGCACAGCGCAATCATCGTCCAGATTGCGCGCAGCATCGTGCAGCGGCAATGCGCGCAAACCGCTCACAAACTCGAGCTCATTCATCATTGTGCAGACATCCCATTGATCCCGCCGCGGGCCTAGCGCGGCTGATCGCAGGAATTCAAGCGAAAGCGTCATGCTGCATTGCAGCGTTCTGGGGCAGCGTTATGGGGCAGCCTCAAGGGCCAGCGCTCAGGGCCAGCGCTCAGGGCCAGCGCTCAGGGCCAGCGATCAGGGGCGCACCACTTTGGCAACGCCATCAAGCACGCCGTTCACAAACTTGGCCTCGCGATCATCAAAGAAGGCTTTGGCCACATCGACATATTCGCTGATCGCAGCGGCCTTGGGCACATCATTGCGCGCCATCAGCTCATAGGCGCCCGCGCGCAGCACTTGCAGCATGGTCTTGTCCAGCCGCACCAGCGCCCACCCATCGGCAAGGCGAGCGGTGAGGTGTTCGTCGATTTCGTCGCGCCGCGCGGTCACGCCGCGCACCAGATCATCGAAGAACTCGATCTCAGCTTCGGCATAGGTTGCCTCGCCGTGGTCTTCGCTGTCGATCTCGCGCCCGAGTCGGTGCTGGTGGAACTCATCGAGCAATTTGGCGAGCGCCGTGCCCTCCATCTGCATCTGGTACAGCGCCTGCACGGCAGCGAGGCGGGCGCTGGATCGCGCCTGAGAACGTGGGGGTTGCGAACGCGGGGGTTGGTTCATTTAAGGCGGACCTCAACAGATTTTGCGTGCGCGGGCAGCCCTTCGGCATGGGCCAACGCGGCCGCCGCCGGGCCAATCGCGCCAAGCGCCTCTTCATCCAACTGGATAAAGCTGGTGCGCTTCATGAAATCGATAACGCTCAGCCCGCTGGCGAAGCGTGCGCGCCTCCCGGTCGGCAGAACATGGTTCGGCCCGGCGACGTAATCGCCCACCGCCTCAGGCGTCATGCGGCCCAGAAAGACGCTGCCAGCGTGCCGGATCTGCGCCATCATCGCTTGCGCGGCGGCATTATCCACCGCGAGCTCAACATGCTCTGCAGCGAGGCGATTGGCGAGCGCTGGCGCTTCGGCGGCCAGATCATTGACGACGATCATAATGCCATGGGTATCCCACGAGGTGCGCGCGGTTTTGCCGGTGCTGAGTGTCGCAAGCGCCACATCGACGCTGTCTTGCACCAGCCGCGCATAGGCGGCATCGTCGGTGATGAGGACGCTTTGCGAGGTTGGATCGTGCTCAGCCTGGCTCAGCAGATCGACAGCGGTCCAGTCCGGATCATTTTCACCATCGGCAATCACGAGGATTTCGGAAGGCCCCGCGACCATATCAATCCCGACCACGCCATAAAGCTGGCGCTTGGCTTCGGCGACATAGGCGTTGCCCGGACCGGTGATGACATCGACCGGCTTGATCCGCTCCGTACCATAAGCCAGCGCGCCGACCGCCTGCGCGCCGCCCACGCGCCACATCTCGTCAATCCCTGCAACATGCGCGGCGGCCAGCACCAGCGGGTTGGACTGACCCTTGGGCGTGGGCGTTACCACCACAACGCGCTCCACCCCGGCCACGCGGGCTGGAATGGCGTTCATCAGCAGTGATGAGGGGTAGGCTGCGCGTCCGCCCGGCACATAAAGGCCTGCGGCATCCACCGGCCGCCAGATTGCCCCCAGACGCACGCCCGCATCATCGGTGTAATCGCGGTTCTCGGGCAGCTGCGCTTCATGATACGCCCGGATGCGCGCAGCGGCGAGTTCGAGCGCGTCGCGCAGCTCATCGTCAATCTGGCCATAGGCCTCGGCCATGCGCTCTTTCGTAACGACCCAGTCGGACTCGTCGCCCAAGGCATAGCCATCAAAGCGCTGCGTCAGCTCAATCAGGGTTTTGTCGCCCGAGCGTTTTACATCCGCGAGGATCGAAGACACTTGGCCCGCAACATCGCTGTCCGCCTCGCGCCGGGCGTTGACGAGCCGGGTGAATCGCTGCTCAAAATCAGCATCAGCGGTGTTCAGCAAGTGCATCAGGCAGGCTCCTTCGCGGGCGCACTGGGCGCACTGGGCGCTTCGGCATCAGCGCGGAAAGCGGACACCAGCGCTGCGATACGCGGGTCGGTTTTAAGCGCGGCGCGGTTGACGATCAGCCTGGCGGTGATGTCCAGAATGCGGTCAGTTTCGACCAATCCGTTTTGCTTAAGCGTGCGCCCGGTCGAGACCAGATCAACGATTTGCCGCGCTAGACCGAGCACCGGGGCAAGCTCCATCGCGCCGTTCAGCTTGACGCATTCAGCCTGAATGCCCTGCCGCTCAAAATGGCGGCGGGTCAGGCTGGGATATTTGGTCGCGACCCGCAAATGGCTCGCGCTCGCCGCATCACCCTCATCGCCTGCCAGCCGCGCGACCGAGAGGCGGCAGTGGCCGATATCCAGATCAACGGGGGCGTAGAGGTCGGCATAGTCGAATTCCTCGATCACGTCTGAGCCGACAATGCCCACTTGCGCCGCGCCATGCGCTACAAAGGTCGCCACATCGAACGCCCGGACGCGGATCAGGCGCATGTCCGCGCGGTTGGTCGCAAAGGAAAGCGCGCGGTTGGCCTTGTCGAAAAAGCCCGTCTCAGGCACGACACCGGCACGCTCCATAACGGGAAGCGCTTCATCGAGGATGCGGCCCTTGGGCACAGCGAAGGTCAGCTGCGGCTGGCTGGTATCTGAATTTTGAGAGGTCATCGCGGGCGCGGACTTAGGGGCGCAGAGCCAAAAGGGCAATGACGCACAAGCAGGGAGAGGTATTGAAATGGCCGATGACGCGGTAATGCTGATCGAGGAATTCGATGCCGCGGTGACATGGCAGGCGGATCACGCCTTTGAAGCGGGCGCGCAGGCCACGGCGCGGATCGTGCGTTCTTTGCCGCTGGTGCGCGCTTCTGGCACCGCCTTAGGGCAGCGCATGGCCAATTGGCCGGGGCTCACGCTGAAAGACGCGATGCCGCTGCGGGTGACTGGGGGCTTGCACCATCTCGCGCTGACCGGAGCGGATACGCGGCTCGTGCCAATCTATGAGGGTGCGGTCACTGATCAGGCAGCCGTCGATGCGCTGGTGATGGCGGTGGTGCGCGATCATGACGCGGCGCTCGTGCCGTGGCTCGATGGACCGCCGCAGACCAATGAAGCGGGGCGCTCGGCCAGCCTAATGGCCGGGCTGTTGTGGCTGGCGCAGCGGGTCACCCCGCGATTTGACCTGTTCGAACTGGGCGCGAGTGCGGGCGTCAACACCATGATGGACCGCTATTTTTTTCAGCTGGGCGAGACGCAGGCGGGGCCGGCCAGATCACCAATGCGGATACAGCCCGAATGGCGCGGCGAGAGATTTCCGCCCGCGCCGCCACCGGGCTTTGAAGTCACGAGCGCGCGCGGCTGCGATGTCGCGCCGATTGACTTGTCAGACCCCGATGCGGCGTTGCGTTTGAAGGCCTATGTCTGGCCCGATGCTCCCGCCCGATTGGAGCGGATTGACGCAGCTATCACGCTCGCAGCTGAGCGCGCGCCGCAGGTTATCGCGCAGGATGCCGCCGATTTTGCCGAGGCCATGCTTGCCGAGCCGCAAGCGGTTGGCACCACGCGGGCGATGTTCCACTCGATCATGTGGCAATACATGCCCGCCGCAACACAGGCGCGGATCGAAGCGCTGTTTGCCGAGCATGGCCCGCGCGCAATGCCTGACACACCGCTGGGCTGGATCAGTCTTGAGACCAATCCCGCGACCTTCCGCCACGAGCTGACGGTGCGCTGGTGGGATGGCGATGCGGGCACAGGTGAGCCGCATTTGCTTGCCCACGCGCACCCGCATGGCGGATGGGTGGAGTGGCTGGATTAAGCGCTCAGGCGGCGTTTGACCCGCCGCCTGAGGCGTCGCCTAAACCTTGGCTTACGAGTGGCAGTCGCAGCATGCACCGTCTTGCTTGCAATCAACACAGCCGCAATCGCAGCAGTCGGACGGGATATGATATACCATAATAATTCTCCTTTTCTTTCAGAGAATTACACTAATTTTCATCGGTGCGCCAGCGAAATTGAAATTCAAGCTCGTGCATCGGGCCTTCCTGCTCGTGCTCGATCGAAAAATCAGTGCCTGCCGGGATGTAGAGCCGCTCGCCCGCGACCTGAATTTCGAACGCCTTATTCTCGCGCAGCGCTTCGACCAGCCGCTCCAGCTTCTGGATATTTTGCTCAGTCGTGTAAGTCTTGGTGACGTCGCGTCCGGTCTCTTCGCTCATGCTTGGGGCTCCCATGGGGTGAACATGCCCGACGCGTAGCGCGTTAAGGTTGCAGGAATTTGTCCATCGCCCGGATTACTTCGCGCGGAGCTTCCCATGGGACGAAATGCCCGCAATCCGCCACGCGGTGGATGGTGAGCGGGTCAATGATGTCCTCAAGCCCCTCCAGATTTTCTGGCGGCAGCGCCAGGTCATCCAGCGCCCAGATCACCAGCGTCGGGATCGTCAGCTTGGGCAGGGCCGGGGGCTCAAAATCGGCGGGCACTTCAAACGGCGCATCCATGTCCGGCACGTCAATAGGGCTCGCGCGGTAATAGTTGAGCATTCCGAAGCACGCCTCGCGGTCGCTCCAGTCCTTGAGCAGAATATCGCGTTCCTCGGGCGGCATCAGGTTGGGGCTGTCCCATGCGACCTCTTTGAGCATTATGCCGGTCAGCCCGCGTTCGCGCACCAGATCATCATTGTCCCGATTGCGAAAGCCGTTGATGTATTGGCTGGCCGCGCGCTGTCCTTGGTGGGTATAAAGCAGCTTTTGAAAGATTGCCGGGTGCGGCGCGTTGGCGATGACTGCGCGCTCGACCCGCATATGCTGACCGCCCAGCGCCACGCCCCACGCAATCGCGCCGCCCCAATCATGGCCGACAATCGTGAATTTGGGCACCGCCAGCGCATCGGCAAGCAGGAAGATGTCTCCGATCAACTGGTTGGGCGTGTAAGCCTCTACCTCCTGCGGCTTGGACGATCCGCGATAGCCGCGCTGGTCGGGCGCGATGCAGCGATAGCCCTTGGCCGCAAAATGGGCGATCTGGTGGCGCCATGTGCGGTGGTTTTCGGGAAAGCCATGCAGGAAGATCAGCGCGGGCGCATCAAAAGGGCCTTCATCGACCACGTCCAGATGCATCCCATTGGCCAGTTCAACGCGTTTTTGCACCAGGTCCATTGCGCCTCAGCCCTCCGCTTCCATTTTGTCCATATAGCCCGCCGCGACCATGGCTGCCAGTTGGTCGAACAGCGCATCGGGCGTGCGGCGCATTTCGCCCATGCCCGCCTCCATCCCTTGCGCGACGATGATTTCGCGCTCGCCCGCGGCCATGGCGTCGAGCATCGTCTTGGCGGCATCGGCGGCGGGAATGCCCTCATCAATCACCCGGTCAGAGCGCCCGCGCTTTGATCCGTCGGCGACTATAGCGTTGCGCGCTACATCGGTTGCGACCGAGCCGGGATAGATGACGTGAACGCTGACGCCGCTTTGCGAAAGCTCCGCGCGCAAGGCATCGCCATACCCGGCAAGCCCGAACTTCACTGCGCTGTAAGCCGTGCGCATTGGCACGCCGACTTTGCCCGCGATCGAAGAGATGAATGCAAGTGCGCCCGTTCCGCGTTCGCTCATTGGCCCAATCAGGCTCTGGCTAAAAGCGATTTGCGCGGTGAGATCAATGTCGATGATGTCGCGGTAGACCTGCATGTCGGTATTCAAGGCGCGGCTGCGCTGCGAGACGCCTGCATTGGCAACCGCCAGATCAACGCCGCCCTTCCATGCCAGCGCCTGCTGTGTCGCATCCGCCAGCGCGTCGTCATCGCGCACGTCAAAGGGCAGGATCAGTGTTTCGCCGCACTCCGCCGCGACTGCCGCGAGCCGCGCTTCATCGCGCCCGGACAGCACCACATGCCCCCCGCGCGCGGCCCAGTCCCGCGCCAAAGCGGCGCCAATTCCTGAAGATGCGCCTGTGATCCAAGCCGTTTTGCCAGCAAAATCCATGTGAAAATCCTCTCTCCTGCGTGCATCGTTAACAGACGCGCCGTGCGGAGCAATCGGGTTCACAGATGGGCTTGGATGATCACGCTGAGATTTTCAGGAAAGAGCGCTTCGTGCCAGTCGCTAAGCTCCGCGAGTGTGAACCAGCGGTGCCGGGTCATCAGGCGCTGTTCGAGCGGCGTGTGGTGCGCGGTGTCGATCCGCTCTTCGCCCACGCGCAGCAGGAAATAACGCTCATCCGCTTGCACCGGCTCGCCTTCAACGGTGACGAATTGCGGAGTGGTGCGTGCGATCTGCTTGCCCGGATCAGCTTTAAGGCCGGTTTCCTCGAAGAGTTCGCGCCGCGCCGCTTCCTCGAAAGTCTCGCCCGGCTCGCATTCGCCGCCTGCGGTGACCCAGAAAGGCGGGCGGTCCGCCACATCAAAGCGAAACATCAGCGCGCGGCTCGCCGGGCTGAGCAAGATAATACGCGCCGAGCGGCGGACGCGCAGATTGCTGGTCATCCGCCCGGCGCGCTCGCCTTGATTGCGACTGCATGGACCCGCTCTCCCACGATGTCGCCCAGCGCCGCAATCACGGCCCGTTGGCGGGCCAAGCGGGTCATCTCCGCAAACGCGGCGGCTTCGATATGCAGCGTGAAATGCGATTCGCCTGATCCATCATCGCCGGCATGGCCATGATGCGCCGCGCTGTCATTGATGATCTCAAGCCGGGTCGGCGCAAAGGCGCTTTCGAGCAGGTCACGCATTTCATCTGCAACAGGCCGGGTCATAGTGGGGTGCTCATCGGGGGAGTTGTCCATTTTGCAATTCGAAGTGGGTTGGAATCTAAGCCGTTCGTTGCCAGTTTCCAAGGCTATGCCTTCCACCCGCTTCCATGGACGCCACGAAACCACCGACCGCCAGTGCGAGCGGCCCGGCTGCACCGAAAGGGGCGAGTTTCGCGCGCCCGGTTTTCAGGCAAGCGGGTTTGACGGGCCGGGCGAATGGCGTTGGTTCTGCCTAGAGCATGTGCGCGAGTTCAACGCGGGCTATGACTGGTTTGAAGGCATGAGCGCGGATGAAATCCTTGCCGCTCAATCGCCCGCCGCCGGATGGCGGACTGAGACCGCCGCATTCTCGCCGCGCGCCGCCGTTGACGGGACGCCGCGCTGGGCCGATTTTGACGATCCACTCGATGCTATTTCCGCGCGAGCGGGCGGCATTCGCAGCCGCGCTGAGCGCACCGCAGCGATGACGATGTCCGGGCGTTGGAGCCGCGAGGAGGCCGAAGCGCTGGAAACCATGGGGTTGGGGTCTGACACCGACAAGCGCCGCCTGCGACGCCGCTATTCCGAGCTGGTGCGCCGTTATCACCCTGATCGCAATGGCGGGGACCGTAGCTTTGAAACGCGGCTTAACAAAGTCGTCGATGCCTATCAGACCCTGCGCAAGGCTTCGGCCTTCGATTAGCCCGCGTCCGCCTGCGCCTGTGCGATCAGCTTGGCATCAATTGCATTTGCCTCGCTATAGGCAGGGCGCTGTGTGACACGCTCTACATAGGCCTTGAACGCAGGGCGCTCCGGGATCGAGCCGAACCGCAGGCCCCACACGAATTGGCTGCCGACATAGGTATCCGCCATGGTGAAGCGTCCGCCCGCCGCAAAGTCATTCGCTGAGAGCCAGCCGTCCATTGCATCCAGCGCGCGCTCAAGACTGCCAAAGCCGGCGGTCGCCTGTTTTTCAACCGGGACATCCCACCCCATCATTCCGGCCATTAGTGCTTGCTCGATCGGCCCGGCAGCAAAGAACATCCAGCGGAAATAGGCGGCTTTCTCATGCGAATCCGGCAGAAGGCCGGTGTCTGGATGCGTTTCGGCGAGGTAATGGTTGATCGCCGCGCATTCGGTCACAACATGATCGTGGGATCCGTGATGGTGGACCAGCGCGGGGACCTTGCTCATCGGGTTGATGTCCGAAAAATTGGCTGGCTTGCTTTCCCAGTCGAACACGACCTGGTCGTAATCCGCGCCTGCCTCATGCAGGGCCCAGCGCGCAATCTGCCCCCGGCTCATTGCGACGGTGTAGAATGTGAAGTCGGCCATAGCTTAGCGCCCTCTTGTTAACGACCCCGTGTGTTAACGACCACGTGTCAGCAGTGGCTCAAACTCACCAAAGATCAGCCGCGTGGGATCAAAGGGCGGGTCGCCTTGTGGGTAATCTTCAAACCCTTCGCCGTTGCCCATCGCTTCCTTGGCTTTATCGAGCGTGTCTTTGTCGGGCCAGATCACCCAGCCAGTGACAATTTTCTCGCCCGGTTTAGCAGCGACAGCCTTGCGAAGATCGGTGTTTTTGCCATCGGGGACCCAGCTTTCCCAAGCCTCCATCACTTCCAGCGCGCCTTGCTTCGTCGACCAGTCGGCCATGAACTCGGCGGCTTTCATGTAGGCTTCGCGGTTCTCGTCCGACACTGACAGTGCCGCCAAAGCGATATACATGTGTGCTCCCTCCCTGAACCCTCATGCACCGCACGCAACAATGCCGCGCAATTGTGGCGCGATTGCGTCAGGGTTTGGAGGGATTGGCTGTCTGCGCGCGATAGCCGCCGTTCTGCTTGAACGCCCAGCGCAAGGTGCGCCCCATGCCCCATGTCGCAGCGCGCGCAGGGATCGCGGTGAGCATCGGGCGCTGGAGCCGCAATTTGGCGCGTGCCCAATCGGGCAGCATGGCCACCGCCTCCGCGCCCAGCATCGCCTGAATGCCCGGCGGGGTGCCCGGTGGCTTTGAGGTGAGCACCAATTGTGCAACCTCGCGCGCTTCGGGGCTGGTGCGCAGGTCTGTGCGCAATTGGCGGAAAATGTCCTCTGCCTCCACGCGGCTTTCGGGCACCGGGTCAGCCCCCAGCGCGCGGGCGATCACCGCGAATTGGCGATAATACTCATCCTGATCCGCACCGGGCATGTCGGGTCGCACATGGCGCAGATAGCCCGCCAGAAAGCTTTGCGCCTCGACCACATGCACCCATGCCAGCGTGCGCGGATTGGTCGCGTTGTATGGCGTTCCATCAGGCAGCGTTCCGCCAATGCGTGCGTGAATGTTGTTCACAGCCTTGATCGAGGCCATCGCGCGGTCGCGGTGCCCAAAGGTCGTCACCGCGATAAAGCGCGCGGTGCGTTGCAGCCGCCCGTGCATATCCTCGCGAAAGTTGGAATGGTCCAGCACACCTTGCAACGCCTCAGGGTGCAGCATCTGCAACAGCAAACCGCGCACGCCGCCTGTCATCATCCCGACCAGATCGGCATGGACCAGCCGGATCGGGCTATCCCGCTCAAACAGAGCTTCATCGGACGGCGGCACAGGCTGCTGCCCGCTCGCCGTGTCGTTAAACACGCCGCGCACTTGCTCAACGACTTTGAGGCGCAGGGATTCAAGGGGATCGGCCATAATGTTCTTTATAGGATACGCGCGGTCTGATGAAAATGATGAGGCGATAACGCGAAGCGATGCTTGCAGCCGCGCTCATCGCGCTCTAACCGAACAAGTGTAATGAACTCACATTCCTCAAAAGAATTCGACGGCGCCTCCGCCATGCCCACTCAACCCGACACCACCATCGATGTGCGCGACACGTTTGGCGTGGATGTTGACTGGCAAGTGCCTGCCTTTTCGCAGCCCAGCGAGCATGTGCCTGAATTTGACGCCGACTACGTTTTTGACCCCGAAACCACGCTCGCGATTCTTGCTGGCTTTGCGCACAATCGCCGGGTGATGGTGCAGGGCTATCACGGCACTGGCAAATCAACGCATATCGAGCAGGTCGCCGCGCGGCTGAACTGGCCGAGCATCCGGGTGAACCTTGATGCGCATATCAGCCGGATCGATCTGGTCGGGCGCGATGCGATTGTTTTGAAGGACGGGCTGCAGGTCACCGAGTTTAAGGAAGGCATCCTGCCATGGGCGCTGCAGCACCCGGTTGCGCTGACGTTTGACGAATATGATGCGGGCCGCCCTGACGTTATGTTCGTGATCCAGCGCGTGCTGGAGTTTGACGGCCGCCTGACGCTGCTCGATCAAAACCGCGTCATCACGCCGAACCCGAATTTCCGCCTGTTTGCGACCACCAACACAGTGGGGCTGGGTGATACGAGCGGGCTGTATCACGGCACGCAGGCGATCAACCAGGCGCAGATGGACCGCTGGAACGTGGTCGTTGCGCTCAATTACCTTGCACCCGAGGTTGAGCAGAACATCGTCAAATCGAAAACGCCTGAGACCGACGATGCGACCATCGCCAACATGATCAAGGTCGCCGATCTCACCCGTCAGGGCTTCATGAATGGCGACATCTCAACCGTGATGAGCCCGCGCACAGTGATGACTTGGGCGCAAAACGCTCAGATTTTCGGCTCGCTCGGCTTCTCCTTCCGCCTCAGCTTCCTCAACAAATGCGATGAGGCAGAGCGCACACTGGTGAGCGAATATTACCAGCGCGTGTTTGGTGAGGACTTGCCTGAGGCGGCGATGGGCTGAAGGTTGGCGCTCTAACCGGTTGGCGCTCTAACCGGTTGGCGCTCTAACAGGCCGCCGCTTGGCGCTTGCAGTTTGGTGTAATACGTTGCTAATACACCACTGATGGCCTTTTTTGACCGCTTTTTCTCCCGCAAGTCTCGCGATGCGCAGCGTGATGCGGGCAACGAATACTTCGCCACATATGATTCGCAGCGCCCGCTCGATCCGGATGAGGATGATTTCGAGCCGCAGCTCGCCCCGCGCTTTGCTGGTAACTCGCCAGATTACGACACGTGGGATGCGCAGCTTGGCTCGCTTGACAGTGCTGTTGCCAGCGAAGAGCGCCGCCGCCGTCCGGTCTGGCATCCGGGCTATTGGCGCGGGCGGCGAAAGCGCTGGTGGGCGGTGCAGATATTGGCCGGCGTGCTCTTGGCGCTCATCGTGCTGGTGCTCTATCTCACCTTCACCGCGCCGCTTTCCAAAAGCCTTGAACCTATCGCGCCGCCGCAGATCACGCTGCTGGCCAGCGACGGGACGCCGATTGCGCGGCGCGGGGCGAATGTGGATGCGCCGGTTGATCTGGACACGCTGCCAGACCACGTCCCACAGGCCTTTATCGCCATCGAAGACCGGCGGTTTTATTCGCATTGGGGCGTTGATCCACGCGGGATCGCGCGCGCGGCATGGACCGGGCGCGGCGGGGGCAGCACGATCACGCAGCAGCTTGCCAAATTCACCTTCCTCAGCCCCGAACAGACGCTGTCCCGCAAGGCGCGTGAGGCGCTGATCGCGCTGTGGATTGAGACTTGGCTGACCAAGGAAGAGATCCTCGAACGCTACCTGTCCAACGCCTATTTCGGGGACAACCAATACGGCCTGCGCGCAGCCTCGCTGCACTATTTCTATCGCAAGCCTGAGAACCTGACGAAGGCGCAGGCGGCGATGCTGGCCGGGCTGTTGCAGGCGCCCTCGCGCTATGCGCCCACGCGCCATTACAATCGTGCCAAGGCTCGCATGGACCTGGTCGTGGCGGCAATGGTTGAGGTGGGCTACCTCACCGAAGCGGAGGCTGCGGCGCTGCCTGCACCCAAAATCGACTCGCGCACAGTGAACGATGTGCCCACGGGCACCTATTTCGCCGATTGGGCGCTGCCGATTGCGCGCGCGCGCAGCGACACCGGCTATGCCAAACAGACGCTGACCACCACACTGGACGCCCGGCTTCAGCGCCTCGCAAGCCGCGCGGTGGGCCGGGCCAAGCTTGGCAGCGCGCAGGTTGGGCTGGTGGCAATGCG
This sequence comes from Pseudomonadota bacterium, assembly GCA_039815245.1. GTDB lineage: Bacteria > Pseudomonadota > Alphaproteobacteria > Sphingomonadales > Sphingomonadaceae > Erythrobacter. The sequence goes on along the minus strand of JBCBZR010000008.1, from coordinate 21,960 downwards.
GCCCAGCGGTGAAGTGGTCGCGATGATCGGCGGCAAGGATTACGCGAAAAGCGCGTTTAACCGCGCGGTGCAGGCGCGCCGCCAGCCGGGCTCCACGTTTAAGCTGTTTGTTTATCTCGCCGCGCTGGAGGCTGGGATGAGCCCGGAAGACATGGTCGATAACACCGCGATTGAAACCGGGACCTACCGCCCGCGCAATTCCGATGGCCGCTATTCTGATGAGATCACGCTGGAAGAGGCCTTCGCACGCTCCAGCAATGTCGCAGCCTTGCGCCTGTTCAACAAAGTCGGATCGGAGCGGGTGATCCGCACAGCCCGGTCCATGGGGGTTGCCTCACCCTTGCCCGAAGGCGATCCGAGCCTTGCGCTGGGCACATCAACGATGACCTTGCTGGAGCTGACCAGCGCCTATGCGGGCGTGGCGGGTAACGCCTTTCCGGTGGAGCCGCATGCCTTTGCAAAACCGGAGCAAAGCTGGCTCGATTGGCTGACGAGCGGTGAAGACAGCCTCTCAATGCGCCACCATGCCTATATGCAGCAAATGCTGCGAACTGCGATCAACAAGGGCACAGGCCGCGCCGCCACGCTGCCGATCGCGAATTACGGCAAGACCGGCACGACGCAGAATTCGCGCGATGCGGTTTTCGTGGGCTATGCGGGAGAGGGCGAAGAGGCGCTGGTGGTGGGCGTGTGGGTTGGCAATGACGATTCCTCGCCGATGGATGGCGTCTCGGGCGGCGGCCTGCCCGCGCGCATCTGGAAGGATTTTATGATCGGCGCGCTCGCGCTCAAGAAAGCGCCACCCGCTCAAGCGCCTGACCCGGATGGGCCGGTGCAACCGCTCGACACGCTTAAAGAGCTGCTTGGTCTGGGTGACGGCGATGCCGAGGTTGAAGTGGAGAGCGATGAGGAAGGCGTGACGTTCAAATCGGATGATCTGCCGGTCGAATTGCGGCTGGACGAGGATGGTCCGCAAATCCGCTTGCGTGAGAAAGAACCGGCGGACTGAGGGCCGGGCGTGCGCGGCGGCGCGTTGGCTTTACGCCATTAGGATATTCATCACCGCCGTTGCAATGGGCCGGGCGGGGTCATCCTGCCACGCCTCAACGGTCAGATTGGCGTTGCGCCGTCCCAGCCGCGTGATCCGCCCGCGCGCAAAGGTGGGCTTTGGCTTGCCAGCGGAGAGATATTGCGTGGTGATGTTGATCGGCTTGAGCACCGCCTCGCGCTTGTCTGCGCGCAAGGCGTGGCGCAACGCGGCATAGCCTGCGGTTTCCAGCAAGCCGGCGGTCGCGCCGCCATGAAAATGGCCCGGACGTCCCTCCACAGTGGAGCCGAAATCAACCGTCAGTATCGGGCCATCGATGGCGCTGGTGGCTGCCTCATAAAGGCGAATGCCCAGTGCTTCGCCATAGGCTGTCAGAGATTGTGCTGGCTCGCTCATGCGTCCCCTCCCACAGCCTTGGTTCCTTCGCGCGGATCGCTGCCGATGGTCATGAAAACGCCCGCGACATGCGCGACCGGGTCATCGCGGTCCCCATCATGCGCCACCCCGCGCACAAACGCCGCAGAGCGGGTTATGCGATAGCATTCGACCCGCCCGAACACATTCGCCCGTTCCCGCGCAGGGCGCTGGTAATCGACCCTGAGGTCAAGCGTTGCGACGGGCGTGAACGTGCCGCTGGTGGTCCAGATCGACATCCCGCTCGCCATGTCCATCAGGCTGATGATCGGGCCGGAGGCGAGCACGGCGCGGTCAGGCTCTCCGAGCAAATCCTCCCGCCAGGGCAACTCCAGCTCAACCCAATTTTCACCGTGGTCGTGATAGCGCAGGCCCAGCCAGCCAGTGTGGCCATGTTTGAAAAAGAACTTGCCAGCCTGCGCTGGATCGAACGCGGGAAGCGGGCTCAATTTGGCAGGCGCTTTCGGGGGCTCGGGGGTGTTTTCGGGCGGCTGGCTCATAGCTGCAAAGCCCTAGAGAACCGGGGCGTTTCGTTACAATGATTTAATTTTTCATCGGTCGCTCGCCCGGTCATGTGTGTGGCTGTGAGCTGCGCAATTCCGCCGGCTCGTGCACCACGAAAAGGGGATCAACCGTGAACACACCCGCCATCGATATCACCGCCATTCCGGGCCTCGACACCGCGCAAGGCCTGTTCGGATCAATCAAGCAAAGCGGCGTCGCTTATGACGATTCGGTCGTTGCGATCATGGTCTACATTCACGACACCGCGCCGCCCGCACTGCTGGTCTGAGCCGCTGGGTTTGAGGGGTAGGCACGATGCGGATCGACCCCGCGATCAGAACGCTGCGGGATGGGGGAGCGCAAGCCTTGCCTCACCCGCAGCGCTCGCGCGCTTATGCGGTTCAAGCGCATATGGCAGCGGCACAGCGGGATTGGCTGGAGAGCCAACCTGCGCAGCTGACAGACGATTTTCGCGCCTATGCCGATGGCGCAGAGCTGCGCGACTTGCCTTGTCTGTCGCGCCTGATGATGCGGCCGTGCGAGGCGCGAAATCTGGTCGCATCGCTCAACACCGCAATGCTGGCCGCCCTGCGCCACGAGCCGCTGGGCGAAGTGCCGTTCCGCTTCAAGATGTCGACCGGGCTGGCGACCCTGCAAATCCTGCACTGCAGCCGCGCAGTGCTTAGCCTGGCCGTGTATGAGCCTGTGAGAGGGCCTGTCGAGGCGCCTGATACAGCGGTGTTTGTTGACCGCGAGCAGACCGAGATTGTTGTCAGCGGACGCGCTGCCGGGGTGCGGCATACGTTCGAGCCGGGGTCGCCGGTCAAAACCGAGCGCTGCGATTGGGCGGCGGGGGACTGGATGACCCTCACGCCCGGCGCGGAAACCCGCCAGGTTCTCTCAGTCAAAAGCGCGCTGGTCATGCTTCAACTGACGCGCGACCCTGAGCGGCCCAAGCCTTCGCGTGAAGTGCTTCTGGCCACCGGGCACGAGGCGCAGCGCGCGAGCGGGGACAAAGCCGCCAGTCAAGCGCTCATGGCGACGGCAGTGCTGGGCGCGCTGGGCGCGACCAATGCGCTGGACGTGCTCGCTGAAACAGCGCTGGCCCGCGCAGAGGAACCAGATCTGCGTTGGGAAGCGGTGCGCCAGAGCCTCAGTCTGGATGCGGCTGCGGGTAAGGCCCTGCTCGACAAATTGGCGGCGCGCGCCGATGATCCGCTCGCACAGCCCGCCTCCGCGCTAAGAGCGCACCTGTTTGCGGAGGCCGCGTAATGCCGTTGTTGATTGGCGCGCAAACGCCGGAGAGCTGCTCGCTGGGGGACGCGACCGAAGCGCTGGCTGCGCTCAATTTCGACCCTCGTGATCCGGACAAAACCCAAGAGGCTGCGCTGTGGCTTCGGCGTCTGACCAACAACCGCACCTTCTTGAGCGAGTGGCTGATCGACCGCCTCACTGAGCGCCGCTCAGCCTCAAGCGCCGCCGCAATTGATAGCGGCTATGGCCCGCAAGCGATTGTGCTCAGCCCCTTGCGCGGCGGCATGTTCCTGCGCGCCAATATCTGGCCCGCGCCGCGCGATCTGTGCTTCCAGACCAGCGGCGCGGCCTCTTTCGTGTACGGCGTGCCACACGATCACAATTTCAGCTTTCTCACCAGCGGCTATCACGGGCCGGGCTATGTGAGCGATTATTACGAGTACGATTATGAGGCGGTGAGCGGCTATCCGGGCGAGGATGCGGGGCTGCGCTTTGTGGAACGCAGCGCACTGCATGAAGGCAAGCTGATGCTCTACCGCGCGCACCGTGATGTGCATTCGCAGCTTGCGCCTGAGGCGCTCTCGGTCTCGCTCAATGTCATGCATGTTGACCCGGCGCAGTGTTGGTTTGACCAATACGCGTTCGATCTGGAGCGCGGCGAAGTGGCGCGCGTGCTCAGCCCTAATTCGACGGAGGCGTTCCTGCGCGTCGCGGTTGCGAGCGGAAGCGAGGATGCGCTCGACTATGCGCAATGGGTGGGCGCGGCGCATCCCAGCGATCGCTTGCGGCTGGCGAGCTTTGAGGCGCGTGCGGCCCGGCTCGATGCGCAGGATGCAGATGCCCTGTGGCGCGAAGCGGAAGTGAGCGACAGCGCGATGTTGGCAAGGGTCGCACAGCACCGACGCGCCGCATATGACCTCAACCGTAGATGACGGTAATGACGATCAGCGCCACAATAAGGGCGCCGACGATCCCGTAAATCCACCAGCACCCTTTGCGATACTTTTTGGGCGCATCATCGGGACTGACATTGAGCAGCTCTAATAGACCGTCCACCATAACCGCTTTAAAGCACCCCACCTGCCAGCCGATCAATCGCGCCTTGCAGGATGATCGCGGCGGCGTGGCTGTCGATGACTTCGGCGCGTTTGGCGCGGCTCATGTCCTGCGCAATCATCGCGCCTTCGGCGCTGGCGGTGGACCAGCGCTCATCCCACAGCAGGATCGGAAGGCCGAGGGCTTCTTCGGCGTTGCGGGCGAAAGCGCGGCTGGCTTGTGCGCGCGGGCCTTCGGTGCCGTCCATATTGCGCGGCAGGCCAAGCACCAGCCCGGCGACGCCTCGTTCTTTGATGAGCGCGGCAATCCGCTCCCGGTCGCGGCCCCATTTGCCCCGGCCCAGCGTCTTGCCAGCCGTGGCGAAGCGCCAGCCTGCATCGGCAAAGGCGACACCAATTGTCTTAGTGCCAAGGTCAAGGCCGAGCAGCACGCCGCCTTCGGGCAGAGCCTCGCCAAAATCGATTGCGCTGTCGGTAATCAGCGGGCTGGACCCGCTGGTGCCGGTGCCGGTGCCGGTGCTGACGCACCCGCAAAAGCGCGCACGCGCCGCGCAACATCGGCCTGTGTGTTGGCCCAGAACAGTGGAATGTCGAAGACGTGGTAATTGTTGCCCGGCAACACATAAGTGCCCGCCGCCGAGCCAAGATCAGGCGGATCGCCGATCAGGAGCAGCCCGCGCTCATCACAGCGCGCCGGGACAGCTTCAGGCACCAGCGTCCCGTTAGATATGCTCGTATCAGGCACGAGAGTGCCGAGATTGGCGGAGGCGGGCGCGTCGCCTGCATAGGTGCCGGTGATCGGATTGGTGCACAGGATCGTGCTCTCGCCGCGCGGCTGCCCATCATAGGCGATGGACTTGGCATAGGTCTCTATCACGTCGGACGGGTCGGCAGGCTCCGCAAAGCTCGACCATGAAATGACACAGCCCGATTGCGCAGGTGTCGCACAAGCCGGGAAGCCCAGAGCGGGCAAATCACGCTCAACCGAAATCGGCCAGCCGATCGTATAGGCGGCGATCAGCCTCTGCGCGACTTGTGCATCCTGCACCTCTTCGCGCAGCAGGCGCAGCAGGTGGAGCGAGCCCTGACTGTGCCCGGCGAGCACTATCGGGGTGTCATCATCCACACTGTCGAGGAAATAGCGAAACGCCTCGCGCACATCGCTGTAAGCGGCGTCAATCGCTTGTTCGCCTTCGGGCTGGTCGGTCAGAAACGCGCCCATCGTCGCCTGACGATAGCGCGGCGCCCAGATTTGCGAGGCGGCGTTAAACGGGCTTGCCATGCCGCGCACATAGATGCGCGCGATGCGTTCTGCATCGGGGTCTGCATCCTCGCCCAGCGAAGCGTTCCAGCTGGCGCGGCTGAGATAGCTCGTCGGGTGGACAAAGAAGACTGCGAAATCGGGCGTATCAGGCGCTTCGCCGGAAATTGTGGCCAGAGACGAGGCCGGTGTTGCATCCTCAGCCTCAGCCTCGGGCGTGCTCGCATAGGGCGGCTGCCAGCGCGCGGGATCGTTCACGCCAATGCCGGGCCGCGAAATCCACAGGTCCGGGTCTTGATAGGCGCTGACTTCAAGCGGCTCCTGCTCAACAAATTCGCTGCTGGGCACCAGCGCCATTTGCGTGATCTCTTTGGAAAACACTTCCCAGCCGATCCGTCCGACCAGCGCCAGGACGATGCAAATCGCGATAAAATAGAGAAATTTCTTAGCCATATCGCTTGGAAACCGGGCCTTTCAATCAGTCGTTCAGCGCTCGCGCTCGCCGGCGCTGTCACTCTCAGTTGTGATTTGCGCAGGCGCGGGCTTGGTTTCGGCCAGCGCCGGGCGCAGCGTTGTCCAGGCGCGGTCCGGGCGCAGGCTGGTGAACCAGCTCACCGGGTTCCAGCCCGTCGACCCATCAAGGCTGAAGGTGATGAACTCCGCACGGCCGCCAACATTTTCGAGCGGAATGGCGCCGCCCAGCCCCTTTTGCGCGATGGTCGCGCGGCTGTCAGCGCTGTGATCGCGGTTGTCGCCCATCACGAACACCTGATCCTCGGGCACGATGTATGGCCCAAAATTGTCGAGACTCTGCATCGTCTCATCGAGCACCAGATAGGTCGCGCCATTGGGCATGGTCTCACGATAAGTTGGCACTTCGTAGAACTTCTGGCCTGAGGCATCGGTGACGGCAAAGCGCTCAAAATCGCGCAGACATGGCTGCATCATGCCCGCACCCTGACACATGAGCTCCGGCTCAAACGGAAAGCGCACCGCGGGCACAACTTCGCGCTTTACCGGCTCGCCGTTAAGGATGATGCGGCCCTCGCGCACTTCGATCGTATCGCCGGGCAGTGCCACCACCCGCTTGATGTAATCCTCATTGCGCTCCGGATGGGCCGGGATCACGATGTCGCCATATTCAGGCGTATCGCCCCAAATACGCCACTGGCTCCGCGGCAGCAGGTGGAAGCTCGCCGAGGCCCATGACCAGCCATACGGATACTTGCTCACCACCAGACGGTCGCCCACCCACAGGCTCGGCATCATCGAGGTGGAGGGGATGTAAAACGGCTTTGCCACGAGGCTGTGAAACGCCAGCACCGCCAGCAGCATCAGCGCAAGGCCACGAATTTCGGCGAACCAATCGACTTTCTCTTCCGGCTTTTCAGCCTCCCCTTCCGCTTTGGACGCAGACGCGCTGGCCGAGGTGGTGTCGGCTGGCTGCGCAGAGGGCGTAGCGGCTGGGCTGGTTGTATCGCTGGTCGGTTGGGTCACGGGATGAATGGGGCCTATCGGTTGTGCGGCTTGCCCGGTGGCGCGGCGCGGTGCCGCGTGCAAGCCTTTATTCTGCGGGCAGCGCTTCGATAATGACGAAGGCCTGCGCCCATGGATGATCGTCGGTGAGGGTCAGATGAATGTGTGCCTTGTGGCCCGCCGGACACATTTCTTCAAGTCGCTTTGCCGCCCCGCCGGTAAGCGCGAGCGTTGGCGCGCCTGAGGGGGCGTTCACAACTCCGATGTCTTTCATGAACACGCCGCGCTTGAACCCGGTGCCCACCGCTTTGCTGAACGCCTCTTTGGCGGCAAAGCGCTTGGCGTAAGTGCCCGCAATGGTGAAGGGCCGCCTCCGGGCTTTGGCGCGTTCGGTCTCAGTAAACACGCGATTTTCAAAGTGCTCACCAAAGCGGTCGAGCGAATTGGCGATACGCTCAATGTTGCAGAGGTCTGATCCAAGCCCGATTAGCATTGCCCGCTCACCCTTTAAACACCAACGCCAACACCAGCATCAGCGCAATGACATGCAGCATGACCTGCGATTTGAACAGCGGGTGAGCCAGATCGCCCTTGGCAAAACGCAGCGCGCCGACATAGCCGAACATCTGCAAGACCACCCAGCCAATCGCAAACGGCAGGATCACGCCTTTGGCAAAGGCATAGCCAAGCAGGCCGACAGCGGTGAGAAACAGGCTCGCGGCGGCAAACGCCCAGAGGGTCTGCTCGCGTGTGAGTTCAGGAGCGTTCTCCTGCGTCATCTCAGCGCGCGGCGTCCATCAATTCGCGCATGTGCCGGATTGCGCCTTCAAGCCCGACAAAAACCGCTTCGCCGATCAGGTAATGTCCGATATTCAGCTCGGCGATTTGCGGGATAGCGGCGATGGGCTGGACGTTTTCAAAGGTGAGCCCGTGGCCCGCATGTGGTTCAATCCCGTTTTTCGCAGCCAGCGCGGCCATATCGGCGATGCGCTTCAGCTCGCTCGCAACCTTGTCCTGATCGCCATCAAGCGCGGCATGCGCGTATTCGCCGGTGTGAAACTCCACAACCGGCGCGCGCAGGCGCAACGCGGCCTCAAGCTGGCGCTCGCTTGCCTCGATAAACAGGGAAACACGGATGCCAGCGTCCTCTAATTGCTCGATTATCGGAGCGAGCGTGTTGTCGAGCCCGGCCGCATCCAGCCCGCCTTCGGTGGTGCGTTCCTCGCGCTTTTCAGGGACGATGCATGCCGCATGCGGCTTATGGCGAAGTGCGATTTCGAGCATTTCGGGGGTCGCCGCCATCTCCAGATTGAGCGGCAGATTGGTCGCTTCTTGAATGCGCGCGAGGTCTTCGTCGCGGATATGGCGGCGGTCTTCGCGCAGATGCGCGGTGATCCCATCGCCGCCCACGCTCGAAACGATTTCAGCCGCGCGCACAGGATCAGGATGGTCGCCACCGCGCGCGTTTCGGATGGTGGCGACATGATCGATATTCACGCCGAGGCGGAGCGTTTGTGTCATCTGCGGCGCTTACTTCCTGCTTCCCGGTTTGGTGACAGTTACGGCGGCCAGGTCCGGCGGGATGTCGTCCGGTGCGTATGTCGGGAAGTTGAACGCGGCGAGCGGGTAGAAGGGGACGCCCAGATCGGCGCTTCCTTCCGACCGGTCAATCAACGCGCATTCCGCGATCACTTCGCCGCCTTCGCGCGCGACCGCAGCGATGGCTTCGCGGCTGGAGAGGCCGGTGGTCACCACATCCTCCACCATCAGCACGCGCGCGCCCGGCTCCAGCGCAAAGCCACGCCGCAAGTGAAATGTGCCCTCGGGCCGCTCCAGAAACAGCGCATCCTTGCCCAGCACGCGGGCAACTTCGTGGCCGATAATGATGCCTCCCATTGCAGGGGAGACCACCACATCGATCTTTTCCACAATCTCACCCGGGATGCCGCGCACCACTGCCTCAGCCAGGCGTCCAGCGCGGGCGGGGTTCATCAAAACACGGGCGCATTGCAGGTAATGACCGCTATGTCGGCCTGAAGAGAGTTTGAAGTGCCCTTCCAGCAAAGCGCCGGATGCACGAAACTCGTCAAGCACATCATCAAGCGTCATGGCGGCCACCGAAAAATGGGTCAGAAAACAAAAGCTAACATCCTTTGCCGGGGTGGTAACGTATATGAATTGAGGGCCGGTGATAGGAGCGCTTGCGCGAGCATCATGGGGCCTTGCATAAATTTCTCCCTAGAAGCGCTTGAGAGCATCGGCAAGCGCGGCTAATGGCCAGAGAAGGATGGCAGAGATGCAATCCGTCTTTCGGCTTATTGAAAAGCGCTGGCAAAGGCGCGTAGGCTCGGAAGAGACATGGGATCAAAATTGGAAAACATCAGGCACATGGACATGGGTCATATGCTCATTAGTACTCGGTTGAGCGCTGTTAAGGTTGCGCTTTTGACGCTTATCGCGGCGCTTGGCATTGCGCTGACGCCCGCTATTGTGAGCGCGCAGGAGGCGGAAGTCCCCGCAGAGGCAGACGCTGCTGCGCCAGAAGCGGCGGCTGAAGGTGGATACGTGCCGATGGCACCGACCGAAGGCAAAGGCATGCCCACCGATCCGCGTACCGGAGAGCCGGGCTCGCTGCTCAAGTCGATGACGTTTCAGGATCAATACACTCAAGACGGCGCCTATGCGTTGGGCATGCATGATTACATCTTGATGCCGGTCATCACGGTGATCAGCCTGTTTGTGCTCGGTCTGCTGCTTTACGTGGTTGTGCGCTACAACCGCCGCGCCAACCCGGAGCCGTCGCGCACCACACACAACACCATGATCGAAGTCGTCTGGACGATTGTTCCGGTTCTCGTTCTCGTCGTGATTGCAGTGCCTTCCATCACTCTGCTGGCGCGCCAATATGAAACGCCGCCTGAGGATGCTGTCACCGTCAAGGCGATCGGCTATCAATGGTATTGGGGTTATGAATATCCCGACCATGGTGGCTTCGAAGTTGTCTCCAACATGAAGGACGCAGATCAGGCGCTGGCCGATGGCGAGCCCTATCAGATGGCGGTTGATAATCGCATGGTTGTGCCCGCCGGGGTTCCGATCCGGCTGCAGACAACCGCTGCTGACGTGATCCACGCTTTTGCGGTGCCTTCGCTGTGGTTCAAGCAAGATGCTATCCCGGGCCGCCTGAATGAAAAGCTGCTCGTGATCGAAGAGCCGGGCGTCTATTACGGCCAGTGTTCGGAACTGTGCGGCGCGCGCCATGCTTACATGCCGATTGCGGTCGAAGCGCTGCCGATGGACCAGTTTGAAGTATGGATCCGCGAACAGGGCGGCACTATTCCGGGCGAGGAAGTGATCGAAGCAGACGCCGCTCCCGCTGAAGGTGCGGCCGAGGGCGCCGCTGACGACGACGAAACCACAGAAGTGGCGCTTGCTGAGTAAGGGCTGCAAAAAGCCCGGCACGCCGCTGACCGACGAATTCAACGAATAACCCAAGCCGAGAGACGCAAACGATGGCAACCACCGCTGACAACTTTGCTCCCGCCGCCGGACCCCAATCGGGTACAGGCGGTGATCACGATCACGACCATGCGGACCACAAGCCGGGCTTTTTCGCCCGCTGGTTCATGTCGACCAACCACAAGGACATCGGCACGCTCTATTTGATCTTCGCGATTTTCGCCGGGATTATCGGCGGCGCGATCTCTGGCGTGATGCGCGCCGAGCTGGCTGAGCCGGGTATTCAATATCTTGGCTGGTGGGTAGCCTTTATGGGCGGTGAGGCGAGCACGGCGGCCAACCTGCACATGTGGAACGTATTTATCACCGCACACGGTCTGATCATGGTGTTCTTCATGGTCATGCCTGCTATGATTGGTGGCTTTGGTAACTGGTTTGTGCCGCTGATGATCGGCGCGCCCGACATGGCCTTCCCGCGCATGAACAATGTGTCGTTCTGGCTTACGGTCGCTGGTTTCTTCAGCCTGCTGTTCTCCATGTTTGTGCCGGGCTCGGCTGAGGGGCTGGGTGCAGGTACAGGTTGGACGGTCTATGCGCCGCTATCGACCAGCGGTTCTCCTGGGCCGGCGGTCGATTTCGCGATCTTCTCGCTGCACTTGGCGGGCGCAGGCTCGATCCTGGGTGCGACCAACTTTATCACCACCATCTTCAACATGCGCGCGCCGGGCATGACCCTGCACAAAATGCCGCTGTTCGTGTGGTCGGTGCTGGTTACAGCCTTCCTGCTACTGCTAGCTCTGCCGGTTCTGGCTGCTGCGATCACCATGCTGCTGACGGACCGTAACTTCCAAACAACCTTCTTCGATCCGGCCGGTGGCGGTGATCCGGTGCTGTATCAGCACCTGTTCTGGTTCTTTGGCCACCCTGAGGTCTACATCATGATCCTGCCGGGCTTCGGCATGATCTCGCAGATCGTGGCAACCTTCAGCCGCAAGCCGGTGTTCGGCTATCTCGGGATGGCTTATGCCATGGTCGCCATTGGCGTCGTCGGCTTCATCGTTTGGGCGCACCATATGTACACGGTCGGCTTGGACGTGAACACGAAGATGTACTTCACGGCGGCGACGATGGTGATTGCTGTCCCGACGGGCGTGAAAATCTTCAGCTGGATCGCGACGATGTGGGGCGGAAGCCTTGAGTTCAAATCACCGATGGTCTGGTCGCTGGGCTTCATCTTCCTGTTCACCGTTGGCGGTGTGACCGGTGTGGTGCTCGCCAATGGCGGCGTCGATGACAACCTGCATGACACTTATTATGTGGTAGCGCACTTCCACTACGTGCTGTCTATGGGTGCGGTGTTCTCGATGTTCGCGGGCTTCTATTACTGGTTCCCGAAGATGAGCGGCAAGATGCACTCTGAAATGCTCAGCCATTTGCACTTCTGGCTTTTCTTCATCGGCGTGAACGTGATCTTCTTCCCGCAGCACTTCCTTGGGATGCAGGGCATGCCGCGCCGCTATCCGGACTATGCTGAGGCCTACACGTACTGGCACGAGATCAGCACGCTGGGTTACTGGATTACGGCTGTTTCGCTGCTGCCGTTCTTCATCAACATTGGTTACACGCTGGTGGCTGGTCGCAACCCGGGCAAGAACCCGTGGGGCGAAGGTGCAACGACGCTCGAATGGACGCTGCCGAGCCCGCCGCCCTACCACCAGTTTGAGACGCTTCCGGTGATCGAAGACCATCACGACTACCACGATCACGTATCAGGCGGTGCAGCGCAGCCTGCTGAGTGATTGCTGTTGCAGCGGGCTGACCTTGGAAGGGATGCCGCTGCGACAAACGAAACACGAAGGGGCGCGCTTTTCACAAGCGCGCCCTTTCCCAAAGGCTAACAACGAACGCATGACGCTTTTGACGCCCCAACAGCCCCTTGAGGCCACCGCGCTCCCGACGGAATGGCGTGACTTTTTCACGCTGACCAAGCCGCGCGTGATGACGCTGGTGATCTTCACTGCGATCTGTGGTTTGCTGGCCGCGCCGGGGACAATCCATCCCGTGCTTGGCTTTACCGCAGTGCTGGCGATTGCGATGGGAGCTGGCGGCTCGGCTGCACTCAACCATTGGTGGGAAGCTGATCTAGACGCTGGCATGAAGCGCACCGCGAACCGTCCGCTGCCCACAGGCCGGATGCGCCGCGAGGATGCGCGCGATTTCGGCATATTCCTGTCCGGCGTTTCGGTGGTGCTGATGGGGGTCGCGATTGGTTGGCTCGCCGCAGCCCTGCTATTTGGCGCGATTGTTTATTACGCGGTGATTTACACCATGTGGCTGAAGCCGCGCACGCCGCAAAACATCGTGATCGGCGGTGGCTCTGGCGCGTTTCCTCCGCTGATCGGCTGGGTTGCTGTCATGGGCGAGATTACCGCGATGCCGCTGCTGCTGTTTGCGATCATCTTCATGTGGACGCCGCCGCATTTCTGGGCGCTCGCGCTGTTCGTGAAGACCGATTACGCCAAGGTTGGCATCCCGATGCTCCCCGTAGTCGCAGGCGAACGGGAGACGCGCCGCCAGATCTGGATTTACACACTGCTGCTCGCCCCGATCACCATCGCGCCGTGGGTTATCGGCGGGACGAGCTGGATTTACGGTTCGGTCGCTGTTGTGCTTTCCGCCCTTTTCATGGCGCTCGCGCTGCCTGTGGTGCGCCGTGACGCCGTCATGGGAGAGGGTGATCCTATGACCGAAGAAAAGACGCTGTTCAAATACAGCATTGTCTATCTCTTCGCGCTGTTCGCCGCGCTCGTTGCGGATCGTGTGCTCGAAGCGCAGGGCCTGATCGGGCCCGGCATTCTGAACGGTGTGTTTGCATGACGCCCGAGGAAGAAACCGAGTTCAAACGCCGCCAAAAAGCGCGCAATCTCGTCGTTGGCGGGACGCTGCTGTTCTTTGTGGTGTTGTTCTACGCGATCACGATTGTGCGGATGGGCACGCAATGAGCGGCTCTGTCCGTCTCGACCGCGCGGCCGAGCAGCGTAATCTGCGCACCGGTATGATGGCGCTGTTCTTTGCCGCCTGCATGGTTGGCCTCGGCTTTGCGTCGGTCCCGCTTTATCGCATGTTCTGCCAGGTCACCGGTTTCGGCGGCACCACGCAGGTGGCGAGCGAAAGCGATGCTCTGATCGCATCGGCAGCCTCGACGGGTGAGTCGATTTCAATCCGCTTTGACGGGTCGACCGCAGGCAATGTGCCGTGGTCCTTTGCCCCAAGCCAAGCGACTGATACTGTGCAAATCGGGCAACGCGACCTGGCAACCTATGTGGCGCGCAATGACGGGGCGGAGCCGATCACCGGCACCGCCACCTTCAACGTCGAACCAGCGCAAGCGGGCGTGTATTTCCACAAGGTCCAGTGCTTTTGCTTTACCGAGCAGACGCTGGCCCCGGGCGAGGAAGTCACCATGCCTGTCGTCTATTACGTTGATCCAGCGATCCTTGAAGACGAGTTCATGGCCGGCGTTGAGCAGATCACACTATCCTACACTTTTCACCGCGCGAAGGAGCCTGTAACGCTCGGCCTTGCGCGCGAACCCAATTAACCAACCAAGCGACGGGAAACGCATCATGGGCGGACAAGTAAACCACGATTATCACATTCTCGATCCGGACCCCTGGCCGCTGATCGGGTCCATGTCAGCGCTGACCTTCACCAGCGGTATGGTGCTTGGGTTTTATCCTGATATCTTTGGTGCCGCTGGCAGTGTGGTGATGTGGGCGGGTCTTGCCGGGCTGCTCGCAACCTTCTTCATGTGGTTCCGCAACATCGTGATCGAAGCCCAGCGCGGCGATCACACCCCGATTGTCCAGCTCCACATGCGCTATGGCATGATCTTGTTCATCGCCTCCGAAGTGATGTTTTTCGTGGGCTGGTTCTGGGCCTTTTTCGACTTCACATTGTTCCCCGCTCCGCTTGAGTTCATGCATGGGGAAACGGGCGATCAGACCACCAATCTGTTCATGACTGAAGGCGTCACCGCTCTGGGTGATCGCGTGCCGAGCGGCATGGAAGTGCTGGACCCGTTCGCGCTGCCGCTGCTCAACACGCTGATCCTGCTGTGCTCCGGCACCACGGTGACATGGGCGCACCACGCTTTGATCCATGGTGATCGCGATGGCCTCAAAAAGGGTCTGTGGGCGACCGTCGGCCTCGGCGTGCTGTTCAGCTTCATCCAGGCCTATGAATACAGCGTCGCGCCGTTCGAATTTGGCGGCAACACGTTCAGCTCAGCCTTCTACATGGCGACCGGCTTTCACGGCTTCCACGTGTTGATCGGGACGATCTTTCTCGGCGTATGCCTCTATCGCGCCTACATCAACCACTTCACGCCCAAGCAGCACTTCGGCTTTGAAGCGGCGGCGTGGTACTGGCACTTTGTTGACGTGGTGTGGCTGTTCCTGTTCATCGCGATCTATGTCTGGGGCGGGTGGGGCGCTCCTGTGCACTGATGCCTGAAAGCGCTGGCTCTCATGAAACGAAAGGGCAGCCCGGCATCGTCCGCGCTGCCCTTTTCGGTATCTGTCCGCAATGCGGTGCGCGCACGGTCTTTGCCGCGCCTGCCATGGTGGCTGATCATTGCCGCGCGTGCGGATTGGACCTCGCCGCATTGGAGCCGAGCGGAAGGCTGAACGGCCTGATGACCCTCGCCATTGCTGCGTTGCTGATCACGCTGGCTTTCGGGCTCGACGAAGCTTTGCGACCGCCGCTCTGGCTGCACGCGATCGTATGGGCTCCGCTGACGATTGGCAGCGTGCTGGGTGCCCTGCGATTGGCCAAGATGGCCGGGATCACCCGAGCCTTTCTCGCCCGCAAGTCCGGGGAGCCGGGTGCATGAACCTTGGAGTGCTTAAGCGTCTGCCTCTCATCCCCACCATCATCGTCCTCGCTGCGGCGGCGACAATGGTGGCGCTAGGCATCTGGCAATTGGGCCGGGCGGAGGAGAAGATGATGCAGATCATCCTCTATTCCAAGTCAACCGCCTTGGCTGAGCCTGCCGAGTTTCCGCTGGAGGGTGAGGGCGAAGACGTCTGGTTCCGCCAAAGCACGCTAATCTGCGAGAGCGTGCAAGGCATCCAGCCCGTCGCCGGGACCGCTGAAACCGGCGCGAAGGGCTGGGCAATGCGCGCGACCTGCATCACCGCGTCAGGCGGGGAAGCGCTGGTCGATCTTGGCTTTTCGCGCGAGCTTGATCTGCCGGACTGGAGCGCCGGCACGGTCACCGGCATGATCGCGCCGGGGCCAAAGCTGGTCGCTCGCCCTGCCATCGCCGGTCTGAAACCGCTCGCGCGGCCTGACCCCAGCGACCTGCCCAACAATCACCTCGCCTACGCCGGCCAATGGTTCTTCTTCGCGCTCACCGCCTTGGTGATTTACGGCATCGCGGTGCGAAAGCGCCTCAAGCCATAAGGCTGATCCGCCGCGCCATCTTGCCGAGCGCGCATCACAAGTCTAACCGAGTTCGCCCATGCACTACGTATCCACCCGAGGAAGCGCGCCGACGCTTGATTTCGAAGGCGTGACGCTCGCCGGGCTTGCCAAGGATGGCGGGCTTTACCTTCCCAGCGAATGGCCGCGCTTTACGCTCGATCAGATCGAAGCGATGCGCGGACTGCCATATCCCGAACTCGCCGCGCGTGTGATGCGGCCCTTTGTGGCGGGCTCGCTAACCGATGAGGAACTCGCTGCGCTGTGCGAGGCGGTCTATGGCGATTTCGGCCACAAGGCGGTGACGCCGCTGGTGCAGCTGGATGAGACGCATTGGCTGCTTGAGCTGTTCCACGGCCCGACACTCGCGTTCAAGGATGTCGCGCTGCAATTGCTTGGCCGCCTGTTCGAGACCTTTCTGGAACGCAGGCAAGAACGCCTGACGATTGTCGGCGCGACGAGTGGTGACACGGGCTCTGCTGCGATCCGCGCGGTTGCCGGGCTTGAGCGGGTCGAGATTTTCATGCTCCACCCCAAGGGACGGGTCAGCGATGTGCAGCGTCGCCAGATGACAACCGTGCGCGCGCCCAACGTCCATAATCTCGCCATTGAAGGCAGCTTTGACGACGCCCAGCGCCACGTGAAGCGCATGTTCAACGATGCGGATATGAACGCGGTGAACGGCGGCCCGCTCAATCTGGGCGCGGTCAATTCGATCAACTGGGCGCGGCTGATGGCGCAGGTGGTCTATTATTTCTACGCCGCGCTGCAATTGGGTGGCCCGCAGCGCAAGGCTGTCTTCAGCGTGCCGACCGGCAATTTCGGCGATGTGTTCGCAGGCTATGTCGCGGCGCAAATGGGCCTGCCGATTGAGCGCCTGATCGTCGCCACCAACATCAACGACATTCTCGACCGTGCGCTCAAGCACGGCGACTATTCCGCCGGTGCGGTGACGCCGACGCACACCCCCTCGATGGACATTCAGGTCAGCTCCAATTTTGAGCGGTTGCTGTTCGATTGCGGTGGGCGCGATGGGGCGGCGATGGCGGCGCAAATGGCGAGCTTTGAAACGTCCAAGGCGATGCAACTGACCAATAGCCAGCGTGAGAACGCCGCCGCTTTGTTTACCTCATGCAGCGCGGATCCTGATGCGACCGTGCGTGCGATGCAGTGGGCGCAGCGTGAGGCGGGCCAAGTGCTCGATCCGCACACCGCGGTTGGCCTGCACGCATCGCTTAAGCTGGCCGAAGAAGGCTTGGCTGCGCGCGGGACGCCCATCGTTACGTTGGGGACCGCGCACCCTGCCAAGTTTACCGACGCTGTGGAGCGCGCCCTGGGCCTGCGGCCGGCGCTGCCTGCGCGCGTGGGCGATCTGTTCGGGCGCGAGGAGCACTTTTCCGAGCTGGCAGGCGATTACGAGGCAAGCCGCGATTTCGTGCTTGAAAACGCCGTTGGTAGACTGGACGCCCGCGCGGACGCTGCGCCCGCCTGATGGCGCAGATCGCGCCGTCCCCGATCCTGATGGAATGCGCCGGGTGGGACGGATACCGCCTGCTCGACAGCGGCAATGGGCGCAAATACGAGGCGTTCGGCCCGCACGCCTTCATCCGCCCTGAGCCCCAAGCCTTGTGGCAGCCGCGTCTGACTGATTGGCCCGCGTCGGGCGAATTTGTGCCGGGCTCTGACGAAGATGGCGGCGGGCGCTGGATCATGCAGGAGCCTGTGCCGGAAGGGGGCTGGCCGCTTGAATGGGACGATGTCCGTTTCACCGCGCAGCCAACGCCCTTTCGCCATCTGCAATTCTTCCCGGACATGGCCCCGGTGTGGCAGTGGATGCGCGGGCGTTTGGCGGGCTGCGAGGATGCGAGCACCCTCAACCTGTTCGGCTACACCGGCCTTGGCACATTGGCACTCAGCCGCCATGGGCCTGTCACGCATGTCGACGCGTCGAAGAAATCGGTCGCACAGGCGCGCGAGAACGCCGCGCTTTCGGGCATGGAGGAACGCCCGATCCGCTGGCTGGTGGACGATGCGGCCAAGTTCACAGCGCGCGAAGTGCGCCGGGGCAAGCGCTATGACGGGATTATCCTCGATCCGCCCAAATTCGGGCGCGGACCAAAGAACGAAACATGGCGATTGGAAGAGGGGTTGCCCGCTCTGGTTGGCGACTGCGCCGCGCTGCTCGATGCCGACAGCCGCTTCCTCTTCCTTACCGTCTATGCCGTGCGCATGAGCAGCGTCGCGCTGGCTGGGCTGCTGGCGGAAAAGCTCGGGCAGCTTCCCGGCGTGATCGAACACGGCGACCTTTGCGTGCGCGAGCAAAGCGAAGATGGCCGCCTTTTGCCCAGCGCAATCTTCGCGCGCTGGAGCAATCCCGGCTAAGGGCGCTTCCACCATGCAAAACACTGATTCGCTCACCCTCGAAGTTGCTGATCTTGAAGTCGATGTCCTCACCGGCATCTATTCGGAGGAAACCGGCAAGCCCCAGCCGCTGCGCATGACCGTGCAGGCGCGCTATGACGTGGCTGACAGTTATGAGCCTGACACGCCGCTCGATGCGAGCAAGAACTACATGGATATCAAACACGCCATGTCTGACGGCCTTCCCAAAGGCGTGCATTTCAAGCTTATCGAAGCAGTGGCCGATCACATTTGTGCAACGCTGTTCGTGCAGGACCGGCGCGTGCAGGCGGTCACGGTGAAGATTGTGAAGCTGGCGATTGCTGAAGCGGGTGAGAAAATCGGCATCACGCTCCACCGCGTACGCCCCCGTGACTGGCAGGCACAGTGAGCCGGACGATGCAGCGTGACTATCGCATCGACGCGCTGCCCGAAGACGGGCTGGCTGCGCATGCGGTGGTCATGGCTGATCACCTCGACCAAATTCGCGCCGTGCTCGCTAATGATGAGGTAGGCGCGCTCGCAGTGGTCCTTGCGCCCGCCGCATCCGACCATCGCGATTGGCGGCGCGCGCTTGCAGGCGGTCTGGCGCGCGCGCACGCGCCCAAGCGGGTCAATCTGGTCGCTGGCATACCGGGCGAAGCGCTCAGTGCGATGCTAACCTATTTGGGGGATGCGCTGGGCGTCACAGGGCAGTATATCGAGTGCCATGACTGATAACACGCGGGTGCTTTCGACTGCGAAGCGGCAACCGGATTTGATCCTTGTTGACAATGCCAAACGCCAGGGCGGCCGCCCGCTGGTGGATGCGTTCCAGCGCCGGATCAGCTATTTGCGCCTCTCAGTTACGGATCGCTGCGACCTGCGCTGCACCTATTGCATGCCCGAACGCATGACCTTCCTGCCGCGCAAGGACGTGCTGACGCTGGAAGAGCTCTATGATCTCGCCACCGGCTTTATCGCGCGCGGTGTTACCAAAATCCGTATCACTGGCGGCGAGCCACTGGTGCGGCGCGACATCACTGATCTGTTTCACGCGCTGGGCCGCCTGCTCGAAAAGCGCGGCGGGGAAGGGCTGCGCGAGCTCACGCTCACCACCAACGCGACGCAACTCGCCACGCATGCCGATGAATTGGCCAAAGCGGGGGTTGAGCGGGTGAACATCTCGCTCGATACGCTGGACCGTGCCCGGTTTGAGCAGCTGACCCGGCGCGATGCGCTGCCGCAAGTGCTCGAAGGGATCGCGGCGGCCAAGGATGCAGGGCTCAAGGTCAAGCTGAACGCGGTGGCGCTGAAAGGCGTGAACGAGGATGAACTGCCCGACCTGATCGCCTGGGCGCATGGCGAGGGGCATGACGTGACCTTGATCGAAGTCATGCCGCTGGGCGATGTTGAGGAGGAACGGCTCGACCAGTTCCTGCCGCTCGACACCGTGCAGCAACAACTCTCGCAGCGCTGGACGCTGAATGAGAGCGATGCGACCACCGGTGGCCCGGCGCGGTATTGGGATATTCCTGAGACCGGCGGACGGTTGGGCCTGATCACCCCGCATTCGAACAATTTCTGCGCCTCGTGCAATCGCCTGCGCGTGACCGCCACCGGCCAGCTTTACCCCTGCCTCGGCGGCTCAGAGCGCGTGGACCTGCGCGCTGCTTTGCGGTCGGACAATTCGGAAGCCAATCTGGCAGCAGCGCTCGATCAGGCGATGGTCATCAAGCCGGAAAAGCACCTCTTCCGTATGGATGAGCGCGGCGCAGACCCCGCGCAATCGCGCCATATGTCGATGACGGGCGGGTGAGCGCCCATGAGCGTTACGATCGTATTTCTTGGCCCCTTGCGCGATCTGGCAGGCGAAGCGAGCCGCGACGTGCCCGCGCCGCTCGATTGGGCGGGGCTGCTGGATGCTGTCGGGCCTAAAGTCGCCGAGCAGCTGAACGAAGCGCGCGTCAATGTCGCGTGCGCGGGCAAAGTGCTGGCGGACAAGACCGCGCTGAATGCGCAAAGCGGCGATGAAGTTGCGCTGCTTCCGCCGGTCAGCGGCGGGTAGAGCTTGTCCTGACCGATGAAAGACGTCCGACTGCTGCATGACATGTTCATTCCCGGTGCTCTGATCGGGCCGTTCACAAACGCAAATCCGGGGCTTGGCGGGGTGTGCACCTTTGTGGGTGAGGTGCGGTCGGGCGATGAGCAGGAAGTTCAAGCGCTGGAGCTTTCCTATTACGAGCCGCTAACTTTATCCGGCATGCACGATCTTGCTGATGCCGCGCTCCAACGATTTGAGCTGATGGGCATTCTTATGGTCCATCGCGTGGGTGAGATGCGTCCGGGCGAACCCATAGTCTGTGTCAGCGCCGCTGCACGCCACCGGCGCGGTGCAATTGATGCCGTCGATTTCTGCATGGATCACCTCAAGAGCGCCGCATGGTTCTGGAAACGCGAGCGGCGCGCAGATGGCTGGCACTGGATCGAGCCGCGCCCCGAAGACCACGACGATCTGGCGCGCTGGGCGTAAAACAACACCAAGTTGATCGAGATCAAAGCGCGCCTCGCGCGGCGTGGCCATGCTCCTTTCCAACAAAGGAGAAAGCGACATGACCGATCTTGTTCAGGAAAAGCTCGCCCGAGGCGAAGCGCGCATTGTTGCAGCGCCCAAGGCTGCCCCCAAAGTGCGCCATCAGGTCGAGGTAGACCGCAATTTTGAGCTTCCCAACGGGCTCTATGTGGCGACGGTTGCGGGCTATCTCGGCTTTCTGGGTTTGATGCTGGCGTCGTTCGGCAATCCGGCGTTGGCGATCCCGATGGTGATCTTCGCCGGCTTTATCATCGCTGGCTTCGGCGTTCCGGCAATCTGGACGCGGCTCGCGAGCAATCGGTCGAAACCGATGGGCTTCGGGGCGTTCCAGAACAAGGGCATCATGACCAACACCGGGCTGTGCGCACCGCTCGATGCCGCCATTCAGGTGCTGATCCTGCCTGCGCTGATCGTGGTGTGGGGCGCCGCGATCGCCATCATCGCTGCTGTCGTTGCCTGATTTAAGGGCGCAGTTCCTCCCTCAGCGCCCCGCGAGCGCTGAGAGCAGCGCGGGGTCGATTACGTCGATCCCGCGCTTGCCATTGCGTTTGACCGCGCCAGCCGTTTCGATGTCCTTTAGCTTGCGGCTCACTGTTTCAATTGTCAGGCCAAGCATGTTGGCAATCTCTCCGCGGGTCAGCGGCAGCTCAAAATGGTTGGCGGCATGGCACGATGTGCTGCTGGCGGCGGTCGAGAAATCATGCAGCAGCGCCGCGAGCCGGGTCTCAGCCGAAGCGTGGCCGGTCAGGCCTAGCAAAGCGCGCGCGGCGATCAGGTCTTCCTCGCTGCGCTGAAGCAGCGCGCGGGCCAGCGCAGGATAGCTTTCAACCGCCGCCGCAATGTCTCGGCGGGAAAAGGTGCACAGGCGGCTATCCGTCAGCGCAACCACGTCATGATGCGCGAAGGGGGCGAACAGCTCACCGATAAAGCCGGCCGGATGGACCAGCGCCAGGATTTGCTCATTGCCGTCCTGATCAATCGCGGAAACTTTCAGCGCGCCGGTCACCAGAGTGGCGCAGGCGGCTTCCTCGTC
>JBCBZR010000009.1:2500-115937 GCA_039815245.1 Pseudomonadota bacterium | reverse complement strand
GGGGTTTTTTGGGTGGGGTGGTTGTTTGTCTGTGGGGGGGGGGGGGGCCCGCACACCCCCCGGGTCTGGGGGGGGGGGGGGGGGGGGGGCCCCCCCCCCCCCCCCCCCGCTCTTTTTGGGAAGCACTTTTAATCGTCATGCGAAGCGGGCATAGGCGCTTGCCATGCATGATATTCGCTATATTCGCGAGAACCGTGAGGCTTTCGATGCTGCGCTGAAACGGCGCGGGGCGGAGCCTGTTGCTGGCACAGTCATCGCGCTCGACGAGGAGCGCCGCGCGCTCATCACCCAACTGCAAGAGGCGCAGAGCCGTCGGAATGAAGCCTCTAAAGCCATCGGCAAAGCGATGGGTCAGGGCGACACAGAAGCCGCCGAAGCGCTGAAGGCTGAGGTTGCTGAGCTCAAGCAGTCGATGCCAGAGCTGGAAGAGCGCGAACGCGTAGCGGGCGCAGCGCTGGAAGAGGCGCTGGCGGTGATCCCCAACCTGCCCTTCGATGACGTGCCCGAAGGCGCGGATGAGACCGAGAATGTCGAAGTCGCAAGCTGGGGTGAGAAGCCCGCGTTTGATTTCGAGCCAAAGGAACACGCCGATATCGCGCCTGCGCTGGGCATGGATTTTGAGACCGGGGCGAAGCTCTCGGGCGCACGCTTCACATTCCTGCGCGGTGGCATGGCGAAGCTACACCGCGCGCTAGGCCAATTCATGCTGGACCATCAAGTAAGCGTCAACGGCTACACCGAATGCGCGCCGCCGCTGCTCGTCAAGGACGAGGCCATGTACGGCACCGACAAGCTGCCCAAGTTTGCCGAGGATAGTTTCAGTACGTCGGTTAGTACGCTGACGGTCGGAGCATTCTTCGAGGGACTTCGCAAAGTCGCCGATGCGGCTGGAACCGACTATATCGATGCTCAGAACAGCGACCCGCAATACTACAAGCCGATGCTCGACTTCTTCGCGGAAGACCGACGCCGCTGGCTCATACCCACCGCCGAAGTCTCCCTCACCGCCAGCGTGATGGGCGAGCTGCTCGATGAAAGCGCCCTGCCCGTGCGCATGACCGCGCTCACCGATTGCTTCCGCTCCGAAGCGGGCGCGGCGGGGCGCGATACGCGCGGGTTCATTCGTCAGCACCAGTTCGAGAAATGCGAGCTCGTCAGCGTGGTTAAGCCCGAAGATTCCGAGGCTGAACACCAGCGCATGACCAAGGCGGCTCAAGGCGTGCTCGAAGCGCTCGGGTTGCCCTATCGCAAAATGCTGCTGTGCACCGGCGATATGGGCTTTGGCGCGCGCAAGACCTATGATCTGGAGGTATGGCTGCCGGGCCAAGGCGCCTATCGCGAGATCAGCTCCTGCTCGAACACCGGCGATTTTCAGGCGCGTCGCATGAAGACGCGCTACCGCGTTGCCGGGGAGAAAAAGAAGACCGAATTCGTCCACACGCTCAACGGCTCCGGCCTTGCGGTGGGGCGCACTTTGGTGGCGATTATCGAGAATTATCAGCAGGCTGATGGCAGCGTTTTGGTCCCCGAAGCGTTGCATTCCTACATGGGGGGCGTGACTGAGCTCAGCCCCGCTCCCTGATCCGTATATTTTGAGAAGCGACAGATCACACACTCGGAGACCCACGATGAGCAACAATCCCTGGAGCCACTCCCGCCAGTCCGGCGTATCCGATGATATCGATTTCGACATTCGCGGCGAAGACCTGCAATTCGTCGAGATTGAGCTTGATCCGGGGGAGAGCGCGGTCGCGGAAGCGGGCGCGATGGTCTGGAAGGATGCGAGCGTCGGCATGACGACTGTGTTCGGCGATGGCAGCGCAGCGAGCGATCAGAGCGGCTTCATGGGCAAGCTGCTGGGCGCAGGCAAACGGCTGGTCACCGGGGAATCGCTGTTCACCACCGTCTTCACGCATAACGGCCACGGCAAAGCGCGCGTCGCCTTTGCCTCACCCACGCCCGGCACGATCCTCCCGATCAAGCTGGATGAGGTGGGCGGCACGCTGATCTGTCAGAAAGACAGTTTTCTGGCCGCTGCCAAGGGCGTGCAGGTCGGCATCGCCTTCCAGCAAAAGATCATGACCGGCCTGTTCGGCGGCGAGGGCTTCATCATGCAGCGGCTTGACGGCGATGGCTGGGTGTTCGTGCAGATGGGCGGCACTCTGGTGGAGCGCGAGCTGGGACCAGGCGAGGAAATTCACGTCGATACCGGCTGCGTCGCGGCGTTCACCTCCAGCGTCGACATGGATGTTGAAAGCGTTGGCAGCGTCAAATCGATGTTTTTCGCGGGCGAAGGCGTGTTCTTTGCGCGGCTGCGCGGACCGGGTAAGGTCTGGATCCAGTCGCTTCCGTTCAGCCGCCTTGCCGCGCGCATGGTCGCCGCGATCGGCCCGGGCGGCAGCAATAAGGGCGAAGGCAGCGCGCTGGGCGGGATCGGCGATATCATCATGGGGAATGACTGAACCGATCATGCGAATTCTTGTCACCAATGATGACGGCTACCACGCCCCCGGCCTTGCTGTGCTGGAGGAGATCGCCGCGCAGTTCTCTGACGATATCTGGGTGTGCGCCCCTTCAGAAGAGCAATCGGGCGCGGGTCATTCGCTCACGCTGAACCGCCCGGTTCGCCTTCAGAAATACGCTGAGCGCCGCTTTGCTGTCACCGGCACGCCGACGGACAGCGTGATGATGGCGCTGCGCGAAGTGCTCGATGCACCGCCTGACCTGATCTTGTCCGGTGTCAATCGCGGAGCCAATCTGGGCGATGACATCACCTATTCAGGCACCGTGTCGGCAGCTATCGAAGGCGCGCTGGCCGGGGTGCGCTCCATTGCATTGAGCCAGGTTTACGGTCCCGGAAATAATGGTGCTAACAATGGGGGGGGCGACCTTGAGCTCTTCGACGCAGCAAGCCAATGGGGCGCCAAAGCGGTCGCCCCGCTGCTCGATGCGCCGTTTGATGATCGCACGCTCGTCAACGTGAACTTCCCCGCGCGCCCCGCCGGCGAGGTCAAGGGCATCCGCGTGGTGCGACAGGGCTTTCACGATTATTCGCGCGGCTCCATTGTCGAGGGCAAGGACCCGCGCGGCCACCGCTATTTCTGGTTCGGCCTGCACGCGATTGAGCACACGCTGGACCATGGCACTGATCTGGAAGCGATTGACGAAGGCTATGTCGCGGTCACTCCGCTGCAACTCGATCTCACGCACCACGCCTCGCTTGCCAGCTTCACGCGGCGCTACGAGGGCTAGCGCGCGTTCATGGCACGGCACGAGGTTGACGATAGCGTAACGACCAAGAAATCCCGCCGGCTTGCGGCGCGGTTCAAGCCGCTACGGCGCGCTGTCAATCTGCCGTGGTATTTCGACCTCTTGCTGCGGCTAGGCGCGGCAATGGTGTTGATCGGAATTGTGGTGCTGATCCACTGGTGGGATCGCGATGGACTGGTCGATAGCGTCGATGGCCATGTCTCGCTGCTGGACGTGTTCTATTTCACCATGATCTCAATCACCACGACGGGCTTTGGTGACATCGCCCCGGTCAGCGACAGCGCGCGGCTGAAAGAGGCAGTTATCGTCACTCCGATCCGGTTCGCGGTGTTCTTCATCTTTGTGGGTACGGCCTACAATTTCATCATCAAGCGCAGCTGGGAGAAGTGGCGCATGGCACGCATTCAGGACCAACTCACCGACCATGTCGTGGTCTTGGGCTTCGGGGTATCGGGCTCGCAAAGCGTCGAGGAATTGATCGAGCGCGGCACGCCTGCGGATCGAATCGTGGTGTGCGACCCGAGCGAGGAACGCTTGCAGGCCGCCGAAAAGCTGGGCGTCGCCGTGTTGGCGGGCGATGCGACGCGCGATGAGACGCTTAAGGCCGTGCGCATCGAAGAGGCCAGTTCCGTGCTTGTCAGCGCGGGCCGCGATGACACATCGATCCTGATCGTGCTGACCGTGCGCCACCTCGCGCCGAAAGTTCCCATCAGCGTGGTCGTGCGCGCGGATGATAACGAGCTGCTCGCGCGGCAGGCGGGTGCGAACAATGTCATCAACCCGGTGCGCTTTACCGGGCTGCTGCTCGCCGGGTCCGCGCAAGGGGCGCATATCTCTGATTATCTTGCCGATCTCGCGTCAGTGAGCGGGCGGGTGCAATTGGTTGAGCGCGTGGTCGAAGACGAAGAATGCGGCTGCGCTCTTACGGATCTCACCACAGGCGGGCGAGGCTTGCGCATTTATCGCAATGGCCGCGCTATCGGCTTTTGGGAGGACGAGTGCCAAAACCTGCAAAAAGGCGACGTAATCGTAGAAATCGTGCCCTCAAACGGCAACGGCAATGGCGGTTCGCGCTCTAACTCCTGAACCACACAAACACACCGCCCATCGCGGCCATACCCAACAAGAAGTGCGCTGCGTCGATTACAAACAGCATGAAAGGCTTTCGCTGAAACAGGTAATTGATCCCTATCGCGGGGATCATGACGCCGCCTGCAAAGCCGATTGCCATCATCATCACCACATGCGGCGCCGGATTGACCCGCACCAGCAAGTGCCACAGCACCATTGCAATCAGCATTTCGAACGCAAAGCACAGGCCAAAGATGACCGCCGGATTGCCACCGGCCACCTGCTCATCATTCAACCCCGCCGCCTTCTGCCAGACCTTCCCGAACAGCGCGCCGTACCAGATCATACCGACAACAAAGAAAGCCGCCGCGCCCGCCAGAACGGGCCATAATGCAAAATCGTTCATGATGTGATCCCTCCGTCTCTGATGAAAGCAGGCTCTGGCACAGTTTCACGAACAGGTGTAGGGGCGCGGCGCTTATGAACACGACCACCACCCCTCCCCCCACAACGATCACAGACGCGAAGCGCGTCGGCATGGTCTCGCTCGGCTGCCCGAAGGCGCTGGTCGATTCCGAGCGCATCCTCACGCGGCTGCGCGCCGATGGCTATGCGATGAGCCCTGATTACGAAGGCGCCGATGTGGTGCTGGTCAACACGTGCGGCTTTCTCGACAGTGCCAAGGAAGAAAGCCTGGCTGCGATTGGCGAAGCGATTGCCGAGAACGGCCGCGTGATCGTGACCGGGTGTATGGGCGAGGAAGCCGACGCGATCCGCGCCGCACACCCGCAAGTGCTCGCCGTCACAGGCGCGCATCAATATGAGCAAGTGGTTGAGGCCGTCCACGAACACGCGCCGCCCAGCCAGGGGCCTTTTGTAGACCTTATCCCGCAGCCCGATATAAAATTGACGCCGCGCCATTACAGCTATCTGAAAATCTCGGAGGGCTGCAATCACTCCTGCACTTTCTGCATCATTCCCAGCCTGCGCGGAAAGCTTGCCAGCCGCCGGATCGATGCGGTTCTGCGCGAAGCGGAAAAGCTGCTGGCGGCGGGCACCAAAGAGCTGTTGGTGATCAGTCAGGACACCTCGGCTTACGGGGTAGATACGCGGCACGAGGCAAGGCCGTGGCCAATGGGCCAAACAACGCGCGAGGTGCGTGCGCATATGACCGATCTCGCCCGCGAGCTTGGCCAATTGCGCACCACGGACGATGCAGCGCCCTGGGTGCGCCTGCATTATGTCTACCCCTACCCGCATGTCGATCAGGTCATCCCGCTGATGGCACAAGGGCTGCTGACGCCCTATCTCGACATCCCGTTCCAGCATGCCAGCCGCAATGTCCTCAAACTGATGAAGCGTCCGGCGAACGAGGCCAAAGTGCTCGACCGGGTGAGAAGCTGGCGCGAGACCTGCCCCGAAATCGCGATCCGCTCCAGCTTTGTGGTCGGCTTTCCGGGCGAAACTGAAGACGATTTTGCCTACCTCATCGACTGGCTCGAAGAGGCACAATTGGACCGCGTGGGCGCGTTCCGCTTTGAACCGGTCGAAGGCGCAGCAGCCAACGCGCTGCCCGATCCGGTGCCCGAAGCGGTGAAGGAAGAGCGCTATGCCCGCCTCATGGAAGTGACCGAACGGATCAGCGCGGCCAAGCTTTCCGCCAAGGTCGGTAAGACGCTCCCCGTGATCATCGACGAAGTGGGCGAGCCCGACGAAGACGGCGATATCGGCGCCACAGGCCGCAGCCAAGCGGATGCTCCGGAGATCGATGGCGCGGTGTATCTGCGCAATGTGCCTGAAAGCCTGGAAGCGGGCGCGGTTGTAAGTGTGCAGATCGAAGATGCCGACGCGCATGACCTGTACGGGGTGATCAGCGCGCGCTGAGCGCTTCAGTCGTCGAACAGGCTGCGCACCTCAGCAAAAATGCGCTGAGGTCGCTGGAACAGGGAAAAGCTGCCTGCGTCAGGCAAAGGACCGACCAGCTCAATGCCGAAGTGCTCGCAAAAGCTCTGCATCGCGGCAGGCTCGTAGATGGTCTCTTCAGCCCCCATGACATTGCGCACCGGCGCCTCATGCGGGCCCAGCCAGTCGCTCCAATCCTGCGCCTGCACCAGCAGAGCATGGGCGAGCGCGCGGCCTGCCTTGTCAGGGCGGTTCGCCATGGCCTTGCGCACCACAGCGCGCACGTCGGGCTGACGCAGGGTCGCCCGGTCCAATGGGCTGTCTTTGAGCAGCTTGTCGAAATAGACATAGGCCTCGCCGCGCATCGCAAGGCGCACCAGCGCGCGCACAGTCATATCAATCATGCCAGGCGCTGACCGAGCGACCGCGAGCGGTGCGCGCCAGACGGCGTTCAAGCGCGGATCATCCTCAATTTGCGCGAGCGCTGGCACGAAGCCAACCATCACCAATCCGCGAAAGCGGTCCGGATGGCGGGTCAGCGCGGCGAGGCCATAGGCGCAAGACAGGCTGCATGCGAGGATAGCGGGATGCTCAATGCGCAAGGCTGCGCAAAACTGGTCAAGGCGGCTGGCGAACAGTTCGATCATCGCCAGCGGCTTGCGTGAACTTTCGCGGCCCTCGTGAAACGGCATCCACGGCACAAAGCACTCGATCCCGGCAGCTTGCGCGCGATGAGCGAGATTGGGTGTGAAAAAGGGCCCTTCGATCACGCCATGCAGCACCAGCACCGGACAGCCGCCGGCCTTGCCATAACGCTCAAATCGCATCGAAGACCCATCCGCCAGCACCACTTCGCTGCCGAATGCGGCAGGCTCGCTGCGCGCCCAGGCATGTTGGCCGAGCGCGATGGAATGGGCAAAACCCGCATACAGCGACACCAACTCGCTTTGCGAGCCGATCCCCAGCTTGCGAAGGATCGCCTTCATCTGATTGCGCGCCGTCCCAACTGAGCGCCCACGCGCTTGCGCAAATTCGGTGATGGTGCGCCCCTCGACAATAAAGCGCGTGAGTTCCTGCTCGGCCCCGGTCAAATCCATAGTTTCAGCAAACCTTTGGCCCGCGGCCTCGTCCCAACCTAAAGAGACGCGCGTGAAGACCAGTTCGCGCGGTTGGCTCACATCCCGGCCCTCCTCGGCGCTCAGCGTACCGCCATGCGCTTGCGCAAAGGCCATAAAGCCGCGCTCGTCATCCTCATGCGAGTACAGGCGGACATAGTGGGGCCCGCTCTCGGAAGCGGACATAGCCTCGCCGCGTGCGGCCTTTCGCAACCGCGCAATCAGATTGCTGCGATATCCAAACAGCCAGTCAGGCACAGGCCCAGCGGGCACATCCAGACCAGCAAAGTCGGCAGAAGCCTTCAGCACGCGCCAGTCCGAAGAAATGCGAAGTACCTGGTCCGGCGCAAAGGTGGGCGGCGCGGCGTTAGTGCCCTCGCCCTCATCAGCGCCGTCGCCAACAGCGGCGGGCAACACGCCCAGCTTGGAATAGTCCGCGTCGGGGCCATGGTGGATCGAATCAAACAACGCGCCAATCTGGTCGAAATGCTGATCAAGTGCGGCGACAGCTTCGCCTGATCGCGCCTGCGCGCGCTCAAGGCGCACTTGCAGATCAAACAGCTTTTCCGGCTGCGCGACCACCGAATAGGCCTGACGGATCAACTCGTCCGGATCGTAGTCAGTATCGGTCACAAACGAAATACTCGCATAGGCAAACAAAACCGGCGCCGCTCCACCAAGCGCGCCGACCAGTGCCTCGATTTGCGAAAGGGCGGGCACGTCTCCAGCGTCCATGCCGCGCCTCTCCGCAAAGTCAATCGCTTAGGGGCAAGCCCCTAGCGGTCTCATTTGATGCAGTACTTACCGCTGGCTTTCAGCGGCGACTTGCACGATCCGCTTTTGACCTCGGCATAGTCGCCTTTGTCGCCCACGCAGTAATTGCCATAGGCCTTAAAGCCGGTCGGGCAGCTGCCGATCTTGGTGATGGCGACATAGCTGGAGGACTTGCAGCTGCTGCCGCTGGCTTTGAAGCCTTTGGGGCAAGAGCCATCCTTGGCCACTTCGCTGGAGGTGGATTGGGCCGCAGCAGGCGCAGTCAGCACGGGCGCGGTGCCGAGCGCGAGCAGGGCAGCAAGGGCTGTGAGACGAAGACGCATGGGTTATTCCTTTATTCTAGGGTGAAAAAAGTGGGCGACAGCCGGATTGGACTTGCCGAATTTGGGGGTGGCTAAGGACCGACCGCCGCCCAGGTTTTGCAGTGCGTAACGGGTCCGCTCAGGATCGCCCTGCAAACAGGTTGAGTGCGGCGACCGACTGACAAGTTATCACTAACGGGCGAGGATCGTAGCATCGCCCATCGGCTCACCATGGAAAGATCGGTCGCTGCGGAAGGCTGCTTACCCATTTGCCTCAGGCAGTCTGGATAAGCAGCTCTTAGTCGCGGTCAGCTGTTGGCTGCGCTGCGGCGATACTGAAACGCCACCACGCTCATGCCGCTTTCAGCGTTGTAGTACTGACAATAGAAGTCTGTGCCCGCATCGGTGTGAAGATTTGGCATGTTAAAACCGAACATGCTCATCCCGCGACGCTTCAGATCCTTCGCCCAAGCGGTGCTACGGTCCGAATTGGAGCCGCTGGCGGTGGGCGTATAGCCCAGGCTGTTGCCTGTATGCAGCATCACATCCTTGCCCTTTGTATTGTACCAGCGGGGAAAGGCTTCCGAGTTTGCCATCTTACCGGTTTCTGAGTTGACGCACTGCATTTTCCAACCGCCCTTGACCGCGTTGAGCTTTGACGTTGGCACTTCGATGTACAGCGTATCATAGGTTCCCATCGATGGCATGATGCAGCCATTTTCGGGCGCAACCGGAGTGCGATTGATAAGACCGCGACGGCTCTCGGTGTTGAGACCGTTTTGGAACGTATACTCACCCAAATTCCCGACAAAGGCATTCTTGATGGGAATGCCTGCGCACTTAGTCAGCTTGGTAAGCCGAGCAGGAGCCGGACCGGCCCGTCCTGCATGGCCGTAACCCTTCGCTGTGCAGGGATAGGTCGAAAGAGTGCTGACGGCTGAATTGCAGTCCGATCCGCTGCGACCGCGCTTTTTCTTGCTCGCTGCGCTGCTGCCGGCCCCGGCACCGCCGAGCACAGTGCGCCCGTTGGATCGGCGCACGCTATCCACGGTATCGACCACGGCTTCCGCTTCCGCGACAGCTTGTTCAGCTTCCTTCTTTTTCTTCTTCGCCTTCTTCAGGCCTTTCTTGATCTTGTCGAACGGTCCGGCGCTCACTTCAGCCTGAAGCGGGGTGGCGGCGACGAAACCGGTGGCGAGCGCGCTGGTAGCCAGCGCCAAGAGAACTTTATTCATGGAAACGATCCTCGGTTTGGAACCGTCTGGCTATCTGCCCGTCTCAAGGGTGGTGCCAGCGCGGTTCATTGCGATGGCGCGTTCCTACAAATCGACATTGAGTGCCTGAATGTCCCATATGGGACAAACGGGCTTTCAGGTTTCATTTTGGACCCAATTTTATGGCTGTGGACATTCCAGCATCGCCGCCGCCTTCTCCCACCGGAAGCCGCGCTCAGGACAGTCGAACAATCGCTGTAACAGCGCGCTTCGCGTTCGAGTTTGAGCATAGCGCTGATGCCCTGTTGCAATTCGAGGCCGCCGCGCTGCCAGAACAGCGCATCGACCACGCAGAAGCGCGCATTTCCGCGAATGAGCACCGCGCGAGCATCCCTGCGCATGACGATATGGGCAGCCGCATCTGGCTGCGCGCCAGCGGACGGGTGGAAGTTGATTATCAAGCACAGGTGACGCCCAACCGGATCGTTTCTCCGCTGCGCGATCTGGCAGCCTTGCCGACTCACCGTCTTCCCGGAGAGACCGTCCAATACCTTATCGATTCGCGCTATTGCCACGCATCGGAGTTTCTCGATTTCACGGAAAGCGAATTTGCAGGGACCAGCGGCGGGGCGCGCATCGCCGCCATTCGCGAATGGGTGAAGCAACACGTCAATTATGAGCCGGGTGCAAGCGGCCCTGCGACCACTGCGACCGACACATTTCATGCCGGCGCTGGCATCTGCCGCGACTTTGCGCATCTGGTGCTCACCCTTGCGCGGGCCTCGGCAATCCCGGCGCGCTATGTCGCGTGCTACGCGCCCGGCGTAAAACCGCAGGACTTTCATGCGGTGGCGCAGGTGTTCCTCGCTGATCCCAGCGTTCCGGGTGGCGGATTGTGGCAATTGGTCGATGCCACCGGCATGGCTGATCTTGCGCGTGCGGCGATCATCGGGGTCGGGCGTGACGCGGCCGATGTGAGCTTCCTCACCACCTTTGCACCTACGCAGTTCCTCTACAGCGAAGTCGACGTGCGAAAGCTGTAAGTCGCGCGTTGCGGGCTGGCTGTGCTGCGGCTAGATCAAGCAAACGATGAGCGCATTTCTCGCAGACAAATTGTTATTGTTCGGCGCGACGGGAGATCTGTCGCGGCGCAAGCTCCTCCCATCTTTATGTGCGCTCGATGCTGATGGGCTGCTGCCTGAGGGTCTTGCGATCATCGGCACCGCGCGCAGCGATCTGAACGACGCCGAGTTTCGCGACATGGCGCGCGCAGCGCTGGAGGAGCACCTGGAACCGGAGCGGCGCGGAAGCATGGCGGGGTTCCTCAACCGCCTGACCTACCAACCGCTAGACGCCTCGACGCTGGAAGGCTTCACCGACCTAGCCGCAAAAGTAGGCGAGCCGCACAAAGGTCTCGCGATCTTCCTCTCGACCGCGCCGTGGCTATTTGAGCCGACCATTGCGGGCCTCAGCCATGCCGGATTGACAGGCGACACGGTGCGCATGTGCCTCGAGAAACCGCTCGGCGACAATCTCGCCTCCAGCAACGCGATCAACGATGCGGTTGCGGGCGCTTTTCCTGAAGAGCAGATTTTCCGGATCGATCATTATCTGGGCAAGGAAACCGTCCAGAACCTGCTCGCGCTGCGCTTTGCCAACATCCTGTTCGAGCCGATCTGGAACGCGACGTACATTGAACACGTCCAGATCACGGTCGCCGAGACGGTCGGGCTGGAAGGGCGCGTTGGCTTTTATGATGGCGCGGGCGCGCTGCGCGATATGGTGCAGAACCATATGCTGCAATTGCTCAGCTTCGTCGCGATGGAGCCGCCCACCAGCTTTGATGCAACAGCGGTGCGCGATGAAAAGGTGAAAGTGCTGCGCGCGCTGCGCCCCGCGCTGGCCGAAGAGACAGTCACCGGCCAATACCGCGCAGGCGCAATCGCTGGTCAGGCAGTGCCGGGCTATGACGAGGAATTGGCGGCAGCTGACTGCCCGCCCTCGCAGACCGAGACCTTCACTGCGATCAAGGCTCATGTCGACAATTGGCGCTGGAAGGGCGTGCCGTTCTATCTGCGCACCGGCAAGCGCCTGCCCGAGCGCGTCACTGAGATTCTCGTCCAGTTCCGCTGCATCCCGCACTCGATCTTTGAAGGCACAGGTGCATCCCCCCAATCCATGATGCAGCCCAACCATCTGTTGATCGGTATCCAGCCTGAGGAGAACATCACGCTCTCACTGATGGCCAAAGTGCCCGGCCTGGATGAGGACGGCGTGCGCCTGCGCGAAGTGCCGCTGGAAATCGCGATGCCGGATGCGTTTGTCGGCCAGCACCGCCGGATTGCCTATGAGCGTCTGCTGCTCGATCTGGTCAAAGGCGACCAGACGCTGTTCGTGCGCCGCGACGAGGTGGAAGCGCAATGGCATTGGATCGACGCGATCCGCGCGAATTGGGCGAGCGCTGGCGTAACGCCCAAGACCTACACCGCCGGAAGCTGGGGGCCGAGCGCCGCCATCGGTCTGGTCGAGCGTGACGGAGTGAGCTGGCATGAGTGACCTTCACCCCACGATTGCCCGCGTCACTGAGCGCATCATCGAACGCTCGCGCCCCTCGCGCCGCGCTTACCTTGATCTGATGGACCGCGAGGCCGACCGCGCGCCGGAGCACAAGGATGTCGCTTGCTCCAACCTTGCCCATGCCTTTGCCGGGGCGCTCGAGGATCAGGCCACGATGAAAGGCGGCAAAGCGCCTAATATCGGCGTTGTCACCGCTTACAACGACATGCTGAGCGCGCATCAGCCCTATGGCCGCTATCCTGAGCGCATAAAGATCTACGCCCGCGAAGCCGGGGCCACCGCGCAAGTAGCAGGTGGCACGCCGGCGATGTGCGATGGCGTGACGCAGGGTGAGGACGGGATGGAGCTATCGCTCTTCAGCCGCGATTCCATCGCGATGAGCACCAGCGTTGCGCTCAGCCACCAGATGTATGACGCGGTCGCGTGCCTCGGGATTTGCGACAAGATTGTACCGGGCCTGCTGATTGGCGCGCTGCGCTTTGGCCACCTGCCATGCGTGTTCGTACCCTCCGGCCCGATGCCCAGTGGCATTTCGAACAAGCAGAAGCAGGAGACCCGCCAGCTTTATGCCGCGGGCGAGATTGGGCGCGCCGAATTGCTCGAAAGCGAGCTTGGCTCCTATCACTCACCGGGCACCTGCACCTTTTACGGCACCGCCAATTCCAATCAGATGATGATGGAGATGATGGGGCTCCATGTGCCGGGCGCGGCGTTTGTCCAGCCGGGCACAAAGCTGCGTCAGGAGCTCGACCGGGCGGCGGTCCATCGGCTGGCCGCGCTTTCGGGATCACGCGAGCGCAGCCTTGCGCGGGTCGTGGATGAAAAGGCAATCGTCAACGCGGTGGCCGGCCTGCTTGCTACGGGCGGATCGACCAATCATGCGATCCACATTCCGGCCATGGCGCGCGCGGCGGGGATCGTGATCGACTGGACCGATATGTCGGAGCTTTCCAGCGTTATCCCGCTGATCGCGCGGGTCTATCCCAACGGCTCAGGCGATGTGAACCAGTTCCACGCAGCGGGCGGCATGGGGCTGGTGATCAGCGAATTGCTCGGCGCTGGACTGGCCCATGGCGACATTCTGACAGTGTGGGACACAGGGCTTGACGCCTACCGCAGCGAGCCGGTTGAGACCGAGGACGGCCTTGCATGGGAGCGCGTCGACGAAACCCGCGATGATGCGATGCTGCGCCCCGCCAGCGATCCGTTCCGGGCCGATGGGGGCATGCGGTTGGTCGAAGGCAATCTGGGCCGCGCCTGCTTCAAGACCTCGGCAGTGCCCGAAGACCGCCTGACCATCGAAGCGCCCGCGCGCGTCTTTGAGACGCAGGAGGCGGTGAAAGATGCGTTCAAGGCGGGCGAGTTGGACCGCGATGTGGTGGTAGTGGTGCGCTTTCAAGGGCCGCGCGCCAATGGCATGCCTGAACTGCACGCGCTCACCCCGACGTTGGGTCTGTTGCAAGATCGGGGGCACCGCGTCGCGCTCGTCACCGATGGCCGCATGTCAGGCGCCAGCGGCAAAGTGCCTGCTGCGATCCATGTGACACCTGAGGCTTTGGGCGGCGGCATGTTGGCGCTCCTGCGTGATGGCGATGTGGTGCGCGTATGTGCGGTGACCGGCACGCTCTCAACCAGCGCCGACCTGAGCGAGCGAACGCCCGCTGCTGACCCGCAGCCCGAATGGGGCGTAGGCCGCGAACTTTTCCGCATGATGCAAGCCCATGCTGATGGCGCAGAGCAAGGCGCGAGCGCGATGCTCGCCAGCGCAGGGCTGTGAGATCTGGGCTGTGAGATCTGGGCGGTGACCGACATCATTGTGGCGGATATTGGCGGGACCAATGCCCGCTTTGCACGCGCGGCCATTTCCGCTGGCACGGTGTCGCTGAGCGAGCCATGCGTTCTGGCGACCGCCGACTATCCCAATCTCGCAGCCGCCTTCGAAGCCTTCCTCGCGCGCAGCCCCGGCCCCGAGCCCAGTGGCGCAGCGCTCGCACTGGCAGGGCCGGTTTCAGGCACCTCGTTCAAGCTGACTAACGCGCATTGGACTTTCGATCCGGCGGCGCTCCCCGATCAGTTGGGCCTTGCAAACCTCACGCTGCTCAACGACTTTGCCGCCATCGCGCACGCGGTCGCAGGCGACGCGCAAGAGGCCCATCTGGAGCATGTCCACGGGCCAGCCACCCCCATGCCGCGCGGCGGTGAGACTGTCACAATCATCGGCCCCGGCACGGGCCTTGGCATCGCGCATTACCGCATTCATGACGGCACGCCGATTATCCAAGCGACCGAAGGGGCGCATATCGACTTTGCGCCGGTGGATGAGATTGATGATGCGATGCTCGCCGCTTTGCGAGGCGCATATGACCGGGTGAGCCTTGAACGTGTGGTCTCAGGTCAAGGGATAGTCGCCATCGCCGCCACTATCGCCGAGTTGGAGGGTCGCGAACCGCCGGGGCGTTCTGCCATCGAACTGTGGCAGGCGGGCATCGCTGGCAATGACCCCATCGCCGCGCGCGCGGTGCAGCACTTTGTCAAAACTCTGGGCCGGGCTGCGGGCGATTACGCGCTCGCCCATGGAGCCAATGCGGTGGTGATCGCAGGCGGCATTGGCGAGCGTTTGAGCGCGCAGATCGCGCAAGCAGACTTCCACGCCGCTTTCTTAGCCAAGGGCCGATACCGCACGATGATGGAGGGTATTGCGATCAAGCGAGTCACCGCTGAGCAGCCCGGCCTTTTGGGCGCAGCCTATGCCTTTTCAGCCCAGTACGGGGCCAGCCCATAAGCCGGTCAGGTGTAAAAGCTTGTAAGCAATCGCGTTAACGCCCCCGGCCGGCCCGTCCCTCGCGGGGACGCAGCCCACCTAGGCACTGGCGAATCTGCGTAAGACACGACATATTACTCCTACTATGACGATTATGAACTCGCTTCGTTTTGCCGCTGCACTCGGCTTGGCTTCCCTCGGAGGCACCTCTTCGCTCGCATCGGATCAGGCGACCGCTGAGGCCGCTCAGCAAGCCGCCGACGCCGCCGAGCAGATCGCGCAGGAAGCTGAAGATGCGATCCGAGCGATTGACCCGACCACTGGCGGGGATTCGCTGATCGTCGACCCCAGCCTGCCGCAACCCTATGGCCCCACTCTGGGCGCGGACGATGTCGACCTGCCCGAACTGCCCGCCGCTGGTGAGCCGCCGCGCGGTCCGGCTGCACGCATGATTGACGGGCCCGGTGCTGAGATGACGCCTAGCGTCGCGCCGCCGCTGGAAAGCCCGGCTCCCGCTGTTGCGCCGAGCGTGGCGCAGGCGCCTGCTCCCACCCCGGCCCCAGCTCCAGCTCCGCGCCAAGCCGCGAAAGACCCCTTCACTGTCAATTCCATCCTCAGCATTCCGCCCGGCCCGTTCCGTTATGGCGACTGGTACTGGGATGCGAGCGCAGGCCCGGCGAAGGGCAAGCTGGTGGTGACCGTTGACCTTGATGCGCGCGTTATCAGCGTGTTCCGCGATGGTCATGAAATCGGCACCGCCGTGGCGCTGCTCGGAACCAAGAAGCACCCGACCCCGCTCGGCACTTTCCCGATCCTGACCAAGGAAAAGGACAATATCTCCGAGAAGTACGACAACGCTCCCATGCCTTGGACGCTGCGCCTGACATGGGACGGGATTGCAATCCATGGCTCGCCGGTGATCAATGGCTATGCCAGCCATGGCTGCATCGGAGTGCCGGATGAGTTTGCTGAGAAGCTCTTCGCCATCGCCCGCCGCGGTGACAAGGTCTACATCACCCGTGGCAAGATCATCGGAATGGGCGATAAGCTCGCCCGCAAGTAAAGCCTAAGACGGCGCCGCCCTATCAATGAGTGCGCCGCGCGGGCTCCGGTGTAAAGCGCCAGACGCGCAGTTCGACGCCCATTTTGGCGACATGCTCAACCGTAGGCATTGCCAGCACTCCGCCCAGTGAAGCGTTCTGGCCGCGCCACAGGCGATCCGCAGCCCGGCCTGCTTCGCCGCGCGTTACCAGCCCGCCCAGCTCCGATACGATGCGGCGCACCGTCTCAATCTGGATGACGCGCGGGACGTTGGCGTTGTAGCGAAATCCGGTGCCATCACCCTCGCGGTGGACCATTTCTTCCCAGTCGATCTGCGAATACCATTCGATTGCGCGCCAGCTTTCCGCCAGATGCTGCGCGCTCAAGGCCAGAGCATTGGGGTCCAGCCAGTCATGCTCAGCCAGATGGTCGCGCACGCGCACTCGGTCAAACTGGGTATCGGCGTTGGAGGGATCGCGTGCTGGCACAATTCCGGCGCCGCTGAGAATGACTTCCAGCTCCTCTTTGCGCCAAGCCAGCAGGGGGCGAATAACGGGCACAGGGTCGCTGCCATCTTGCGTGTCAAACGGATGCGCCGCGCGCACCCCGGCAAGCCCAGACAAACCACTCCCGCGCGCGAGCCGCATCAGCAGGGTCTCGGCCTGATCGTCCGCGTGGTGCGCCGTAGCGAGCGCACCGATGCGCTGATCGGGCGAGGCTCCGGGCCGCGCTTCGCGCACCCATTCAATCAGCGCGCTGTACCGCATTTCACGCGCGCGGGACTGAAGATTGCCGCGCCCCAGGCGGATGCTGAGCGCGCTGAAGGGCACGCCAAGCGCGATGCAAACGCCCTGAACCAGCGCCACTTCATTCGCGGCCTCGGGTCGGATGCCGTGATTGACGCTGGCGACGGCGATCTCTCCGGGCATGGCCGCATCGGCCAGCAGCAGCATGGCGAGCGAGTCTGGACCGCCGGATACAGCCAGCCCCAACATGGCCGGAGCACCCTTATCAGTGAAACGATCCTCGCGCGGCCACAGGCGATCAACCTCATCGCCAAAGCGCTCAGCGAGGGCTGGATCAACAGCCTCGCGAAGCCGCGCAGGGTCCATCACTCACAGCCTCCGCGAACGCACCGCGTGCAGACCACCTGACTTACGCATCGCAGGTAACACGGCCGCGATTGGTCTGGTATTTGTCCATCAGGCGCCCGGTCGCGACCGCTGGATAGGTCTCACCAAACTCGGCCAGCGCAATACAGGCGCGCTTCGTATCGCCCAGCGCGATCATGCTTTCCGCGAGATATAGCAAGCTGTCTGGCGCACGCGCAGCGGTGCGGTCGCTCTGATAATTGCGCAGGAACCAGCGCGCCGCATCATCGGCGTTGCCATCATCCAGATAGGCCCGGCCCAGCAGATTGCGGCCATAGCTTGTGCGCCAGTGATTGGGGTAATCCTCAACGAATTTCGACAGCGCCTGGCGCGCCTCGGGATAAAAGCCCGCATTCCACAAGCGGTAGCCATAGGAATAGGCATCGTCGCCCGCATCATCCGATTGCGGCTTGGTGATTTCCTGAACCGCTGCCAAGCGCTGCGGGGTTGGGCCACTCGCCGCGGCGGGTTGGGTTTGCGGTTGAGACTGTGTTTGCGATGTCGGTGCCGTTTCGCTCGGCTGCGATGCGCCCATTGCGGCGAGATTGCTGTCAGTCGCCCGCGCCTCCTCTTCGCCTGCCACGTCTTCGCTTACCTCAGTCAATTCAGCGGGCGCTGAGGGTGTTGGCGCGGTTTCCAGTGCTTCCACTCGCACGCTCAAGCCAGCGATAGCGTTTGTGTTCTCCTCGGTCAGGCCGGTCAAGCGCTGCAATTGCTGCTCAATCGCGTCGAGCCGGGCAAGAACATCGGTCAGCGCGGTGGTGGACGGGGCACCGGTCTGCGGGGCGGATGTGGTATCGTTCGGGCGAATTTGCGGTTCGAAATAAGTCCCGTCCCCGCCGGGGAAGACCTGCCGTTGCAGAGCACGGATTTCCGCTTCGATCTTGCGCATCCGCGCGGCCGAATTGTCATCCTGTGCGCTGGCAGGCACTGGCATCGTGAGCACACAGGCTCCGGCAAGCAGGCCCGCGATTGCAGGCGCGCACATCCGGCGCAGGGTTGAAGCGGGCTTGCGAGTGAGGGACACGGTCGATGTCATCATTCGGTTTTCCTTGCCTTGGGTCTTAACGCGTTTCGTCACAGCCTTGGTCCACAGCGCGCGGTCAAGCGCACCAGTGCAGGCCGGATATTGCAATCAAAGGAGTGCCAGACCGCGCCTGAATATCACCCGAATCTGTGCCGAGCCGCGCGGCACAAGTCGACCCCAGACTGGAACGAAGATGGGGGTAAGGCGACGATCTGCTCCATGGTGGAGACAGTTGTCCGGCGCACCCGGCGCAGCGGTCAGCTTTCCGCGCGCGCGAGCAGGGCTGCCGCAGAGACCGGCGTGTCGCCCATCGTTACCGGCTCATTGGCCAGTTTCGGCACAGCCTGCCCGTCAATTGTGATTCCAAACGCGTCGGGGCGTCCGGTGTTGATCAAGGGTGCAGTTGCCGTCTTGGGCAGTTCGAACGTGTCGCCATCAGCCATGGTGGCCTCGAACAGACGCTCCCCGTCCTTTTCATAAAAGCGAACCCATATCCCGTCTTCGAGCGCGGTGAAGACCACCTGACCATCAGCGCTGGCCGTGGCTGACACCGCTGTGTCTGCTGTGGACGCCTCAGCGCCTACAGCCTCGGGCGCGTCCTCAGCGGAAGCGAGCAGCGAGGCCGGGCCTGTGCCCTCGCCATAATAGGTGCTGGCAAACGCGATCACGCCAATCACGAGGATGAGCGCAGCAAGCCCACCAAACCATGCAAGCCCTGCAGACGGCAGTTTGGCCGGATCACCCGGCTCCATGCCCTGACCGATTGAGGAATAGCGCGGCCCCGCATCGCCCATTT
Source organism: Pseudomonadota bacterium (assembly GCA_039815245.1). Taxonomy (GTDB): domain Bacteria; phylum Pseudomonadota; class Alphaproteobacteria; order Sphingomonadales; family Sphingomonadaceae; genus Erythrobacter. The sequence continues at coordinate 96,936 of JBCBZR010000009.1, read as the reverse complement.
CTTCGCGGACTAGATCTGCGATCACCGCTTCGTCCAGCCCAACTGTCTTGGCGTAATTGCGGGCAAAGCCCAGCGCATAGGTGCGCGAAGGCAATTCGTCGAAGTGACCCGATTCAAGCGTTTCAAGATGCCGCACCGGAATACGGGTTTGCGCGGCGACATGATCAAGGCTTAGGCGCGCGCGCTCACGAGCAAGGCGCAATTGCTCGCCCGGCGGCAAATGGTCAAACAGGTCTTCGGCATGCCCATCATCTGAAGACGCATTTGCCGCAGACGCGTCAACGCTGTCGAGCCGGTCCTCAGGCTCGCCCTCAAGCGCGGTGTTGTGATCGGTGTCCATGACCCGGAGCGTCCCTGTGACGGGTTGTTTTGCGATTTATCGTTTTGCATACCCAATCGGTCGACTGGCTCTGTGTCAAGGATTCGTGCGGGTTTCGGCCAGAATTCGCTGATTCTTCGGTGTTTGCCACTGCGTCAAGCGGGTAATCCTGTATCAATCCACATCGATCTCACGCTCGTGCGCCCACTGCGTCAAAGCGGCGCGCAGGTCAGTTTGTGGATCGGCAAGGAAGCCTGTCATCGCTTTGGTCAGGTCATTCAGGTCAACCCGGCGCACCAATTCCTTGATCGGGCCGACCGCAGCTGGCGTGATCGAGAGCCGGCGGAACCCGATGCCCATCAGCGCCAGCGCCTCCAATCGGCGCCCGCCCATCTCTCCGCACACGCCCAGCTCGACGCCGCTGCCAATTGTGCCCTGCACCACCCGGCGCAAGAAGCGGATAATCGAGGGGCTGAGCCAGTCATAACGCTGGGCAAGTTTGGGATTGGCGCGGTCTGCGGCGAACAGGAATTGCGTCAGATCATTGGTGCCAACCGAGAGAAAAGACAGCTTAGGAAGCAGCAGATCAAGCACTTCGGCGAGCGCCGGGACTTCGAGCATCGCGCCAAAGTGCAACTCTTTGGGCAGAACTTTCTTCTTGGCCCGCAGATAGCTGAGTTGCTCTTCAAACACCGCCTTGGCCGCGTCGAACTCCCACGGCTCGGAAACCATCGGAAACATTACATACAGCGCCCGGCCTGAGGCTGCTTCGATCAGCGCGCGCGCTTGCGCTTTCATCAGGCCCTCGCGCTCGAGAGCAAGGCGCAGCGCGCGCCAGCCCATTGCGGGGTTCTCATCAGCCTCGGCCACACTGCTTGCGAGGTAAGGCACGCTTTTGTCACCGCCGATATCGACCGTTCGGAAGATAACGGGCTTCTCCCCTGCTGCCTCCATCACATCGCGATAGAGGCGCGTCTGGCGCTCACGCTGAGGCAGCGTTGCAGAAACAAGGAACTGGAATTCGGTCCGGAACAGGCCGACCCCATCCGCCCCTGTCATGGCCAGCGAACTGATATCATCGCGCAGCCCGGCATTCATCATCACCTGAATACGCGTGCCATCGCGGGTGAATGGCTCCACATCGCGCAGGGTCGCGTAGGCCGCCTGCCGCTCACGCGATTTGGCGAAGCGATGCGCGAATGCGTCAGCGACTTGCTTTGTAGGCCGCACGGTCAGCGAAGCGGTGGCGGCATCCAGCAGAACTTCATCGCCCTGGCGCACGGCGGAGCGCACGCCTTTGGCCTGGCCGATCACAGGCACACCCATCGCCCGCGCGACGATCACGACATGCGCGGTGAGCGAGCCCTCTTCGAGGATAACACCCTTCAGGCGCCGTCGGTCATACTCCAGCAATTCCGCCGGGCCGAGATTGCGCGCGATCAGAATTGTGTCGCGCGGCAGGCCCTGCTGCGCTGCGGTGCCAAGCTGGCCGGACACAATCCGCAAGAGCCGGTTCGCCAGATCTTCAAGATCGTGCATCCGGTCTGCAAGCAGCGCATCGTCAATCTCGCGCATCCGCATGCGTGTGTGCTGTTGCACGCGTTCAATCGCGGCTTCGGCGGTCAGACCTGAGTCGATGGCTTCGTTGATGCGGCGCGACCAGCCTTCATCATAGGCGAACATCTTATAGGTCTCGAGCACCTCTTCATGTTCGCCGCCTTTGCCGCCGAATTCGGCCTGCCCGGCAAGCGCGTCGATTTGCTCGCGCATTTTGTCGAACGCGCGATAGACCCGCTGACGCTCCGCCTCGGTGTCTTCTGCAACTGTCTGCGTAATCTGAACGCGCGGTTGGTGATACACCGCTTCACCTGCGCCCAGCCCCTTGACCAGCGTCAGCCCCTTGAGCGTTTGTGGGCCTGTCTGCTCCTGCGTCAGGCCGCGCGCCTGTTCCTCATCGACCAGTTCTGCGTTGGTGATGAGCTCAGATAGCACCATGGCGGTGGTCTGGAGCGCTTCGATCTCGACCTCTTCATATCGGCGCGGCTCGACATGCTGGACGCACAGCACACCCACCGCGCGCTCGCGATAGACAATCGGGACACCGGCAAAGGAGTGGAATTTCTCCTCGCCCGTTTCAGCGCGGTATTGAAAATCCGGGTGCGCGCGCGCTTCGGCAAGGTTCAGCGTCTCAACATTGTCCGCGATCACGCCGGTCAGCCCCTCGCCAATCGCCATCCGCGTGACGTGCACTGCCGTTTTGTTGAGGCCGCGTGTGGCGAAGAGCTCGAGCATCCCTTCGCGCAGGAGATAGATTGAGCAAACTTCGCTTGTCAGGCTTTGGCCGATAATCTCCACCACACGATCCAACTTGGCCTGCGCGTGGAGGCGCGAGGCCATCACCTCGTGCAGGCGGGTCAGGATCTGACGGGCGGAAGAAGCGGCGCTCATGAGTGGCACCAGACTACGCGCGAATGCCCGCAAAAGCAAAAGCGCAAACCGCCCACGCGCCTAGCGCGAGACATGTGTCTATGCGCCGCCACGCAACGGGTGGTTCTGGACGTTTGCGCTGTGTAAATTGCGTTAGAGCCGCGCCTTAATGGCGCGCGATTTCCTCTTTCAACGCGAGTTTTCGTTTCTTGAGATATTGGATGGTCGCCGCATCAGGCGAAGGGCGGGCCAGTTCATCGCGCAATTGCGCTTCGAGACCGGCATGTTTGGATTGGAGGGCATGGACATGAGACGCAGTTGATAAGTTCGCAGCTGCGTCTGGTGTAGAGGCCATATTCGTTCTCCTATTGCCAAGCGGGGGGCCACCCCCGGAAAGCGACTCGGGCTCTCGATCCGAAAACCGCGTCGCAGGTCTGAATGAACCACACGCAGGCTCGCTTGCAAAGCTTGGTAAACCCCTAATGCGATCATTGCGGGCGGGCCTGAGGTAAATTGCCCCTGTTCGCCGCCTACAAATCGGCTAAGGCAATGCGCAGCCTGCGGTGTGGTGACAGGCACATTCTCAAGGGACGAAAGATAGGGTCGATGACGGAAGCGGAGCTGACCAAGCGGCTGGAAGTGCTGCGCTCCGAGCATCGCGATCTTGACGCGGCCATCGATGCGTTGACCGAAGCGGGATCGACGGATCAGCTGCAGATCGCGCGCCTTAAGAAGCGCAAGCTGCTGCTAAAGGACCAGATCGCGGTGATCGAAGACGCTTTGCTGCCGGACATCATCGCCTGAGCGCGCTGCGTGTTAGCGGTGGCTACAGCGTTAACGGCCATGCGTAAGTCTCTGCGCGCCTAACCTGTCAAAATGTATCATGAAGGGACGGCGCGCTGAATTTGACGGGATAGTAACCATGCATGGCTGGTGCAGCGCGCCGGGGACGCCTAGCCACCTCTCATCCGGTGTGACCCGTGTCACAGCCCCTTATTGATTATAGAAGTATCCAGTACATCAACCATGAACCGTACAACGTCCCTCTCACGACCCATTATCGAGGCGCTCTACACCGAAGCCTTGATCCTCGCGGACGAAGTGCGTGCGGAGTTCGCGCAAGGTTCGGCGACGCTGCCGCAATCAGCCGGGTCAGCGCTCCATATCGCGGATCATGGTTCGGCCACGCCAGCGCTTTTGCCGCACGAAGCCATGGCGCGGCTTGCGCTATCAACGGAGGGTTTGAAGACGACCACCCGCATGATGCACGTGCTCGCGTGGTTGCTGAACCAGCGCGCTTTCTTCTCAGGCGAGCTGACCGCAAAGCAGGTTCTTCGCCACGGCGCTTTGCCTGATGATCGCGTATCGGATTCGGATCAGGTTGAGCTGCTGGGGCCAGACACGCGTGCGCTAATTGCAGAGACGGAGCGGCTGCACAGCCGGATCGCGCGGCTCGATCAGGCGTGGCGGCAAGGCTTTGACATGGGCTCACCCGTACGCGCATTCCAGCGCCGCATTGGGCAGGAACTGGGCGGCATTTAAGACGCGATATGCGGCGTTACGCGGCTCTCATCGCCTTGCGCCAGCGGGCCAGCCGCTCTTCACGCACGGATTTTTCCATGGACGGCTCAAACCGCGATAGCGTGCCGCGCATCGCTTCCGCCGCGCTTGCAAGGTCGCGGTAAAGCCCCGCGCCAGTCGCCGCCAGCATCGCCGCGCCGAGCGCAGTGGTCTCAACGAAGGCGGGCCGCTCAACGGTCAGCCCCAACATGTCCGCCAGATCCTGCGCCATCCAATCATTGGCCGCCATGCCGCCATCAATCCGCAGCGTGCCCCACTGTGTTCCGTCCGCCGCGAAAGCCTGCGCGAGATCATAGGTCTGATGCGCCATCGCTTCGAGCGCGGCGCGCGCCAGTTCAGCCTTGCCGCTGGCAAAGGTCAGCCCGCTGATCACGCCGCGCGCCTCAGCCCGCCAATGCGGCGCGCCCAGCCCAGCCAGCGCGGGCACAATGGTCACGCCGCCGCTGGACGGGATGGAACGCGCCAATTCCTCGGTCTGCCCGGCGACATCAACAATGCCGAGCGAATCGCGCAGCCATTGCACCAGACTCCCGGCGACAAACACAGATCCTTCGATCGCATAGGTCCGCTCACCCGCGATCTGTGTCAGCACGGTACCGAGCAGGCGGTGCTCTGACTTGGGCGGCACAGTGCCTTGGTTGGTGAGCACAAAGGCGCCGGTGCCATAGGTCGCTTTCGTTTCCCCCGGCGCAAGGCAAGCCTGCCCGACCGTGGCCGCTTGCTGGTCACCTGCAAGCCCGGTGATCGCGATCGCGCTGCCGAACAAGGCCCGGTCGGTCGCGCCAAGCTCGCCCGCCATATCAACAACCTCAGGCAGCGCGGCCTCAGGCACGCCGAACAGCGCGCACAACTCAGGATCAAAGCCATCTCCATAGAGCGCCATCAGCAATGTTCGGCTCGCATTGCTGGCATCGGTCACATGCCTTGCGCCCGCCGTCAGCTTGAAGACCAGCCAGCTTTCCACCGTGCCGAACGCCAGCGTCCCAGCCTCAGCCGCCGATTTCACAGCAGGCACATTGTCGAGCATCCAGCGCATCTTGGTGCCGGAGAAATAGGGGTCGAGCAGCAGCCCGGTCTTGGCCTGCACCGCCGCTTCGTGACCAGCCTCGCGCAAAGCCGCACAAAACGGCTCAGTGCGCCGATCCTGCCAGACAATCGCGCGGGTCAGCGGTTCGCCGGTCTCGCGGTCCCACGCGACCACTGTTTCGCGCTGATTGGTGATGCCAATCCCGGCGATCATGGCTGCGCCGCCCGCTTTGGGGATGACCGCATTGGCGCAAGACAGCGTCTTGTCCCAAATCTGTGCGGCATCATGCTCGACCCAGCCGGCCTCGGGGTAATGCTGGGTCAGCTCTGCCTGCTCGCTCGCCACCAGAACGCCGTCGCTCGCAAACAGCATGGCGCGCGTCGAGGTTGTGCCCTCATCAAGGACGAGAATGTAGTCGGCCATAGAGTGTTGCTCTTCCGTTTGGGGTGACTTCTGCCACCACTGGCTCCATATGCAACCCCATGGCAGGACTCCCCCCCAAACCATGGCCCACTGGCACAGCAGAGCGCCTTTCACCTTATGTTGAGCGTGTCCTCGCGCCTAATCCCTCACCTTATACCTATACCGGCACGCAGACCTATGTTGTGGGCGCGCAAGGCGGGGCCGATTGCGCGGTGATTGACCCGGGGCCGGACGACCCTGCGCATATCGATGCGATTGTCGCCAGCGTTGGCCAGCGCCGCATTGTCGCGATCATGTGCACGCACACTCACCGCGATCACTCACCCGCCGCCGCGCCGCTTGCGATGCGCACACGCGCGCCGATCATCGGCTGCGCGCCGCTGGTGCTGGAAAGCGACCACCCGCGCGCGGACGAAGCGTTCGATACGACCTACCAGCCGGGCCAAGTGCTGAGCGACGCGGATCAGGTGACCAGTGAAGGCTGGACGCTGACCGCAGTCGCCACGCCGGGGCACACCTCTAACCATCTGTGCTATGCGCTGGAAGAAGACGCGGCGCTGTTCACGGGCGATCATGTGATGGGCTGGTCCACCAGCGTCGTCATCCCTCCTGATGGCGATATGGGCGATTACATGTCGAGCCTTGAAAAGCTGATGGAGCGCGAAGACCGCGTCTACCATTCGGCGCATGGCGCAGCGATTGAGAAACCGCGCCAATTGGTGCGCGGCATGATGGGCCACCGCCGCCAGCGCGAAAGGCAGATATTGCGTCTGCTGGAAGAGGCCGCGCGCCCGGTGCCCGGCTTCATCCCTGAGATGTACAAGGGCCTCGACGAACGCCTCATCCCCGCAGCTGAGCTCAGCGTCACAGCCCATCTGATCGATCTGGAGCGGCGCGGCCTTGTCGCGCAGGAGGGTGAGCGATGGCAGACGGCCTGAAGCCGGCGGAAGGCCAACTGCCCGAAGGTATCCAGCCCACAGAACCTGTGCCTGCTATGCAGCCCGGCATGGCGGCTGTGCAGAACGGTGATCTCTCGCGCGGGTCGGAGCGTTTGCTTTGGGCTGCGCTCGCTGCACTGGCAGCGCTCGCGCTGTTCCTCGGCTGGCGCGCTTATGTCTATGAGGAGGAGGGCGATCCGGTCGCCAGCGCTATGCTTGCGTTTGAAAAGCAGAACTCGCTGGTCGTGTTCGCCAGCCGGTTCGAAGTGGTGGCGGAAAGCGAGTATGAGCAATCGCTGGGCCCGCTCACTTTGCGCAAAGTGCGCCAGGCCGCGATCATCCCTGCCAGCGTTGACTATCGGCTGGACCTGTCAGCCATGGACGCCAGCCGCTTTGAATGGGCGTCAGACAGCGCGACGCTGAAGGTCACCCTCCCCAAATTGCGCGCCTCCAAGCCCAATCTCGACGAGGCCGAGGCGCGGCTGTTCACCGAAGGGCTGCTGAACACGGGTGGCTCGCAACAATTGCTGTCTGAGAAGAATTCGGAAATCGCAGAGCAGAAAGCCACGGCCTTTGCCAAGAACCCTGAAATCCTCGCGCTGGCCCGCAGCGCGGCCAAGGATGCGGTCCGCCAGAACCTTGCGGTGCCCTTGCAAGTGGCGGGGTTTGAGAATGCGCGTGTAGAGGTTCGCTTCGCTGATGAAGCGGCCAGCGGCTCGTGACGCGCGCCTCGCGCAAAACCGCTCGAAAATTACCGCAAAACACCTATATCTTGCGCAAGCCATGAATTGAGGGATCACCAAGATGTCGATTGAAACCGCTCCGCCGCGCGGCGAAGACCTGCTCGCTGAGATCAACCGTCTGCGCGAAGAGCGCAATGCGGTGATCCTGGCGCATTATTACCAATCGCCCGACATTCAGGACATCGCCGACTTTATCGGAGACTCGCTCCAGCTCTCGCAGCTCGCGGCACAGACTGATGCGGATGTGATCGCGTTTTGCGGGGTCAAGTTCATGGCGGACACCGCCAAGATCCTCTCACCGGAGAAGATCGTGGTCCTGCCCGATATGGACGCCGGTTGCAGCCTTGAGGATTCGTGCCCGCCCGAAAAGTTCAAGGCCTTCCGCGAGGCGCATCCCGATCACATCGCGCTGACCTACATCAATTGCTCAACCGAGGTGAAAGCGCTCTCCGACGTGATCGTTACCAGCTCCAGCGCGGAGACGATCCTCCAGCAAATCCCACGGGATCAAAAGATCATCTTTGGCCCGGACCGTCACCTTGGCGGCTATCTCAGCCGCAAGTTTGACCGCGAAATGCTGCTGTGGCCGGGCGTATGCATTGTGCACGAGGCCTTCAGCGAGACCGAGCTTCTCAAGCTCAAGGCGCAGCACCCGGGCGCGCCCATCGCCGCGCACCCGGAATGCCCGCCTGCGATTGTCGACCATGCCGATTATGTCGGCTCGACCAGCGGCATCCTGAAATTCGCTGAGAATTTTGAAGGCAGCACGCTGATCGTCGCGACCGAGCCGCACATCATGCACCAGATGGAAAAGGCCCTGCCGCACAAAACCTTCATCGGAGCGCCCGGTGCAGACGGCAACTGCAATTGCAACATCTGCCCCTACATGGCGCTCAACACGATGGAAAAGCTCTACATCGCCCTGCGCGATCTGGAACCGCGGATCGAGATCGAGGAAGACCTGCGCCTGAAGGCGAAGAAGAGCCTCGATGCGATGCTGGAAATGGCCGGGGGGACTGTTGGTCAGGGCGATGTGAGCAAGGTAAGCGTGAGTGGGGGTTAAACGTTGGCCCTTTCCCAGACTCAGATCATTCAGTCCTTGGGCGAAGCATTGGCTTGGTTCGAAAAAGAGCTTTCTTGGGGTGTTTCGGAGAGCGAACTCAATCATCTTACTGGACGGATTGGAGAACTTTACGCCGCGATGATCACGCGAGGCCAGATGGCTCTCAAAACCAATCAACATGGATACGACGTCATTTCAGCAGAGAACGAACGAATTTCGGTAAAAACAATCACTACAAGTTCACATGTCTCGTTTCGAAAATCGACCTTGGATCAAGTGGATCGAGCGATAATTCTCCGATTAAATACTGATCCTGATGAAGGCATTTCCATCGAAGAAATTTTTGATGAGGCGACCAGTGTACTGATCGAGAAGACGACCGATGCTGGTGACGTATATCGATTCAATGTTCGATCTTCTCGCACCGCCAGCCGTCCGCTTGAAGATCTTCGAGAGAGACAGCGCTGTGACTTCGAAAACTACCAGATCAGGCAATACGAAAACGGCAAGATCGTCATTTTCGTGAAGGGCGAACGTAGTGATCCAGCAAAACCTCATCTTCGTGAGATCGCAGCCAAAATTGGGGTGGAGTTGGCATCAGAAGGCGGTCGATTGAAAACTACTCATCAGCTTGGCTCCAATGTCTTGAAGCAATTGATTGAGCTCCAGGCATAGCAAGGTGCCATGTCATTATTACCTCACCGTCCCACCACACGCGCCACCACAAGCGCTGAGCCCAGCAGCACCATGCCCAATACATCAAGCGCCGTGAGTAGCTCGCCAAACACCCCATAACCCACCAGTGCCGCGACCGCAGGCTGGGTCAGCAGCGCTAGGCCGATGACCAGCGGCGGGAAGTGGCCGAGCGAATAGACCAGCAGGCCCTGCCCGATCAATTGGCTTGAGACGAACAGGATCACCACGGGCGTCCAGTCGGTTGGCCAGATTGGTTCGCCCAGCGCCAAAGCAACCACAAGCAGGACCGGGCAGGCGAAGATGCTGACCCAGACCAGCAGGCTCCACGATCCGAACGCCGCGCGTGCGCCTTGCAGGTTTACCAGATAAACCGCGTAAAGCAGCCCGGCGGTGAGGCAGAATAGGTCGCCGGCGAAGTTTTCGGGCGCGATATCGAGGCTGCGGCCCAGCAAAATGCCTGCCCCGCCCAGCGCGCAGGCAATGGCGAGCCATTCCGGGCCGCGTGGCAGAGTGCGCGCGGCGATGAAGCCCCAGAACAACAGCACGATGCTGCCTGCATTGCCAAACAGGGTTGCATTGCCCAGCCGCGTCATGCCGATGCCGATATGCCAGCTGGCAAGGTCCAGCCCGAAGGCGACCGCGCCTAGCGCGACCAAGGCCAGAGTGCGCCCCGGCACGCCGCCAATCCGCTGCCCGCTGGCGCGCGCGAAGAGCACTAGAAACGGCAGCGCGAGAAACAGCCGCCAGAAGCCCGCGCTCACCGGGCCGGTGTCCGCCTCGCGCACCAGCCATGGTCCGAGCGCCAGCGCGACATTGCCGGTTAGCAGCGCGGCCAGCAACGCAGCATCGCGCCACGAAAATCCTTCTTTCGCCGCCTCAAGCCTTTCCATCCTTGCGCCCTAGCCCGCAAAAGGCCAGTTGCACATGGAAACCGACACGCAACGCAAAGACGGGGAGAGACATCCATGCATCACGAAGCCCTATTCCAGCCGCTGACCATGGGCGCGCTTGAAGCGAAGAACCGCATTTTCATGGCACCGCTCACGCGCGGGCGCGCAGCCGACCCGATGTTCGTGCCCAATGCCATGATGGGCCAGTATTACCAGCAGCGCAGCGGCGCGGGGCTGATCCTGACCGAAGCGACGGGCATCAGCGTTGAAGGGCTCGGCTGGCCCAGCGCGCCGGGCATCTGGAGCGATGAACAGACCGAAGCGTGGAAGCCGATTGTCGAAGGCGTGCACGAAGCAGGCGGCCTGATCGCCATGCAGCTGTGGCATATGGGGCGGCTGGTGCATCCCTATTTCCTTGGCGGCAAACCGCCGGTCTCCGCCAGCGCGACGACCGCTCCAGGCGCAGCGCATACGCCTGAGGGCAAGCAGGACTATGTCGCAGCGCGCGCCATGACCAAAGACGATATCGAGCGTACCATCGCCGATTACCGCCGGGCGGCTGAGAACGCCAAGAAAGCAGGCTTTGACGGCGTGCAATTGCACGGCGCGAATGGCTACCTTGTCGACCAGTTTCTGCGCGACAAGACGAACCTGCGCGAAGACGAGTATGGCGGCAGCCCGGAAAACCGCACGCGCTTTATGCGCGAGATTCTGGAGCAATTGATCGACGTGTGGGGCGCGGACCGCGTGGGCATTCGTCTCTCTCCCAATGGCGACAGCCAAGGGACTGATGACAGCGATCCGCCCGCAACCTTTGGCGCGGCCACACGCGTGATAGAAGAGCTGAGCCTCGCCTTCCTCGAACTGCGCGAGCCGGGGCCGGATGGCACTTTTGGGAGCACCGAAGTGCCCAAGCAGAGCCCGCTGATCCGGGGGCTGTATTCAGGCGCGCTTATCCTGAATTCCGATTACGGCGCGGCTGAGGCTGAAGCGGATGTGACGAGCGGCAAGTGCGATGCGGTCAGCTTTGGCCGACCCTATATCTCCAACCCTGATCTGGACAAGCGGATCGCGGCAGGCGCGCATTTCAACCCGAACAAGGACGTGCCCAAAAGCTGGTACTTCCCGATCCCTCAGGGTTATGTCGATTACCCGACGCTAGAGGAAGAGCAGGCGGCGTAAGCTTAATCAGACGGCGCGTCGTCCGTTTCGGGTGACGCGCCGCGGCTACCCTGCGCGGCCCTTTCAGCAGGGGGCGATTGCGATTCGAGCGATTCCAACGGCAGCATATCATCGCTGATCGTACCGCCCAGCACTTCCCCTGAAGCCTGCGTGTTGGTCTCGCCTTCCTCCACCGGCGCGACCGCCTCCTCTTGCGTGCATCCGGCCAGCGTCAGCGCGGCGATGGCTGCGATCATTCTCATACGTGGTGTCCTGTTTCAGCGCTGAGCGCTTCGAAAAATCCGGGCGCGCGCGCGATCAGCGCTTCGTCCCATTCCTTGGTGGTGACCGGGCGGCCCAGCCGCGCCATGCTGGTGACGCCGTACTCGGCGATCCCGCAAGGCACAATCCCGCCAAAATGCGCAAGGTCGGGGTCAAGATTGACCGAGAAGCCGTGAAAGGTGACCCAGCGGCGCACGCGCACGCCGATGGCGCCGATCTTGGCCTCTGATCCATCAGCATCACGCGTCCAGATGCCGATACGCTCAGGCACGGACCATGCCTCGACCCCGAAATCGCTCAGTGTCCCGATGACCCAATCCTCAACCGCGTGGACGAAGCGGCGCACATCCTTGCCGCGCTTAGCAAGGTCGAGCATCAGATATCCGACGCGCTGGCCCGGCCCGTGATAGGTGTAGCGCCCGCCGCGCCCGGCCTCGATCACTTCAAACTGGGGATTGCGCAGCTCTGCCGGGTCGGCGCTGGTGCCGGCGGTGTAGACCGGCGGGTGCTCCAGCAGCCAGATCTGCTCGCCCGCGCTGCCTTCGCGGATCGCCGCACTGCGCGCCTCCATCGCCGCCAGCGCCTCTCGATATGGCACGCGCGTTTCCTCGCGCAGCCATTCGAGCGCAGGGGGAGCCGGATCTGAAACGCGCACTTCGCTTGCCATTGGCAACCGATTGGGGGCATTGCCGCGCCAGATCAAGTATCAAGCCTGTTTCGGGCCAGCAAAATGGCCTTGAGGCAAGGGCTGCCAACCAAGGGACGCGATGTGTCGGATAACCAGACCAGCGGCAGGCTTCCAACCGGAGGCAAACTGGACCTCAACGCGGTGTGGGCGCGCGGGATCAGCCTGCTGCGCGAGAATTGGCAATTGTTTGCCATCATTGCAGGCGTTTTTGTGCTGCTGCCCAACGCCTTCCTTCAATTCGCGCTGCCAAGCGATGCCGAGCTGGACGAACCGCTCAACACGCTGATTGACCCGGCCAAGAGCGAGGCCGTGCGCGAGGCGGCGGCGCAGGCGCTGGGCACTTTGCTTGCTCCGTTCATCACCTTTGCCGGGCTGGTCACCGTGATCACGCATGTCGGCTATGCCTGCCTAGTCGCAATGATGGGTAAGCGCAGGCCGACAGTGGGCGAAGCGCTGCTTCAGGCGATGAAAGCAATCTTGCCGCTGGTGCTGGCAATGGTGCTGTACTTTGCGAGTGTCTACTTGCTGATTGTGGTCGTCCAATTGGCGCTTGTCTCGATTGGCGCGGCGGCGGGCGCCTTTATCGGAGCGATTGTGTGCGTGCTCGCGATTGTGTTCGCGACCGCGCGACTGTCATTGACCTTGCCTGCTATCGTGCTTGAGGGGGAGATGAACCCGGTCAAGGCACTGATGCGATCATGGCGGCTGACTGCAGCCAGTCCCGGCAATGTGTTCGGCTTCTGGATGCTGCTGTGCGTCGCATGGTTTGTGAGTATCGTTGTTCTCAGCCTTATCGGCTTGGCCGTGATGAGCATTCCCGGACTTGGCTCGGCGGCGACTTTGATCGAAGGGCTGATGGGCGGCGCTTTCTCCATGATCTGGGGCACGCTTTACTGCGCGATGGGTGTCGCGATGCACCGCGAACTGAGCGGTCCCGATCCTGAAACACTGGCGCGCCAGTTCGATTGACGCGATGGCTGAAGTCGACCCCATTATAGAGCACTCGCCTGCGCCCAAGCCTGCAGAGGCAAACGCAATCTCCAACGGCCGCATGGCGCTGTTGTTCAGCGTGATGCTGGTGACGGCGGCGGGCAACACGGCGATGCAATCGGTGATGCCGTCGATCGGCACCGCGCTGGGCGTCAACGATGTGTGGATCAGCCTCGCTTACAGTTGGTCGGCCCTGTTGTGGGTTGTGTGCGCGCCGATCTGGGCGCGGCGCTCTGACCAGCGCGGGCGCAAGGCGATGATGGCGCTGGGGCTGGTGGGGTTCATCCTTTCCATGATGCTGTGCGGCGTGGTCCTGTGGTTCGGGCTGGCCGGGTGGCTGAGCGCGATGAGTGCGCTGATCATCTTCGCCGCGGCGCGCAGCCTGTATGGCCTGTTTGGCAGCGCTGCACCGCCTGCGGTGCAAGCCTATGTCGCCTCGCGCACGCCGCGCTCCCAGCGGACACAGGCCCTTTCGCTGATCGCATCAAGCTTTGGACTGGGCACGGTATTTGGCCCAGTGCTCGCTCCGTTGATGGTCATCCCGTTTATGGGCATCGGGCTCACCGGCCCGTTCTGGTGCTTTGCGCTGCTGGGTGTGGTGACGCTGGTGCTGCTGCGCGTGCGCCTGCCTAATGATGAGCCGCAATTTGCCGCACGTGGCCGGGTGCACGATGCACCCTATGGCGGGGGCTCGGGTCATGAAGAAACGCAGACGGCCGACGAAGACTCGCATAGGGACGAAGATGCGGCGGTGCCTGAGCAGCCGGCTGAGCAAACGCGGATCGGGTGGCTTGATCCGCGCGTGCGTCCATGGGTGCTGGCCGGGCTGGTGGGCGGCCATGCGCAGGCGATGATTATGGGCATTGTCGGCTTTCTAGTGCTCGACCGGATGGCGCTGCGCGATGCGCCGGCGGAGGGCGCTGGGCTGGTCAGCCTGGTGCTGGTGTTTGGCGCGCTAGCGACGCTGCTGGCGCAATGGGGCGTGATCCCGCGCTTTAACATCGGCCCGCGCGCGGCCACGCTGTCCGGCATGTTCGTCGCGGCGTTGGGCGCGCTGGTGCTGGGCGCAGCCAACAGCGTCTTTCTGCTATCGCTTGGCTATGCGATTGCTTCGCTGGGCTTTGGCCTGTTTCGCCCTGGCACCACGGCGGGCACCTCGCTTGCGGTGACGCGCGCTGAGCAAGGGCAGGCCTCCGGCATCACCGCCAGCGTGGCCGGAGCAAGCTTCATCTACGCGCCCGCGCTGGGTGTGGGCCTGTACAATTGGAACGCGTGGTTGGCCTTCAGCTTGATTGCGGGGCTATGCCTTATTGTGGCGCTTGCCGGATGGCGTGGGCTCCAGCATGACAGCGTTTTGACGCAGGACCGTTAAGCCTCACAGGATCTCAAGCACCACGTCTTGTGGACGGCACAGGCGCACGCCTTTCTCGGTCTCAACCAACGGACGATTGATCAGGATCGGGTCAGCCACCATCGCATTAAGGATCGTGTCAGCATCGGCATCTGGCAGACCGCGCTCTTCAGCATCCGTCCCGCGCACGCGCAGACCATCGGCAGGCGTGATCCCTGCATCCGCATAGAGTTGAGCAAGCTTTTCGCGTGTTGGCGGGTCCTTGAGATACTCAACGACAGTAACGTCAACTCTCGAGAGATTCTCAAGGATTGCGAGCGTCTTGCGCGAGGTTCCGCATTTCGGGTTGTGCCAAATCACTGCCTTCATGTGTCGGTCTCCCGGCTGGTCAATTCCGGGCGCGAGAGCTAGCCCGGGCGGGGCAAATTGGCCACAGTAAAGGCGTTGTCGTAAATTAATTGCAATAGCGCTTGTCATTGCGAATGGGTTGCAATAGCGGGGCGATCTTGGAGCCGGACGTTCAGCCCGGACGGACGGGAAACGGAATTTCAGATGAAACACACCTCTTTGCGCGCCGCACTTCTTCTCTCTTGCGCGTGCATCGCATCGCCTGCTCTGGCCGATGCGGCAGAGGACCCTCAGGGTGCCGGTCTCGGCGGCGAAGAAGGCGAAATCGTCGTGACCGGCGATGTGCTTTATTCCGATGAGATCAATTCGGTGAAGACGCCAACACCGATCATCGACGTGCCGCAAAGCCTGACGATCACGACGCAGGACGAAATCCTCCAGCGCGGCTTCACTAGCATCGGCCAGATCATTGATTACACTCCGGGCGTGAATACCTCGCAAGGCGAGGGGCACCGCGACGCCATCGTCTTTCGCGGCGTGCGTTCCACCGCAGACTTCTTCATCGACGGCGTGCGCGACGATGTTCAGTATTACCGCGGCCTCTACAATCTGGAGCAGGTAGAGATCCTGCGCGGTCCCAACGCGCTGTTGTTCGGGCGGGGCGGCACGGGCGGCGTGCTCAACCGCGTGACTAAGAAGGGCACTCTGGGTGAGACCTTTGGCGGCGGGCAGGTCGCGGTCGACACATTCGGCGAGTTCAGCGTTCAGGGCGATCTCAACATGGCGGCGGGCGAGAATGTCGCTGTGCGCGTCAACGCCTCATACGAGAACCTCAACAACCACCGCGACTTCTATGATGGCGAACGCATCGGCTTTAACCCGACGGCGCGTTTCCAACTGGGCGAGGCAACCACGCTCGACATCGCCTATGAGTTTGCCGACCACGAGCGCTTCGTTGATCGCGGCATCCCGACCGGCCTCGACGGACGCCCGGTCGAAGCGCTTGAGGATGTGCAATTTGGCGACGCGGAAGAGAACTTCACCGAGCTGACCGCACACCTGCTGCGCGCAAGCATCACGCACCAGTTTTCTGACAGCGTGAAGGGCAATTTCGCGGCCTTTTACGGCGACTATGACAAGGTCTATTCGAACTTCTTCTCAACCGCTTATGACCCGGCAACCAACATCGTCGAGCTCGACGGATATATCGACGACACGCAGCGCCAGAACCTGATCCTAACTGGCAATCTGGTGAGCGAGTTTGAGACCGGCAGGATCGACCACACGCTGCTGTTTGGCGGTGAGTATATTGATACCTCGTCCGACCAGTTCCGTTTCAACTCGCTGTTTTCAAGCTCGCAGGATGACCGTGAGACCTTCCTCGCCACGCGCCCGCTGGCGCTGCGCGGCAATGTCGGCACAAATGCGGCGGGCCAGCCGACCACGAACACCTTCAGCGACCTCAACGATGACACACGCGTCGATATCGAGGTTGTCTCAGCCTATGTGCAGGACGAGATTGAGCTTGCCGATTGGCTGATCGTGGTCGCAGGCGTGCGGTTCGACCGGTTTGACGTTACGGTAAACAATGTCCCGCTGGCCGAGATCCGCACCCGGAGCGATGAAGAATTCTCCCCGCGCGGCGGCCTTATCCTGAAACCGCGCGAGAACCTCTCGCTCTATGCCAGCTATTCGCGCAGCTTCCTGCCGCGTTCAGGCGAGCAGTTTGCGAACATCAATGGCGCGAACAATGTGCTTGACCCCAACACTTTCACCAATCTGGAAGCGGGCATTAAATGGGACGTGAAGCCCGGCCTTTCTTTCACCGCTGCGGTCTTCGAGATTGAGCAAAGCTCCCCGCAGACCAATGACGACGATCCCGAAACGCTCGACGTGATCGACACACGCACACGCGGGTTTGAAGCGCAGTTGCAGGGGCAGATCCTGCCGCGCTGGTTCGTTTCGGCGGGATATTCCTACCTTGATGGTGAGCAGATCGATGCGTTCGGCAATGAAGGCCTCTCCCCGCGCGAACTGCCCGAGCACACTTTCTCAATCTGGAACAACGTCGAAGTGTCCGACCGCTTCGGGCTTGGCATCGGTTTGACCCATCAGGCGGACAGCTTCATCACCAATGGGTTGGTGACCAATGCGGTGGGCGAACAAGTGCGTCCCACGCTGCCCGCTTACACCCGCGTGGATGCAGCCGCCTATTTTGATGTGACGGACAATCTGCGCCTGCAGGTGAATATCGAAAACCTGACGGACGAGCTGTATTTCCCGAACAGCCACGCAACACATCAGGCAACGGTAGGCGCTCCGTTTAACGCACGCTTCGCGATTACAGCGGCGTTCTAGGTATCATTCGCCCGGCGTGTCGTTGGTTCTGAGCGCGGGCACTGTTTTGGCCGCTTCGGCAACGCTGGTGCCGGGCGCGGGCACCGTGCTGAGCCGATCGCGGCGCTGCTGTGCGGCTCCGGCCCGCTCAATGGCGCGCACCAGCCGGGGATAGACCCCGCAGCGGCAGATATTAGGCACCGCTTCTTCAATCTCGGCTCGCGTGGGTGCGGCGTTGCGCTCAAGCAAGGCGGCGGCTGCCAGCACCATGCCGGGTGTGCAGAACCCACATTGGATCGCCTGTTCTGCCACCATCGCCTGTTGCACCGGGTGCGAGCGGTCGGGGCTAAGGCCCTCAATCGTGGTGATGAAGCGCCCTTCAGCCTCTGCCAGAGTGATCCGGCAAGACCGCAAGGCCGCACCATCGACCAGCACCATGCACGCACCTGCCGAGCAATTGATCGCTCCGCAGCTTTTGGTACCCGTCAGGTTTGCCGCCTCGCGCAGCGCGAACAGCAAAGGCATCTTCGGGTCGAGATCAAACTCAACCGGGCGGTCATTGATCGTCATGCGCGACATGATCGTCGCCTAGCTGTTGCGCGTCAGCTGCGCCAGCTATCGTCCACTTTGGAGACCCTGCGTTTCCACGCTTCAAAGTCAAAGACGCCCGCTCCGCCCTGGCTGCTCATCACTGCGATATCGCGCTGGTGCACGTCGACCACCTCTTGCGGGACGACTTGTGGGTTGCCCATACCAAGGGTCGCAACCTGAATTTCGCAAGCGCGCTGGAGCGCCCACATCTTCACGAACATGCCCTGAATTGTCTTGTCCATCACGACCGGGCCGTGATTGCGCAGCATCAGGATGGACTTGTCACCGAGGTTCTCGACCAGCCGCTCGCCTTCCTCCGCGCGCACGGTCACGCCTTCAAAATCGTGATAGCCCATCTGGTCCTGAAAATTGCAGGCGTAGAAATTGGTCGGCATGAGGCCGTCCTTGTGGCTGCACACGGCCATGGTCGCGGTGGTGTGGACATGGCAGATCGCCTGCGCACGCTCACCCAGATGCTCATGGAAATAGGCATGCTGGGTGAAGCCGGCCTTGTTCACCATATATTGCGACGGGCCGACATTGTTGCCCTCAACATCGATCTTCACAAGATTGGATGCGGTCACTTCGTCATAGAGCAGCCCAAACGGGTTGATGAGGAAGGTGTCCTCCTCCCCCGGAACCTTCAAAGAGATGTGATTGTAGATCGATTCTGACCAGCCGAGGTGGTCAAAGATGCGATAGCACGCGGCGAGGTCCAGCCGGGCCTGCCATTCTTCCGGGCTGCATTCGATTGTCGGTTTGAGCTGCGTCGCCATGGGCTGCATCCTCTCGTCTTGTGATTTATCCCTAAACACAAACTATCGCACGGGTCTGCAGGTGCGGCAAGAGGAACTGGCGCTGGCTTAACGCGGATCTACCTCGCATGACGGTGCTTTCGTTCTATCAATGCAATTTGCTTTGCGCCTATCCCTGCAAGGCCCTAGGCGCGCTGTTGCATGAGCGATGATCCCCCTTCAAACGCTGCGCCTGCCTCGGCCAAGCTGACACGCGGGCCGATTACGGGACATCTGGTCGGACAGACACTGCCTGCAATCATCGGCGTGGCGGCGATCATGTCGATCGGGCTGGTGGATGCCTATTTCATCGGACAGCTGGGCTCTGACGAACTGGCGGCGATCTCTTTCATTTTCCCGATCTCGGTCGCGTTGTCTTCGCTGGGGGTTGGAGTGATGGTGGGGATCAACTCAATGGTCAGCCGCGCGCTGGGCGAAGGCGATACGCAAAAGGCCGCGCGGCGCGCCAATTTCGGCATCGCCTTTGCGGTGGTCGCCGGACTGGTGCTGGCAGGCGCGCTGTATCTCTTGATCGACCCGCTGTTCGCACTGATGAACGCGCAAGACGCGGTTCGCCCGCTGATTCGCGAATATATGGTGCCCTTCTCACTCGGCTTCCCGCTGCTGCTGGGGATCATGGGGATGAGCGGGGTGCTGCGCGCTCAAGGAGAGGCACGCAAGGCAAGCTATGTGAACATCTCCTATGCTATTGCCAATTGGGTCCTCGATCCGATCCTGATAACCGGCGATCCCGACGTGCTGCTGAGCGGCTTTGACGGGTTTGCGATTGTCGGCGCGGCCTATGCGACTGTGATTGGCTGGGCCATCGGCGTGGCATTTGCGGTCTATTTCGTCAGACGCACCGAATTACCGCTCGACTTCAGCCTGCTTCAGCGCGCCAATCTGGTCGATCCGGCGGTCGCGATTGTGCGCGTGGCCGGGCCAGCCGCCTTTTCCAACGCGATCAACCCCATCGGATTGGCGGTACTGACAGCAATCATCGCCTCTGAAGGGCAGGACGCGGTCGCCGGGTTTGGCGCGGCAGGCCGGTTGCAAAGCTTTGCGACTGTGCCGCTGCTTGCGCTGTCCGGCTCCATCGGAGCGATTGTCGGTCAGAATTGGGGCGCGCGCGAATACGGCAGAGCGCGCGAAGCCGCGATCTGGGCGGGCGGCTTTTGCATTATCTGGGGCCTTGGCACGGCGATAATTCTGTTCGCTGCGGGCGAGTGGTTTGCCGGATTCTTCACTGAGGAGCCCGGCGTGGTCGAAGAGTTTGCAAGCTATCTCAGCATTGCCGCGTGGGGCTATGCCGGCTTTGGCTTGCTGATCGTCGCCAACGGCATCCTTAATGCGGTGGACAAGGCCGCCTTTGCGCTGGGCCAATCGGTTGCGCGTGTCTTCCTCGTGATGCTGCCCGTTGCCCTCATATTGCTTGCCTCATGGGGTTCTGCTGCGATCTACACCGCCGAACTCGCCGCCAACATCGCGGGCGGGCTGACCGGCGCGGCGCTGGTCTGGTGGGTGCTTAGACGCGCCCACAGCCCCAAATGAGGGCGAAACACGGCGCATCAGTGACGCTTCGTTAACCATCTCGCGGCCATAGGTTCATGCTACCTACCAAGGGGGCTAGAGCCATCATGGATGACCTGCTGGCGGACTTCGTCGCAGAAACACGCGAGATGCTGGAGGCAAGCGAGGGCGAGATTATCGCCTGGGAAGCCAATCCGGCTGACACCGCGCGGGTCGATGCGATCTTCCGCTTCGTCCACACGGTTAAGGGAAATTGCGGGTTTTTCGACTTTCCGCGCCTCGCTGATCTGAGCCACGCGGCCGAAGACACTTTGGCCGATTGCCGCGCGGGCCGCCGTGCGCCTGATGCGCCGCTGGTCAGCGCAGTGCTCGCGATCATCGACCGGATCGTGGAGATGGTCGATGCGATTGAAGCCGATGGCGCCTGCCCGGATGGCGATGACAGCGCCCTGATCGCAGCGCTTGAACCGGGTGCCAAAGCGCCCATTGATGACGCAGACACAGTCGTAGATACAGGCGTAGACACGGGCCCAGACACCGCCCCGAACCCCGAAGATGAGGGTGCCGATACGGCCAGCCCTTCGCCCAGCCCGGCTGCCGTGCAGCGCACCATTCGCCTACCCGTTGACTTGCTTGACCGGGTGATGAGCGGCGTGTCCGATATGGTTCTCGCGCGCAATGATCTGGCGCACCGCTTGCGCCAGGCAGGCAATCAACCGACCATTGATGGACCGTTTGAACGCCTCACCAGCATCCTGACTGACGTGCGCGATGCAATCACGCGGATGCGTATGCAGCGGATTGAGACGCTGTTTTCCGCCCTGCCCCGCCTTGTGCGAGACCTTTCAAACGAGCTTGGCAAACAGGCCGTGATCGAGATCGAAGGCGGCGATGTGGAACTGGACCGCGAGATGATCGAAATGATCCGCGATCCGCTCACCCATATCCTGCGCAACGCGATCGATCATGGTTTGGAAGAGCCAGCAGAACGCGCGGCCTCGGGTAAGAACCCGATTGGCACAATCACGATGGCTGCGCGTCAATCTGGCAACAAAATCTCTATCGTCGTGACTGATGATGGGCGCGGGCTGAATGAAGCAAAGATCTGTCAAAAGGCGATAGCGCAAGGTCTACTTACGGCTGAACAGGCCGATATTATGAACCGTGATGCCGCCTTGCAGCTGGTCTTCGAACCCGGCCTTTCAACCGCATCCGAAGTCAGCGCAGTGTCCGGGCGCGGCGTTGGTCTGGATGTGGTTCGAGACAATCTGGAGCGCGTCGGCGGTTCGATCAAAGTGACCAGCACGCCGGGTCGCGGATCGCTGTTCTATCTTCAGATTCCCCTCACCTTGTCGATCATTTCCGGCCTGACGGTGGAAGTGGGCGGCCAACGCTTTGCCATTCCGCAAAGCTATGTCGAGGAGGCGGTCGACCTCAGCGCAAGCGCAATTGAATACACCAAAGCTGGCGAAACAGCGCTCGTCACATTCCGCGATCAGCGCATACCGTGCCTTTCGATGGCAGAAGTTCTCGGCCTTGAGGCCACTCTGCCAGATGACGAAGCGATGCTGGTGATGCTGAGGCTGGCGAGCGGCGACCTGTTTGCAGTGGCTGTCGATGCGATCCACACGATCAATGATCTGGTGGTCAAACCGCTGCCGCGCACCATCATGAATTCAGAACTCTATGGCGGATCGACGCTGCTTGACGATGGCCATCCCATCCTCGTGCTCGATATGCCGCTGATTGCTCTTAATCAGGGTCTGGTTTCCGAGACACGCTCTGTCATGCCGCGACGCGGCGCAAACGATACGCAACAGGTCGAAAAGGCCGCGCAGCGCGCCATGCTATTTACCGACTTTGCCGGTCGGCGACACGCGATCCGACTGGAACTGGTCAAGCGGATAGAGACTGCACCAGTCACGGCCATCGACACATCTGGCAGCGCGCCGCGCATTGTGATTGATGGGCTCATCCTGCCTCTCATAGGTTTGCCACAGACCCCCTTGGAGAGTGAAAAGGTGCGCCTGCTGCGGCTGAGCGACGGCGCGTGCGAAGTGCTGTACGCCGTGCGCGAGGTTGATGACGCTGTTGCGCTTGATCACGCGCTCAAACCGGTGACTGATGATCCCCTTGTTGAAGCGGTGACTTTGGTGGCTGGCAAGACTGTATCGTTGATCGACGGGCATAATCTGTTCGCGCTGTATGGCGAGCCGCCCGAATTGCTGGCCCTGCCCAGATGCAGCCTGCCGGAAAACGACTGGGCCAGCACCATCCTTGCTCCGCTGGTTGAGACAGCGGGCTATGAGATTGTCAGCAAGGCTGACGCCGATCCAGACACGCTCGCGATCTGGTTTGAGGACGAATACGAGATCGCGCGCGAACTGGCACATCCCATTGCAGACAAGGTCATTCGTCTGCGCGATAACCCGGTGGCGCCCCCGTCATCGCCAACCATTTATCGCTATGACCGCGACGCGCTGTTGGAAGCCTTGCGCGCGGCGCGTGCAGGAGAGGCAGCATGAACGAATTGCTGGTTATGGCTCAGATCGCGGGACGGCGCTGTGCGCTGGGTGCGCACCACGTAAAATCTGTGATCGAGCTTGGCACAATCGTGCCGATCCCGCGCAGCCCTGATTTCATCGCCGGGATCACTGCGCTGCGCAGCCAGGCGCTGACAGTTATCGATTGTCGCCGCGCGCTGGGCTTGGACCACGCCGAATGGCCGACCGATCACCGCGCCGCGGTGGTTGCGGTGGCGGGCCATTCCTATGCGCTGATGGTGGACGCGGTTGAAGACATTGCCACCAGCCAGTCAAAACCGGGTAACGTTCCGGGCGGCTTTGGCACCGAATGGTCGCGCGTCGCCACGGGGCTTATCGAAACCGCAATGGGCCCTGCACTGATGATTGATTTGCCGACGCTGATCGCGGGTCCCGAAACATTCGGGGCTGCGGCTTAATCCAATGGTTACCCTGCTCACCTAGTTTTCATGAAACAACACAACAAAGGTGAATCATGAAGACCTGTCTCATCGTCGATGATTCCCGGGTGATCCGAAAGGTTTCGAGGCACATTCTCGAAACTCTCGGCTTTACCGTCGACGAAGCTGAAAACGGCAAAGAGGGCCTCGAGCGGTGTGAGCCGAAAATGCCCGATGTCATTCTGCTTGATTGGAACATGCCGGTCATGACCGGGATTGAGTTCATCGCCCAGCTTCGCAAGCGACCGGGCGGTGATAAGCCCAAAGTGGTGTTCTGCACGACCGAAAACGATGTCGCACACATTCGCGAAGCGATCAGCGCGGGCGCGGATGAGTACGTGATGAAGCCGTTCGATCACGAAACGCTCCAGATCAAGTTGCAATTGGTGGGTTTTGCGTGAGCGCTCCGGCCAACCCACGCCCCGAAAAACCAGAGGCAGAAGGGTCTGATGACGCCGTTCGCGTGATGGTCGTTGACGATTCGCTGACAGTGCGCACCATCTTCAAGCGCATGGTCGAGAGCGATCCGCGCATGACAGTGGCCGCAACCGCAAGCAGCGCCGAACGCGCGATCGCGCAACTAGCCACCACGCCCGTTGATGTAGTTCTGCTGGACCTTGAGATGCCCGGTATGGGCGGGCTCGAAGCGCTACCCGAAATCCTCCTGACCGCGCAAAACGCGCAGGTGCTGGTCGTATCCTCGCTGACAGAAGACGGCGCTGAACACACAGTGTCCGCGCTTTCCATGGGGGCAGCGGATACGATGCTGAAACCGCGGCCAGGCGGCTTCAACGATGAGTATCGCGCTCAATTGCTCGACAAGATCCGCGCGCTCGGTACGAGCGCTAGTGGTGCTGGGGCGAGTGAGGGCGGCGCTGAAGCCGCAACAATTGAACGGGCCGGCGCCGCGCCCGTCAGCGCTCCAGCGATAGGCAGTGGCAAACGCCCGGAGCTGATCGCAATCGGCGCATCCACCGGCGGCATTCACGCGCTGAACATCATGCTGCGGGTTCTTTCCCCGGACTTCAACTTGCCGATCCTGATTACACAGCACCTTCCGCCTTCTTTCATCCCCGTCTTTGCGCGCCAGATTGAGTTGGCATGCTCGCGCCGGGCGGTGATTGCCGAAGAAGGCACTGAAATCCGCGCGGGCGAAGTCGCGATAGCCACGGGTCACGGCCACATGATGGTCCGACGGGTGGCAGACCGATTGATCGCGCGCACTTGCTCCGAGCCGGTCCATTCAGGCTGTCTGCCTTCGGTCGATCCAATGTTCGAAAGCTGTGCTGCGGCAACTGATGGCCGCATGCTCGCTGTGGTGCTTTCAGGCATGGGCCGCGATGGGCTTAAGGGCGCGCGCGCCGTGGCTGACGCCGGGGGCGCGATTATCGCGCAGGATGCCGACACAAGCGCAGTGTGGGGCATGCCCGGCGCGGTAACCAAAGCCGGCCTCACCAGTCTGGTCGCCTCACCCGAAGCACTCGGCGTTGCAATCATGGCCCATGCGGGATCACGTTCAGCCCAAGCCTTCGCACGCTAAGGCGGCTGATCACGCTATGGATGCTAGCCCAGCCTCTCATCAGATTATTGCCGATTTGCTTGCCGAACATACCGGCCAGCAACTTACCGAAGGGCGCCGCTGGCGCGTCGATACTGCGCTGTCCGGCGTGTTTCGCGAGCACGGAATCAGCAACGTGGATCAGCTGGTATGCTTAATGGGTGGCCAGAAAAGCGCAGCAGCGACGCGCGCGATACATAAGCAAGTGGTCGAAGCGCTGTTGAACAACGAGACGTATTTCTTCCGCGACAAGCCCACCTTCGACCAATTGCCCGAGACAATCCTGCCCACACTTGCGCAAAAGCGAGCGGCGACCCGGAGGATCTCTATCTGGTGTGCGGGCTGCTCGACCGGGCAGGAAGTCCACAGCCTTGCCATGCTGTTTGCCGAGGCGCCTGAACGCTGGGTCGGATGGACAATCGATATTCTGGGGACGGATATCTCTGAGAGGGCCATCGGCGCGGCCCGAAGCGGGCTATACAGCCAATTTGAAGTGCAACGCGGTCTGGGCGTCATAGAAATGCTGCGCTTTTTTGATGAAGGCAGCAAGGGCTGGCAAATCAAACCCGAAGTCAGCCAGACCACCCGGTTTATGGTCCAGAACGTTTTGGCAGAGCCGCCTGCAATCGGGCGCTTTGACCTTGTACTTTGCCGCAATGTGCTGCTCTACTTTGATCAGGCAACCCGCGCGCGTGCGTTTGCCCGACTGGCCAGCGCACTTTGCCCAGATGGCCTGCTTATGCTGGGTTCGGGCGAAACTGTCGTGGGGCAAACCGACGCCTTCGCTCCCTGCGTTGACCGGGCGAGCCTTTACGAGCTGCGCCATCCAGCCAGGCCATTCCACTCACCACCCACCATCAGAGCCTTGCAGAGCACCTGATACGCCCGGCTGAAAGGCGGCAATTGTTGTGGGCCACCGCTGGGTTTGGGCTTAGCTTCCAGCCATCCGTGAGCCGCTTGCTTTACGCTTATTTATCCATTGCTCTTTAGGAATTTGCGACGGCCCACCGCGACCGCGGGCCGCCATTTTGATGTGCCATTGCACAAGGAACGCTCGTGTCTGATCCTAGCAAACCCCTGCGCTTGACACCGGTTGGGCTGGTGGGCCTGCCATTGGTGACGATCAGCCTTGTCTTTGGACTTATCGTCATGGTGGTTATTGCCAGCGATCAAATAGAATTTATCTCCCCCGCCCCGCTTCTGATCGCGAGCGCAGTTGTTTATGCCGCCACGATTTTCCTGCTTGCCCACAGCGGTATTGCGAGCGTGCGTGAGTTGGAGACCCGTGCCAGCGTTGATGAGCTGAGCCGCTTGCCCAACCGGCGTTCCTTGCACGATCACATCGCAGGCTTCTTTGATGGGGACGAAGAGCTGGCGGTTGCGATCATCGATCTCGACAGCTTTAAGCAGGTCAATGATCATCATGGTCACGCGGTCGGCGACCAACTTATCCAGACCTGCGCTGCGCTGCTGCGCGAAGCGTGCGGCGATGAGGCAAAGTGCTATCGGTTGGGCGGCGATGAGTTTGCCGCAGTGATGTATGGCCCGGTGGCCGGCACCATCCTTGAAGGGATCTGCCGCGGCTTGCTTGAAAAACTGTCTTCACCAATCAAGGTGGGGGCACACTCGGTTGTCGTGGGCGCGAGCGTTGGTCTGGCGCGCAGTGCGCCCGGCAGTCGTTTGCCTTCTTCTGAAATGCTGCGCCGCAGTGACGTGGCGATGTATATGTCAAAACGCGGCGGTAAAATGCGCTGCACTTGGTTCAGCGAAGGCTTTGACCAGCGCCGTGAAGCAGTGCAGGAAATGCAGGATGAGCTACGCGCCGCGCTGACCAAAGACGAGTTTTCACTCTGCTACCAGCCTCTCGTCGATGCCGAAACCGGGAGCATCGTGGCCGTTGAATCGCTGCTGCGCTGGACGCGCGGCGATGGCCAAAGTGTAAGTCCCAATGTCTTCATCCCGATTGCTGAGGAATCGGGTACAATCAACGCCATTGGTCTGTGGGTGCTGCGCCGCGCGATGAGCGATGCGCGCGGTTGGGCGGACATCAAATTATGCGTCAACATTTCAGCGGCCCAGCTGCGCAATCCCGAATTTCCCGTCAAGCTGGGCGAAGCGCTGGAGGAAACCGGCTTTCCGGCGGAACGGCTTGAGCTTGAAATCACGGAGACCTGCCTTGTGCTTGATCCCGTGGTTGCTGAGCGCAGTCTTGAAGTCATCCGCGGTTTCGGGGTCAACATCTCGCTGGATGACTTTGGCACGGGCTACGCCTCGATCGGCTTTCTGCGCCAATTCCGGTTTGAAAAGCTCAAGCTTGATCGCAGCCTCATCATTCAGGCCGGAGAGGATGACGGCAGCCGCGCCATGATGCTTTCCAGCATTGCAATGGCGCAGGCGTTGAACATGCAAGTCACCGCTGAAGGCGTGGAAACCGCTGAGCAAGCCGACATGGTCCGCCTCGCCGGTGCCGATCAGCTTCAAGGTTGGCTGTTTTATAAGGCGCTTGGCGCTGAAGAAATCGATCAGCTTCACAGCATGCAGATGCACAGTCTGCATCCAAACGGATTTGCCAAAGTAAAGCCCGCCATCGCGGTGGACCAACAGGGGGAAGAGGCGGCATGAGCGCCTTACAGGAAATCGCACTCGATATTGCCGCTGATCAGGCGAGCAAAGGCGCACGACCGGCCGCAGCTGAGGCGGATCGCACTGACGTGCCGAGCGCTACATCAGGATTTGGCCGAGGTGGCAGGCTGTTCAACTGGTTTTCCAGCCTGCCGATCGGTCAAAAGATCAGAGTGTTCTATTTCGGCAATCTGTCCTTCGCCCTGTTGGCAGGTGTGTTCATCATTCTGGCCCAGTTCAGTCTGGCCGAGCGTGCTGAAAAAACCGCGATTGAGCATAGCTACGCCTTTGACGCGCAGGCGCTTGCGACCACGCTTAGCGAAGCGCAACGCCATACCGAGGCGTGGGTGACGAGCCGGGCCCCGGCGCGCGCCACGGCCGCTCAAGACAAGCTTCATCAAGCGCATACCTTGATCACCACGTTGCAGGCCAAAGTGCAAAGCTCTTCGACCGATGCAGGCGACAAGCTGCGGCTGATTGATGGCGGCGTGGTTGACCTGCAAAGCCAGATTTCGGCAGCCACGCAATCCCGTCTCGAAGGTGCGCGCGCGGATGCGCAGGCGCGCGAGATACGTGCAACCGGCAGCCTTGCTTTGGAAAGCTCTCGGCAATTGGCCGAGCAGATGCGCACTGATGCGAAAACGATGTCTGACGCGGGCGCTGCCTTCATCGCGCTCATCACTCTTGTCTGGATCGCATCAGCCGCCATTCTGGTGGTGCTGACGTTGATCGCGATGCGGTACTTTGACCGTAATGTTGGCGGCACACTCAAAGCTATGACCGCTGAGATGAAGAAGCTTGCGAGCGGACAGAGTAAGGTCACGATCTCCGGCCAGGACCGCCGCGATGAAATCGGCGATATGGCACGGGCTATGGAAGTGTTTCACCATGCGGCGAAACGCCTTGAGCGGCTGAGCCGGGAGCGCGCAGAAAAAGCCCGCGCTGAGCTTGATGAACAGACCCGCATGCAAGAACAGCGCGAAGAAGGTCGGCGCGAGCGTGAGCGGATGCTCAGCGATGTCGCCGACCAGTTCGAACGCAATATTGGCGATGTGCTGAGCGGTGTGGCGGAGGCTGCCGCGCAGTTGCAGACCACCTCGCAGATGATGGCCAACACCGCTGACCAATCGAGCACTCGTGTGGCAGATGTCAGCACGTCCATGCAGGAAGCCAAAACCGGCGCAACCGCCGCGGCGGCCGCCAGCGACGAATTTGCAATGTCCATCGGCGAGATCAGCCGCCAGGCCGCTTCCTCAGCCGAGCTTGCGCGTCAGGCAACCGAAACGGCCACCAGCGCTGATACGACCATCTCCGCACTGTCTGACAGCGCGCAACAAGTGGGGCAAATCGTTGAACTGATCCAGACCATCGCGCAGCGCACCAATTTGCTCGCTCTCAATGCTTCGATCGAAGCCGCGCGCGGCGGTGAGGCCGGACGCGGCTTTGCAGTGGTGGCGAGCGAGGTGAAAGAGCTCG
Organism: Pseudomonadota bacterium; assembly: GCA_039815245.1. GTDB lineage: Bacteria > Pseudomonadota > Alphaproteobacteria > Sphingomonadales > Sphingomonadaceae > Erythrobacter. The sequence goes on along the minus strand of JBCBZR010000009.1, from coordinate 68,118 downwards.
CGATGCAGACCAGCCGCGCCACCGAACAGGTTGCTGAGCAGATCCGGGCGATGCAGGATACGACCGGCGACAGTGTCTCCGCCTTGCGCTCCATCGCTGAGCAAGTTCAACAGCTTGAAACCACAGCGGTCTCCATCGCCAGCGCAGTCGATCAGCAATCGGTCGCCGGACAGGATCTGGCCCGCAGCATTGATCTGGCTGCGCGCGGGTCAGAGCAGGTTTCTGACCATATTGACGATGTGCGCGAGCTGTCTCTCCTGACCGGGTCTGCGGCCTCACAGGTTCTCTCCAGCGCCAGCAATCTGGAGCAGCAAGCCTCAACCTTGCGCGGGCAAGCCAACGCCTTCCTCGCCAAAGTCCGGGTTTCTTAGCCAGCACTGAGTCAGACCGATCCGGCATATGCACGGGACGCTGAGCAAGGGGTCTTTTACCAATTCTAGTCAGGACTTATGCAAGGGTCTGAGCCCTGCGGAGCACGGCATGAACATGATGAAATTGGAGGGCGAGCGCGAAGAGCACTACGTCCCGGCCTTTGTCCCAGAGGACGAAATACCTCAGGGCGATCCTAGTGAGGGAACAGCCGACCCCGCCTCGCAAGTCGACAGCGAAGACCCGAACGGCGAGACACAGGCGGGCGCGATGCTGCTTCCGCGTATGGGCTGGTTCGAGCACAAGCCGCTCAAATCAAAGGTCAACACGATCTTCGGCGCGTTTGCAGTCGTGGCGATTGCAGTATGCATGGTGCTCGGTTTTGGCCTGACTGAGTCTTTCTTGCGGTTCAAAGCCGCTGGTGAGCTTCAACGCACGATCACCATCACCAGCAATCTGCGCACCAGCGTGGGGGAATTCCGTTATCTGGGTTCGAGCTATTACTTCTCGCAGAATGAGACGATGCTCGCGTCCCAAAAACAGTCCGAACGGGCGGCACTTTCGGCCTTCAAAGAGATTGACACTGTCATTGCAAAGCGCGCGCCCGACTATCAAGACCGCGTCGCCGACCTGCGCGAAGCGTTTGCAGCGTATAATCAGGCATTTAATCGGACGATTGAAAGGCGTCAGCGCGAGGGCCTCACCGATGCAACACGGACCTTGGCCATTGCCACAGCTGACCTTGGCGATAGCCTTTATGCAGATCTCGAGGTCTTCAAGGCTGAGCTAACCGAACTGAGTGATGAGCAGCGTGAGCGGAATATCGGTTATACTCTGCAACTGATCGCGCTGGCCGCCCTCCTGGCTATCCTTGGAGCGATCGTGCTCGTTATCGGTTTCGTATACCTCTCGCGCGATCTGGTCGACAAAATCGGCGATATCACTGGCGCGATGACCAAGCTGGCCAGCGGAAATCGCGACTTCACCATTGCTGGGAGTGACCGACAGGACGAAATCGGCGCAATGCTCAGAGCGCTTGGCATGTTCAAGCGTGCCAACCGCCAACTTGAGATGTGGGCGCGGGAGCGATCAGAGAGCGCTGAACGGGAGATCCGTGAGCAACAAGAACGCGAGCGCGAGCGCGAAGAAGCAGCGGAGCGCAGGGCCAAACTGATGGACGAGGTGGCCTCAAGCCTGAAGCGCACAGTTGGGGGCGTGGTGAGCCGCGTGGCGCAAGCCTCCGGCGAATTGCATGGGACCGCAGCCCAAATGGCATCCACAGCCCAGCAAGCCACCCAGCAGACCGAAGCTTTGGGCGAGACTATGATCCAAGCCAACACCGGTGCGACTTCGGCGGCGGCGGCCAGCGATGAATTCGCGCTGTCGATCAGCGAGATCAGCCACCAGGCGGCATCGTCCAGCGCTTTGGCACGCCGGGCGAGCGACGCGACACAGGAAGCCGACAGCACCATTTCGGCTCTGTCAGCCTCTGCCGAGCAAGTCGGACAGATTGTTGAGCTGATCCACACCATCGCGCAGCGCACCAACCTTTTGGCGCTTAACGCCTCGATCGAAGCGGCGCGCGGCGGCGAAGCGGGGCGCGGCTTTGCGGTGGTGGCGAGCGAGGTGAAAGAGCTCGCGATGCAGACCAGCCGCGCAACCAAGCAAGTCGCCGAGCAGATCCGTGCGATGCAAGAGACCACCGGTGCCAGTGTCACAACGCTGCGCTCCATCGCTGGGCAAGTGCGCGAACTCGAGAAGACATCCATCGCAATCGCCAGTGCAGTCGATCAACAATCTGTCGCAGGACAAGACCTTGCTCGCAGCATCGACCTTGCGGCCAGCGGGACGCAGCAAGTCGCCGGCCACCTCAGCGACGTACGTGAATTGTCGCACTCCACCGGGGAAGCGGCGGGGCAGGTTCTGATCAGCGCCAACGCACTGGAAGAAGAAGCTGCAACGCTGAATTCGCAAGTCGAGACGTTTCTGGCACATATTCGTGCGCGGTAGGCGCGCGCGGTAGGCGTGCGCGATAACCGCACGATACGGGTCATTCCCGAGGCCCCGGGTTTCGTCACATTTGTGCAAGGCTACAGTGCAAAAGCGGTCGTCATGGGACCAAAAGCTGCATGGACTGCCCGCATATGACCGGGCCGCTTGCTCGATCGCCAAGCCTGTTGGAGGGCGCCGACGCCCTCGCCCGTGATCCCTCTAGCGCCGGGCAATGGATGGCGGCCATCGCGCAGAATGGCCCGCAGGCCCATATCACCAACCTTCGCTCGCACCCCATGCTTGTGAGACACGGGGACATTGTACTGCCCGTTCTGCGCGAGGATGGAGCCACCGGAGACACTTACGTCGCCAGCCCGCACAGCGCCTATGTCCTGTATGCGCGCGACGAGATTGACATCATGGGCCTGAAAGGCGCGCAGCGCTGGGGCAGCCACGCAGCGCTCAGCGTGCTTGATCGCTGGCTGAAAGCTGCCCGCATTAACCGCGTCGTGCATCTCGACAATTGGCTGCTTTCAACCAGCCTTCATGGCGCGTGGAACGGAGAAGGCCTGCCAGCCATGCGACAGGCGCTCGTCGAGCGCTTTGATGACCATATTCCGGTTGTGCGCTGTGTTGACGAATGGTCTTGCCCGCAGCTTATGAAAGCGCTGCGCGGGGATGGCTGGACATTGCTGGCCTCCCGACAAATCTGGGTCACAGATGATCTGGCACGCGACTGGAAGCCGCGCAGCCATGTCAAAAGCGACCGACGCGCGATGCGGCGATCCGGCTTGACGATCGAGACGCTTGAGACAGTGACGCTCAAAGACGCGCAGCGCATCGCTGATCTCTATGCACAGCTTTACTTGGGGCGCTATTCTTCGCTTAACCCTGTCTACACGCCCGCCTTTGTCGAGTTGGCCGCGCGCACCGGGCTGCTGCAATACCGGGTCGCGCGCGATGATCAGGGCATGATAATGGCGGTGGCAGGAATGCGCGTGGCGGGCGACATCGTTACAGTGCCGATGCTGGGATACGACACGACCCGACCCCAATCCGAAGCGCTCTACCGCATCGCCAGCCTGCTAAGCAGCGAGTGGGCGCTGGAGCAGGGCTTGCGCCACCATGGTTCAGCGGGGGCGGGCACGTTCAAAAGCAATCGCGGGGCGCGCAGCGAGATCGAGTATATGGCGCTTTACACCGGGCACCTGGCTCCCTCGCGGCGGGCTTTGCTCAAAGGCTTTGCCCAAGCGACGCAGCGAGTGATGGCACCTACGCTCAAAGCGCAAGGGTGGTGACCGCGCAGCGCGTGGCGAGTCGATCAGGCTCGACAATGCGCGGCGCTTAACTCAGTGTCGCGGTGATGAAATCTGTCTCGCCTTCTCAGTCGCAATCCCCGCAATATCCAGCTTGGCTGACCGCAGCCGTGATCGGGATCGCAGCGCCCACTGTCACAATCGTTGTGGTCGCGGGTGGCCCCTCGCCCGAAACCATCAACGCGGTTGGTGCGCCGATATTGGCCTTGGGGCTGATGGGCGTTGGCATGATCGCAGCGGCCACAGTTGGGCATCTGTGGGTGGGTGTTGTGTTGGGTCTGGTGAACGCCGCCTGCCTCATATTTCTCGCGCGTGCCTTAGGTCTGCCGCCGGTGCTGCACCCGTTATCGGCCGTCTTCGCCTTCCTTATCGCCAGCATCAGCTTTGCGGCGCGCGGCGCTTTGTTTGCCCGCAGCGCCTTGGACAGGGGCTGGCTGATCGCTTTGTTCGTTGTCGCTGGAGAGGCTGCGATCCTCATCACGGCCTTCGCGATACCCGGCGCCTTGCCTGACTGGCTGCTTGTGCTGTTGCCCGCACAATGGGCGAGCGTTGCAATCCAAAGCTCTATAAGCGGGGCTGGCACACTTGCCGCGCTTCCGGTTCTGCTTGCCTTGGCATGCACAGCGGCGGCGACGCTGCTGGTCGCGCAATTGTGGCCGCGTCGCTGGCCCTATATGATGATGTTCACGACCTGGCTGAGCATGTCCGCAGTGGTCTGGTATTCGCAAAGCCCGCCCACATAGAGCGCCGCTGCGAACGGGCGCCCGCGCAGTGTTGCGAGCGCCCGTTCGATCACCCTTGATCAGAACCCGAAAAGCACTGTTGCCCGGGTCCCGATATCGCCCTCTGCCGTGTTGCCGCTGACACCGGCGGAGGAATAGACATCCTCAGCAATCTCACCGGTCAGATTGCCAGCGATGGCCTGCTCACCGCGATAATTGGCAACCGATAGCGACAACGAGACCTTTTTGCCCGGCGCAATCGCCGGACCGCCCAGCGCCATTGCTGATGCGATCCCGCCGCTCATCCGTTCGTCCAAATCCTGCAGTTGGAACTCCAGCCCAGCGACCCGGCTATCAAGCGCTGTGACGCTGTTGGAGAGCGTGTTGAACTGCCCTTCAGTGACTTGCGAGAGTGCGTTAAGCGACACCCTGACATTCGCAACTGAGGAAGCGGTTGCCACTTGCTGGCGACCCAGCGTGCCGTTCTGATCGACAGTGACGACGTCAACCGGCCCCACCTGCGCAGCGGTGCTCGCAGTGATATCACCAATCCGCACCGCGCTGCCTGTGCCGCCCAGCACGACCTGATCGGTGGCGGTGGTGACAGCGCCCGTGCCCACAGCGGTTGAGTTGGCAAAGTCTGCGACGGCGTTGCGACCGATGGCAACGGCTTGATCGGCAGTGGCTTGCGACGCTGGCCCAAGCGCGGCGGCAAAGTTACCTGCGGCCACACTTGATGAACCGATGGCAAGCGAAGAACCGCCACTGGCATTAGCGAACGCTCCCAGCGCGGTCGTGTTGGTACCGCTCGAAACGGACACCGCACCCAGCGCATAAGCGAGCGGGCCGGTCGCCGTTGCATCGGGACCGATTGCAGTGGCAAAAATACCGGACGCGCTCGCACCTTAATTGTCGGCATCCACCGGCGCATCCCCGCCGATGGCAATTGAACCCTCAGCCGTTGCCTCGCTGAATGGACCGATTGAGATCGAACCCGTCCCCCCTGCAACCGAACCCCCGCCTAGCGCCATCGCATTGGTCATGGACGCGGCGGCCGAATCTCCGAGCGCGATTGCAGCCGTATCGCTGGCCGATGAGGCTACCCCAAGCGCAATTGAGTTGAATCCAGCGGCATTGGCCGCAACTCCAAACGCGCTGGAATTGATATTGGTCGCGCTGGAACTGGCCCCTAACGAGGTCGCACCGCCCGCGGTCGCCTCTGCCAATGCGCCAATCGCGGTAGCATTTGTCATAGTGGCAGCGATGTCTGCGCCAATGGCGGTCGACTGAACGCCCGCAGCATTGGCGTTAACGCCGAGCGCGCTGGCATCCTCGGCGGTCGCATCAGCCGAGGCGCCTATCGCGGTTGCTGCGAACCCTGAGGCAAACGCGCTGGTTCCGAATACGCTTGCACTGCTGCCGGTTGCCTGAGTGTTTGCACCTACCGCGATCGCGTTTGCTGCATTAGCATTGCTATCCAGTCCGATCGCAATGGTTCTGGTTCCGATTGCTTGCGCGCCAAGAGTGCTCACGTCATTGCTATCGCCACCAATAGCGATGCTGCCCAAGCCGATCGCATCGGACTGCGCGCCAAGGGCGATGGTCGCCTCACCATCCGCATTAGCGTCCGCACCGAGCGCAGTTGCGCCGAAAACGCTGGCACTTGCGGCAAAGCCAATTGCTGTGCTGTCGACGGAATCGGCGCTTGAAGATTGACCGATTGCGATTGATTCAGAAGCGGTAGCCTGTGCAAAGTTGCCAATCGCAGTTGCATTGGTTTCGCTGGCGACGGAGTTGCTGCCAAGCGCTGTGCTGCGGGGACCGGTCGCCTCAGCGTTAAAGCCGAACGCGCTCGCATTGGCGACGGTGGCCTCTGAATTGGTACCAACTGCCGTTGTTTGCGACTGGTTTGCCTGCGCAAAATCTCCTAAAGCTACGGCGCCCGTCCCGTTTGCATCAGATGCTCGGCCAATCGCAGTCGATTGCGAACCACTAGCCTCTGCAAAGCTACCAATCGCAATCGCAGAAAATCCGCTGGCGACGGCGTCGCTGCCAAGGGCGGCGCTGCTGGTACCGGTCGCCTCAGCGTTAAAGCCGAACGCGCTCGCACTGCCGGCGCTGGCTTCGGAATTGGCTCCAACTGCCGTTGTTTGCGTCTGGGTTGCCTGGGCAAAGCCTCCTAAGGCTGTGGCGTTCGTATCGTTTGCATCAGATTCACGACCAATCGCCGTTGATTGAGAGCCGCTGGCGAGGGAAATCGCACCGAGCGCGACTGCATTGCTGTTAGTGGCAGCGGAACCGTCGCTAATCGCGATCGCGCTTGTTGCGCTCGCATTGGAGGACGCTCCAACAGCGACCGCCCTCGCAGCCGATGCCACGGCCGCATCTATGCCACCACCGGCTTGGACATCACCGCCAAGGGCGACTGCGCCAATGCCGGTTGACTGCGCTCCGCTTCCCACAGCGGTCGCGCCTTGCTCGGTTGCATCGGCATCCTCGCCGAGCGCAATGCTCTCGCCGCCGCTGGCTGTCGAGTTTTCGCCTAAGGCAGTTGCTGCGTCCCCGCTCGCCGCTGCGTTTGTGCCAATCGCAGTTGCCCCGTTGATCCCGGTGGCTGTCGCACCGATCCCGCAAGCCAATGCGCTGTTCTGATTGTTGGAATCAGCGCCGCCGTCATTGTCAGTGCTGCCTGCATCAACATTGCCATCATCATCACGGTCAAGCAGGCAATCGTCCGCCCGCGCCTGCTCGGTGGGCAGAGCGAGCGAAGCGAGCACGCCCAAAGTCAGCGCGCTCGACATCAGCAATGCATTTTTCATGTGTAATCCCTTCCATCGCAGATGGAGGGACGGCCGGTTCGCGACCCGACATTTCCGGCCTGAGTGCCGGATTTCTGTGATGCAGCCGCTCCCCCCAATGAAGCCAAACTCGGTTTGAGTCCCCCTCAAACTAACAGCATGTCATTGCGTTGTCGGTGCAAATACGTCTGCAAGCACTTGCTGGTCCGCGTTGCTTGTTGCAGACCTTGGGCCTGATGCTCGGTCGCTCTATAATTGGCGCAATGAGCCAGATTACCTCTCTGTATGTACACTGGGTTATCGCTCAGGCGAGCGAAGGGGTGACGACACGCGCGTTGTGGAAGCATCTTCGGGCTCGACCGCGATTTCCGATGCGTAATTCGCGCGATTACTTGGCCTGCCGTTCACCGCTGTCGTGCCCGATGGAACAAGTCCAAAGAAAATCGCCGAGATGGAATTCCACGGAGGCCAATGCGTCTATGCGCCCAGCACAATGATCTATGAACGGGCCGCTGCAATCGCCAGCGAGCATAGCGGTTATTACATGGACCAGTTCACGTTAGCCGAGCGCACCACTGACTGGCAGGGCAACGACAACATCGCAGAAAGCCTGGTTGAACAAATGCAGCGGAACCGCATCCGGTCCTCAAGTTGGGCTGTGGTCGGAGCCGGAACCGGTGGCACGTCAGCCACAATCGGGCGCTTCATCCGATATCGGCCTGAACTGTATGGCCAAACCAAATTGTGCGTCGCGGCTCCGGAAGAGTGGGTATTCTTCGAGAGTTATGAAGATCCCGGCGCGGTCCCGGATTGTTGCAGCCCCTCACGCCTAGAAGGCGTCGGGCGCCCACGGCTTGAGCCTTCCTTCGTGCCCAGCGTAGTCTGCTGAATGATGAAAGTCCCTACCGCTGTCAGCATAGCAACAGCGCACTGGCTGTTATAGAAGCTGAGCCGCAAGGGTTGAGCGTGCCAAGAACGCCGTTGATCCAAGGGATGCGGTTTTCAGGCGGCTTACCCGCATCTGTCTGCCATTATATTCGGCATGAGTGCCGCTGCTGCGCCATTAAGCGAGCGTGCCTGCAAAGCTGCGCGGTCAAGTTTTGAGCAATGGGCTTTGGTCGTGGTTTTGTTGTCTGCCAAGCAGCAGGCGGGGGCGGAGGAAATGCGCCTGGCCCGGCAGATATGGGCCTCCGCACACGGATGTATTGCGACCAATCAGCACTCGCCAATCGGCTCGATCGGCGAAATGCGCGCTACGGTGCTGGAGAGTGTGCGCTATCTGATCGACGGATATCGGAAGCGTTCGCTCCCTTAGCGGCACCCACCTTGGCCACGCGGCGACGAAACAATCCTCGACCTAACTGCTAGGATTGTCCCCACTGCTCTGAAACGTCTCTATGAAAGAGGATGCTCTCCCTCGCCCAGATTTTTGCTCGTTGATCAGCGTGAACGAATATCGGTCATTCCGCTTCAGCCCTTATCAGCGAAATGCACCAGCTTCACAAAGCATGACTCGCTGAGGAGATTCGTTGACTCGCAAGCGCTTGTGCTGCGGAACAAGAATTAGGGCGCCGATCGGCTCTTATGGCTTAAGGCCCAAAATGCACAGCGAGCGGGTTGATCCAAACCTGCGCTTTCAAAAGCAGGAATATGCACGAAAAAAGCCCCACTGGTTACAGTGAGGCGGATCTCCAACGGGTTTACATCGGGGCGCTGGTTGCGGGAGTTGGATTTGAACCAACGACCTTCAGGTTATGAGGGCTATCCCCTGCATCTACGCTTGAACGCACAGACCTACTCTTAATCTCTTATTCTCAGCGTGTTACGTTGACTGTGAGCCTGTCTTGAGACTGTGTGTCTACGCACGGTTTCGCCACGGTTCGCTCCCGCCTGCTTCCTATTTGCTTCCGGATCGAGCCTCCAAACCGGCACTGGTAACAGGAGGTCAAACTGGCAAAACTCACCAAACGGCAAATCGAAGCTCTCGAGCCGGCCGGCAAAGACTATTTCGTGTGGGACACTGAGCTCTCACGTCTAGGCATCCGCGTGTTTCCGACAGGGCGCAAGCAGTTTGTCTTTCAGTACCGTTATGGGAAGACATCCCGCCGGATGAGCTTGGGTCGGTTTGGCGCGATTACACCAGATCAAGCTCGGGGACTGGCGCTCGAGGCGCTCGTCAAAATCAGACAAGATGTGGATCCGCAGCTAGAGAAACGCGAACGAAGAGAAGCTGTAACCGTCAATGAGCTTGCCAAGCGCTTCGATGAAGAACACATCGCGGTCCATCTGAAGCCAAGCACGGCGAAAGAGTACCGACGCAACCTTGAGCTCTTCATCCTGCCAGCGATTGGGCACCTTAGAGTGATCGACGTCACCCGCGCCGACATCGCCAAGTACCACCACGACTGGCGCCACCGCTCCTACCAAGCCAACCGGAACGTCGAAATCATCTCTAAGATGTTCAATTTGGCTGAGCTATGGGGCCTTCGCCCCCACGGCACAAACCCACGCAAGCACATCAAGAAGTATCCTGAGAAGAAACGAGAACGCTACTTCTCGGCTGCCGAGCTTCAAGCCATCGGGCGCGTGCTCGGAGAGATGGAGGAAGAGCGGATCGAGCTGCCGTCAGCGAATTCTGCCGTCCGGCTATTGCTTTTCACAGGCTGTCGACTTGGTGAGATCCTCAAGCTTAGATGGGAGCATGTCGACCTGCCGAACCACGCATTAAAGCTTCCGGATTCATAGAACGGTGCCAAAGTCGTCCACTTGGGCTCAGCTGCAACCTCCGTCCTTCAGTCGATCGACAAAACTGACGGAAATCCCTTCGTCATTGTCGGGCGCAATCCTGGCGCGCACCTAACCGACCTCCAGCCGTTTTGGCAGCGTCTGCGTGGACGAGCTGGCCTCAAAGACGCTCGCATCCACGACCTTAGGCACACGTTTGCCTCGGTTGCCGTGAGCAACGGCCAAAGCCTGCCCATGATTGGCAAACTATTGGGGCACACTCAGGTGCAGACAACCGCCCGGTACGCACATCTGGCCAACCAGCCGGTCCTACAAGCAGCGAATGACGTGTCGGCTCTCATCGACCAGCAGTTGAGCAACAAGAATTAGGGCCAGGCGGTCCCATTCTAAAATTGAGACCACAGGGATAGCTGCTTTGCGCCCCAATCCAAGACGTAGCCATCCAAGATCTTAGTTCCCGAAAGCGGACATTCTCTGAGGCCATTCCGGTCAAGGAGAACGAAAATGACGTATTCACATTTTGACCCAGCTTCCCAAAACAGAGTGCCCTGGAACTTCGGCGCAAAGATCGGCCCCAAGCGACCGCTCAATCAAAAGCAGATCTGGGCGATCCGTTTCTTCCTAGATCGCGAAGAGCGTATTCGAGATCGCGCTCTGTTTGATCTGGCGATCGATAGCAAGCTGCGAGGCTGTGATCTTGTTGAGTTGAAGATCGGTGACCTAGTAAGTGGTCCAGAAATCAGGACGCGCGCGACGATCACGCAGCGCAAGACTGGGCGGCCAGTCCGGTTCGAGATTGCGACCGATGCGCGTGCAAGTCTGTTCGCGTGGTTGGAAGTCCGAGGAGGTGAAGTCGAGGACTTTGTCTTTCCAAGCCGAGTCGATCACACTCGTCACTTGAGCACTCGACAATACGCACGGCTTGTAGATGAGTGGGTTGTGGCTATCGGTTTGCGGCCCGAAGAATACGGCACCTACTCACTGCGCAGGACTAAGGCCTCGATTATCTACAAAGCCACCGGCAACATCTGAGCGATCCAAATTCTGCTTGGTCATTCCAAGATCGAGAACACGGTTCAATACTTAGGCGTCGATATAGAAGATGCTCTCACGCTTACTGAGAAGACCGAGATCTGACTGAAGTTGGACGCTGGCCCAGTCTGGGCCAGCGTCCGCTTCTGGAGGTGGAAGCGGGCATCGGATTTGGGCCCTTAGCTTTGTAAGAAGTTTCTGGGCTACAGTCGTTTCGTAAGACCTTTGAGTTGGCACGAACCCGCTAGCCTCAGGCCTCGTGGTTCATATTTGTGCAAGTAAATCTCCATGAATATGGGTTCTGACCCCCATACTTTGCCCCTCAACTCCGATGCATAATGCTTCGCACGTCATCCATAAAGCGGATGCGGGGAGAGAATTATGTTTCGAGCTTTGCCATTATTTTCAGCCGGCCTTTTGTTCGCGTTGCCAGTACTGGCGCAAGAAACGCAATATGTGCCCGACGTGCTTGAGCTGGATGGTCAGTCCACGATGGTGTTCCCAACGGATGAGAACCTCGATCTTTCAGGCGGGTCTACTATCGAATTTTGGGTGCAACCCGATTGGACTGAGGCGCCTGGGTTTGATCCTGTCATCCTGTCATATGCTGGCGAGGAAGGCGCAAGCTATCTGATCACAGTGTTAAGAGATCGTGATGGCATTGGCGTAATGTCAGGCGACACCTATGAAGTGGTGCCTTTCGATTTTAGCGGTGGCCAAATGCACCACGTCGCGCTGATCAGCTACCCTCAGAAAACTGATGTGCTCGTTGGAAACGATCTGGTCGCGGTGTTGCCTATGTCGATTCAGTCGCTTCCGGCAGACGGGCTTTTCATCGGAACATCGGATGGTGAAAACAGCCCGTTTACAGGTGCCCTGGCCGCTGTGCGGCTCTGGGGCGTTCCGCTTACCCAAGATACAGTGATTGATTGGGCAATGCGCGATGTCCTGGCACCACAAGGCCCAGAGCATCCCGACTTGCGCTTTCTTATCGGCCATAGCGATTTTACGACCGGAGATTTCCTATTGGCCTCGGCCTCAACACCAACCGAAACTGGAGGGAATTAAGATGACCAAGATGACCAAGATGACTACGAAAGCCGCGATGGCTGCCATGGCCGGGGCTCTGGCGATGACGGTGGCGGGCGCCGCAGCGGAGGCCAAACCACCCCCGAAGCCCACAAAGACAACAGCGTCCACTGCGACGAAAAAAAAGCCGCGTACCTATAACGCCGCTACCACAGCCCGTCCAAGCCAGAAGCTGCCCCCTGAGAAGCTGCCCTCTAAAAAGCCGCCCTCTAAGAAGCCGTCCTCTAAGAAGCTCACAGTGACTTTCAAGCCGACAACCAAAGACCAGCGCACAGCGGCAAGCACTTTGCGAACAACTCAGCGCGGCAACGCGGTGGCGCTGAGCCCATCGACGCGCGACGCGCGCTCACCGAATGCAAAGGCTGCGCTACAGGCCAAGCAGGCATCGCGGTCGAAGCCGAAAATCAGCAAGACATCTGAAACAGCGCTGCAAAACGCAGTCGCCACCGGCCTTCCACCAACAACCGCATCAAGAGGAGCCACGCGGGCCGGCGCAGCTCCGATCGGAAGCGGGCAAGCCACGATGACGACGGCGCAGATGGTCCAACAAACAGCGCAGCGCAAAGGACTGCCACAACAACAACGGCCCAACATATTCGTGCGGGCTTTTGGTGCCTTTAAGGGGCTATTCAGAAGAGGGTCATAAGCCCATTCGCCGTCACATTGCGGAAACTATACCAAGGCCGGCGCGAGACAATCGCGCTGGCCTTATTTCTTGCCATCGCAGCACTAGAGCCAGAGAAACGCTGCTGAGCCCAGTCCTTTGCGCGATCGGAAATCGAAGCGGTGGCCGTGTTCTGCGCAAATGCTCTCAACAATATGCAGTCCAAGGCCTGATCCTTTCGACGTCTCGCTCTTTTGCCCGCGCTGTCTGAAATTGATGATCTGCTCTTTATCCAACCCTTGGCCATTGTCCCATACTTCGATCCGCACCTGACCACTACGTTTGCGTGCGCTGATAAGAACCCGATTGCCCGCGCTATGCGTGATAGCATTTGCGACCAGATTGCTTAGCGCACGCATCAGGGCAACAGGATTGCCGCACACCTCAAGGCCAGATTGCCGGATTGTCAACGTGATGCTCCTATCCCGCGCAGCATCGCCATAAAGCTGTCCGATGCCTTCAAACAAAACCCTAACGGGAAACCGTTCAGGCGGCTGATGACTGTATATGTCATCGCAGCTTTCGTCGTGAGTATCATCATGCGCCTGGTCTCGCGCAACATCTTCAAGATAGCTAATAACGCCTTCTAAACGGTCATCGCCGCGCCCTTCATACCGGCTAAGCCGCGTAACGGCATCTTTCAGCACCAGCAATGGCTGACGGATGTCATGCGACATTTCGGAAAGACGTTGCTGACCGCGCTCAGCATGCGATTTGGCCTCTTCAAAGTTGCGCTGGCTGGCGATCAATTGCTCATTCATTTGCAGTCTTTGCTCAGTCGCCTCCAACTTTGCCGCGAGCGCTTCATCGCGTTGCTGGCGTATCGAGAGAAACCGGATGAGAATTGCTAGCGCAAAAGCGAGGCACTCTCCAAGCAAAGCGAAATGGCCGTAATCCAAGGTAGCATCTAGGTCGAAACGCCCGGGGACTAGGTGCCCTGCGACGGCGTAGACTAGAGAGGAGAGGACGAGCAGTGCTCCAAACAGAAATGGCAGCGCGCCCATACGCTTACCCCGATAGGCGATAATGCCAGCAATGCAGACGCAGATATTCGCCAATGGAGGCTGGAAATACGCGGGTCTTGCGAACCAGTCTTGCGTAAAGAAGGCGAAGCTTAAAGGGGCGCAAATTGCAGCCAATATGATCAAGGCAAGCAACAATTTATCGAAACCGGGTGCAAACTCTTCAAAGTGAAACAGCTGGCGACAGAAGTTCAGCCCGCAGGCTGTCATCACGAGCATTGAGGCGAGGTTCATCGGCTCATTGATCCATGCCGCATTTGGCCACAAGGCTTGCATCGGATAGCCGTCGGCAACCAAGACATAAAATGCACCGGCTCCGATGTAAGCGGAGAAAGCGGCGGCGAGCCGCCAACCAATGACAGGGACCATCAGCAGAGAATAGATGATCATCGCGGCCAACATTCCGTTGAGAAACAGGTCAACGCTCACATCGCTCTGATGACGTGCATTGACGCTGTCCGCTGTTCCCATGGCGAGCGGTAGAAATGTTGTATTGCTGCCGCGATATCCGATCAGAAAGGTCTTGGTCTCACCCGGTTGGAAAGAGACATCTGTCAGGAGAAAACGGCTTGGGATTACCCTATCGTTAAAGCTATCTTCTTGTTGATGGTCGAGCAGCAATCTGGGCTGGCCTGCCTCGATCTCAAACAGCTTTAGCTCAGTGAAGTATTGGCGCATGACATCGATGCGGAACGTATGCGGACTATCGGAGGCGTTTTGCGCATCCCATTTCAACCAGATCCTGTCATCGGTCAGGCCAAAGGCGATGTAGCGCGATTCAACCGGTGAAAATTCACCAGATTTCGCGATCACCGAAGTCGCATCGAGGCGAAGCGAAGGATCGCGATAATACTGCAGGTGTGGTTTCGCATCGACGTAAAGACTTTGTCTGTCGTCCAACAGTAGCGGTGCGCTGGAAGGCTGGGATATGGCAGCCGTCGCGCAGACTAGGAGCGCGATCATAGCGATGATGGTTCGTGCGAGCCATGCCATCACTTGTTGCAAGGTAGGTCTTGCCCAAATCATCAATCAACCCTGCGCCTCACATCTGAACAAGTCGATGGGTGATGGACCCCATTTGCGTAACCGGGCGATCAAAGCTGCTTTTGCGCATCCAGATAGCCCTCGCGCAGCGCAAAAGCGAGAAGCTCAGCAAGCGAATTGACGCCCAGTTTTCTCATCAAGCTGGCGCGGTGTTTTTCGACAGTCTTGACGCTAATGCCCAACCGTTCGGCAATCTCGGCATTGGTTGCGCCTGTTGCCACTAGCGACAAGACCTCACCTTCGCGGGCAGATAGTTTTTGCGTCTCGAGGCTTTCTTTTAGAATACGGCGCACCTCATCAGCGGCGTATTGATGGCCTGCAAGGACCACTTCGAAACAGCGCCGGATTTCATCCGCGTCACAGCTTTTCAAAAGCAGCCCGTCTACGCCTCTCGCCATAAAGTCAGCTAGCAGGCTTTGCGCAGTCAGGCCTGTCATCACGACGATATTAGTGTCAGGGCACCAGCGACGGACCTCGGCCACAACCTCGATGCCTTTTGCAAGAGGCATAGCATGATCAAGCACCAACATATCGGGTTTGAACTTGCGCGCCTGAGTGATCGCATCGAGGCCATCTGTCGCTTCTGCCACTACCTTGGTGCCGGGAATTAACGAGATTATCTGCACGCTTGCCTGCCGGATCAGTGCATGATCATCGGCCACCACAACAGTTTTCAGCCTTTTGCCAGTATCGTCAGTCACCAAGCCCCCCACACCTTAGCGGCTTTGGTTTAGTCCAATAACCATCACAAGGCCACCAAAGTTCAGGTGACAGCAACGTAGCTGGCTCGGAAATGGGGTGCGCCCCCCATATTTTGTAAGCCCATGATGTGAGACAAAATACCCGATTGCAATTCAGCGGGGTGCAATCCTCGCAGCATGGAGGCGGGTTTGCATTATAGATTTGTCACAAGTGTCGCACTCGGTTCGCTCGTTCTTGGGGCGACTATTGTAAGCGAAGCCGCCGCGCAGCAGCGCACCGTCGATGAGCAGATGGCTGACATTTTCACCCGACCTTCTGGTGGAAATCTAATGGGTGGTCCACCACCGCTTGCCATCAGCGTTTTCAAAGGCTGCGAGAATGACAATGCGGCTACGGGAACACGCGGAACACAAGCAGTCAGCCCGCGTACCCGCATCGAGGAAGCCAGTGGATCAGGGGGAGCATCCAGCTCTGGACGGACATTTGCGCCGGTCGGCGGTTCTTCTCCGGTCGTCGCTAGCCCCAATGCTCAAGAAGAGGACTGCGCGCTGCGGATCGACGGTCTCTGGGTGGATCGCATTGGCGAAGCTGCATTCGACACGAATTTTGATCCAGGTGGCTGGGTCGGCAGCCAAGTTAGCGAGCTCGCACACGGCGTTTACACGCGTCCAAGATACCTGATGATCGACAAAACGAACAACCAAAACGCTCAACTTGTTGTGCGGCAACCGATGCTGAGCGGACGTTCTGTGACTTACGCCTCAAACGACAGCGCGCGACTTATCGATACGCTGAAAACCGGGCGTGCGCGCAAGCAATACAGGGCCGCGCGTCCCAGCCGAGGTTTTGACAGAAATCTGACTGTGCGGGTTTTGAGCAATGGTGTGACTGTTCTTGAAATGGGTCGTCGGCAATACGTCCGGCCAAGACCGGAGCTGTCGCTCGCCGAGCGCGCGGCGCAGACCCCGATGCAAGATGCCTTCAACCGAGGTGACACGATCAAAGCTCTAGATGCTATGGTCAAAGGTTTTGACGTGATCAAGCAGAACCCCAATGCATTCGATCAAAACGATAAAAATCGCGTTTTTGTTCAGCAAAAGGGCACCAATTACTACACCCAAGATCAGAAGCTTGTGCCAATCGATATGAAGCTTGATCTGATCAACACTCAAGGTGCGATCCAATTTTCAAACTTGATGAGCACCGCAACCGAAATACAGAGCGCTTACGCATCAAGTTACGGCAAATCGACGAAGGTCGGCATCAGCGGTACAGCGGGGCGAAAGGATCAGACGGCGGGCGTCAATCTCGAGGCGTCTGTTGGATTTGGCTCAAGTTTTTCCAACAGCCAATATTCGCTTCTCTCCAGCAATAACTCGGTATCGCAAGCGGTTGGGTTTTCTAAGCAGAAGCAGTTCGCGCTGATCCGCGACCACGCGCAATCCGAGCTCGATGGGTTTTTCCGCGATGATGTAATTTCCGCGGTGGAATCGGGTGATTTCAGCCGGCTTATCGATACGTACGGGACGCATTATTCCTATGCGACCACCTATGGTTCGCGCGCTCAATTACGCAGCACCGCCACCGAGACAGGCTATCGAAATCTCGTTGGTGAATCCTCCAGTGAAAGCAGCAGCAAAGGCGCAAATGCGCTGATCGTTGAAGCCAGCACCGATGAAAACAAGTCCTCGCAGATTGGCACAGGTATTGAGCGCAGGACTCAATACGGAAGCGCTGTCTTTACAGCGGTTGGCGGCAATGGCAGCTGGAACGAGCAAGGCTACAGCTCGGGCGCAACGCCTTATCCGATCCTCACGGACATGCGGCCGTTAAGCGAGCTTTTGAACCCGATGAACTTCCCCAATCGGCCCGATGTCTTTGGGCAAGGTAAGAGAGCATTTGAAAGAGCGATCGAAAGAACACTGATCGGGGCAGCCCGGAGATTGGAAACGCGATCCCTGCTGCCAGAGATCATCCCGAAACAGCGCTGGACGCTGCGCGCTCTCAGCCTCAATTGCGATGCGTCGGGATCCGGCGAGGGGAACCTTCCGGTGATCCAGCTCAAAGGATCCATGCGGCTGGATTTGCAATACGCCGGACGCAATCAAAGCCGGGTGGTCTTTAATGTAACAAGCAAAAAGGGGTATCGCAAGATTACCTGCGACGGGCGCAACCATACAGCGACGGATGCCACCAAATACACCATTGAGGGAACGGCCGATGAAATTGGTCTTGCGCGCTGGCGGGTGAGAGCCAATCTGGATGAGCTAGATTCCGGCTCACCCATACGAGCCTTTCGGGTCTACGCACAGGGCGGCCTGGCTGACGCTGCGCATCCTGACAAGATATTTCAAGGAAGCTCTGCGTGGACGCAGTTTCCGACACTGAACTCGCCCAGAAGGCGGGTTTGGGAGTTTCGAACGCCTCAAAGCAGCAAGCAACCTGACCTGCGTCTGCGGATCGAATTTGAGCGGGTCGAGTGATGCGACTGAAGGAGATCGAAATGCCAAAACCATGCAGAATATCCGGGCTTTTTTGTATTGTATTCGTCGCACTTGGTGCACAGCCTGCGCTCGCAAATGAGCGCGAATACATACAGTGTTTTAGCGAAGGGTCGGGAAGCTCTCGACCTTTCGCAAAGTATATTCTTGATGAAGCGAACTCAACTGTCCAGCGCGACTACGACACCCCCCAGAAAGCGTCCTTCACTGAAGACAAGGTGAATTGGGGCCATAGTCCAGGGTTAGGATGGACTTTTCATTTAAACCGCAAAAACCTATCCCTCGTTTATACCTTTGGCCAATCAACCACACAGCAATGCGAAAAGATCCCGCCTTACGATCGGGGCGAAATACAGAGGTGGACTATCAGCGCCCTCAGCCTCCATTGTACCGGTTCAGGGCCCGGCGAGGGGAACAGTCCCACTATAGAGCTTAAGGGCCAGATGCGCTTGGATGTCAGTCACCCAACTACAAAAAGCCGGGTCGTATTCAACGTTACCAGCAAGAAGGGGTATCGCCGGATATTTTGTGACGGGCGCCAACACAAAGCGACTGACACCACCCCCTTTGTTTTGGAAGGCAGTCCAAGGGACCTTGCCGGCGATCTTTGGCGTGTTCGCATAAATTTTGACGAGATTGATTTCGGCTCCCCTATTCGCGCTATCCGCGAATACAAACAGGGTGGATTGGCGCAGGCTCATTGGCCAGACAAAGTCTCTCAACTGACCTCGGGTTGGAAGCCGTTGCCGCATGAGACTCGACTTAATAACAAAGGCTATAGTGTTCTAAAATACGTGATTCCAAAGCGCATAGGACAACCCGACCTATTCCTTAGAATTGAGTTTAAGCGGGTTGAATGATGGTGCACGGAGCGGCCAGAAAGCTTGATTGTCCTCAATCGCGATCGGAAGGAAATACATGTAAAAACATGGGGATCCTGGGTCTTGTTACGTTCGCGATCCTAGCGCTGTCCTACATCGCTTCGGCTGCCACTACACCGGCCAAGGCGCACGGAAAGCCGATGAACATCACTGCCTATTGCAACGCAGTCCATAATTCTGATGGGCGCGGGCCATCGTGGAGCGCGAAATACTATCCCGGACCGGGACAATGGTGGTGCGAAGAGGCCACCATCATGGGGCCGCAAATGAGGGGAGGCAGAAAGAGACGCGTCGACCCGGCAAAGGCGTGTTTGTACATGCATCGAACCTCCAGGATCCACACCCATAAAGGCCTCGACTATGCGAAAGAGGCCAACATGCATTGCGGCGAGTATGTTGGCCTTGCGCCATCGACCGCCGATATGCAGCCAGCCTCATTGACAATCTGCAACCAAACAAGCGAGGCGACCATTGCCGTCGGCGTCGGCTATCTCGCACGCATTGGCCCGCCGTTTAATTGGACCTCAACGGGGTATTGGCCAGTTGAGCGCGGCAAATGCTGGACGTTCAACTTGCCAGACCGGCCTGGCCTCAAAGGCTATCGCGGAGATGCGCATGTCTTTGGTTTCCATCCCAAGGCAATCCTTGCGGGCAAAGATCGACCGCTTTGCGCCCGGCGAGGCCCCGGGTTTCGCCACAGCAACGCCCAGGAAAAAGGCGATTGCCCGGATAAAGGCTATACGATGATGCCAACGACGCGGCTCTATGTAAGGGCCGGAGACAACCGCCATGTCTTCAGAGATTAGCTACGCTGCGCAAAAGATCGCCGCGATGGCGCTCGGAGCTTGTCTGACCTTGTCCGCCACGCCCGTGAAAGCCGAACGGGAGCGGGAAGCGCAAGCCTCAGACCCGTTCACGCGCAGTTATTCCATCGCGCCTCACGATGGCCGCTCACCCAGTGTCGACTATCGCGATGAGATGAAAGCGCAGATCTCTGATTGGCTTGCTGATCTCAAAAACGTGCCTTGGGAGGCGAGCTTTCTTGATCTTGAGGCTGAGCGGATCGAAGAACCATCTGCACAGCCCTCCCGGGAAATCCGCGTCTACGGCGCAGAGATCGAATTTTTCATCGGGTTGGATGACGAAATTGACGCAGACATGTCCGTACGTGAAGTCCAGGAATTGATCAGTTATGTCAGGATCGACGGATTGCAGATAGCTGGTTTGGAAACTCCCGATTGGAGGTTTCAGGCTCTGCCAGCGCACTCTCGTATTGATCAAGGCATCCGCGTTATCCAGTTTGGTAGCGGGGAAATTACTCTCGTCATCGATACCGATTTTTCAGCGGTTTATGGCCGTGATCGCCGGGTGGTGGCGGGCGTGCCGGAAGACATCCTGCCCGAATTTGTTTATCTTGAGGAGCGGCAACGGTTCTCCGGTAAAATCACGCTGCATATCGCCTTCAATGAATTGCCAAGCCATCGGGATAGTGATGATCGGTCAGTGTGGCGTAAGATTGGACATGAGGCTTGGCGACGCGACCACGCCCCAACGATTTTTGAACTCATGGCAATCAACGCAGGCGAACACATGAAATCCGGCGAAGGAAATCCGGTAGTGACCTTTCGCGTCAATCGTGCAAATTTTGTCCCTCCGGGTCTTGAGGGTGAGCATGTTGTGTCTGCGACAATCACTGTTTTCGACATGCTGGACGATGCTGTTAAGGCTGAACGTTGGAAAGGCCTAGCCATGCTATCGAACGGGCACTGGTTCCTGCAAGAGATGTATTTGTCACAGAAATGCAGGCGGGGACCTGATCTGGAAGTTTGGACAAGTCTGCCGTGCCCTTAGGCTAACGACTTAGGCCGCGTAGCTAGTGTGTTTCTAAAGGCAATTGAGGACGAACGACGAACGTCAGCAAGTGGGTCGTGAGCTGACAGTCGGTTTCAAGCGCGCACTAAGAAGAGAGCCGCCAATCCGCTTTCCACCAAATTTCAGTTATCAAGTCGAGCTCTTAGCCTAGCCGTGCGGATCATACGAATTGAGTTTGTGACCAGAAAATCCGTGCCTTTTTTGAGACTGACTGAATTAAACCCGCGCAGGCATCCGTTTTCAATGTGTAGGCCCGCAAATGGCGATCCTCAAATGAACGAAACGGAGACAAAGAATGAAACTGACATCAACAGCCGCGCTCCTCGCAATTGCTGGTTTTGCAGCATCGGCGCAGGCCTCGATCCCAATGCTCGAAGCAGAGGTGATGGCGCGAGCTGAGGAAAAGCGGATCATCAACACTCCAATTGCTGGAATCGAAAACCGGTTCTGGTTTGATTATCGCATCGACATCACCGAAGCGCAAAAGGAATTGCGCAGCGATCTCAACCGCGCGAGCGATCTGGAGGATTTGAGCGATGCGTGGGAGGAATACGCCAATGAGCTTCGCGAAGAGCGTGAGGACTACATCGAAGAGATGGAAGAGCGCGGCCACCGCTATGTGAGGGTCACTATTGGCTGAGCCTCGACCCCTTACAGCAACTCGGAAAGGGGCTGGCAGAGATGCCGGCCCCTTTTTTTGTTTGCGATTTTGAGGAGGGGTTACTTGAACCAGTCTTTCTCTCTGGCTTTCGCCTCGGCATCCGGGTCCAGCGCTGCCCCTGCCGCCATATCCTGTGCAAGCGCCATCACATCGCCCAAGCTGCCAGCCTGACGAAATTCGGTAGTCTGGCCCTGTTCCAATACAAAGGCGCGCTCGATCGCCCAGCCTTGCGTATCGCGGCACGCAATGCCGCCTTCGACGCCGTTTTGATAGGCCCGGCAATACTGGCCTTCGCCATTCTCAAAGCTCAGCAAAATGCGTTCGCTTGCATCTGCGCCTTGCGCAGAGGTCAATTGTGTATCCAACATTCCGGCAAGGCGAGAATCGGCATAGCCATCAGGGGTTGGGCTGATTTGCCAGGGCTGCATGATGGCGACGACAAGGCAAGCGGCGAGGGCAGGTCCGGCTATGGGAGCCCAGCGGCGGATAGTGGTTGCGAGCCCGCGCTTCTCGCGCTCTTTGGCGAAACTCAGGACCTCTGCTGTTGCAATCTCCTCTTCGGCCGGAGCTTTCTTCAGCATAGCCGTAAGATGATCCGGTACTGCCTGAGCCAGTGTCGGAGCGTAATGCTCCGACAATTGCGTCTTCAATGCACGGTGGCTTTCGACCTTGGCGGCCAAGGCAGGATCGGCAGCAATAGCCGCTTTGACGCGCGCCTTTTCATCGCCGTTCAGTTGATCGTCGGCAAAGGCTGCGAGTTGTTCATCGGTGATCATCACGCGCTCTCCACGAGCATTTGCATCAGAGCATCGCGCCCACGTACCAGCCGTGAATTGAGTGTACCGGTGGGGCACCCCACAATCTCCGCAGCCTCTTTGTAGGAGTATCCCTCAACCATGACCAGAAGCACGGCTTCGCGCTGATCCCCCGGCAGATTGGCCATGGCTCTGTCTACCATCGTCAGTTCAACTTGCGCTTCCTGTGCGCCGGGTGATCCGATGCTAAGACCCGCATCCTCGTTTACAAATGTCTCGCGCCTGCGGGTCGTTGCGCGACCTTCATCAATGTAAATGTTGCGCATGATCCGATACATCCAGCTGTCGAGGCGCGTACCCTCCTGCCATTGCTTTTAACGGGTGAGCGCGCGTTCGATGGTCATTTGGCACAGATCATCGCCATCGCTTGGGCTGCCCGCGAGCCCGATTGCAAAGCGGCGTAAGCGCGGCAGCAATTCGAGCACTTGGCTTTCAAAGGATGAAGATGACATTTGTGCCTTGGCTATGGATTAAACGGACAGGCTCGCTCGTTTAATCCCCGCTTAAGCCAAAAAAGTGGAAAGACACAATCATGCCGCGCACGCTCATAGTAATATTGGCCGGTCTTGCTCTTGCAGTGCCTCTATTTGGAGGCACCGGCTTGGCGCAGTTGCAAGTGCCTGATGTGGCCGGCCCTGCGCGTGATTTGCCCGGACAAGTTTCCGTAAGGCTAGACAAGACGCTTGAGCTGACTGACCAAGAGATCACACGCAATGCTCAGCGCCTATTGAGAGCACGGGATCGCGCCTGTTGCGGCGGAATCGTGAGACAATCGAACGCGACACAAATGGTGATCTGGCACGTCGAGGCGAGCTGGTCGCGATGGAACTTAGCGAGCAAGCAAGAACGGCATTGACCGATGCAGGGTTTGCGGTTGGTGCACAAGAGGAGATTGAGGGTCTCGGGCTAGTCGTGACTTCGCTACAAATACCTGCCGACATGAAACTGGCGGATGCCCAGCGCCTCGCCATATCCTTAGCGCCTGAGGCTGAAATCAGCCCCGATAACCTGCATTTCCTATCCGGCGATGTAGGTGTTGCAATGGCTGCAAGCGGCGCAGCCATTGCAGACCAAGCCGCTCAACCTATTGCAGTTGAGGTTGGCGTTATTGATACAGCCCCGGGAGCAAGTATCAGGGTCGTTGGGGAGCGCGGCTTTGTTGATGGAGCGCCTGTTCCCGGTGACCACGGCAGCGCAGTTGTCAGCCTGTTGCATACTACAGGCGTTCAAAGCATTCGAGTGGCTGATGTCTATGGATCGGACCCTGCAGGCGGTAGCGCGTTGGCGATCACTCGAGCGATCGGCTGGCTGACTCAAGCGGGAAGCAGGGTAATCACGATAAGCCTAGTGGGGCCTCACAATCCAGTGCTTGAGCGCGCTGTCGCCGCTGCTCACGCGCGCGGTGTTGTGGTGGTCGCAGCTGTTGGGAATGATGGTCCGGCGGCTCCCATGGCCTATCCAGCATCGTATCGCAGGGTCATCGCAGTAACAGGCGTTGATCGGAGAGGCCGCGCTTTGATTGAAGCGGGACGGGCGCTCGACCTAGATTACGCAGCTCCCGGCGACCGCGTTTATGCCTATGATCGGCGCGGCAAGACCAAACGTTGGCGCGGCACCTCTTTTGCAACGCCACTGGTCGCTGCTCGCATTGCTGCTGCGTTTGAGAAAGGCGGGAACTGGCGGGCGCGGGTTGATGCAGAGGCTCGCGATTTGGGCGCTCGGGGCTCCGATAGAGTCTTTGGCCGAGGTCTCGTCTGCGAAGGGTGCGGCACAAGAGAATGAACTTTTTCGGGGAGTCATGAATTAAATCCAATACCCCCTTCGTTTCCGTTCTGAGCGGCCCAGAAACGGCTGTGACGAAAATGATGAAAGGAAACGTACCGATGAAAAATTCTCTTTTTGCGGCTAGCCTCATTGCTCTGATGTCCACCAGCGCCAATGCTCAGCTTTTGGGCGGTAGCGGATTGGGTAGCCTGCCCAATGCCGGCTCAGTCAAGGGAACAGTCACCTCAACCACACGCACCGCTTCGCGTATCAACGCAGAACCAGCTGCGACGCGCACTGTGACGCGCACCACCACCACTCAGGCGGTCGATGCCAATGGCGCGAATATTGGTTCGTCTGTCACCAATCAGTCGACCGGCTCAGTCCGAGGTTCTGATACACCGCTTGCCACTGCGCCGATCCGAGGCGTGAGTCAGGCCTCGGCCAATCTAGCAGCTGACACCGCCACCCGCAGCATCACAACCGGAGTTGCTGGTAGCGTGAGTGGAAGCGCAGCTGCTCTCGATACAGCTGGTGAGCTTGCTGCCGATGGCGCAGTTCAAGTGCCTGACGCCGACAATGCCGCGTTGGAAGTCGCCGCTCCTCAGGTCGCGACGCCCGGTACTGCCCTTGTGGTTCCTGGACGCGCCTTTGTCAGCACCGGTCCAGTGCTCGGCAATGTAGGCGTCCGCCGCACTGCGGTGATCGGTGCTGGCATTGCCCCCATTCAACGCTCGCAGGTCGTAACCTACGTAGACACGCAGTATCGTACCATTCAGCGCGACCTTGCTGGAACAGGCGCTACCGTGGAGAAACGCGGTGAGCAGATCGTGGTGTCGATGCCTGCCGAAGTGACATTCGCCTTCGACAAGTCGGATATTCGCCCACGCTTCTATCGCCCGCTCAACGCGCTAGGTGCCAGCTTGCAGGCATATCCTGCAACTTATGTTGATGTGATTGGCCACACCGACTCCAAAGGAACGGATGCATACAACATAGCCTTGTCGCAGCGCCGCGCAGCATCAGTCGCTGGTTATCTATCTGCACGATCCGTTGACGGGCGCAGGATCTCAACCGAAGGGCGCGGTGAATTTGAACCAGTTGATACCAACGCGACTACGCAAGGGCGCGCCGCCAACCGCAGGGTCGAGATCATTCTGACCCCTGTCACGGGCTAACCGCAAACCACATTCGGCCTGCGGATTACTCCGCTAAACCCCTAGCAGGCTGATACTTCAGGCCAGGCATCCTCCCCTGGATGCCTGGCCATTGTGGTCTCCGCTGCCACCTCCATTCTAAGTCGCTAATCGGCGGCTTGAACTTTTGGGCGGAAAGCTGACAGTCCGCTTTCGATGACCTTAGTTACAAAAGCGGACATTCCGCTCACGGCCCAGTTCGAGCCATCGATCAATGACCGCCAGTGGGGGTGAAAGCGGACAGACTGCTCCTGTACGGTCAACTCGAGCCGTGCCATTGAATCCACACCTGCGTTGCAAGCTTCAGAAACGCTCTAGCTCAGCGTTTACGGCACGAAGCCCTTGGTCGATCTGCTTTAAGGTTGGCTCTGCATATCCGCACACAAGTGCGTTCCTCTGTTTGGCTTCGCCGACAACATATTTCTTCACATCCGGAATCAGGATTTCCTGCCCTTCCAAACGTGCGGAAATCTCTGCGGCTGAGACAGTCGCGGGAAGCTCGATCAGACCGCTAAGGCCCGATTCCAGGCCAGTGAGCTTGGCCTGCGGATGCAGAAGATCTGCGACACAATTACGCTTGGCCGCATAGAGGCGTCGTGTACGAAGAATATGCCGTTCGTACTCCCCAAGTCCGATGAACTTGGACAAGGCAAGTTGCAATGGCTCGCTCGGCGCATATTCGGCAACACCGCGCAGTGATGCCATTGCATTAACAATCGACTTGTCCGCCACGGCAAAGCCAATACGCAAACCTGGGAACATCGTCTTCGAGAAAGTCCCGCAATAAACAACTTGATGCGGGGCCATCGCGGCCAGCGGAGTGAGCGGTGGAACGTCGAAGCGGAACTCGCCGTCGTAATCATCCTCGACGATCAGCGCTCCGTGCTTCTCGGCCCAGGATACTAGCTCGGCTCGCCGGCCCAGACTCAATCGGCTACCAACGGGAAATTGGTGTGAGGGCGTGACATAGACCAAACCGGGCGGCAGACGCGCTTCATCAAGGCGATCAAGCTGCATGCCATTTTCATCAATCGGCGCGAACAACATCTCCGCCCCGGTGCGGCTAAAAACCTGTCTGGCGAGAGGATAGCCCGGGTCTTCAAAAACCGCTGAACGGCCTCGGTCGAGGCAAAGGTTGGAGAGCAAATACATCGCATGGACCGCGCCATTTGTGATGATGATCTGGTCCGGATCGACCTGCATTCCCCGCGCTCGGCGCAAATAGGACACCACTTCGTCGCGCAACCGCACATTGCCGAGCGGGTCTCCGTAATCACTGTCAGGCACCGCACTGGCCGCTTGGGAAACACAGCGGCGCCATGTGTTCAATGGAAACGTCTCCAGGCTTGGCCGACACGGTCGAAAGTCGACCTTCGAATTGGTCTTCTGATCAATGTCGGGTTCTATTGCACGTGAGACGAATTCAAACTTTGGAGCGCGCTTGCGCGAAGGGAGCAAGGCCGAACTGGACGCATCGGATGCGACGAAAGTTCCGGCCCCAACACGCGCCGCTAAGACACCTTCGGCCAACAATATCTCAACAGCTGTCGTTACGGTCCCGCGCGACAGGCCCAGATCCTTTGCGAGCTGCCGGGTTGCAGGGATGCGATCGCCCGGGGCCATATCGCCAGCTTCAATTTGTCGCCGGATCTGGGCCGCCAACTGCTTGGAGAGGCTCCCTTTCGTGCGATCAAATCCTTCGCGCACTTGAAAATCTGACACATGCGGCATGTGAAAAGGGTAAATTGGTCTATACAAGCTCGTCAAGTTGACCGTCGAAATCAGGCCAATCTCAGGGCATCATCGAGCATGGGATCAGAGTACATACCTGAGCCATTTCTCGACCGACTCTTTGGGCCAATTGTCTTTGCTCATGCGGCACTGGAAAATGCGGTCTAACGCCTCGATTGAGCTAGTAGCCAAACAGCGAGGTGACGCGGCATGACCATACAGAAGCCAAAGTGCGAAAACCACGGATCTGCTTCTCAAACGTATCAGCGCTCACACGCACGCCGTGCGCTCTTGTTGCCATTCGTTGCTTTTCTTTGCGCATGTGCAGAGGGGAACGCCGAAAATGACGCCACCGACCTAGGTGCTTCAGACGACCTATCCACTTGCATTCTCAAGACTATGGAGCTCGATGAAGGCCGGTGGGAATATGTTGGCACGATTGCCCGTCTCGATGGCGGTGTTCGAACATACGAGACAACGTCGGTACACTTTGCCAACGGCGATGGAACTTGGGCCAGCAAATCCTTTGGGGGCGATGTTGGCGGTACTGAAGAAGCCGCCGAGATCGGTATCGTCACGCTGGAGGGGAACTCAATTGTGCCGATTATTGATGGAGTTGCCGACGTCGATGCTGCCATCGAAGTTGTTTCCTGCAAAGGGCCCGACCCAGAAGGGCGTTACGAGGTGCAGAAGACTTACAAGCTGCCCATCGAAGACGGCGGTTTTGACTATGTCACAAACATATCGTGGTACGGCCAAAGCGGTTCCTATTTTGCTGAGGACCACCGCAATGCCGACGGTCGTGTCGTCGCCAGACGCTCTGGTGTTTACATGCCCGCCAGCGAGTAATCGGCGAATTAACGCTCGCAACTGCGTTCAAGACATCTGAATTGGACCAGCCCACCCCCCCACAATCGGATCAAAACAAATGGGACTTGTTCCTACCAAGCGACGGCGGCCTTCCAAACGCAACGGGGCGAAAAACTCATGCAAACCAAGCAGTTCGACTTATCCTCTTGCATCACTTCTATTCTCGTAACCCTCGCGATGTTCGCTGGTCTACCAGCAAGAGCGCAAACGGCCGAGCTGCCTCAAGACCTTCGCGCACAAGTTGAGACGATTCTCACTGAAGCCGATGTGCCGGGGGCATCCGTCGCGATCATCGAGGAGGGTCGCCTTACGGGTTTGTCTCACTTTGGCGTGAGCGATGTGTCGACCGCTGAGCCGGTTAATGACGAAACGATCTTTCGAGCAGGATCGATCAGCAAGAGCTTTACCTCCATCGCCATTATGCAGCTTGTTGAGTCGGGTCGGCTCGACCTCAATATGCCCGCGACCGACCTGTTGCCGAATCTTGTCATCAACAATCCATGGGCTGAGACAAACCCTGTTCGCGTGGTGCACTTGCTTGAACACACTGCAGGTTCCGACGATATTGCCTTTCGCCAGTATCTGATTGAAGGCAGCGATCTCACAGTTGATGATGCGGTGCGACTATATGCGCCCTATCGCGCACGCTGGCGGCCCGGAAAGCTCACGTCATACAGCAACTCAGGGCCGGTCATCGCAGGACGCATCGTCGAGGTCGTGTCGGGGCAAAGCTTCGAAGACTATGTTGCCGCGAACATTATCGGCCCCCTGCAGATGAGCAGCGCGCAATGGACAAAGACCCCATCCGTAGAGCGCGCTTTGTCGCGAAGCTACTTCTGGGATGGTTCGAAAGAGGAGCCATTCATAGAGATCGCAGGGCGGCCCAGCGGCTCGCTCAACACAACCGCATTCGATCTGGCGCGCCTCCCCCTCTTGATGCTCGGACGAGGTGAGCTTGATGGCCGTACTTTCTTCTCACCACAAAGTGCCCTTAGAATTGAACGGCCAGCTTCCTCGGACGCTGTCAAAGCGGGGCTCGAGCTAGGTTATGCGTTAGGCAACGATCCCAATCTGGACGGAAAAACGACCTTCTTCGGTCATGATGGCTCGATTGACGGATTTGCAGCGACCGCGCGCTACTCGCCCGAGGTAAATGGCGGCTATGTCATCATGATCAACAAGACATCGAATGCGCTCGATGATGTTGCGAAGGTCCTGCGAGACTATCTGGAAGGGGGCCTTGAAACCCCTGCTATAGATGAAGTGGCGGTGCCGGACGAATTGCGGGAACATCTCAGCGGACAGTTCCAGACATCGACACCACGCCGTCTTTTTCTGGCACCCCTTATTGGTCTTTCGCAATGGCAGGGCGTGCGTCTTGAAGGGGATGTTCTGAGGTTCAAAGGCAGCGAATGGCGGCACGTCGGAGATGGAATCTTTCACGCCATCGGACAAAGTGCCCCCGGCCTCGTGGCGATTGCCGATGATGAAGGCTTCCGATTGCAGTCGGGCATAGTGACTTACCGCAGGGTGAGCGGTGTTGAGATGTGGACCAAGCTTGCCGCAATGGCTCTGACCGGTCTGGCCGCCGCTATGGGTGCAGTTTATGCTGCCTTCTGGCTGATCGCTGCCTTTCGTGGAAAGCTCGCCGAAAGTGGCGGCATGGCACCGCGGTTCTGGCCCACCTTCGCCCTCGCTGCGGCGCTCGCTGCGGGTATCGCGCCGCTTATGCTTTTTGGCACAGGCAGCTTCGACCTACTGGGCAAGCCGACATTCGTAGGCTGGCTGGTCTATGCGATCAGCTTCATTGCCCCTTTGATCGTCGCAGTTGCCGGTGTCTTGTTCCTGCGGAGCGACACTAGCCGCACTGCTCGCTTTATAGGGTCATTGCAGATGGTGATGGCCGTCGTCGTGTGCGGATACCTGATCCATGGCGGGTGGTTCGCGCTTAAAATCTGGAACGCCTGACGCGGCTATCTCGCCGCGTTGTCGATCGCGATGGAAGGGGCACCGATTGGCGCCATTCCGCTCAACTGAATTTCCCAGTTTTCCCATTTCGCGTCATGGTGCGCGCCAAGGCTGCGGTAAAAGGCTTTGGCGCGATCATTTTCGCCGAGCACCGTCCACTGCACACCGTACGCACCAATCTCATGCGCCTGCGCCAAAACAGCATCCATAAGGAGCTGGCCCACACCAAGTCCCCGGGCGGCTTCGTCCACATAAAGTTCCTTTAGAACCAGATGCGGTTTCCCCGAGAACGTCCACGGTATGATGTAGGTTACGGCCATGCCCACAAGCGCAGCCGAATTACGATCTGGTACGACATGGCCAAAAAACTGAGGAGGGTAACTCAGTCCAGCGTTTACAATATCAGGGGCAGTCACCCCGAAGTCATCAAGGTAGCCTTCGAAACGCGCGAGACCCCTCATAAGGGCGAGCAAGTCTTCTTCCTCGCCCTTGCGAAACCGGCGCGGTTGCCCAGGCTCAATATTGGCCATCGCAGAGCCTGTCCGAGAGATAACGGGCGCCGTCTCCCTCTGGGGTCATCGCCTGACGAACCCATGCGAGACGTTCATGATCAATCACGACATGTTCCCACACACAGGCATGAAACCGCCTGTGGTCGTTGGAGGTGAAGACATCTGATCCAATCTCGGCAGATGCGAGGAGCCGCAGGGCGATATCGCTATGCGCCCACCAATGGATCAGCAGCCAGTTGCCCATTTCTCCGGCATGCAGAATGACATAGCCAAGCCCATGGTCGGCGCCTTCCTGTTTGCGGACCTCTGGCATGACCGTCTCGATGTACTGGTAGGCCTTTCTCAACAAGGAAGGAGAGACGTCCGTCACTTCCAACTTGGCGATCGTGTAGACCTTGAACTCGACGCAAGCCATTTCTCGGGTCTCTACGAATGCAAAATTCCGCGCTTCATATGGAGCGACACCGTCAATCATAAATCTTCTCCGCTGCATCCTCATCGATCACCATCGCGATCATATCAGTCACGCCCGGATCGATACTGGCTTGTGAAAGGAGCGTGGTCACCTGCCCGCGATGATGGGTCTGATGATTGAACATGTGCTGCAAGACTTCGTCCAAGGCGTGCTCAAATGCTGCGCCGCTTTGCCTTTGATAGCTCACGCGTTGTTCAAGCAACTTGGTTTTCAGATTGCTCGTGAGCGCGATGATCGTTGCATCGATGCGCCGGCGAGCTTTGGACAGTTGGGCAAGGTCCTTGTGCAGAACCTGATCGTTCGCCGTTGGCGTCTCCAGAGTCAGTATCCAAGCAAGGCTGCTAGCGCTGGAGAGAGACCGCGCAATCCGTTGCAACCATACAATGTCCCACACCAGGATGTGATTGACGCTGGCCTCTACAGAACCAAAGAACGCGCCCGCATTTCGTGAATAATCGCTCAGATCGAGCCGGGCTATCGCCTCGAACAAGCGGTCATTGAACCAGCAATTATAGCGCGCTGCCCGTTCGAGAATGACAAGCGCCGGATCGCGCTGCGCTGTGCCGATGGTCCCATCGAAGAGCGCCGTCGCAGCTTCGAACTTGTCGCGGCATCCTGGATTACAGAAACCGACTTTGCGGCCCCTGTAATGTGTCAGGGAATCTGGCGAAACCGGGTCTCCCGACCATGGACACAGCGTGTTGATGACCTCACGCTCAATCATTCCCAGATCCACGCCGGACAGCTTGCTGCCAGATCGCTACGTGCGCGTTCTTTCCCATCGTCGCTGATCATGATCATATAGCCCTGCGGCCCGCCATAGGCGATCATCGGCAGAGGGCGGCGCATATCGTGGTGCGCCATGTCATGGCCGATGTCTTCATTGCTCAGATTGGGCGCGTGAAACATCACGTGCGGCGGGAAGAAGCCAAGCTCTCCTGTCGCAAGGTTTACCGGGCGATTGTAGCGCGACAGCATGTATGCAACGCCGGGCGTTGCCTGCGATTGCAGCGCCCCTTCTGCGAACATGTCCGACACCTCGCGCCGAATTGTCTCCACGCTCGCGCCCTCAAGCATTCGCTGGCCGAAATAACGGATCGTCGGCACGACACTTCGCGCGCCTTCGGCATCAAAGCATGTTGGTTTCAGAACGCGGGGATCGTCGCGGTTCACTATGCATGTAAAGGAGTTCGAGCCCTCTCGTGACAGTTCATAACCTGCGGCAGTGAAGACGTAGGCACTTGCTTCGGACCGGAGATATTCTGGCGCTGCACTGAGCGCGAGTGACAACTCGCAATCGCGCGGCAATATCTCGGGGTGGCTCGAATTTTGAGAGATCGCTGAACCGACCGGAAAAGTGAACGCCAGCGCTGCAGCAATTATGCGCAGCGGTTTAATGATGCTGCGGGCCATTATGCTTCCTCCTGTCGTGCAATCCACTCATCAAGCAGCCGGGATAAAACACCCATGGGGACCGCGCCGGTCGAGAGCACAAAATCGTGGTAGGCACGAATGTCAAAACGCTCTCCAAGCCGATCTTCGGCGCGCGCTCGCAGCTCCTGAAATTTGATCATCCCGATCTTGTATGAAGTCGCCTGTCCTGGCCACACTGCGTATCGGTCGATCTCGCGAACGATAGACTCGCGGGACTCGCCCGTGACATCGACCATCCAGTCGACCGCTCGGTCCCTGCTCCAGCGCTTGTGATGAAGCCCTGTGTCGACCACCAGCCTCGCCGCACGATAGAGCTCCATACGAAGCCGCCCGAGATTGCCAAGGCCATCACTTTCATAGAGGCCCATTTCAACCGCTAGGGCTTCGGTGTAAAGCGCCCATCCCTCACCATAGTCCACAAACCACACCATGTTGCGGATCAGCGGCATGTCGTCGATGGATTGCGCGGTGCTCGCCTGAAAGTGATGGCCTGGCACCGCCTCATGATAGACTAGCGATTTGAGCGTGTAGACCGGCCAATCCTTCATATCCTTCAAGTTGATCCAGAACACGCCGGGCTGCGAGCCATCGAGTGTGGGGGGTGTGTAATACCCGCCCGATGCGCTGTCTTCTTCCAGCGGAGGGATACGACGAACCTCGACGGGTTGGGGTGGTAAAGCCGTAAACCACGCGGGAACCGCCCTTTCCGCAGCTTCGGCGATATATCCTTCTAGGATGGTGAGAAGCCGCGCTTTCGACTCTTCCGTGTTGGCGAATTGATACTCCGGATTGGCGGCGAGCTGGCGCATGCGCTGCCCGACGCTGCCTTCGCTGTATCCTTCGCCTTGCAGGATCACGTCCATCTCGCGGTGAATGCGCTCGACTTCAGCAAGGCCGATCGCGTGGATGTCATCCGCACTCAGCCCATCCGCGCCGTAATTGTCGAGCGCGATCTGGTACAGCTGCGCCCCATCTTTCATCCGCCAAACACCCGCATGTTCGCTCGCGCTTTGGGCCAAGGTGCTGGCCGTTTGCGCATAGTTTAGTATCGCTGGACGAACCTGTGACGATAGGATGGAAGCAAGCCTTTGCTTCGCACTTTCTTGCTGGGCGGCGCTTAGATTTTCCAACGCGTCGATCTTCTGAGCCGCCCCCTGAAAGATAGGGTTGTCATCGGTGGAAACGTCAGCGAACTGGCGTGCTGCCTCGGCGACTTTTTCAAGCACGAAGCGCGGCGGCGCTGCGCTGCGCGCCGCGTCTGCAACGAGCTGTGCTGAAACGTCGTCGAATGCCCCGCCGAGTTGCTCAAGCCGGTCGAGATAGGTTGCTAGCTCCTCAGCATTCCGGATTGGCATTTGCGCCGCGAAGAGGCGGGGGAGCGCAATGTGGGGGCCGAACAATTGGTCGGTCGCATAAGGCTGCAACACGCCAAGCACAGAAGCCGGCCCAGTGCCGAGCGCGTTCTGGCGGCTGGCGAGATCGTAGGCCGCAGACATCACATCATAGGTGATCGCTGCGGTGCCTTGTAGGCTCGCTCGATCAATACCGTCGAGGCCGCGGCGCAGGCGCTCAATGAGTGCCGCGACTTCGCGCTGCCCAGCGGGCGAGTAATCGGTCAACTGCGAACCGAAGCCTTCGCCAGCAATATCTTCACCCACTCCAAGCTGGGTCGCAAATTCGGGAGAGACACGCAGAATCTCGCTGGCATGGCGGTCTGCGAGCTCGAGAAATTCCGCTGAGGCGTTGCTTGCCGATCGTGCCTCTTGTGCCATTAACGGTTGGATCGGGAGGAGCGCACCGGTCGTCAAGAAGGCGCAAATGAGTGGCGCTGCGGTCATTCGTAGTCTTGTCTTCATGACGCATAGATCCTTTCGACTTCGTTGGGCAGAGGGTGTTCGGGGAGGGTGTCGTCGCGGGTGAATTCCATGGTCGAATTGTGCTCCCAGCTGGCCCCGCCATCAGCTGAGAAAAACTGTCGCCACTCAGCGCTGCTTGCTGTGATATCCGACCAACGGAACCGGACGCGGATCGGCTGGCCACGAAACGTGTCTTCGCCTTCGAAAACACCTTCCGCTCCGTCAAAGCGGCCGATGACGGGTGGCTCCATCCGGTTGTCCACCGTATCGACCCACCAAATTCGCCAAAGGCCCTCATTGGGATCGTAAAGGCGGATGGGGCTGCCGCAGTAAGGCTTTTGATCGAACATGCGGACGAAATGGCCGACATTGCCGAGACCTGCGAAGGCGGGGCGAACGATATCGATCGCGTTGGCAACCGCCCATTGAGAGCAGCCAGCCAGACGCTCCTTGAGCGTTGAGTGACGAATACGCCATTTGCCGATCAGGAAATCAAACTGTGAGGCAGCCAAAAGATCGCCCGACCACGTCATGCATAGACCTCGTCGATATCAACGACCCAAGACTCCTTGGCAGACGCCTCAGCCCACTCACGCCACGCCGGGAGATTTGTGAGCGTATCGGAATAGGCCCGCGTGGCCGGGTGATCCGAAAGTTCATAAATAGCAAAGCGATTGACGATCGGTGCGTACATTCCGTCAGCTATCGTGAAGGTGGAGCCGAACAGGAACGGACCGCCATGGGCCTCAAGACAATCGGCCCAAATCTGTTCGATGCGCGCCACATCCTTCTTGACCGCACCGTCGATTGGCACCGGCTCGATGCGCCGACGCATATTCATCGGGCATGCAGCCCTCAGCGCAAGAAATCCCGCGTGCATTTCGTTGCAAATCGACCGGGCCTTGGCACGAACAGCCGGGTCAGCTGGCCAGAGGTTCGCCTCCGGAGCTTTCTCCGCCAGATATTCCAGGATCGCGAGTGTTTCCCAAACAGTCAGCTTCCCATCAATCAGGACCGGTACCTTCCCGTGAGGAGCAAACTCAAAAAAATCGGCATAGTCGTTCTCGACATCGAAAGTGCGGAGGTCTTCCTCAAACGCGATCCCATGGACTTTCAGTGTCAGCCAGACGCGGAACGACCAGGAGGAGTAGTTCTTGTTTCCGATGATGAGTTTCATGACCGTTGTTCCTTTGATTGAGAGAGAGCGAAGGTCTTTCGGTACGCATCCTTGAGGACAATCAACCCTTCTTCGAACCGAAACAGGTCGCAACCGAGCGTTTCGCGGCCAGCGGCGTCGCGATAGGTCCAGGTCTGGAATCCGGCATCCTCAAAGAAGAGCGGTTCGCCCACTGATTGGCTGATGACGGTGTCGTGCGCGAACATGCGCTTGATGAGATCGCGGATTTCGGTGTGACCGTGCGCCTTCTCTCCCGGAACCGGGCCGACAGACGCAAAGTAAATCGCGTTCGGGTGGAAGCAGGCGAGGACATCGTCCAGATCGCGCGCTTGCCAGGCCTCGGCAAAGCGGACGAGAAGCCTACGCAAATCAACGGGCGGGATTAGAGTGGCTGGGTTCATGCACTGCTATGAACCACAAAATTGGATTGCTAGGGTGATCCAAATGTCATGAAGAAAACTGGTCCAATCATCATCCGCGCGGGTTCGGTTTGACCGATCGGCAAGGGTCAAACTGCGGTTCTTCAAGGTGTGGCGATGTCACCTTGATAAATCGGATTCCGCTCGCACCGACATTGCCTGCCGAAAAGCCAAATGCATCTCCGTCGGTATCGCGCAGGACGCGAATTGAACGCAGGAACCAGCCATTGGAGCGATAGATGTCGGGTGCAATGGGATTGAAAATCAGGAGGTCTTGCACCGCGTTTGTGAGCCAAACCTCCTCGCCGCATACGCTCAGGCGATAGGTGGAGGAAATCTCGTCGCTGACATAGAGGCCTTCCAAACCTTGTATGGATGGGCTGTGTTTCGGGTCGGCAGAGACTCTTTCGAACCCGACAGTCCCGCTTGCGTCGTCGAACTCCATGCCGGAAACGCCAATCGTCACAAATGCCGGTGAGACAGCATCTGCCAAACGAAACCGGTCTTCACCAAGCGGCACAAGCGGGCTGAAACTCTCAGGTGACCGGACATAACGAAGCTGTCCATTCACAAGGGAGATGCGGCGGATATCGCCCAGATCATCGCTCCAGAAGGCGCCCGTGTAGGAGCGCAACTGATCATTGCTTAGAGTGAGGCTCGATGACTCTACTGCGGAATCTTCCGGTCTGCTCACGAGAGGGCCCTCGCTGCCGGGCAGATAGAGGTCAGCAATCGCATAGGCGGAGCGGAACACGTCGATGCCCTCAATGTTCGAAAGGATGATGATCGTTAGGTCTTGATCCGGAAACCACCCTAGATAGCTTGTGTAGCCTCGATCTGATCCTGTGTGCTGAAACTGGCGATAGCCTCGATAGGGTGTCGCATAGAGGCCCATGCGATGTTCGACCTGCACACCTTCGGGAAAATGCGTGACAGACATAAGTTCGCCAACTGTCCCGGGCCCGCCAACGGCGCCGGTCTTGAGGTTCGCCGCCCATTTCGCCAAGTCGCGTGTGGTCGAATAGACGTTTGTGTACCCCTGCACTCCGCTTGGATTGACCGCTTTCTTTAAAACCCCGTCCTCGCGATAGTAGCTGTGGACCTCGTTCCGGATGATTTGCGCCGCTTCCCCTCGGTTAAAGGTGTCGGCCATGCCAAGCGGGGCATAAACCCGCTCGGCCATAAAGCGCTGAAAGGGCATGCCAGATACCCGGGTGATGACTTCGGCAAGCAGACTTGTCCCTGCATTGCTGTACGCGAATTGAGTGCCCGGTTCGAACAGCAAACTGCGCTGCCGTCGGATAAGGTCAAGCATCTGTGAGTGGGTGCGCTCATCTGTCTGCGTCCACGACCCCATTAGGCCATTATATTGCTGGGAGCGCAGCCCACTTGTGTGGCGAGCCAAGTGTTCGAGTGTGATTGTCACCCCGAAATCCGGCAGTTCCGGTATGTATGTGCGCACATCGTCCGAAAGCGACAATCTTCCTTCGTCGCGCAGGAGGAGAATGCCGAAGACAGTGAACTGCTTCGAGATCGACCCGACGTTGAAGACGCTGTCGTCAGCAATCGCCAGATCGGCTCCAACATCGGCGAGCCCGCTATGGAAGCTGTGCTGAACCTCCCCGTTCTTTACTACCAGGACTGATACGCCGGGCTCGCCAGGCTTCCCGAAATCTTCGAAGACAGCTCGCACTGACTCATCGACGGCGTTTGCGAGGACCGCGTGGTGAGGAAGTATTGCCAAAAGGCTGATCAGTAAGAGGTGAGCACCTCGGATGGCGGTTCGGAAGAGCTTTGATTTCGACACTTGGTGCCCCGTTCTGTTGCGTTCTTTCAGTTCGGTCCAAAGCCTTATCGAACCTCCGGTCCAATGCTTGAACGCAGTTGACGCTGGCGCTCATTATCCCGAGAACCCAATCATGGCGTTGCGCTCTGATTTTCGGCCCGTTTTCTCTTTGTCGAGCAGTCGAGTTCTCGAACACTCGCCGCGGGAAACGCATCATCGCCACCAGCACAAAGAAGGCTTTTTGGCCGTCGTTCTCGAAGGTGGATACACCGAAGTCGGAGACACAGGGGTCTGGCGCGTTGAAGCGGGTGACGTAATTGCGCATGCTCCGTTTGAGGCGCATTACAATTGTGTCGGGACAAAAGGGGCGA
The DNA here is from genome assembly GCA_039815245.1 of Pseudomonadota bacterium. Classification (GTDB taxonomy): domain Bacteria; phylum Pseudomonadota; class Alphaproteobacteria; order Sphingomonadales; family Sphingomonadaceae; genus Erythrobacter. Next base: position 30,334 of record JBCBZR010000009.1, on the reverse strand, counting down.
AGGTCCTTCTCTTGCCGATCATAGGCACGTTCTCGCATACGCTGGCGAGCGTGTCCGACCTCGACAGAGTTGTTCATCTTTCGTCTCGATCGCTTGTCGAAGCAGCGCGATACGTGATCGATTCAAGCCGGGCGAAGACACAAACGGTTACGGATTGGGTTGACCTGCTCGCGGGCAGCCTACGAAGCGACCCTAGGTTTCGGATCAGCCAATGGGGCGAGTTGAATGGAATTGCGCCCTCAGTGATCAGCCGGAGCTTTCGCAAAAGATACCAGTGTTCAGCCCAGCAGTACCGTTTGGCGGCCAAGGTGCGATTGGCTGTTCAGGCCATTACTCACTCGGACAGCCCATTGGTTGCGATAGCATTCGATTGTGGTTTTGCGGACCAGGCACACATGGGACGCGCCATCTACGCAAACACTGGGTTTACGCCGACTGGGCTGCGACACGAAGGCATCCATCGCAAATTGCGCGCGAATTCGATCCCAAGGAATTCAGCGCCCGCTATCAGCTCATGAGCAGATTCATTTCTGAGTTTCCATGCCGCAAATCGCGCTGCGTCATGAACTCCATTAGCGGTCCAAACGAAAGAACAAACAGGTCCAATTGCCTAAGTTGGCGGGGGTCGAAGTTGGCAATCGGGCCGCTTTGAGAATCTCTGCTCCTCACGAAGCATCGGTGAAGGCTCCCCGGCAAGTTTAGGGTCCGTGACGATTGTCCGCTCTCGACCGCAGATGGGTCGGAAGCGGAAGGTCAGCTTGTGACACCCCCGCCTCCGAAAGCAGACTGACCGCTTACGGCCCAAATGCTGCCGTCGTTCATCAGCCTCTTATGCTAGCAGAAAAGAGGGCGGCTATTCGAAGAAGCGATCCGTAGGGTCTGGTCCATCGTCCTCTTCAATAGCGATGCTTGTTCGCGCTGCGGGTGAGAAGCCCAATTCGGCCACTAAGCCGCGAATTATGAGGTTTTGTTGGCTAACGATGCGCGCATAAGGCGACGTGACAATATTTCCTCGTCCTGTCTTGATCAGCATTGGTGAATTGCGCAGTTTTTCCTGAGCTTGTCGACGCGTTTCCCAAGCTTCAACAAATGCCTGAACAATGAATTGGTCGAGCGCTCTCAACATCCCCCGAGGAGAGTTGTTGATTACGAAGTCTCAGGTTTCGCGCTCCTTCTCCGAAAAATGTTCAGGAGCATGCTCCAGCGGCTGCGAGGGCATTGGTTCGCCAGCGATCAACTTGGGGTCGCGCCGATCGCGCGAGTTCTCGATCACCTTTAAATGCGTTGGTTTCTTTCTGCGTCCCATTCTGGTTGCCTCCCGTCTGATTGTCGAAATCAGCGTTTTCCCATCAACAGCCAAATTGGAACGGTTGCCGTTCTTGAAACGAACTCCCACGGACATAAGCGGGCAGAAACGCAATTGAAAATATCGACCACGTACATTTTTTTGCCCCCCGCCGGTGTCCAATCGAATGGGTCTGAACTTTTGACTCCCCCCCCTTTCCACTCAGCAGCATTGAGAATGCTAAAAGTGCGCGCATGCATGCGCATGCGCGGAACCGGGGTATCTCTTTTTTTGGATCGATGCGCTTTGGAAGGCCTGCGCCGCTCCGCTAGTTCGATGGCTCCCGCGTCGCAGGCCTTCCTGGTCAGAGGTTTGTGCTTGCTCAGTCTGTCTGATGATTCCTGGTGAGGTCAGAGCGGAGGGCATAGGACGACCAACCCCCGCCAATTGGCCGGGTAGGCCCTCCCCTAATGCGTTTCAGGTGCTCCCCGGAGCCGGCCGTCGCATTCGGGCGCGGGTGGTGCCGACACTAGCCCACCCGCTTAGCAGCTGCTTTCGAAACTCTGCGCCGTTCCGGAGGTCCCCGCTCTGCCTTTCGGACTCGGGTTTCCACTGTGACCTCACCCCATCTGGTAGCGGGAGTATGCTGGGCGCGCTCCCAGACGTATCGAACCAACCGAACGCGCCCTTCGCGGCTCAGCCGCGATTGCGAATTCAGTCAGAGTTGGTTGGACACGACTGAGGACCAGTCGTTCTCAGCACGCTCAACCACATCGATGTGGTAATGGACCCGGTTGCCGATCCTCGTATATGTCGGGCCGATCCCTTTATCTCGCCAACCTTCCAGGGTGCGCGGGCTAATTCGCCAACGCTCGGCCAATTCAGCCGTGGTGAGAAACATCGTCTTTTTAGCCAAGAGAGCCTCCTCATTTGAGAGGCTCCCCATCAATAGGAAGCTGCCGATTCCTTTGAGGGGGGTATCAGGAAACGAATTCCAATGTCAGCGCCCAGACTTACGAAAGCCTTCGGGAATTTTGGCGTCGGCCCATGCGGCCTTGAAGATGTCGTCACGCACATCGAAGGGTAACAAACGATCCGCCAGATCCGGGATTTGATGTTTCTTCACACCCTGCTTCGGCGGGACTACCGAGCAGACCTGTTCGATGAACCATTTGATAATGAGGTATCTATCTGTCGCAGGGGTCTCTGTTATCTCGACCAACGAGAACGGGCCTATCTTATTATCCTCGAAGTCGATTTTCGCGGCATCCTCCACGAGTTCGACAGCTATCGTTTCACGGTCAGACTTACCGCGCGGCATAGCCCTTACACCCCACCTTCCCGTTCCGATCTGAGTACGAAATTCGTCAAGGAGTGCTTCTTCCAGCTCTCTTTTTAGGAGCCAATCTGCTGGAGCCACCTCGTGGATTTGGTAAGGAATGCCATCCTTCAATATTGTATTCGAACTCGGGCCTGTCACTTCCGAAAGCGAATCCAACGCATCCCACAGCTCTGGCGTAAGTAGCGTCTCTCGCGAAAACCTGCGCAGCGACCGATCGGGTCGCGCCTAAAGTCCTGGCGGTGTCATTCGCTCCATTACGCAACACTAATGCGCCCTGCTCAGGTCGCAAGCGCCCAGCCGCCAGATTTATAACACCGTTTATGATAAGTCACATTCTAAGACGGAGCTGTTTCTGAACTCGGGATCGGAAGATTCTTAGCGCAAGAATTCAAACAGGAGCGCTCAGGCAAAAGAGAAGGTCGGAGAGCCTACATATGCACCATGTGACTTCAGCCCAGCAGAAAACCGGCCTAGCCCGAGCGTACAGCCATGCTAGCTGTACCTAGGCCGAAAACGACAAACAGTGCTGTGCCATCCATTCTGCAAGCGTGAATGGCTGCCAGCCCAGTAACCGGGCCAAGCTGGCTGTTCCGACAAAGGCCTCGGAATGCGCCCGCTCGTTGCGCCAGTCCGCCAAGAGGTATTCAGTGGCATCGGCATTGCCGGTCATCTCCAAGAGCGCGGGCCCGACGAGTTCGCGAAAGAGGTCATCGTCGTCAACGTATCTTACCTCACGATAGATAGTTCTGGAGAGCAATTGCGCAAGCTCACTGAAAAGGAGAGGGGGTTCTCCGCTGTTCAGGTGATAGATGCGCGCATTCGTTGGCGGTGGGCTCATCATGACTTTCGCCGCAGCTTCACCAAGGTCTTTGGGGTCGATCCAGCACATGGGCCGATCATAGGGAACCATGAGAGTGTCACCCTGCCGAATGCCTTCACCGAAATGGATCGTGAGATCATCCATGTAATAGCCGAATACGTTCAGGAAACTCGAGGGAAGGTTGGAGGCTGTCAGAGTTTCACGCGCGACAATGTGGCCGTATCGGCCAATTCGGTTTGCAAGAAGACCGGTTAGCTGCTCCTTCTTCAGGTCCGGTATCTCTGCCTGAACTCGCACGATATGCGGCCGGGCGTCCAAGGCCTCGCACGCTTCGACCAGGACATGGGCACCCGCCTCGTCATCAAAGAAATCTGGTGTCACTATGAAGACCGCCAGAACGCCGTCGAGGGCTTCCCTCATGGAAGCAACCGACATCATGTCGGCCTGCAGGGCTTCGCAATCGCGAAATTCATCTCGAAGCTGGCCAAGACCTTCGTCACGATGGCTGGCTACTCTTACGCAGGTAGCACCGTGCCTTTCTACAAGGGTTCGCGCACAAGGCCCTCCAATGTGGCCCGTCGCGCCAAAAACTAGATAATCCGCCATTTCGATCCTCTCTGCGCGCGATCAGCTCACCTGATGCAGAAGTTGGGGAAATTCTTCGGCGTGCCAGATGTCGGTGATAAGACCGTCTTCGTCGATCCGCCCGACATCCATGCCATTAATGGTGAATGATTTCCCGCGCGCCGGCACGCCCATGAGAGGTGCGCCGGTATGGGTTCCTTGCATGATCCAACGGTCTGCGAACATGTCACCGTCGATGACATAGCACTCGATTTGCATGGCGAGATCAAGCACGGATTCGCGCAGCCATTGCAGTACATCGACTATGCCCTCGATCCCCGGCTTCTGATCTGGCGCCATGTTATGATCGACCACGCCGGGATGGTACATTTCCCAGCAAAGCTCCGCATTACCGCCTGCCCAGATCTCTTCGATATGCCGGCGCGCTATTGCTAGATTGCGCTTTTCCAGAGCTGAAAAACCCGCTTCGCCCGGCACGATTGCATTAGCCCCGGGTGAGACCTCTGATTGCTGCGGCCATGATTCGTTGGCGACCGGCGCAGCAGGCGCACCGAATTCCAGCGGGCTTTCATCCATCTGCGCGATCAGAACAGCCATTTCTTCAACGTGCCATAGGTCGGTGATCTGACCATTGGCCGTGCGGATCATATCAATGCCGGAGATCTCCAAAGCGCGGCCGGTCGCCGGCTTGCCCAGCAAAACGCCGCCATGCGTGCCCTTTAGCGTCCAGACATCTACGCCAAAATCACCAGCAGCCAGCGTGACGTGCAAATCCATCTCCATATCGGGAATTCCAGCGCGAAACTGGTGAACGACATCCTTGAGTGCCTCGCGCCCTGAAGGCTGGCCGGGGACAGGCATATGATCTGTGATTTCAATCGCGTAGTTCGTATCGACCAGTTCGATCTTACCGCTTCCCCAAACCTTCAGGATCTGCTCGCGCAGCAGACGTTTCGTTTCTGCCTTTTGGGTGGTCATCGTGCCGACAGACCGCCATCGACCGCGAGGCAGTGGCCAGTGACGAAGCTCGCTTTATCGCTCAACAGCCATGCCGCGGCTTCCGCCACCTCTTCGGCTTTCGCGATCCTGCCCAATGGGTGAGAGGCCGCAGCAGCCTCTGCAAAGTCGGGATTGAGTTTGAAACCACGCTCGGTCAACATCGGCGTCTCGACAGCGCCGGGTAACACCGCATTCACCCTGACATTCGCCTCGGCGACTTCGAGTGCGGCGCTACGGGTGATGCCGATCACAGCATGTTTCGAAGCGCTGTAAGCGGCAAGGCCCGGTGCACCGAGCCAGCCCATGACGCTCGACGTGTTCACGATCGCTCCCGCGCCGCGCTTCGAGAATTGTCGCAGTTGCACGCCGAGGCAATTCCAAAGGCCTTCAACATTGACGGCCTGAACCTTGCGGAATTCATCGAGCGGGTAGTCGGTCAGCGGGACCATTTGCCCACCCATTCCTTCAATCCCGGCATTGTTAAATGCTCCGTCAATCTGTCCGATTTGGTCGAACAGTGTTTCCATAGCCGGGGCATTGGTAATGTCGGCTTTGAATGCCGAACTGCCTGCGATGCGCGTAGCGACGGCGGATACGGCAGGGTCGCGATCAATGAGAACAACGCACGCGCCATAAGCGGCAAACAGTTCCGCCGCTGCCAAGCCAATTCCGCTGGCGCCGCCCGTGATCACAATGCGCTTTCCGTCAAGCATCCCCCGACTTCTCCTCTGACGGCTGCGCATACCCATGTGTCCAATTGTCCGGCACGCCGCCATTGCGTCGATAGGTTTCGACAATTTGATCCAAATGCTGACCTTCGACAGCGGACTTGCGATACTTGTCGGGATCAACGTCGTAGAGCGGCGCTGCATTTGCGCCGAGGATCGCGCGTTTGAGCGGCCCGTCCGCTTCGCCAAGCGGTTCATATCCGAAACGCTCAATCAGATCGTCAGGCATGCGCAGCCTTCGCAGGGCTTCGATCTGCCATTGCGGGGAGCCATACCAGACGCTGTCCGTGCCCCATAAAACCTTGTCGCGCCCAAGACCTTTCACCAACATGCCGATCATGGCCGCCGCCAATCGCGGATGCGTCAGCACAGTGAAGGCGAAGGATGCACCGATATCAGCATAGACGTTATTGACCCCGTACTGCTCCGGGATCGCAGCAAGATCGCTGACCCAGTCAATCCGGCCTGTTTTCTCAAAACGGTCGAGCTCGGCAATCGTGGGCTGCGGTATGGTTCGATAGCCTGCGTGATAAATCACAAAGTTCAATCCGGGCCAATCGCGAGCCGCTTTGCCAACGTCATCCACTTTGGCAAAGGGCTCAGCGCCCGGCATCACTTCGTCAGCGTTTTCCGGAAGCAGACCTTTATGAAAACAGACGTTGCGAACGCCAGCCTTGACCATGCGCTCATACGCGGGGTACGTCAGCGCCTCGTCGTCCAGCCGATAGCGTTTGAACGATGGCGAAAAAGGCTCGCCGACGGTGTAGCCCTTCCACCCGTCCGGTTTGAGTGTCTCGTGAACCCGGTCGACTTCATCCAGCCAGCCATCCTGCCCCGGACCCAAAACCGCATGGGTCAAAAGCCGCCTTTCACCGACGACCGAATTTACTGCCTTGCGCGCGGCTGCCATCTGGCCGTTGGTGAGCATCGGCTTACCTTCGGATGGCGCGCCTGAAAGCAGCGCCACTTTGGTGTCGCTGTCGAGGAAGATGGCCTTGATAAAATGCGCAAACTTGATCTGCTCGATATCGAAAGCACCGGCATGGGGCAGATCGAGCAAATCGGCAGAAATCTCTATCAGGCCAGTGAGCGGCTCAAACAGATCAGGGTCTGCATCATCTCGCAGAAAATGGACCTGATCATCGAAGACGAATTGGTCTTGCAGCGCCTCTTTGCGCGCGCTTGCTTCGTTTTCATCCTCCGTTTCACCTTCGCCAATCGCGAAGTTTGCGTCGAAAACCTCGTTCAGAGCGCCAAAGGCATTTGCCATCCCGATTGGCGGAGCAATCCACTGGGCGGCACGTTGGGCGTCGCTTCCGCTGGCCTGCTCCATGCGATCCAGAAACTTGAGTTCGTAAGCTTTCAGTGCAGCGCTTTGGGCTGGCGGTGTGAATTCGCCGTTGGAAACGATGTGTGAGGGCACGGGCAAACGCGGCAAGGCCTCACCAGGACACAGCATCGCGCGGGCGCTATCGCTCAGAAGAGTAACCATGCCTATGGTCTGCCAACCCTAATGTTTGGGCGGGCCATGAATTTCTTGACTTAGATCATGAATGCTTTTGCGATCGCACAGGTCAAAACTTGCGCTCATATGTTCGCTACCACAATTCATTGTTCGCGAAGGCGGTGCGATGAAAGTATCTTAGCCCTTAACTAGCTTGCGACAAAGACGTTCCGCGCCGCCTTTTGATCGCGCGACAAGTGACGCAAAAAGGGGAGATGCGATATGAGGAAATTAGCTGCACTGACCGCCGGCATTCTTGCGGGTGTCGCTGTGCCTGTCCACGCGCAGACCACTGCATCAGATGATGCACCGGAAGCAAGCGAGGAGGATACCGGCGTTGGCGTAATCATCGTCACGGCCGAGCGCACGGCGACCAATATTCAGGACACGCCGATATCAGTCACCGCCCTCTCGGGAGAGCAATTGGAGGCGACCGGGGCTATCGTCATCAATGACCTTGCAGCGACTGTTCCTAACCTTACTTCGACGACTGGTCCTCAAGGTTCGGCAGACGCGAACTTCTTCATTCGCGGCGTTGGCCAGTTTGACTTCATTGTAACGAACGATCCGGGTGTCGGCCTCTACGTCGATGGCGTGTATCTTGGGCGCACGGTCGGCGCGATGCTGGATGCGGGCGATGTCGAGCGGGTCGAAGTTCTCAGAGGACCACAAGGGACTCTGTTTGGTCGAAACACGCTTGGCGGCGCTGTGAGCGTTGTGACCAAACAACCCGATCCCGGTGTGTTTTCGGGCGAAGTGCAAGCCACCTATGGCAGCCGCGATCGCATCGATCTTGACGCAAGCCTCAATGTTCCGATCGGGGATAGCAGCGCGGCACGCGTCTATGGCTTCTATCGTCAGCAGGACGGCTTTGCGGACAATATGGTGACGGGCGAGGATTTCGGCCGCATCGAGCGCTATGGCGGCCGCGGCCAGCTCCGCTTCGAGGTCGGTCCCGACGTTCAGATCGACCTTTCGGCGGACTATTCGCTCGACCGCTCGAACCCGGCACCATCGGTGCTCAATGCGATTGTGCCACTGCCATTCTTTCCGCCCGCCGCGCTGAATGACGTGCAAGACCCCGATAATTTTTACAATATTTTCGCCTCCAACAGCCCTGAGGCGCGCAATGAAGTCTACGGTTTCTCCGGCACGGTGACCATCAACTTGGGAGCTGCGGAGCTCAAGTCGATTACAGCCTATCGAAACCTTGACGGCTTTTCGACATCCGACCCGGATGGCACGCGCTTTCAGCTCTACGATCAGATCGTGACGACGCAGCAGGAACAGTTCAGTCAGGAAATCCAGGTCACCGGTGAGGCCTTTGATGAAAGCCTGACCTATCTTATCGGTGGTTATTATTTCAACGAGGACGCCGCGCAGGTGCTTGATCTGTGCTTCGCGCCGATCAGCAGCCCAATGGCGATGCCATTTCAGGCCTGCAACGTTTGGTCGCAGGGCAACGATCAGGAGACCGAAAGCTTCGCAGTTTTCGGTCAGGGGCGTCTTGAAGTCACAGATGGGCTCTCGTTTACGCTGGGCGGTCGTTACACCTGGGACGAAAAGAACATTGTGTCGAATCAGTTCTTCGATTTCCGGCCACAGCTCGTGGGGCCTGGAGCGGTCTTCGGCTTCGGGTTGCCGCCAACCCTGATCGGACAGGCCATAACCCTTCCGATTGTGACCGACCTGCCGGGGAGCGTCAGCTTCGAAAAGTTCACTCCCAAGGTGGGCATCGAATATGAGCCTTCGTCCGATATTTTGCTCTATGCGTCGTACTCGGAAGGATTTCGTGCCGGCGGTTTCAACGGCCGCTTGATCGCACCGCAGACCAGCATCCCAACGTTCGAACCCGATACAAACGAGACATTCGAGATTGGTCTCAAGTCAGACCTGCTCAATCGCGCGCTTCGATTTAATCTCACCTTGTTCCATTCGAAATACAAAGGCATCCAACAAACCATTGCCGATCCGGCAGTGCAATTTCGCGTGGCAAATGCGGGTGATGCAACGCTGAAAGGTTTTGAAACCGAAATCGCTATCGTACCTACTGACGGGCTGCGCTTCGATTTTGCTGTGGGGTACACCGACAGCGAGTTTGAAGACGTGCCGGTTACGGTCGGCCCGATTAACGGCAACCGACTGCCCTTCAGCCCGGAATGGACTGTTTCTGCAGCGGTGCAGTACGATATTGATCTGGGTGGTAGTACCCTCACTCCGCGGGTCGATTTCCGATACCAGTCCGATGTCTTCTTCACCGCATTCAATCTGCCTTTCGAAGAGCAGGACGGTTACGGTCTTTTCAATGGCCGCATCACCTGGACCGATGCATCAGAGCAGATTACGCTTTCGGCCTTTGCTCTCAATCTGTTTGACGTGGAGTATTTCACCTTCGGACAGAACGCTTTGATGTCGCAGGGCGTGGCCTATAATTACCTTGGTCGCCCGCGCGAATTCGGCGTCAGCGCCGGCTTCCGGTTCTAGGGGGTAACGCGCATGCGCATCCTCGTTATCGGCGGCACTGGCAATGTGGGCACGCGCACCGTGGCCAACTTGCGCGCGTCGGGGCATCAAGCCGTTCCTGCAGCACGAGGAGCAGGATCAGACGGCATCGCTATGGATGTGGCGCGCATCGAAGAATACGCTAGCGCGCTGGACGGGTTCGATGCCGCATTCCTGATCACACCCCTTGGCCCGGATGAAGCCGAAATTGGCGTCAATGTTGTGAAGGTCCTGCGAAAAGCAGGCGTTGGCCGGATAGTTCACCTTGGCATTCACAATGCCGAGACTATGCGCGAAATCCCGCATTTCGAATGCAAGATCCCGATCAAGCAAGCTGTTCTTGAACGCGCCAGCGATATGGTTCTGGAGGCAAACTTCTTTTTCCAGAATGACCTTATGGCCGTGCCTGCGCTCACTGGTCCGGGTATCTATCCCCTGCCCATCGGTTCGACCGGTGTGTGGAGCGTCGATGCCGCCGATATCGCAGCCGCAGCTGCGCGCGCCCTCACGATGGATAACTGGGCAGGCAAAGCCGTGCCCATATGCGGACCTCGAAAGCTTACCGGTCCTGATTGCGCTGCCAATTGGGGCGACGCGCTGGGCCGCGAAATCCACTATGGCGGCGATGCAATTGAGCCCTTTATCGGCCAGATGCGCGCGAACATTCCTGATATGTCAGACTGGATGGCCGAAGACTTCGCCATGATGATGAAGGTCACGCAGCAGAAAGGCTGCCCGGCCACGAGCGAAGAGATCGCTGCCAGCAAACAGATTGTTGGCCGTAAGCTCACCACTCACGCTGAATTTATTGCTCATACCCTGTCGGAGGATCACTCATGAAAGCCATTTACACCGCCCATGCCACTGCCACCGGAGGGCGTGGAGGCCATGTCGAAAGCAGCGACGGGATCGTCAGCCTCGATCTCGCCATGCCGCCTGAAATGGGGGGGGCGGGAGGCGGCGCAAATCCTGAGCAATTGTTCGCTGCGGGCTATTCGGCCTGCTTTCACAGTGCGCTGCAATTCGTGGCTGGTCAGGGCAAGCAGGATGTGTCGGGCTCCAAAGTGGGCGCGCATGTCTCCATCGGCGAGAATGATGCAGGCCCGGGTTTCAAGCTGGGCGTAGTGCTTGATATTGACGTGCCAACGATGTCGCAGGAAGATGCCGAAAAGCTGGCGGAAACAACCCATCAGGTCTGCCCTTATTCCAATGCGACACGCGGCAATATTGATGTCGAACTCAATGTGACAGGAGGAAAGGCGTGAACACCGGTTATTCAAGCGCGCTCGCAGCAGAGCATGATGCGCCAACGATGCGTCCGCTAACGGATAAAGATCACAAGAACGCGCATATGCTTTATGCCGCACATAAAGCATTTCAGGGCGGCGACGTGAATGCGCTCTTCAGTCATATTGCCAAGGATGCCATCTGGCACATGCCGGGCGAAAATGTGCTCGCCGGCGATTATGTCGGGCACAATGAGATCATGCGCAATTTCGGAATGCTGCAAGAAGCCGTTGATGCGTATTACGCCTACCCGCTCGACTATTATGGCAGCGATGACCACGTCACGCTGATGGCCGAGGTGCGCGCTCGCAAAGGCGATAAGAGCCTGCATACGAAAGAGGCGATGACCTGGCGGGTTGAAGACGGCCAGCTCAAAGAATGCTGGCATCTCTGCCTCGAGCCTGAGAAATGGGATGCTTTTTTCAGCGCTGACTAACAGTTTCGCGCTTACGCCAAGCTTGAGGCTCGCCCTGCATTGCAATTTTGAGAGATGCGGGGCGTTTCCATACATGGCTGGTGTCCAAATTCACCGAAACGTGGTCAAATTCGTCGAAGGCTAGCAAAGCTCGGCGCGCCGCTTCGGTGAAATGCGGCGCCATCGTACAGCCAGCGAAAGTCACCGCGAACCGAACTGAGAGTGTCCGCCCCGATTTCTCCCAGCCCAGCACCAGGCCCATATCGACCAATCCGGTTGGACGGCCCGATGCAACGCTACACGGATCGTGAATCGCATTTAGCGCGTGACTGATCCGATCATCCAAAGTCATGTATTTGCAGCCTCCTGCCACAGCGACCAGGCGGGCTTGAGGCCCTCATCGCGCGCTTTTGCGAAATCATCATCTGCCTGCGCAGCACGATAATCGGCAATGTCGAGCCCCATCGCGCGGGCATAATTTCCACCCAGAATAAGCTCTTTGATCACCCGGTCCATTTGCGGGATGCCATGCCGGCTCATCGTGTCTTCGCTGAAGCGGAAATTCCAGAAAAGCTCCAGCACGTGCTGCGGGTGGATGACTGTGCAACCGGTGGACCAGAACAGCTTCTCAACACCGCCCCATTGCATCATCAAAGCGAGGGCAGCTTCGAACCGGCCCGGCGCTTGCCACAGCAGCGCGGTGGTCGTTTCGAGGTTGGCATAGACATTCGGAAAGCGCCCGATCGCCATCGCGGTTTCTTCCACAAAGGCCATCCCGGAGTGGATGATCTCGAAGATCATTTCAGGATACGTGTCTGCCGCTTGCTCGAAATCCTCACCGATCCGGTAGGGGGCAAGCGGGACTGAGCCGTTGGGCAACGCTTTGTGGATGGCGATGGATTTGAGCCCGCGATCGCGAGCCCGCTCGATCAAAGCGAGGACGGTATCGTCATTGGTTCGCCAATGACGATACGGGTCCATTTGGTGCGGATAAAGCTTCACGCCAACAGCTTCGGGAAGGTCTTCATGCTGCCGGTCAAGATCATCGAGAACGGCCTGCGTCTCCTGCGTCGGATCGAGCCCGATATAGCCAAGGCAGCGTTGGGGGTGCGATTTGCACATTTCGACCGTTTTCCACTCAGCGGCGAACCCGTCCTTAAACCATGTGTCGAGCCTCAAAGTGTGTGTGCCCAATAGATCAGTGCGGCTTTCTTCGAGCATGGTGCGCATCAGCACGTGCGGATCCATATCGACCATGTAGACATCTTGCGGGCACTGCCGGTCGGGCGGGCTCATCATCGTGTGAAGCCCGTAGGACATCATGTAGAGCTGTTCGCCGTATTTTGACGCTATGTTGGAGCGATCAAGGTTGAGCGCATGTACTACCGGATCGATGATAAAAATATCATCGGGAATAGGCTCCAGCGAGCTTTGAGCGTCCGCGAAATTCGAAATGACTGACCTCCCCATCAAGCAAGTCTGGTAAACCTAGCTTTCGATCAGCGCTTTGACAGCGCATTTCGCGCCCTGCCCCATAACCCTTTTTCATGCGCAATCGCCTGACAGCGATTATCGTCATCAAAGCGCGCGTGCTTATCCTCTCTGCAGAAGAGGACAAAACCAATGGCCACGCAATTGCGCCAGCGCGACGTCTTGTCGCCTGCAGACTTGGTGAGAGAGGACGAAGTCCACCGCTCGGTCTACACCGATCCCGCGCTGTTCGATCTCGAAATGAAGCATATTTACGGGCGGGCATGGCTGTATCTGGCTCACAAAAGCGAGTTCAAAGAGCCGGGCGATTATGTCGTGCGGCACATGGGCAGTCAGGCCGTGATCCTGACGCTTGGCAAGGATGGCGAAGTCCATGCTATCTTCAATCGCTGCACCCATCGCGGCGCGACACTTTGCGCGTTTGACAAAGGCTCTGCGCCCAACGGCCATCAATGCCCCTATCATGGCTGGATGTTCAACGCCGATGGAAGCGTGCGCTTCATCCCTTACGACAAAGGGTATGCGGACCGCCTGGATAAAAGCGAATTTGGCATCACCCCTGTCAGGCTCGAGGAATATCGCGGATTCCTGTTCGGTAATTTGGCGGGCAATGAAGCCGGTCCGCTGGAGGACTTTCTCGGTCATATGAAGACCTCGATCGACGATCTGGTCGATCGCTCACCTACGGGCGAGCTTGAATGCGGGCCGTATGTCCTGCGCCATTACTACCGCGCCAATTGGAAAATGACGTTTGAGAACCTGAACGACACAGTCCATCCGGGATTTGCCCACGCCGCTTCGGTTGTCTCTGCGAAAGCGATCACAAAGGAAGTCGGCGGGCCCGAAAATATCGTGCCGACGCTGGGCATGATGATGGCGAACGGCAAGCCGGTGCAGTTCTTCCAGGATCTCGACATGGTGACTGCACCCGGCGGGCATAGCTATATCGGCGGCCATATGGGCGCGGATTACACGCCTGATACGGCTGACGATTACACCAAATCGCTGATCGACTTCCACGGAGCAGAGAAAACGCGCGATGTCCTGTCCGTGGATCGGCATCTCATGCTGCTTTACCCGTCAAGCTTTTGGCATGCGCGGTATCAGACGATCCGGATCATCCGCCCCGTCCGCCACAACCTGACCGAGATGATCGGGTTCGTATTCCGGCTGAAGGGCGCACCTGAAGAGACCTATCGCAACGCCATTGAATATTGCACCGGCGCAAACAGCGCCGCCTCGCCCGTAATCTCGGATGACCTTGAAATCTATGAGCGCTGCTTGCTCGGCAACGGATTTGACGAACGCGAGTGGATCCCGATGAGCCGCGGGATCGAAGAAGACCGCGAAAACCGCTCTGACTTTGACCGGATGCCTGCGACCTCCGAAGGCTTCATCCGCAACCAGTTCAAAGCCTGGGCCTCGTACATGGGTGAAGCATGAGCGATGAAATCCGCCTTTTCGTCGAGCGCGAGGCGCAATTGCTCGATCAAATGCGCTACGAGGAATGGGTTTCGCTGTTCATGCCTGATGCGCGCTATTGGGTGCCGGTGAGCCTCGAGCAGCCTAGCCCCGCCGCTGGCCCCAGCCACTTTCATGACGATATTCAGGTGTTGATGGTTCGCACCCACAGACTCAAAAATCCGCGCGCCTTTGGCGCTGAACCGGCCCCAAGAACAGTCCATATTGTTTCCGGCGTATCGAGCGAGGAAGACAGCGACGGATACAACGTTACCTCCTCGCAAATCATGCTCGAATACCGGGACCGTGGGAATTACGATGAGGATCAGCGGCTGTTTGGCGGGCTCGTCACCCATCATTTGAAGCGCGTTGAGGGATCTCTTCGCATTGCCCGAAAGCGCATTGACCTCATCAATGCTGAAGGCGCGTTCAACGCCATGCTGGCACCTCTTTAGGGCGGCCTGAACCGTGAATTCGCCTATCGCCTATATCGTGCCCCAAAGTGGCTGGTCCACGCCTTTCGCGCGCTGGCAGGGGCCGTTTGCCGAACTCCACAGCATGAAATTTGCAGCGTGGACGGCGCAGAAAGTGCTCGCCTCGCGCTCTCTGGATCTTCAGGCAGTGGATGCCGGCGTGCTGGGGTTCTCCGTGCCGCAGCAAGGCAGTTTTTACGGGATGCCGTGGGTTGCGGGGATGATGGGCGCGCCGCACCTTGCCGGGCCGAGCATCATGCAGGCCTGCGCCACCTCCGCGCGATGTCTTGCGCTTGCAGCGGGTGAGATAGCCGCCGGTCGATCAGAGGCTACCCTCGTCATCACGGCCGATCGGGTTTCGAACGGACCGAATATTTACTATCCCGCGCCAAGCGCTCCCGGCGGGACTGGAGCCACCGAAAATTGGGTGCTCGATAACTTCAGCAAGGATCCCTTTCCCAATGTGGCGATGGTCGAAACGGCGGAAAACGTAGCGCGAGAGTTTACCATTTCACGCGAAGAGCAGGACGACCTGACGCTTGCAAGATATGCGCAATATGCCGACGCGCTGGCTGACAATTCAGCTTTTCATCGCCGTTTCATGCCATTTCCTTTCGAGGTGCCCGATGCGCGTTTCAGACGGGTGGTCGATACCATCGAAGGCGACCATGGCGTGCAACCGGTTGATGAGGCCAAGCTGCGCGCCTTGAAACCTGTTCGGGACGGCGGAACCGTAACCTTTGCAGGGCAAACGCATCCCGCCGATGGCAATGCAGGCTTGATTGTAGCGAGCTCTGACAAAGCCCAATCGATAGCGCCAACCGCAGACTATAGCATCGCCATTCTCGGCTTTGGCCAAGCGCGGGTTGAACCGGCCTACATGCCCAAAGCACCCGTCCCGGCGACCAAAGCGGCGCTTGCATCCGCCGGCTTGAGGATCGACCAGATTGACGCGGTTAAATCGCACAACCCGTTCGCCGTCAACGATATTGTATTTGCGCGCGAAACAGGCTTCCCGCTTGAGAAGATGAACAATTATGGCAGTTCGCTCGTCTGGGGTCACCCACAGGGGCCAACCGGTCTTCGCGTGATTATCGAATTAATCGAGGAGTTGCGCCTGTGTGGCGGGGGCCGCGGGCTTTTTCAGGGCTGCGCTGCGGGCGATAGCGCGATGGCTGCCATAATTGAGGTCAGCGCCGCATGAGCGAGCCTGACCTCAACCTGACAGACGCTGAAGGCAAGCCTGTTTTCACTCCGAAAACCGTGCCCGAAATCCTCGAGAGGGCTGTGGCGGAGCGCCCAGACGACATTGCCATTGAAACCGCTGATATCTCGCTGACCTATCGGGAGTATGGGCAAATCGTGGCAAAGGTCGCTCGCTGCATCGCGAAGACGGGCGAAAAGGGCGACACGGTGGTCATCATCCTGCCGAACATGGCAGCCGCCGCCATCGCGATATTCGCAGCGCAAAAGGCGGGCCGTGTCGCTGCCACGCTCAATCCGTATTACACCGCCGCCGAACTCGCGCCTATGATTGAGGATGCCGCGCCTTCGGTCGCTATTCTCGCCTGCGATGTGGCGGAGCGAACCGGACATCTGTTCCAAGACACTGTCCGCATCCTGCACGTGGACAGCGATGAAGCGATCCTATCAGACCTCGCGCTCGATGAAGAGCGCGACAGCGCCGCCCCGTTGCCGCAACTCTCTCCCGGTGATCTTGCTGTCCTGCAGTTCACCGGCGGCAGTACGGGGCGGCCAAAGGGTGTGGAGCTGACCCATCGCGCAGTTGCCACCAACATTGCGCAACGTGAAGCGGTGCTGCCAACGCAATTCGGCGATGAGCGCGTTTTGTGCTTCATGCCGATGTTTCACAGCTTTGCAGCGGCCATGTGCATCAACTTGGCCGCATACAGCGCTGGCAAGCTTGTGATCCTGCCGCGTTACCGGCCAGACTGGGTCTTGCAAGCGATTGAGCAGCACCAGATTACTCGCCTGCCAGCCGGGCCAACAGTCTTTAACAGTCTCATTCAATTTGCTGGCCTTAACGCCGATGCAACCCGCAGTTTGCGCTGCGCTTACTCCGGCTCCGCGCCGCTCAGTGTCGAGACATGGTCGCGCTGGGACGCGGTGACCGGTGTGCCGATCTTTGAAGGCTATGGGCAAAGCGAGGCGGGGCCGATCCTGACCTATTTCGGGCCATCGCTTACTATCAAACCTGGTGCAGTTGGCCCTGCTCTACCGGGAACCAGGCTGCGGATCGTCGACCCCCTCGATTGCGGTACCGAATTGTCAGCCGGCAGTGTGGGTGAGATCATCGCACAAGGGCCGCAAATCATGCGCGGTTATCGAAAGCTACCCGATGAGACGCAGGCAACGCTACGCGATGGCTGGCTTTACACAGGTGACCTGGGTTTGCTCGATGAAGACGGCGTACTGACCATTGCTGACCGCAAGAAGGACATGATCCTGATCTCCGGCTACAATGTATTCCCGCGCGAGGTTGACGAAGCGCTGCTGACCTGCCCCGAGGTTGCATCTGTCGCCTGTGTAGGAGTGCCGGATGACTATCGCGGCGAACGGCTGTTGGCTTTTGTCGTCGCGTCCGACGCGGCCGATATTTCCGCCGAGGACTTGGCCGGATGGCTTGAAGAGCGCTTGGTCAAATACAAACGCCCTGCGGAATACCGCTTTGTCGACCGCTTGCCGCTGACCGCCGCTGGCAAGATCGACAAACAGGCCTTGAAGACAATTGCCATTCAGAAAGCACCAGCCAGCAATGTCGCTTAAGCAAGTCGAACCCATTCGCCAAGGCCTGCTCGCGCGGCGCGAGGCTCCTGAACCGCCTATCGAGGCGCGCCGGGCTGGCTTCGAAGCGCAGATGAGCGCAGTGCCTGTGCCTGATGACTTCCAAGCGGAAGAGGTAAAAATCGGCGAACACGTATCCGGCCTGCTCTGCTGTGTTGCGGGCGTGGATGAGGATCGCGTGCTTATCTGGCTACACGGTGGGGCCTTTATTCTCGGGTCTGCCAAGTCTTACCAGCCGATGGCGGCCAGGCTTTCACGCGCTGCCAACGCGCAGGTCTTGCTGGTCGATTACAGGCTCGCGCCCGAGCACCCCTTCCCCCACGCTTTGCATGATGCGATTGCGGCGCTCGAATGGCTGTCTGCTCGAGATTTCCCGCCTGAAAAGTGCTTTATCGGTGGTGATAGCGCGGGGGCGAATTTGGCGTTTGGCGCAGTTCAGAATGCCATTTCCGAAAACGGGGCCTCTCCCGTCGCCGGGCTCTGGATCGTATCGCCTTATCTCGACCTTACGCATTCCGGCTTATCAATCGCCGAGAGAGCCGCGCGCGATCCGTTTGTCGATCCTGCCGGTATGCCCGAAACAGCCGCGCGATATCTTGCCGGAGCCGAGCCCACCGATCCCAAAGCATCTCCACTCTTCGGCAAGTTCGCCGATTTCCCGCAGACCCTGATTCAGGTTGGAGGGGATGAGGTGTTTTTCAGCGATGCCGCCCGGGCGCGCGTTGCCATAGAAAATGCGGGCGCACGATGTGTCTTTCAGGAGTGGGCTGGCATGATCCACGTCTGGCCGCTGTTCGCACACCAGATTGACGAAGGTGGCTGGGCAATTGAACAGGGCGGCGCCTTTCTGCGGAGTATCTAACAACTAAGCGCCCCATTCCCATAGAGTACATAGCTATTGCCGGATTCGGCATAGCTGTTAGTTATGAGGGGATGGAATTGCGCCAAATACGATATTTTCTCGAGATTGTGCGAAGCGCTAGCTTCGGGCAAGCTGCGGAGAAGCTGAACATCACCCAGCCCGCACTCTCGAAGAGCATACGCAATCTTGAACAATCGCTCGACGTTAAGCTTCTGGAACGTCACCCTAACGGCGTTGTCCCGACCGATTTCGGCAACCTGTTTCTCGAATATGCTTCTCTGATTTCTGCCGAGATAGAGCGCGCGACGACCGAGATTGAGCAGATGAAAGGCACGGGCCGCGGTATCGTGCGCGTGGGCGCGGGCGCGACAATGATGCAGTATGTTATCCCGCAGGCCGTGCGCGCATTCATGGCGCTCGGCACGGATTCCACAGTCACCTTCAGGCAAGGCTTGCGCAGCGACTTGATCTCATGTCTGCGCAAAGGCGAGGTTGATTTGATTGTTGGCTCGATCAAGAAATTGTCCGTCGAAGAGGACGAAGAGTTTTATCACGAGACCATCCTTCGTGATACGATCGTGGTGGTCGCCGATCAAAGCCACCCGCTGGCACAGAGCGAGTCAGTCAAGATTGCCGATCTCAAAGGGTATGACTGGGTGCTTCCCGAAGGCACCGAAAATGAGAGGGAGCGATTAGGCCGCGTGCTGCGCTTGGCTGATCTCGAATTGCCGCATTGCGTGATATCGACACCATCATCGAATTTCATGTCGACCATGCTGCAGGGTAGCGAGTACCTCAGCTATCTCCCGCAGGCTTTGTTGCGGGCCAGTGGCAATTATGCCCACCTCAAAGAACTGCCGATCGAAGAACCGATCTGGGATCCGGTTGATGTCGGTGTCCTGTATCGGAGACGCGGGATTATGCTGCGCCCCGTTCGGCGGTTTATCAATCGCTTGATCGAAGCAGGTGCGGAAATAGAAAATGGGGAAGGCTCGGTTACGCCTTCTTCCAACGCGGGGCACAAGTTCGTCGTTTCTGATCCGGCGTGAGCGCAACGCCGGGCTCATCAAGCTTCGTGCGGTCCCACAATTGGCACGTCACTATCTTGTGCTTCTGATCAAGCCCCTCGCAGTAATTGGTGTATTCGCACAAACGAACCTCGCCGCCATTTCCGGTCCGCACTTTTTCAAACCAGTCGGGATCGGCCATCGCCTGCCTTGCTAAGCCGACGATATCACCATCGCCGTTTTCGATTGCTTGTTCGGCTTGCTTGAAGTTGTGTATTCCGCCTGCGACCACGACGGGAGTTGCCAGCCCGATCTCACGCAAATGCGCTCTGATCGAATGGGCCGGGGCGAGGTTGCGTCCAAAGGGACCTGCCTCATCCGAGATGTATTGCGGCATGCACTCATACCCGCTTTGCCCGGTGTAGGGGTAGGCGGCCTGACCAACTTTCGGTTGCTTGGCGTCTTCAAACTTTCCGCCGCGCGAAAGCGAAATGAAGTCCATGCCCGCACGGCCGAATTGTTCGGCAAAATAGGTTGCATCCGACAGGTCGCTGCCGCCCTCGATGCACTCCTGGCTAAGCATTCTGCAGCCGACCACAAAACGCTCTGACACCGCACTGCGGACTGCTTCGTACACTTCAAGAGGCAGGCGAACGCGGCCTTCGCGGCTGCCGCCATAGCCATCGGCCCGCGTGTTCTGTGCAGAGAGGAAGGACGCCATTGTGTAGGCGTGGGCATAATGCAGTTCGACACCGTCAAAGCCTGCCGCCTCTGCGCGGATGGCGGCTTCGGCGAAGAGGCGAGGCAGCGTTTCCGGCAGGCTGGCAATGTGCGGCTTGTCGAGATCAGTCACACGTTCCCGAAAGCCAATCGTCAGGCCTTCATAGTCTCGCTGCGAAAGGACACTTTTAAGCTCATCTTCTTCCATCGAAGCGAGCTTCGAACGGACAGCTTCATCCGTGGCCCCAGCCATGTTCAAGGCCTTGCGGTGTTCATCGCTTATCTCAAGAAACCGTTCTATGAACTTTTCGCGTTGCGGTCGGCGACGGATCGCGAGGAAATCGATCAGCTGGATGAAGACCCGCGTGCGTCCCTCGCTTGCCTCCCGGACCGCCTCCACTACGCGCGCAAGGCCTTCAATGTACCGGTCATGCCCAGCGCGCAAAAGAGGGCCTGAGGGAACATCTCTGATCCCGGTCGCCTCTAGTACGATTGCGCCCGGCTTACCGTCGGCAAAGCGGCGATACCAGTCGATCACGTCGCGGGTGACGTGGCCGTCTTCTGTCGCACGCCATGGGACCATGGCCGGGATCCAGGTGCGCTGCTCGAGCGACAGTCGCCCATGGTCCACCCTCGAAAAAAGCCGTGAGCACGCTGCCTCGTTCCGATCCGGCCATTGTCCTCCAGCGGGCTTGTGAATGATGCGCTCAGGCGGCTTCCACACGGAATTTATTCCGCCGCCTGCTGATAATGACGCCGTTCTGGCCGGGCCTTGATTGCCAGTTCGGTGGCGCGTTCCTTTGCCTTTTCGGCTTCACGATAAAGCTGGTACTCGCCTGAGCGCAATTGCTCAGGCCATCCCAGTGCCGTACCATCGACCTTACGCACACCGTAATGCCCCGCAGCATGACGCGCCCAGAACGGGTTGTTGAGGTGCGGGCGGGCTAGCGCACACAAGTCGGCGCGCCCTGCGGCGATAATGGTATTCACCTGCTCAGGCTGCGAGATATCGCCAACGGCTATCGTGGGAATGTCGACACTGTTGCGCACAAATTCGGCGAAGGGCGTCTGCCACATCCGGCCATAGATCGGCTTTTGCCAGCGCACCGTCTCACCAGAGGAGCAATGGATAATGTCCGCGCCTGCTTGCTTGAAGAGGCCGCCAATAATCACAAGATCCTCAAGCGTTAGACCCCCGGGCGCCCAATCGCTCGATGAAAGGCGAACCGACATGGGTCGATCTTCCGGCCATACCTCACGCATTGCGCGGAACACTTCGAGGGGGTATTTCGCTCTGGCCTCGGCATCGCCGCCATATTCATCCTCGCGCATATTCGTGAGCGGAGAAAGAAAGCTCGCCAGCAGATAACCGTGCGCACAATGCAGTTCGAGCATATCAAAACCAGCGCGCGCCCCGCGCTCAGTCGCTGCAACAAATTCCGTTTTCACCGCATCCATTTGCGCGCGCGTGATTTCGCCGGGTACGCTGGAGACGCCTTCGATGTAAGGGATTGGCGATGCTGAAAGCAGCGGCCAGTTACCGGTATCCAAAGGCAAATCCATGCCGTTTTGCGGGACATTAGTTGAGCCCTTGCGGCCCGCATGGCCAAGCTGAAGTGCGATCTTTGCGGGTGTCTCGTGAATGCGCGCCACAAGCTTCTTGAAATCGGCTTCCTGCTCATCATTCCATAGACCGGTGCACCCGGGCGTGATGCGTGCCTCTGCGCTCGGACAGGTCATTTCGGTGAAGATCAGGCCCGTTCCGCCCAGTGCGCGCGCATGGTAATGGGTGTAATGCCAATCATTCAGGCGCCCATCTTCAGCGCAATATTGCGCCATAGGAGCCATGATAATCCGGTTCGGGAGGGTTAGGCCTCGCAATTGGAAAGGAGTGAACATCGGCGTAGGCTCATCGCCAGCCACCGCGCGTGCCGTCTGCTTTTCATACTCCTCGTAAAACTCGCACTCAACCTCTTCGAGGAAGTCGGAATCGCGCAAGCCGATATTGTCCCACGTGACAGATTTGGCGCGGCTCATCAGCGAAAAAGCGAATTGGTATTGCGGCTTCTTCCAATGCATCGCCATGTCTTCAAACCATCGCAGCGAAACTGCGGCGTTGTGCTGGGTTATCTCGACCGGCGTGCGACGTTCTTGCTCATACCCCTTCTGCACTTCTGCGATATCTGTGCCGTGCGCGACAACCTGATCCGAAAGGCTGATGGCCGATTCCATCGCGAGCTTAGTGCCCGAGCCGATGGACCAATGCGCGGTCGCTTTTGAATCGCCGAGCAGGACCATGTTCTTGTGCGACCATTTCTCGCACGCAATGACTGGGAAATTGCGCCAGATAGACCGATTGGTGATGAGGCCATGCCCATCGAGGCAATCCGCGAATACGGCTTCGAGGGCGCGGGCGCTTTCTTCTTCGCTCATCTCCGCAAAGCCAGCGTTGTGCCAGGTCTCAGGGGTCGTTTCGATCACCCAGGTCGAGCGTTCGGAATTGTATTGATAGGAGTGTGCGCAAAAGTGACCGTGCTCTGTTTCGCGAAAGAAGAATGTGAAAGCATCGAGCGGCTTCGTGGACCCAAGCCAGGTGAAGAAATTGGGCCGGTCTTCCTTTGCAGCCCCGAATTCCTTTGCAAAGCGGTCTCGCATCGGAGACCCGATACCATTGCCGATGACGATGAGATCGCTGTCAGCAAAGCGTTCGTCAAAAGTGTCGGGATCAATCGTTGTTTCGAAATGCAGCGCAACGCCCTGTTCACGGCATCGGTCCTGCAACAGCGTCAGCAGCAATTGGCGCGAACAACCGGCAAAGCCATTGCCCCCGATAACCGTGCGCTCGCCTTCGCGGTCGACGACGATATCCGTCCAGTATGCCAAATGATCGCGCAGTGCATCGTAAGAGCCGGGGTCTGCGCTGAAGAATTCGTCCATAGTCTCGTCGGAGAAAACGACTCCGAAACCGAACGTGTCGTCCGCTCTGTTCTGCTCGAACACATCAATCGTGTATTCAGGCCGCCGCATCTTGGTGAGGAGCGCGAAATACAGCCCGCCAGGCCCGCCGCCGATCACTGTGATCTTCATTGCTGTTCTCCTGCTTAGCTGAATGCCTGAATGCCGGTCTGGGCGCGGCCAAGTATCAGGCTATGAACATCGTCTGTGCCTTCGTAAGTCTTCACCGCCTCAAGGTTCATGACATGCCGGATGACGTGGTATTCATCGCTGATGCCGTTGCCGCCGTGCATGTCTCGTGCGGTGCGGGCGATATCGAGCGCTTTTGCGCAGCTGTTCCGCTTGATCAGTGAGATTGCCGTTGGGTGCAATTCGCCCGCATCCATGCGGCGCCCAGCCGCGAGGCAGGCGTGCAGTCCCAGAGTGATCTCCGTCTGCATATCGGCCAGCTTTCTTTGCACAAGCTGGTTTGCCGCCAGCGGCTGCCCGAACTGGCTGCGATCAAGCGTGTATTGCCGCGCGGCGTGCCAACAAAACTCCGCTGCGCCCAGCGCGCCCCAGGCGATCCCGAAGCGTGCAGAATTGAGGCAGGTGAACGGCCCTCTAAGGCCATGGACGTTGGGCAAAACATTCTCTTCAGGGACGAAAACCTCATCCATAACGATCTCGCCGGTGACAGAGGCCCGCAGCGAAAACTTGCCTTCGATTTTGGGCGCTTTGAGGCCCGCCATGCCTTTTTCGAGAAGGAAACCCCGGATCACGCCCTCATCGTCCTTGGCCCAGACCACAAAGACATCCGCGATCGGCGAATTGGTAATCCAGATCTTGGCACCGCTTAGACGGTATCCCCCGTCCACCGAGCGGGCTCGTGTCGCCATCCCTCCGGGATCTGAACCAGCACCGGGCTCTGTAAGGCCAAAGCAACCGACCCATTCACCGCTTGCAAGCTTGGGCAGATACTTTTCGCGCTGAGCATCGCTGCCGAATTGATCAATCGGAAGCATCGCCAGCGAAGATTGCACGCTGAGTGCCGAGCGATAGCCGGAATCGACGCGTTCCACCTCGCGCGCGATCAATCCATACGAGACATAATTGACGCCATCCTCGTCACCGCGCCGGATCGTTGCGCCAAGCAGCCCAAGCTCGCCCATTTCGCGCATGATCGAACGATCGAATTGCTCTGTGCGGTTGGCTTGAAGAATGCGCGGAAAAAGTTGCTCCTGACAGTAAGAGCGCACAGCATCACGGATGATATGCTCTTCTTCCGTCAGCAGATCGTTCAGACCTAAAGGATCTGACCAGTCGTATGCCTTGATGTCCTGGATCATGATGGAATACCTTCAGTCTAAAGGGGGGATGACGGCTGTCGCTTCGATTTCAACCACCGCTTCTGGCTCAACGAGCGCGGTCACACCGATCACAGCCATGCAGGGAAACACTTTGCCAAAATGCTCGCGCCACGCCGCGCCGATCTCCTTGAGCGAATTGCGGTAGGCCTCGATATTGGTGACATAGCAGGTGAGCCGCACAAGATGCTGCGGACTCGCGCCGGCTTCATCAAGGATAGCTGCAATGTTGCTCAGCGCCTGATCAAACTGGCCGGGAAAATCGCGAGCCTCGAACACCTCGTCCTTGGTCCAGCCGATCACGCCTGCGGTGACCACAAATCGACCGCTGGCATCGATACCATTCGCATACCCCTTTGGGCGCGGCCAGCCGGTGGGCTGTAAGACCTGATGCATGGTCATGCGAATTCCTTTCTGAAGCCATCGAGCAATTGCCGCGCAATGACGATTTTCTGGACTTCGGAAGCCCCCTCATAAATCCGCAAAGCACGGATTTCGCGGTAGAGTTCTTCTACTTTCACGCCCTTGCGCACGCCGAGGCCGCCAAACAATTGCACCGCCTTGTCGATGACAGTTTGTGCGGCTTCGGTCGCGTGAAGCTTCGCCATTGCGGCCTCGCGCGTGACCCGTGCGCCTTTGACATCCTTGATCCATGCCGAGCGATAAACCAGCAATGCCGCAGCATCGATATCGAGCGCCATTTCAGCAAGGCTCGCCTGAGCAAGCGGAAGGTCTGCCAACGACGCTCCGAACATTTGCCGCGTCAGCGCTCGCTTGCCCGCCTCGTCCAACGCCCGGCGTCCGAGACCCAGCGCCGCTGCGCCCACGGTTGTGCGGAAGATATCGAGTGTTGAGAGCGCGACCTTGAAACCTTTACCCGCCTCTCCCAGTGCCTGTCCGGTTTGCAATTCGACATTGTCAAAGCGAAGCCGCGCCAGCGGGTGCGGAGCCATGACATCAATGCGTTCAGTGACGGAAAGGCCGGGCGTATCCGCATCGACCACGACGGCGCTGACACCCGCATCACTGCGGGCAAAGACGCAGTAGAAGTCGGCAATCCCGCCATTGGAAATCCAGAGTTTCTCGCCGCTCAACTGAAGCGTGTTGCCAGATTGGGAAAGCGAGGTTTCCATCGCGGCGGCATCTGATCCGGCGTTCTCTTCTGAAAGCGCGAAGGCTGCAATTTTCTTTCCGCTCGCTACGTCGGGCAGATAGTTGGCGCGCAATTCGTCACTGCCGAAGAGGCTTATCGCCCCAGAGCCCAGACCCTGCATCGCAAAAGCGAAATCCGCGAGGCCGGAATGCTTGGCCAGCGTTTCACGAATTAAGCACAGCGAGCGAACATCCAGCTCCTCATGCGCGCCGCCGTAAGCGCCGATCACGCAATATCGCAGCCAACCACCTTTGCCCAGCGCCCGAACGAGCATGCGGCAGGTTTCATCCAATTCCTCTTCTGCATCTTCGCGCTCAACAACGGGAGGCAAGGCTTCGCTTGCCCAAGCATCCAAATCGCGGGCCAGTTGGGCGTGATGCGGTTCGAAGAAGGGCCAATCGAGATAGGACTGATCTGCCATTCAATCGCCCTCGAACTCTGGCTTGCGCTTATCGACGAACGCGCGGTAGGCGCGCTCGAAATCCTGCGTTTTCATGCAGATTGCCTGCGCCTGCGCCTCGGCCTCGATCGCGGCAGGCAGGCTCATATCCCATTCCAGGTTGAGCTGGTTCTTGGTCATCGCATTGCCGAATGTCGGGCCTGAAGCCAGCTTTTGGGCCAGACCCATGACTTGCGCGTCGAGTTCATCTGCCTTGAAAACGGCATTGAAGTAGCCCCAATCGAGCCCCTCTTGTGCACCAAGCGAGCGGCCGAAATAGAGCAGTTCGCTCGCTCGCCCTTGGCCGACCAGCCGCGGCAGAATGGCACAGGCCCCCATGTCGCATCCCGCAAGGCCGACACGGTTGAAGAGGAAAGCGGTCTTTGCATCAGGGGATGCGTATCGAAGGTCGCTCGCCATAGAGATGATTGCACCCGCACCCGCGCTAACGCCTTGCACGGCGGCAATGATAATTTGCGGGCACTCGCGCATCGCCTTTACAAGATCGCCTGTCATCCGAGTGAACTGCAGAAGTTCGGGCATTTCCATCCCGACAAGCGGTCCGATAATCTCGTGCACATCGCCGCCCGAACAGAAATTGCCGCCATTGCTTGCAAAGACTACGACATGGACATCGGGCGCGTAGGACAGTGCGCGGAAAAGATCGCGCAGCTCTGCGTAGGATTCAAAAGTAAGCGGGTTTTTGCGTTCGGGACGGTTCAGGCGGATCGTCGCCACTCCCGCTTGAAACTCCCATAGAAAATGCTCGGGATTATAATGCGAGGCATCAAATGATGTGGCCGGGGTGAACGCATTCATGATGCCTGCTCCTCTGTCTTGGTTGCAGAAGTCATTGCGCGATCGGGCAGCTCAATGAGGCGAACAAGCGCGTTCATCGTCTCCAATTCTTCAGCAGATAGAGCGGTAAACTTGGCACTGACCCACTCGGCGTGGCGGATCGCCATGCGCGAGAAAAGCTTACGCCCGCTAGGCGTGAGCCGGAAGAACGCTGAGCGCCGATCATCGGGACACGGCGTGCGCTCGACCAGACCCTCTTTGACCAAATGCGGGGTCAGTTGAGATGTCGCGCCGTCCGTAACCAGAAGAAACTGTGAAATTTCGCTGGCTCTCAGCCCTTCATTCCCCGCCCTATCGAGCGCGGATAGAACATCAAAACGAGATAAGGATTGCCCGAACTCTGCCCGAAGCCGCGCATCAAGGTCCTTCTTGATTATGTTCGATGCCCGAAGGAGTTCGATCCAGAGTCGGAGCATCTGCTTGTGGCTGTCACTCATGCGATTGTTTCTCCGCCGTCGATTATAATTGACTGCCCGTTGACCGCGTTCGCCCCTGGATTGCATAACCAACAGACAGCTTCTGCTACCTCATCGGGATCAATGAGACGCTGCATGGGGTTGGCTGCGACGAATTGATCGACAACGTCTTCGCGCGGTCGCCCCGTGCGCTGTTCGAGCGTTGAGACGGCGTTGGACACGAGCGGCGTATCCGTGAAACCGGGGCAGACTGCGTTCGCTGTCACACCGGTTTTTGCAATTTCGATGGCCAATGAGCGAACCCAGCCAAGCACTCCGTGCTTGGAGGCTGCATAGGCTGCGCTGTAGGCATAGCCCTTTACCGATGCCGTCGAGGCGATC
>JBCBZR010000014.1:0-3027 GCA_039815245.1 Pseudomonadota bacterium | reverse complement strand
GTGATTGGGAGAGTGACGTTTACCTGTGACTTTCCCATTTCCTTTGGGATGTCGGGGAAGCTACTGACGCGCTTCACCGCCGCCATTGCGGCCTCGTCCAGAATGCTCTCACCGGAGGAGCTGACCATCATTGCGGCAACTAATTTGCCTGAGGCATCGAGCGTTACGCGAACTTTGGCGGTTCCTTCGGTGCCACGCCGCTTCGCCCGCTTTGGAAATCTTTTCTTACGCTCTACTGCTCGCCGCACAGCCGTCAGGTAACCTTTTCGCGCTGAATTGACCGCCGCCTTCAAATAGCCACCGTCCGCGGCAACGCCGCCCACGCCAGCAGTCAAGGCCGCAGTTTTCTGGCCTTGGCCCTCATTACCGGTTTGCGCGGAGCCTAGAGGTGCGCCTGTGGTCGATCCCTTCGGAGGTTCCTTCTTGGGTTCGTTGGGAGCCCTCTTCGCAACCCGTTGGGTTGGTTGCGTCTTCTTCAGGCTTGGCTTTGTATTTGCCGCTTGCTTCTTGGGTCTTTTCGGCTGCTCGAGCTTTGGTGGCGTTGGTTTGGTGCGCGGCATAGCCGCGATCAGTGGAGCCCCCTCGTCATCGACGGTTGGCTCGGGTTCTGTCTTTGGAATCGTCGGTGCTGCTATGTTCGGCTGCGGCAGGGCGATGCGTTGCGGCACTGATGGCTGAACGCTCATCGCCAAAGCTGTGGTCGGGTTGCGCTGCACGTCCGGCGCGTCCGCTTGGTGAATCGGCTTAAGCAGGTTGAGATCCTGTGGCGGCTGGTTCGGGTCGGGAACTGGTTCATCCGCGCGGGGCGAGACCGGATTTTGCAGCGGCAAGGTTTCCGGGACCACAACGGAGGTCGTTGGCAGGTCAAGCTGTGGCAGATCGGGTGACGGGGCAGCTTGAACAGGTGGCGATAGGACCGGCACGCTTGGAGCGACAGCTTGCGGCGTGATCTGTGGCGGCCTCACGAGCTGAGGGCGTTGAACTGCCTCGATAGGAGAAAGCAGCTGATCGGGCCGTGTGAGGTTCGAGACTTCGAACGTTTCCGTGTCCGGCAACTCGTCAGGTTGATCGACGCTGTCTTCCACGATGTCGGTCTGCTCGATCTCATCGGCACCAGCCGTCTCCGGTTGATCTTCCCAGCTTTCGATCAGCTCATTCAGATCACCGGCGGCACCAAGTGGCGATCCCGCTGTGGTCTCTCCGCCTGCAGCCAGCGGCGCGCCAGTATCTGTCGTCCAGGCGATGACCAAGTGGATCGCAATCGCGATCACGGTGAAGGCCACGAACTCGGCGAGACTCCTCATTTGGCCGACACCGAAACAAGTTGGCTACGGACGATCCCGACCCCTGCGAGGCGCTTCAGCAGGCGCGCGATCTCGACACCGGCGGCAGTCCGGTCTGCCTTGATGATCAAAAGGCTATCCGGCCCTGTACCGAGACCCGATGCGGCGATCGCGGGAAACACGTCGTCGCCGGTCATCTCTCCCCATGCAAGTGCACCGGACGAGGATACGAACAAGGGCTGATCTGTCTCGGCCGGAGTATCCGTGCGGCTTTCGGGCGGGTCAACGTCAAACAGCTCCTGCGGCGCGATGGTCGCGGTCATGAGGAAGAAGATCAGAAGCAGGAACACCACGTTAATCATCGGAACGATGCTCTCTGCCGGTGGCTTGCGATGCGGCTCGCTCAGGTCCATCGAAGGCTACTCGGCCAGAACAAGGCGGGTCATGCCCGCTGCGGACAGCGTGTCGATCACGGTCACGAGATCCTGCAGCGTTGTCCCGTCTTCCGCACGCAAGACCACAACAGCACCTCTATCCGGCATCAAAGTCGAGAGCTCAGAGGAAAGACGGTCCAAGCTGGTTTGGCGCCCGTTCAGACGGATGCTGTCCGCTCCAATGGAAACCAGACGCGGCGCGCCTTTGTATTCGCCTCCACCGGCAAGTGCTGGGCTGAGTGGCATGGCGTTGTCGAAGCCGAACCGCGCGGCCAGCATGAAGAACACCAGCAACAAAAAAACGACGTCGATCATCGGCGTCAGGCTGGGGCGCCTGCGCGGGATCGGTGTGCCGAGGCTGATCACCTCACTCTGCGGCATGCGCAAAGCTCTGTCGGGGCGGTCGCGTGAAGACGCGCGTCGCGATGTCCTCAAGGTCGAGCCGCAACCGGTCGGTCGTGCTTTCGAACCAGGTCAATGCAGCAGAAGCCGGAATGGCCACAGCCATGCCTGCTGCAGTTGTGAGCAAGGCCTCCCAGATGCCGCCTGCAAGTGCCGCGGGATCTGCGCGCGATCCCGCGGCTTGCAGCGTCTGAAAGGCTGCGATCATACCGAGGACCGTTCCAAACAAACCAAGTAGAGGTGCGACGGTCGCGATGAGTTCGAGGGCGCGCAAGCCGGACCGCGCTTGAGCGAGCTGCCCCTTGGCGACGCGAATGGTCTCTTCTCGCGCACTTGCGACATCCCTTGTCAGCGCTGAGTTTATCGCGACCCCCGTTATGCGCGCTCTGACGCCGTGCCCCGGCGAAGCAGTCTCAAGGGCCATGGCATCTTCGCCGGCCAACCACAACTCGACCGCGGTCTCCGCCCTGGTGCGACGCCAGACGCCCGTCACCGCGTAGCGCCAAACCTTCCAGAGAATGATCGCCAGGGTCAGGACCGAGAGGACAGCAATCGCCCAGATCGCAATGCCTCCCTTGTCGAGCAAGTCACCTGCTGGGCCCAAGAGATCTGTCGTGGCGCTCGCAAAAAAGTTGCTTTGAACATCAGCCGCCGCGTCCGCC
The DNA here is from genome assembly GCA_039815245.1 of Pseudomonadota bacterium. Lineage (GTDB taxonomy): Bacteria > Pseudomonadota > Alphaproteobacteria > Sphingomonadales > Sphingomonadaceae > Erythrobacter. The sequence continues at coordinate 246 of JBCBZR010000014.1, read as the reverse complement.
CGTAGGGACTGACCTGCGTCCGCATCAGTTTGTGAAGTGCCGATAGCACCTTCTTCGATCAAGTCTTCGCTCATTCCAGCCCTGCATGCCGTGGTTGGCCATGAAGCTCGCTGTCCCGTGGGAAGTCGGGGTGGCTGGCATAAATCTTAGCGAAATTATCGGTTTTTCTTTTCCCGACTAATTTAGTTTGTTACCAATATCCGAGTCGTAGCCACCAGGTCAACAAGCGGGCCGGCAGCCACAACG
>JBCBZR010000012.1:0-44566 GCA_039815245.1 Pseudomonadota bacterium | reverse complement strand
TGGTCCTTCGGCGAGATCAAGAAGCCGGAAACGATCAACTACCGCACGTTCAAGCCTGAGCGTGACGGCCTGTTCTGCGCGCGCATCTTTGGTCCGGTGAAGGACTACGAATGCCTGTGCGGCAAGTACAAGCGCATGAAGTACAAGGGCGTTGTGTGCGAAAAGTGCGGCGTTGAAGTCACCGTCACCAAGGTGCGTCGTGAGCGCATGGGCCACATCGAACTGGCCGCTCCGGTTGCACATATCTGGTACCTGAAGTCGCTGCCTTCGCGCATCGGCCTGCTGCTCGATATTCAGCTCAAGCAGCTTGAGCGCATCCTCTATTTCGAAAGCTATGTGGTGATCGAGCCGGGCCTGACCCCGCTCGAGAAATTCCAGCTGCTGACCGAGGACGAGCTGCTCGAAGCGCAGGACGAATATGGCGAAGACGCGTTCTCAGCTGATATCGGCGCCGAAGCCGTCAAGGTCATGCTGATGGACCTCGATCTGGAGCAGGAACGCGACGATTTGATGGAAGAGCTGGCGACCACCAAGTCGACGCTCAAGCCCAAGAAGATCATCAAGCGCCTCAAGGTCGTCGAAAGCTTCATCGATTCCGGCAACCGTCCGGAATGGATGATCCTTGAAGTGATCCCTGTGATCCCGCCTGAGCTGCGCCCGCTGGTGCCGCTGGATGGTGGCCGCTTTGCGACGTCTGATCTCAACGATCTGTATCGCCGCGTGATCAACCGCAACAATCGTTTGAAGCGTCTGATTGAGCTGCGCGCGCCGGACATCATTGTCCGCAACGAAAAGCGTATGCTTCAGGAAGCCGTGGACGCGCTGTTCGACAATGGTCGCCGTGGCCGCGTCATCACCGGCGCGAACAAGCGTCCGCTGAAATCGCTGTCCGACATGCTCAAGGGTAAGCAGGGCCGCTTCCGCCAGAACTTGCTCGGTAAGCGCGTCGATTATTCGGGCCGTTCAGTCATCGTGACCGGGCCTGAGCTGAAACTGCACCAGTGCGGCCTTCCTAAGAAGATGGCATTGGAGCTGTTCAAGCCGTTCATCTACGCCCGCTTGGATGCCAAAGGTCTTTCGATGACCCTGAAGCAGGCTAAGAAGTGGGTTGAGAAAGAGCGCAAGGAAGTCTGGGACATCCTTGACGAAGTGATCCGCGAGCACCCGGTTCTGTTGAACCGCGCGCCTACGCTTCACCGTCTTGGCATTCAGGCGTTTGAGCCGGTTCTGATCGAAGGCAAGGCGATCCAGCTTCACCCGCTGGTCTGTTCGGCGTTCAACGCTGACTTTGATGGTGACCAGATGGCGGTCCACGTGCCGCTTTCGCTGGAAGCCCAGCTTGAAGCGCGCGTGCTGATGATGTCGACCAACAACATCCTCTCGCCCGCCAACGGCAAGCCGATCATCGTGCCTTCGCAGGATATGGTTCTGGGCATCTACTACCTCTCCATGGAGCGGCAGGAGAAGCACCCCGAATATCTCGAGAACGAAGATGGCTCCAAGGTCGAGAAGCTGCCGCGCTTTGCCGATATGGCTGAAGTGCACCAGGCGCTCGAAACCAAGGCGGTCACGCTGCACTCCAAGGTTCTCGCCCGCGTTCCGCAGGCTGATGAAAACGGCAATGTGGTGATGACGCGCTTTGAGACGACGCCGGGCCGGATGTTGATCGGCGAATGTCTGCCGAAGAACCACAAAGTGCCCTTCGACATCATCAACCGTCTGCTCACCAAACGTGAGATTGGCGACGTGATCGACCAAGTTTATCGTCACACCGGTCAGAAAGACACGGTGCTGTTTGCTGATGCGATCATGACGCTGGGCTTCCGCCACGCGTTCAAGGCCGGCATCAGCTTTGGCAAGGATGACATGATCATCCCCGAGGCCAAGGAAGGCATGGTTGCTGAGACCAAGGCGCTGGTTGCTGATTACGAACAGCAATATCAGGACGGCCTCATCACCCAGCAGGAAAAGTACAACAAGGTGATCGACGCTTGGTCCAAGTGCGGTGACCTTGTGGCGGATGCCATGATGGAGCGCATTAAGGCGACCCCGATTGATGCGGACGGCAAGGAAGCGCCGATCAACTCGATCTACATGATGAGCCACTCCGGTGCGCGTGGTAGCCCTGCGCAGATGAAGCAGCTCGCCGGGATGCGCGGCCTTATGGCCAAGCCGTCGGGCGAGATCATCGAAAACCCGATCATCTCGAACTTCAAGGAAGGCCTCAACGTCCTTGAATACTTCAACTCCACCCACGGCGCGCGCAAGGGCCTCGCGGATACCGCGTTGAAGACCGCGAACTCGGGTTATCTCACGCGGCGTCTGGTGGACGTCTCGCAGGACTGCACCATTGTGATGCAGGATTGTAAGACCGAAAACGCGCTGGAAATGCGCGCCATCGTCCAGGGCGGCAGCGTGATTGCTTCGCTGGGTGAGCGCATTCTGGGCCGCACCGTGGCGGAAGACATCGTCAACGCCTCCACCGGCGAAGTGATCGTCAAGGCCGGCACGCTCGTCGATGAGCCGATGGTGGTCGCGATTGAAGCGGCGGAAGTGCAGTCTGCCAAGATCCGTTCACCGCTGGTGTGCGAAGCCGATCAGGGCGTTTGCGCGACCTGCTATGGCCGTGATCTGGCGCGCGGGACTCCGGTGAATATCGGTGAAGCTGTCGGCGTTATCGCTGCGCAGTCCATCGGTGAGCCGGGCACGCAGTTGACGATGCGGACCTTCCACATCGGCGGCGCGGCGCAGCTGAACGAGACCAGCCACCTTGAGTCAATCTCGGATGGTAAGGTTGAACTTCGCGACATGCCGACGATCACCGACAAGAAGGGCAACATCTTGTCGCTCGCTCGCAATGGTGAGATCGCGGTGATCGATGCCGAGGGCCGTGAGCGCGAGATGCACAAGGTGCCTTACGGGACTGTCATCAAGTTCAAGAGCGGTGCCAAGGTCAAGGAAGGCGATCGTCTGGCTGAATGGGATCCGTTCACTCTGCCGATCATCACCGAGCAATCGGGTGTGGTGAAGTATCAGGACCTGATCGAGGGCACGACGCTCGAAGAACAGACCGATGATGCCACCGGTATCGCTCAGCGTGTTGTGACCGAAAACCGCGCCACTGGCCGCAAGAAGAAGGAGGAGCTGCGCCCGCGTATGACTCTTCTGGGCGAAGGCCAGACTGACAGCGATGAGACCGAAGCGCAGCGTTACATGCTGGCTCCGGGCACCACGCTCTCCGTGGAAGACGGTCAGCAGGTCGAAGCGGGTGACATCCTCGCGCGTGCCTCGCGTGAGGCGGCCAAGACGCGCGACATCACCGGCGGTTTGCCGCGTGTTGCCGAGCTGTTCGAAGCCCGTCTGCCGAAGGACATGTCAGTGATCGCCAAGATCTCAGGCAAGATCGAATTCGTCCGCGAATACAAGGCCAAGCGCAAGATCGCGATTATCCCGGAAGAGGGTGATCCGGTGGAATACCTGATCCCCAAGACCAAGGTGATCGATGTGCAGGAAGGCGACTTTGTGAAGAAGGGCGATACGCTCATCTCCGGTTCGCCCAACCCGCATGACATCCTCGAAGTCATGGGTGTCGAAGCGCTGGCCGAGTATCTCGTGAACGAGATTCAGGAAGTCTACCGACTGCAAGGCGTGAAGATCAACGACAAGCACATTGAGGTGATCGTTCGCCAGATGCTGCAAAAGGTTGAGATCACCAAGGGTGGCGATACCACGCTGTTGCCGGGTGAGCAGGTTGACTTGGCCGAAATGCTTGAAGTCAACGCGAAGCTGGGCAAGAACAAGGAGCACGCTGAAGGCACGCCGGTCCTGCTCGGGATCACCAAGGCGAGCTTGCAGACCCGCAGCTTTATCTCGGCCGCTTCGTTCCAGGAAACCACCCGCGTGCTCACGCAGGCGTCGGTTGAGGGTAAGAAGGACACGCTGATCGGTCTCAAGGAGAACGTGATCGTGGGCCGCCTTATCCCGGCTGGTACGGGCGCTGGTATGAACCGCATGCGTGTGACGGCGTCGAGCCGTGACGCAGCGCTCAAGGCGGCGTGGAAGAAGCAGCAGGATGCGCTTGCCGCAGCCAACGCTGTCGAAGCCGAACCCGCAGCGGACCCGGTTTCCTCTGAGGAAGCGATGAAGGCCGCGATGGGCGGCGGCGGCGAGGCCCCTGCAGCCGAGTAAATCGCTCGCTCCGACACACCAGAGCCCCGCCGCAAGCCAAGCGCTTTCGGCGGGGTTTTTGGTTGCGCAAGGCGCGCACCCCGTTCAGCTTTGAGCCGGGTCGCCGCGCGCATATCCCCCTGCGTCCTAACCAAGCGACCCAAGGGGAGAACCACCATGACAATCCGTTTCACCATTGCCGCCGCCGTGATCGCACTTGGCACAGCAGCCAGCCTGACGAGTGTTGCCTCGGCGCAAGTCGTGGTCACCGGCGCGCGGCAGGATCGCAGCACCAACAACGCCTATTTTGACAGCAATCAGGCGGCGATTGGCCTCACTCGGCAGGCCGATTTCTTCGTCAAGCCGCTCTTCGTCAGCTCGGATTCGCGCAACGCTGCCACGCGCAAGCAAGAGGTGCGCACCATGCTGGAGGCGACCATGCAGGCAGCCAAGGAGCAAGGCATTGCGTTGGTGGCGGGCGATTACAGCCTCAAACCGCTCACCGCCGAATTGCTCGAAGAGCTTACCTATGGGCGCGGCTCTCGCCCGGATACCACGCGCGTGCGCATCTATGCCCGCATCCCCGTGGGCGGTTCGGTGAGGCGGATCAAGGAAGCTGATGAGCGCATCAACCCGTTTGTCAAAAGCATCGCGGCCAACGGTCGGTCCTATATCGACACCGGCTCCACCAGCCTAGCGATCACGGATCCGGATCAGTACCGCATCGATGTGGTCAAAGCGGTCGCGAAGGAAGCGAAGAGCTATGCCGCGCAGTTTGGCGCTGATTATGGCGTGCAGATCACGGGGCTAGATGGGGATCTGTATTGGAAGCAATCGAGCGAAACTGAGGTGTTCCTGTATATCGACCACAGTTTTGTAATTCGCCCGAGCTGATTGTGGATATTCCGCTATTGATAATCACTCGCATAAAAGCTAGGCCATGAGCATTCAGACGACTCGACCAATAGACATTCGCAGGAGCATCGCTGCACGCCCATGGCCTATTCGCCCAAATCCCCTGCCGCCTCATCCTCGCCCAAGGCCACGGGTGCTTCGTTTCTTGAGCAAATGGCGCGGCCGCCAAGGCTTGGCGATCTCGGGCCGATTGCAGCGCGCTTTGCCTATGCGCTGCGGCTGATCGCGCTTCATGACCGCGCGCGGCGCGATCCCGTGCCCGAACTCGCGGCGCGCATGGGCGGGGTGGAGATCGCCGCCAAGGCGCTCGTTCTTGCCCAAGCGATTTCCTCGGTCTGGCCGGAGGACATCCTCATCTCGCGCTTTTGCTGCCAATTGCTCACGCATGATGAGGCGACCATAGGCGCGGTGATTGATGCCGCCTGCGCGCGCGACCGCGCCGGATTCGAAGCGCAACTGGCAGGCTTGATCCGTCCAGAACGGGTCCACCGCCTTTGGGACGGCGTGCTGGGGCTGATCGCGGCGGAGGCAAACGCGGCCTGATCTCGTTTCGCACCGCTTGCAGCGCGGCGCGTGGCGTTCTACCGCGCGCGCCATGAGCACACGCCCTCTCGTCACCCGTTTCGCCCCCTCTCCCACAGGCCGCCTCCACGTCGGCAATATCCGCACCGCGCTGCACAACTGGATGCTTGCGCGCAAAGGGGGCGGTGAATTCATCCTGCGCATTGATGATACTGATGCGGCGCGGTCCAAGGAGGAATATGTCGAGGCGATCCGCGCGGATCTCGCTTGGCTGGGGCTGACAGCGGACCGAGAGGAGCGTCAGTCGACCCGGCTTGATGCCTATGAAGCGGCATTTGAACGGCTGCGCGAGGCAGGCCGGATTTACCCCGCTTACGAAACTCAGCAGGAATTGGAGCTGAAGCGCAAGGTTCTGCTGGGGCGCGGGCTGCCGCCGATTTATGATCGCGGGGCGCTTGACCTCACCGATGCCGACCGCGCTGCCAAGGAAGCCGAAGGCATCGCCCCGCACTGGCGGTTCAAGCTGGATCATGGTGAGGCGATCCACTGGCACGACGGCGTGCGCGGCGCAGCGAAGTTTGACCCGGCGCAGTTGTCCGACCCTGTGATCCGCCGCGCGGACGGATCGTGGCTCTACATGCTGCCCAGCACGGTCGACGATATCGATATGGGCGTAAGCCAGGTTCTGCGGGGCGAGGACCACGTCTCCAACACCGCTGTGCAGATCCAGATGTTCACCGCGATGGGAGCCGAAGCGCCTGATTTCGCGCACACCGCACTGCTGGTCGGTAAGGAAGGCAAGCTTTCCAAGCGGCTCGGTTCGCTCGGCTGTGATGCCTTCCGTGAGCGCGCGATTGAGCCGCAAGCGATCATCGCGCTGCTCGCGCGGTTGGGCACGGCTTTGCCGGTTGAGCCGATTGCTGAGATTGCGGCGCTGCTCGAGACGTTCGACCTCAGCACCTTTGGCCGCGCGCCGGCGAAGTTTGACGATGCCGAACTGGAGCGCATCAACACCGCGCTGGTCCACCAGATGCCCTTCGAAGCGGCGCAGGGGCGCTTGCCCGAAGGCATGGACGAGGCTGGCTGGCACGCGGTGCGGCCCAATGTGGCGACGCTGGACGAAGTGGGCGAGTGGTGGCGGCTGGTCACCGGTCCTATTGAGCAGCCCGAATTTGACGCAGAAACGCGCGCCTATCTGACTGAGGCGCTGGCGACGCTTGAAGGGGGGCTCGAATGGGGCGAAAACCCGTGGGGTGCGCTCACCGCCGCGCTCAAAGCCAGCACCGGCCGCAAGGGCCGCGCGCTGTTCCTGCCGCTGCGCCAGGCGCTTACCGGCATGGACCACGGCCCCGACATGGGCGAATTGCTCCCCCTGATCGGCGAGCGGGAGGCGCGGGCGCGGTTGGAACGGGCGGCGGGGTAGGCGCGCTTGCCATTGCTCACAATCAGTCTGAGAAAACGATGGACCAGCTATGGCGCATAGATGAGTTCTACGCGTCTCATTGACTGAGCTCGGATAGCCGCGTTCGCAGGCCCACGGTTCGGGTCCGGAACGACAGTGCTTCCCGCAATTCGGCCTGATGGTATGCCTTTGCCTGAAAGATAGGACCGAACCGCGGCCAGTCTTCGGCGAGCCAGAGCCGGAACATTCTCTTCCTCGCTTTGCGAATCCGCATAAGACCGCAGCCTAGCCCGCGCTGATCCGCAATTTGCATAGGCTGTGACGGCAAAATCCAGAATTGTAGCGGCTTGCGCGGTGATAGCGCTCTCTTCAAAATCAAAATAGACGAGGTAAGGGCCCGTGTTGCAATCAGGCGGAGGCAATCGCGCTGGCTGAGGGCGCTCAATGGTTCGATTGGGTTGATCAAGCTGCGCAAGGCGCTCACCCGGCAATAGGCCCGGATCAGCCTGCGCGATCTGTCCGGGACGCGGGTCCGTATCCTGTGGCTCATCGTCCGGCGGTTCTGAGACTGGCTCGTCTGCGTTGTCCTCTCGGGCCGTCTCCACATCCGTTTCGCTGAGCTCATCTGCGGGCTGAGCGCTAAGCGGGTTGCCTTCTTCATCGATCATATCGAAGGGGTCGATATCATCGCTGACCGGTTCCTCTCCAACCGCCGCAAACTGATCCTCGCTTGTGTGCTCATCATAAGTGTCGCCGCCGGAAAAGATCACCAGCAAGGCTAAACCCATCAGAACGACGATCATTGCGATGCCTGCGATCATCGGCACATTGCTCAGCTCGCTGTCTTGTCCTGTGGGGGCAGAGCCGCCAGTCGAGCGCGAGTTATCGCCCGATTGCCCCAAGCCCTCAGTGCGCCGTTCAAGCATTTCGCCTGCCGCTGGTTCGGCGGGAGCTATTGGTGCTGGTTCGTTGGGAGCGATGCCGGGTTCTGGGTTGGCTGGTGCGGCCACCGGCTGCGCATCACCCGATTGCGCATCGACAGGCTTCTGGCGCTGTGGGTCAGGCTCATCAGCCTCGCTTGCAGCCTGAGGCTCCGGCGCCAACACAGTCATTGCTCGGCGCGGGCCAGACAACAGTTCACCAACCTCAACCATGGTTTGCGGGCGGTCTTTGGGATGCGTCGCGAGCAGCTTGCTCAGAAAAGCCTGTGCGCCGGGGCTTATGTCGGTCAGGTCAATCGGCGCCTGACGCATGTCGATCGCTTCGGCAAAGGTGTCGCCCAGATCGGTAACTTCACCGCGATATGCGGCCAGAAGGACCAGACCAAGGCTGTAAATGTCCGTCCACGGGCCAATTTCGTAGCGCGGCTTGCCCAATTGTTCGGGCGCCATGAAATCCAGCTTGCCCACGACTTTGTCACCAATGACGGTTGTGTGCTTGCTGCCCGTGTCCTTTGCCACGCCAAAATCGATAATTCGGGCTTTGGCGATATCGCCATCTTCAAGGATGATATTGTCTGGCGACAAATCCCGGTGAATGACGCCTGCGGCATGGACGGCCTTCAAACCGTCAATGATTGACAGTGCAAGCGTATCAAGATCGCTGGCGGAAAGAGGGCCTTTTTCAAGGTGTTCCTCCAAGCTTACGCCATCGACGAAATCTGTAACGATGTAATGCAGGTCCAGCGTGCGATCATGGCTGAATCCGCGATAGCCGACAATGTTGGGGTGGCGCACTTTTAGCAGGGTGCGCGCTTCGGACATGAACAGTTTCAGAAAGGTTTCGTCGCGGGCGCGCTCTGGCAGGATGACTTTGATCGCGACCACATCCTCGTCAAAAGCGAGGCTATGGCCAAGAAACACTGAACCCATGCCGCCATCGCCGAGCCTTTCGCGGATTTCATACGTGTTGTTGAGATGATCGCCCGGCTTCAGTAGCCAATGCCTATGTCGGTCTTCTGCCATAGCCCCGGACCCCCAATTTTACCCCGACTTATGCTGTCAGGCTAGCGGGTCAATTCCGGACGGTCCACCGGCTTCACCCGCTGTGCTTCTCAAGCTCATCGCCGGTCAGCGTCACCACATGCAGCAAATTGGTTGCGCCCGGCGTGCCGAAAGGGACGCCGGCGAGCACGATCTGCTTTGAGCCTGCCGTGCCAAAGCCGTGTCGCAGCGCCATACGTTTGCCTTTGGCGATCATCTCTTCAAAGCTGCCAATGTCGCGTGTCGCCACCGCGTGCGCGCCCCAAAGCAGGGCGACGCGGCGCGCAGTGCGGGTTGAGGGCGTAAGCACGAGGACCGGCGTTGCAGGTCGCTCCCGGGTGACGCGCCGGGCGGTTGATCCGCTTTCGGTAAAGACGGTGATCGCGCTGATCGGCACAGTGTCTGCAATAGTCATACAACTATGCGCAAGCGCATCGGCGGTCGTCGCGTCCGGCGGAATATCGACGAAGCGCACCCGGGCGGTGTACTCCGGATCGCGTTCAACTTCGCCCGCAATCGAGTGCATCATCGCGACCGATTCTTCCGGCCATTCACCCGCCGCGCTTTCAGCTGAAAGCATGACGGCATCCGCCCCGTCATAGACCGCATTGGCAACGTCAGAGACTTCTGCGCGCGTCGGGATCGGGCTTTCGATCATGCTTTCCAGCATCTGCGTCGCGACAATCACCGGCTTTCCGGCGTTGCGGCTTTTGGCGATAATGCGCTTTTGCAGCGGCGGGACTTGCTGTGGCTCCAGCTCAACGCCCAGATCGCCGCGCGCGATCATGATCGCGTCTGCCATTTCGATAATCCCCTCAAGCCGTTCAACCGCTTGCGGCTTTTCGATCTTTGCACACAAAGCCGGTTGGTGCGCGATGCGGCGTGACTGGCCTGCGCCGCCGATCAGCCGCCGGGCGTCGGCGATGTCATCGGGCCGCTGCACAAAGGACAACGCGATCCAGTCCACCCCATGCTCGGTCGCGAAGGCGAGGTCGGAACGGTCTTTCTCGGTCAGAGCGGGGATCGGGATTTCGGCATCAGGCACGTTGACGCCTTTGCGATCCGAGATCACGCCGCCGACTTCGGCCGAGCAGAATATCCGCTCTTCATCGGCCTCTTTAACGATCAGCCGGATTTTGCCATCATTGATCAGCAAGCGCTGGCCGCGCTGCATGATGCCAAACAGCTCGGGATGCGGCAGATAGACGCGGCTTGCATCGCCGGGTTCGGGATTACGATCGAGCGTAAAGTGGCCCGAATGGCGGATCACCGCTTTGCCGTCCTTGAACTCGCCCACGCGCAGCTTTGGCCCCTGCAGGTCAGCCAGGATCGCGATGGGCCGGACAAATTCCCGCTCCAGCGCGCGGATGGCGAGGATCGCCGTGGCGTGATCGTCCTGCGTCCCGTGGCTCATATTAATCCGGAAGGCATCCGCGCCCGCTTTGAAGAGCTTGCGCAGCATATCAGGCGACCGGCTGGCCGGGCCGACTGTCGCCAGGATCTTCACTCTGCGCCCACGCGGATCGAATTTGAGCGAGCGCCCCTGCTGAGGGCGTGCCTGTGCGCGCAATTCGGTTTGCACCATGTCGTCTTCTGATGTCGCTTCGTTGGTCGGCATATCGCTTTACTGGTCCTTCCCAATGCGACGCTGGCTATGGCATGGCTTTCCTGCAAGTTTAAGAACGCGATGAACCGGGGAGACAATGCAACATGACTGAACCGACCGATGGTCTTGATACGCTGGATGATGCGGCGGCGGCGGCGGCTTTTCGCCGGCTGGTGCGCCATTTGCAGCACCGTCATGACGCGCAGAATATTGAGCTCATGGGGCTGGCGGGCTTTTGCCGCAATTGCTTGGCTGACTGGATCCGCGATGCCGGTTTTGAAGGCGACAAGGCCGCGGCGCGCGCGTTGATCCATGGCATGCCGATGGAGGAGTGGAAGGCCACAAGGCAAACCGCCGCCACGCAGGAGCAGATCGCTGCGATGGAGAAGAGCCTGACGAAAAACCGCGCGGATTTGCGCTGATACCAGCCTTTTTTCACGCCAGCGCTTTTCGCGCCGCCACCTGCACTCTATCGGGATCGATCACCTGATTCTCACCCGTATTTGCCGGAGACCCAACAGATGGCAGAAGCCACCGACGACCGCCTGCGCCTGCTGATTGAGCGCATCGAACGCCTCGAAGAAGAAAAGAAGGGCATCGCTGACGATATTCGCGATGTTTATGCTGAGGCGAAGGCGGTCGGTTACGACACCAAGATCATGCGCCAGATCGTACGGCTGCGCAAAATGAAGCCCGATGATCGCAGCGAACAGGAGATCATTCTGGAGACCTACAAGGCCGCGCTGGGCATGGGCTAAGCGCGCTCAGCCCTGCGGCGCGCCTGCCAGCATGGCGAGGGCCGCGAGGCCGAACAGGGTGAAATTGTGCGCGGCGTGCAGGCCGATTGCGGCCATCAGGCCAAAATGCACGCGCACATAGCCAAGCATCGCGCCAAGCACGAATTGCGGCGTCACCAGCACCAGCGTTACGATCAGCGTGCCCTCGGTGTAGTTGAGCAGGTGGATCAGCGCGAAGCCAATAGTGCTCAGCCAGAAGAAGATGGGGAACGCGCGCACAAACCAGACCATGGGCGGTCGCCCGCGCAGCATGATGACAGCGCTGATTGCTCCGACCAGACCCGCAATGGCTATCGCGGCGCTGGCGAGGGGTTGGATCTGGCTGAAAATAGCCGCGCCAAGCCCGCCTGCGATCACCAGTGCGATCGCCAAAAGGTGGCCGGGCCTGCCTGACAACCAGCTGCGAAACGCCAGCTCCTCCCCCAAAGGCGCGGCGAGTGCGACCAAAGCGAAGGTCGCAAGGCCGGGCTCTAGCGTAGAGTTGATATTCTCAGGCAGCTCGACGCCCAAGGATGTCACCGCGACCAGCGTGCCGATCATCACCAGCATGACCAACAGGTCGAGCACGAAGATACGACCTGTACCCTTGGGCGCTTGGCTCAGGGGCAAGGGGGTGTGCGGTAGCACGGGGCGCTTAAGGAACGCGCCGAACCGCGCCCACTCGGCTTTGACGCTGCTCGCCGAAGACAGCCCGCCCGCCGCATCGGATGCAAGGGGAGCGTCACCGAAGGTCGCTTCGATTTCAGCGGGAGTGAGGGAGCCAGTTTGAGGACTTGTCGTCATATCACCTGCCGCGCTAATGCGCGTTCCACAAAGTTTCCCTTAAGAGACAGCAAAAGAGTTCATTCAGGACATACCCATGGCAGGCCATTCCAAATTCAAGAATATCATGCACCGCAAGGGTGCGCAGGACAAGAAACGCTCCAACCTGTTTTCAAAGCTCAGCCGCGAGATCACTGTGGCGGCCAAGATGGGCGCGCCCGATCCGGACATGAACCCGCGCCTGCGACTGGCGGTGAACAACGCCAAATCGCAATCTATGCCCAAGGACAACATCCAGCGCGCCATCGACAAGGCAAGCGGCGGGGATGAAGAGAATTACGAAGAGGTCCGCTATGAAGGCTATGGCCCCGGCGGCAGCGCGATTATTGTCGAAGCGCTGACCGACAACCGCAACCGCACCGCGACCGCTGTGCGCACCGCGTTCAGCAAGAACGGCGGCAATCTGGGCACGGAAGGCTCGGTTGCGCATGGGTTTGAGCGGCTCGGGCTGATCGAATATCCCGTAGAGGCCGGCGATGAGGACGCCATCCTCGAAGCGGCGATGGAAGCGGGCGCGGACGATATTGAAAGCGGCGAAGAGGGCCACACGATCTGGACCGCGGCGGAAGATCTGCATCAGGTTGCAACCGATCTTGAAGCGGCCTTGGGCGAAGCGTCGAATGTCAAACTGGCATGGAAGCCCAACATCACGGTTGAAATGGATCAGAAGGGCGCAGGCACGCTGCTAAAGCTGATCGATACGCTGGACGATGATGACGACGTGCAGACCGTGTGGGGCAATTACGAAATCCCCGATGCGGTGATGGAGCAGCTGGACTGAGCTGGTCTGAATGGGCCTTTGCGCTGGCGCTAGGCGCAGCTTTTTTGCTCGCGATTGTATGGCGGCTTGGCCTTATGGTTGGGCTTCCGGCTGGGCTGTGAAATCCACTAGGTTGATGATTTATGTTCGATAGCCCGCTGCAATGACCGTGATCCTGGGGCTTGACCCCTCGCTTACCTGCACAGGCTGGGGAGTGATCCGCGTCGAAGGCGCGCGCCTTTCGCATATCGCCAACGGCCAGATTGCGACGGATGCAAAGGCTGCCATGCCGGTGCGGCTGGCGGTGATCCAGCAGGGCCTCGCCGATGTGATCAAAGCGCACGCGCCAGACCGGGCAGCATGCGAAGAAGTGTTTGCCAACAAGAACGCAGCTTCGACGATCAAGCTGGCGCAGGCGCGTGGGGCTGTGCTGGCTGCGTGCGGAGCTGCGGGCTTGGCGGTGAGCGAACACGCGGCGCGCGCGGTCAAGCAAGCGGTGACCGGATCAGGCCGCGCGGAAAAATCTCAGGTGGCCGCGATGGTCAAGGTTTTGCTGCCCGGCGCCCATATCGCGGGTTCGGACGCGGCGGATGCGCTGGCGGTGGCGATCGCCGATGCGCATCGCGCGCGGTGATGGCGTCAGTTTGCGCCGGGTGACTGGTTGTCGTCATCATCAAGGTCAGCGGCGACCACGATGATGCCCGAGGTCCACAGCCCCACCAGAATGCCGATGAAGAAAGAGCTGCCGCTGACAATGCTCTCGCCTTTGGCAGTGCGGCCCTCACCAGGCTTGGCCGAGGAAGCGGTGTAAATCGGCCCGCTGTCGCCCGCACGCGTCTTTGCTTGCGCGGCAACAGGCGCAAAGGCGAGGCCGGCTGCGGCCAGTGCCAGAACTGCGGATTTGATTGCGTTTGCCATGGTCATTCCTATCCAAAACCTCGACTAGGTGAAAACACTCTAGAAACGGTTAAGACCACGTTGGCGGGGCAAACCCGTATCAAGGATAAAACCCCGATGACACTTCACCTCTATGGCATCCCCAATTGCGACACCGTCAAGAAGGCGCGCACATGGCTGGATGCCAGTGCGCTCGATTACACATTCCACGACTACAAGAAGGAAGGTGCAGATGCCGCCAAGGTGGAGGCGTGGATCGCGGCGGCTGGGCTAGACACGGTGCTGAACAAGCGCGGGACGACCTATCGCAAGTTGAGCGATGACGAGAAGGCGCAAGCGGCAGACAGTCACGCGAGCGTCACCTTGCTGGTCCAGCACCCCTCCATGATTAAACGCCCTGTGGTCGAACATGCCGGGGGCATTCTCGTTGGTTTCAAGGAAGATGAATGGTCCGCAGCACTTTTGTAACGCTTGCCGCTTTGGCGCTGGGAATGCCGGGGGTGGCTGTGGCTGCTGATGGGGCTGAGGGGCATGAGGTTAAGGCTGAGGCGGCCGAGCGCCCGCTCATCATCGCGCATCGCGGCGCGTCGGGAGAGCGGCCCGAGCACACGCTGGCGGCGTATGAGCTCGCGATTGATCTGGGGGCGGATTTCATCGAGCCTGATCTCGTCGTGACCAAGGATTTGCAACTGGTCGCGCGGCATGAAAACGAGCTTTCGGGCACCACTGATGTGGCGAGCCGGGAAGAATTTGAAGACCGCCGCCGCACCAAGAATGTCGAAGGCCAGCAGGTCGCGGGTTGGTTTTCGGAGGACTTTACGCTGGCGGAGCTTCGCACTCTGCGCGCGCGCGAACGCGTGCCCGGTTCGCGGCCCGGCAGCGCGCGCTTTAACGGGCTGTATCAAGTGCCAACCTTTGGCGAAATCGTGGATCTGGTGCGCGCCAAGGAGGCAGAGACCGGGCGCACCATCGGGCTTTACCCAGAGCTGAAACACCCCACGCTGATGCTGGAGCAGGAAGGGATCGACATGGTCGATCTGCTGGTTGCACAGCTGCGCAAATATGATCTCGACGATGCCGACGATGCAGTGTTCATCCAGATCTTTGAAGTCGGTCCGCTGCAACGGCTCGACAAGCTGGTCGATACACGGCTGGTGATGCTGATCAGGTCGCTGGGCGGGCCTTATGATGAACCGACAATGCGCTGGGCAGAAATGCTCACGCCGAGCGGGCTGGAGGAAATCGCCGCCTATGCCGACGGGATCGGCCCGTGGTTGGGCCATGTGATCGCGCCAGGAACGATGGCGCAGACCGCGCTGGTGGAGGATGCTCATAAAGCAGGGCTCAAGGTCCACCCCTGGACGCTGCGCAAGGAAAACGGCTTCCTGCCGACCGCCCTGCGCGAGGCGGGGGGCGATGCCGAGGAAGGCGACTACAAAAAGCTATGGCGCGCTGCGATTGAAAGCGGGGCGGACGGGTTCTTTACGGACAATGTCGCGGAGTTTGTCGCGCTGTTGGAGGAACGCGGCGACTAGGCTGCGTCGCGGCGCTTCGCACTTAAAATGTAATTGAGCGATTCGTCGTCCGACAGGTGGAGACCCTTGCCCGGCCTGAAGGCAATCCCGCGCTGGTTGACAATCTCAAAGCCAAGCTCGCTCAGCAGCGCTGCAAGCTCATCAGGCTTGATGAAATCGCGCCAGTGATGCGTGCCGCGCGGGACATAGCCGATCGCTTCCGCCGCGCCCACCAGCAGCACGCGGCTCGCAGCGGTGCGGTTGGGCGTGGACATGACCAGCAGCCCGCCCGGCGCAACCCGCGCTGTGACGTCTGCGAGAAAGGCCGCCTTGTCTGCGACATGCTCAATCACTTCGACGCTGGTGACCAGATCGAATGTGCCGATGTCCAGCGTGCCAACCTCGCCCGCCATGTATCGGATATCGAGCCCCACGCCTTCGGCATGGGCAGCCGCGGCGGCAACGTTATCAGCGCTCGCATCCACTCCGGTCACATCCGCGCCGAGCCGCGCCATCGGCTCGCACAGCAGCCCCGCGCCGCAGCCAATATCGAGCGCAGACTTACCCGCGAGCGGCTTTGCCTTCGTTTGGGCCGTTCCCGCCGCGTCACGCCAGTGCGCATCCACCGCATCGCGCAGGAATTGCAGCCGCACCGGGTTCACCTCATGCAGGCTCGCCATTTTGCCCTTGGGGTTCCACCAGTCCTTGGCCAGCTCTGAAAAGAATGCGGCTTCCTCTGGGCGGATGGTCGTATTTGCGTTTCCCATGGCGGCTCTTTAACAGCGCGGCACATAGGAAACCAGCAGGAGCATGGCGCAACGTGGCGAGCGACAGACCTCAGCGGATTGTGATGAAGTTCGGCGGCACGAGCATGGCCGGAACCGAACGCATTCGCCGTGTCGCGGGGCTGGTGCGCGCGCAGGCGGCGGGCGGCGATGGCGCGCGCAATGAAGTCGCTGTCGTGGTCAGCGCGATGGCAGGCGAGACAGACCGGCTGGTCAATTTCTGCCGCGAGGCCAATCCGCTGTTCGATCCGGCGGAATATGACGTGGTCGTTGCCAGCGGAGAGCAAGTGACGAGCGGTCTGCTCGCGCTGACGCTGCAATCGCTGGGCGAAAAAGCGCGCAGCTGGCTTGGCTGGCAGCTCCCGGTCAAAACGGTGGAGGCGCATGCCAAGGCGCGAGTCTCGACCATTGACGCGCCCGGCATGCTTAAGGCGATGGCGCAGGGCGAGATTGCGGTGATCCCCGGTTTTCAGGGCGTCAGCGATGAAGGGCGCATCACCACAATGGGTCGCGGTGGCTCGGATACCTCGGCTGTTGCCATCGCCGCGGCCGTGGGCGCGGATCGCTGCGATATCTACACCGACGTGGACGGGGTCTACACCACCGATCCCCGCATCGTCGCCAAAGCGCGCAAGCTGAAGGCGGTGACCTACGAAGAAATGCTCGAGCTCGCCAGCGTCGGGGCTAAAGTGCTTCAGACACGCTCGGTGGGGCTTGCGATGAAAGCAGGGGTACGCATCCAGGTGCTCTCCAGCTTTACGGGAGAGGACGCTGCGCCCGCTGATGAACTGCCGGGCACGTTGATCGTCTCGGACGCGGAAATGGACGATTTAGTCGAAAGGGGCCTGATGGAACGCCAGCTTGTAACCGGCATTGCGCATGACAAGACCGAAGCGAAAGTGATCCTTACCCGCGTGCCAGACAAGCCGGGCGCGGTGGCCGATATCTTCGCGCCGCTCGCGGATGCCGGGATCAATGTCGACATGATCATTCAGAATGTCGGCCGCGATAAGGGTGAGACCGACGTGACCTTCACTGTGCCGCAGGCTGACCTTGCCCGCGCGCAGGCCATGCTAGAGGACAAGCGCGAACAGATCGGCTTCAACCGCATCATCACAGACAGCCAGATCGCCAAGATCAGCGTGGTGGGCGTCGGCATGAAGAGCCATGCGGGGGTCGCGAGCACCATGTTCCGCGCGTTGTCAGACCGCGGGATCAACATTCAGGCGATCTCCACCAGCGAAATCAAGGTCAGCGTGTTGATCGATGAGGACGAAACCGAGCTGGCCGTACGCGTTTTGCACACCGCGTATGGCCTCGACGCGACCGATTAGAGCGGGCTTCCAACGGCTCCAGCCCATTTCTGGGGCGTTTCGGCGACGTTAGGCACATTTGCTTACGGTTGGTTAGGGCAAGCGGGCTGACCTCGTGATACGTTTTGTATCCGGGAGTGCTCTTGCCATGGCTTTGAAAGCCCACCTCGATCCTGTGCCGCCCTGCGGCGCAGGCGCTGACAACCGATCTGACGAGCGCCGCGCGCTGCTTTTGGAGACCAGTGGCGTCTTGCCCAGCGGCCTTGCCGCCAATGTAGTGGTGCACAACATCTCAGCGGCAGGCCTGCTGCTGGAAACCGATCTGCCGCTCACACGCGGCGAGCAACTCACCATGCACTTACCTCAGACCGGCGCGGTTGTAGCGGTGATCGTGTGGCAGAGTGAACGCCTGTTCGGCTGCGCGTTTGAGCGGGCGCTGAGCGAAAGCACGCTGGCGGCTGTGCAATTGCGCTCAACCCAGCCGGAGGGTGAGACGCAGGCGATGGATGGCGAGGCGGATGTCGAGGCAGATGTCGAGACGGGCCAGCCGCCGCCGCGCGCCGTTGAAAGCGGCCTGCCCCCGGAAGCGCTTGGCCCCCGGCTCAACCGCCTGCGCCGCGAGCGCGGGATGACACTGGCTCAAGTCGCTGAAGCCCTCAGTGTCAGCAAGCCGACCGTGTGGGCATGGGAAAAGGGCAAGGCCCGGCCTGTGCCCGAGCGGCTGGAACCGATTGCACAGGTGCTTGGTGTAACCGTCAAGGATTTGGAGGACACGCTGGGCCAATACCAGAACTCGGCATTGGTTGAGGAATGTCGCTTACGTATTGCCACCGCCTATGGAACGCAGCCAACCAACATTCGTATTATGATCGAGGTCTAGAGACAGGGTTGTAATATCATGTGTCTGACCGTGGGATAACTTCGATTTATGGTAAACGAATTCAAGTCGTGATTCGTTTTTTAGTTGCGTTAATTTACTTTTAGTCAAATTGCAGATAAGAAAGACTATAAGTAAACTGCCGAGTGTATTTTAGTTAGGGGACACTCGGTTCTCCTGCGCGCTGAAGACTGCATGACTTGGACTTTATCAAGCCGGGGGCTGAAAGACATGCATGTTGCGTTGAATGAGATCGAAGGGGCTGCCCTGCACGGGCTGCTCAACGAAAGCGCAGGCGATATCGTCTTCAAATTAGACCGCGCTGGATTTATTGAACACGCGTCACGAAACATTGCCGACATCGGCTTTGATCTCCCAAGCATGCTCGTCAAACCGCATATCAGCGATCTGGCTCAGAGCGACTATGTTGGCGAAGTCAGCACTTATACAAAGCGGATACTCGGGCAGATGGCCTGTGTGGATGCGTCACCCGATTGGGTCGAATTTCCGGTCTGCCTCGCTTCGGAGCAGATGGGGGAGGCACCAGCGCGGACCTGGGCTTGGTATGAGCTGAGTTTGCGCGCCATTGCAGAGCCTGATGGTGAGACTGTTGGCGCGCTTGGTCTGCTCCGCTCGGTTGATCGATTGCGGGCGCTGGAAGGTGAGGTCTATTCGCGGGCGCTCATCGATCCGCTCACCGGACTTGCCAACCGCCACGCTTTCAGCGCAACCTTGCGGCGGTATCTGGCGACAGGCGCTCCGGCAACGATGGCGCTGTTTGAAGTGGAACGGATGCGCGCGATCTTCATGCAATATGGCCAGCGCACTGCGGATGAGATCATCTGGGGCTTTGCCAAATTCCTCGAAGCGATGTCCGATCCTGAGCATGAATTGGCGCAGTTTGACGGCGAGCGGTTTTGCCTGATCCTGCCCGGTGATCCCAGCGGTGGAGCACAGGAATGGGTGCGCGACGTGATTGAAACCTTCTCAACGCTGGCGCTGACACAATCCGGGGCCGCTCCGAAGCTCTCAGCGATTGTGGGGCTCGCAGCGATTGAGCACTCGGTGGACTGGACGCTGCGGCAGGCTGAGCTGGCGTTGGTGATGGCGCGCGCGCATGGCGGCATGCAAGTGGCATTCTCCCCCGGGTCGCTGGTGCCTCTCCGGCGGCTGAGCGCCTAGGCACAGCCCGGCGCGCTGCCTGCTGACAGGTGCGCGCTTTCAACCTCTGCTCCGCGCCGCTAGAGCACCGCACATGGCTCACATCGCAACAATCATGCTGCTCGGCTCAGGCGAGCTCGGGCGTGAATTCACCATCTCTGCAAAGCGACTTGGCGCAAGGGTCATTGCCTGCGACGCTTATGATGACGCGCCGGCTATGCAATTGGCCGATGCGCGCGAAGTGTTCTCCATGCTTGACGGCACAGCCTTGCGCGCGGCGGTCGAAAAGCACCGGCCTGATCACATTGTGCCCGAAGTCGAGGCCATCCGTACTGAGGTTTTGGCAAAGCTGGAGGCCGAGGGTTTTAACGTCATCCCGTCCGCCCGCGCAGCCCAGCTGACCATGAACCGCGATGCGATCCGCGATCTGGCAGCGGGGGAGCTGGGCCTGACGACCTCACGCTATCGCTATGCGGAAAGCCTTGATGAGGCGCGCGCGGCTGTGGCCGATGTGGGGCTGCCTTGCGTCATAAAACCGGTCATGTCCTCCTCAGGCAAAGGTCAAAGCAAAATTGAGCGTACAGACGCGGTTGAGGCGGCATGGGACAATGCGGTCGCTAATATGCGCGGGGACCGGGCGCGGGTCATTGTCGAGGAATTCATCGCCTTTGACTATGAGATCACGCTGCTGACTGTGCGCCACCGGGACGGATACACCGTGTGCGCGCCGATCGGCCACCGACAAGAGCGCGGCGACTATCAGGAAAGCTGGCAACCCATGGCGATGTCTGCCGCCGCTCTGCAAAAAGCGCGCGCCATGGCGATCACCGTCGTCGAAGCGCTGCAAGGCGAAGGGCGCGGCTGGGGCCTTTATGGGGTTGAGTTCTTCGTGCGCGGCGATGATGTGATCTTCTCAGAGCTTTCCCCGCGCCCGCATGATACCGGCATGGTCACTCTGATGTCGCAGGCCTTGTCCGAGTTTGATTTGCACGCGCGCGCTGTGCTGGGTCTGCCTGTGCCAACCGATATGGCCGCGACCCCATCTGCCTCCGCTGTGATCCTCGCAGAGCGTGGCAGCGCCGACTTTGGCTATGACGGCCTTGCTGAGGCTCTTAGCCATGCGCCTGGCACTGACATCCGGCTGTTCGGCAAGCCTGTGACGCGGCCCTATCGCCGGATGGGTGTGGCACTCGCGACCGGTGTGGACACAGACGAAGCGCGCACCCGTGCCTCTGGCGCTGCCGCTGCCATTCGGATCGATTACCGGGACTAGCGCCGGGATCGCAGGCGCGAATGCAAACGGGCCGCCCGTCCGCTCGCTTCAGCGCGAAGGTCGGGCGGCCCGCTTTGTTCGTGGAGCCGTGTTAGCGGAACTGTGATTTAGCGGAACTGTGATTTAGCGAACGGCGATCACTGCAAGGCTTTTGGCCAGAACAGCGACGCGGTTGCCGCGGGCGGCTTCGAGCACGGCCAGCTTTTGCGGCGCGACACTTTGGCTGGTCGCTTTCATGCAGGCGCGACTGGCGAGACGATCACCCACGCCGCGGATGCTGCCACCAGAGCGGCACACTTTGCGCACAGCGCGGGCGATGCGGCGGTCAAACTCTGCCTGGCCGTCTTTGGTCAGCAGATTGAGATCGCCATAGCCGACGCGCATGCTGGGCTGGATTTCTGTTTCGTTTGCGGTTGCGTTTGCGGGGATGCTGGCGCCGGCAAGGCCGGTTGCAGCGGCGGCGAGCAGGATGGTCTTTAACATGGTCAAACCTCATGTGTTCGAACGGATGAAAATTCATGACTGTCGGCGGCTTGGGGGAGGAGGGGGCGCCGACAGCGCAGCCTTTGACATGAATCAATGACAAGTGCCTTACAGATATGCTGCCGAGCGTAGTAATATTTCAATATAAATAATCATAAGTACGTCATTATGTCGCGAAATTGCCATGCTTGTGCAATCACGCGGACTCCCTGGCATGGCTTGCTCCGGCTCTGGTGAGCGCCTAATTGCTTATCTCAGACAGCTTTTGCCGGCTTGCGGCAGCCATCACAGGACTTCGATCATGACCCAGTCTTTGAGCATCGCGGGCGTGCAGGCCCGCGGAATGATCCGGCCTCGCGTCGCTATCCTCGCTGCCGCCATCGCGCTGGTGACACCCAGTCTCGCCGCAGCGCACAGCTTCTGGCTGGAGCCCGCCGCGCATGAGGCACAGGCGCAAGAGCCCGTGCGGGTCGCATTCAAGGTTGGTGATCTGGATGCCGAGGGCGGACCCAAGGTCAATGAGTGGGGCCTGTTCTGGGAGCGCATCGCGGCGTTGCGCAGCTTTGGTCCGGAGGGTGTGACTGACCAGCAGAGCGCCGCGCGCATCACTGCGGCGGGCGAGCCGGGTTCAGCTCGCGTGTCGCTGAGCGGAGCGGGGACGCACATCATCGCCTTCGCCAGCAATCCCAGCTTCTCTGATCTGGAGGCGGCGCGCTTCAACCGCTACCTCGATCATGAAGGTCTATCCGCCATCGCTGCGGATCGCGCCGCGAAAGGGACTGCCGAACAAAGGGGCACTGAGCTGTATGCGCGCCGGGCCAAGGCTATGGTGCAAGTGGGCGATACGCTCAGCGATGTTACAAAGCCCATCGGCCACACACTCGAAATTGTGCCGCTGGCGCACCCGCAGCAGCTGGGCCCGGCCAAGTCCCTGCCGATCCGCGTTCTGTGGCGCGGGGCACCGCTGGAGGGGGCCAAAGTGGTCGTCTGGCGGCTTGGGGAGCCGGGCGACGCTCCGGTCAAGCAGGGCGTTTACAGCACCGGCGCGGATGGTGGATCGCTGGTCGGGCTAGCCTTTGGGGAGCGCCACATGATCTCCGTGGTCTGGGGTGAGCCTGCCCCCAATGATGCGCGCGCTGACTTTTTCACCGTCTTCGCCAGCCTCACCTTTGAGCGCGACTGAACCTGAAACTAGCGCTCCATGACCGCTGCTTCACATAGCCCCCTGATCGTTACGCTGGGTTGCCCAGATCAGCCCGGCATCACCGCGCGTGTCACCCGGTTCCTGTTTGAAGCAGGGTGCAACATTCTCGACGCGCAGCAATTCGCTGATCGCGAGAATGGCGAAGGGCCGGACCGCTTCTTTATGCGGGTGGTGTTTCAGCCTGCGCAAGCAAACCTGAATGCGTTGCGGGCCGCGTTTGAGCCCTTTGCGCGTGAGCTTGGCATGGACTGGCACATGAGCGCCGCTACGCGCCCGCGCCGGGTGCTGATCATGGTCAGCAAAGCGGGCCATTGCCTGGTCGATCTGATGTATCGCTGGCGCACCGGAGAGCTCAACATCGAACCGGTCGCCATCGTTTCCAACCACCCGCGTGAGGCGGCGATCCGAGGTGACATTGGCGATGTGCCGTTCCACCATGTGCCGATCACGCCTGACACCAAGCCTGCGCAAGAGGCGCAATTGCGCAGCCTCGCCGAAGAGACACGCGCGGAGCTTGTGGTGCTGGCGCGCTATATGCAGATCTTCAGCGATGACCAGTCACGCCATTTTGCCGGGCGCTGTATCAACATCCATCATTCTTTCCTGCCCGGTTTCAAAGGCGCGCGGCCCTATCATCAGGCGCACCGGCGCGGCGTGAAGATGATCGGGGCGACCGCCCATTTCGTAACGCCCGATCTCGATGAAGGCCCGATCATTCATCAGGATGTCGAACGGATCAGCCACGCGGACAGCCCCTCGGATCTGGTGCGCAAGGGCCGCGATATCGAACGCCGGGTGCTGGCCGAAGCAGTGCGGCTGTTTGTCGAGGATCGAGTGCTGCTTAACTCAAACCGCACCGTGGTGTTTCGCGATTAAGTCTATCATCGAGCGATCAATGATATATCTTTAGTGCCAGCGATAGATCAAGGAGCACTCATGGACCGGCGCAGCATCATTCTCACCGCGATGATCACCATCGTGATCACGGTCGTCATGACCGTACTTTCCTCGATGGGCGGCGGGTTTGCCTCATCTGCCGGACAGACCGCACCGGGCGATATCGCGCACAAGCTGACCGGACCGATCCTGTTTCACCTCGCCACTGCTGGAGCGGCGGCTGTGCTTGGCCCGTTCATCCTGCTGCGGCGCAAGGGCGATCAGACGCATCGCTGGCTTGGTCGGGTCTGGGCCGGGCTTATGCTGACCACCGCGATCTCCAGCGCTTTCATCCGTACGCCGGGTGCAGGCATTGCTGGCACAGGCTTCAGTTTCATTCACATCTTTACCGTGTGGACACTCGTCAACATTCCTTTGGGCATCTGGGCGGTGCGCACCAAACGCATTCGCAGGCATCGCGGCATGATGGTTGGGCTGTATGTCGGCCTGCTGATCGCGGGCGCTTTCACCTTCATTCCGGGACGATTGCTGGGCAATCTGGTTTTTGGCTGATAGGTCCCGGAAACGGTTCAGCCAAAGGAGACTGCGACGATGTGCGAAGAGGCAAAACTGAAGCAATGGGCGCGCGATACAATCTCGCGGCGCGAGTTCGCAGCGCTCACTGGCGCGGCTGCTGTTACGGCCTGCGCGGGCGAGGCTGCCAGTGGCGAACCCTCCGAAGCTGCCGAACCATCGCTCACCGAAACCGATGTCACGTTTGAGACCGCCGATGGCACGATGGACGCCTTCTTCGTTCACCCGGCTGACGGCAAGCATCCCGGCGTGATCTTCTGGCCTGACATCGCCTCAATCCGCGAATCCAAGCGGGTGATGGCCCGCCGTCTCGCGGGTGAGGGCTATGCCGTCCTCGTCCTCAACCCCTATTACCGCGACGTTGCGGGCGAGCAGTTTAGTGACTTTGCTGATTTCATCGCTCAGGAAGGCTTCCCCAAAGTCGGTCCGTGGCGCGCCAGCCTTGATGCTGATTCCATCGGCCGAGATGCGAGTGCTGCGGCTGCTTGGCTGGACGAGCAACCTGCTGTCGACACCGCCAAAGGCATCGGCACTCAGGGGTATTGCATGGGCGGACCGTTCACAGTGTGGAGCGCGGCAGCTGTGCCTGAGCGCATCAAGGCCGCGGCGAGCTTCCACGGAGGCGGTCTGGTGCGTGAGGACAATCCCAAGAGCCCGCACCGGTTGCTCGGCCAATCGCAGGCCTCTTATCTGATCGCGGTTGCGCAGGATGACGATGCGGAAGCGCCCGAGGTCAAGACTGCCTTTGCAGCCGCCGCTGAAGCCGCAGACCGTCCGGCAATTGTTGACGTTTACGAGGGCGATCACGGCTGGACTGTTCCGGACTCGCCAGCCTACGCCAAGCCGGCGGCTGAAAAGGCCTACGCTGATCTGCTGACGCTCTATTCAGGCGCGCTTGCCTGACGCTGGCGCCAGCGCCAAAGTCAGCGTCAGCGCCGCAGCATTCGCTTACTCGACTGGTTTTTCCGCGCCAGCACCCGTTGGGACGGGCGGCAGGCCGCGCGCTTCGCGTTCCTTGTTGCGTTCGTTTGAGAGGCCAAAGCGCCCAAACTTACGATAGCGTGTCATCCACTTGTCGAGGAACAGGCCGAGCGGCTTGGGCTCGATCCCCAGATCGGCAAAGGTCCGGTGCTCGCCGGACACCGTGCTGCCAGGCTTCAGCAGCGTCCACTGATCCTTGCTCATCGGGGTTAGCGGGAGCGCGGCAAACAGCGCAGAGAGCCCGTCCGGCATCGCCATAAAGCGCCGCTTGCGCCCCTGCGCCGCCGCAATCCGCTCATTGATTTCAAGCATGGAGAGCTGCTCTGGCCCGCCCAGCTCATAAATATGCCCGCCATGCGCCGCCGAATCCTCCAGCGCCACCGCAACCGCTTCGGCTACGTCATCCGCATAGACCAATTGCAGCTTGGCCTCCGGCCCAAAGACCGGGAGCGCCGGCATCATCTCAATCATTTGGCCGAACATGTTGAGGAAGTTGTCGTCTTTCCCAAACACAATTGAGGGCCGCAGCACGCTCGCCTGCGGGAAGGCTTCCAGCACCTTTTCCTCACCCAGCGCTTTGCCGCGCGCATAGGCGGCGCTCGATCCCTTGTCCGGCCCAATCGCGCTCACATGCACAAAGCCTTGGGCACCATTTTGCGCTGCCAGCCGAGCCATGGTGCCCGGTGCCTCGCCCATCAATTGTTCCAGATCACCCGCAAACGCGCCGACCAGATTAACGACATAATCCGCGCCATGCAGCGCCGCCGCGACGCTTTCTTCCTTGAGGATGTCGCAGCGTGCAAATTGCAACTGGCCCAGATTGGCGAGCGGTTTGAGCGAATGGCTGCGTTCCGGATTGCGGCTGGCGATACGCAAGCGCGCTCCGCGAGACAGCAGGCTTTGGGCGACATAATTCCCGATATACCCGCTGCCCCCGAAAACAGTGACAAGCCGGTCGGCAAGAGGAGAGGGTGTGGTCATGTGTGTGTGATCCCTGGCTGTAAGGCCACCGCGCTGGCACAAACCAACGCTGCTGACTGCTGCCAATGCGACAACGCGAAGCATCTCGCAAGCGTTCCGGCACAATCGCGCTCTAAACAAAGCAGCGCGCACCGCTCACAAGCGTTGACAGAGGCCCACGCCACTGGCTAAGGGCGCGCTCCTACCTGATGGGCGCTGCCAAAGCTGCGGCTCATCAAAGAGAGTGCCCAGATGGCGGAATTGGTAGACGCGCGTGCTTCAGGTGCACGTATTCGCAAGGATGTGGAGGTTCGAGTCCTCTTCTGGGCACCATTTGTTCTTCCCTTGTTCTCTCAGATAATCTATAAAAACCGCAGAAATCCAAGGGGTTTGGCCCTTGGATCGTTCCGGATCGTCCCACCTGTTCTCGGCCGTTCCAGACATTTTTGCGGGCCTTTTGTGGGCCTTTTGCAAAAGGCCCAAATGAAAAGGCCCACACATGCCTCTGACGGATACCAGACTCCGAGCCCTCAAACCGAAGGCAAAGCCGTACAAGGTCGCTGACGAGCGTGGCCTATATATCGAGGTCACACCCGCTGGTGGCAAACATTGGCGGTTTCGATATCGAATTGGAAAAGCGCAAAAGAAGGTGTCGCTCGGCAGCTACCCTGTGGTTAGCCTCAAGGATGCGCGAGAAGCAGCAATGGAAGCGAGGCAGACCATAGCTTCTGGCGGCGACCCAGCGGTGGAGAAGCGCAAACAGAAGATTAGGGATGAGTTTCTTTCGGCGAGTACTTTCGAGGCGGTCGCCCGCGAGTACATAGAGCAGATCATGGTTCAGAATGGCCGCGCTGAAGCGACTATCGTCAAGGCGAACTACTTTCTTGATAAGCTGGCACCAGCGATCGGAAATCGGCCGATCCACGAGATCGAACCTTTCGAAGTGCTCGCGCCTTTGAAGCGTCTTGAAGCTACTGGGAAACATGAGACGGCAAAAAAATGTCGATCATTTGCAGGACGGGTATTTCGGTATGGGGTGGCGACAACTCGGTGCAAATCTGATCCAACTTCGCTGTTGAAGGGTGCGCTCATCACGCCAAACCCGACGCACTACGCCGCCATTCTTGATCCAGAGAAGCTAGGCGGGCTGTTGAGAGCTATCGACGACTTTGAAGGTTACACTCTCACAAAGTTTGCGTTGAAGATTGCCCCGCATGTTTTTGTGCGTCCTGGTGAACTGAGGCATGCTGATTGGGCGGAGTTTGACCTAGATGAAGGCGTCTGGCGGATCCCAGCAGGCAAGATGAAAGCACGGCGCGCGCACGCGGTTCCGCTCTCAAAGCAGGTCATCAGCCTTTTCGAAGAGCTCGGCACCATGATGGGTAAATCAGGTTATGTGTTTCCATCAGCCCGGTCCGGTCTACGCCCTATGAGTGAAAACGCTTTGAACGCAGCCTTTAGAAGGATGGGGTTTAGCAAGGAGGAGGTCACCGCGCATGGGTTGAGGGCGACTGCATCTACCCTGCTCAATGAAAGCGGAAAATGGAGCTCAGACGCGATTGAGCGCGCGCTCGCGCATGGAGACAGTAATGCGATCCGTGGTGTTTATCATCGAGGTAAGCACTGGTCTGAGCGCGTAAAGATGTCGCAGTGGTGGAGTGACTATCTTGATAGCCTCAAGTTGAGCGGTGACTTGGTATTGCTGAAAGCGAGCTAACTCTTGAGCTTCTTCAAGATCGCGCTCATTGTTTGGCGTATGCCATCCATCGCCGGATGACGTTTCTCACATATCCTGGGGTTTCTCGATTTTTCGGGATGCCTCCTGCTCGCGATACGGCACCTGGGCCAGCATTGTAGGCTGCCAATGCGAGATGGATCGCACCGAACTGATCGAGCATCTGCCGCAAATACCTTGCGCCGCCATCAATGTTTTGAGCGGGGTCATGCCGATTGGTAACCCCGAGCTCCCGTGCTGTTGCTGGCATGAGCTGGGCTAATCCAGCTGCCCCTGCTGGGCTGATTGCCATCGGATTGAACCGTGATTCTTGCCAGACCAACGCTTGGAGGAGCTTTGGCGGCAAGCGGTGACGAGCTTCCGCTTGACGGATCAGAGGCTCGTAGAGCGCCTCTTTGAAGCTTCGTTCAATCTGCGAATTCTGACTTCTAGGATCGTGTTGAACGTCCGCTCGTCGGTCTGACACGCTTTCAACCGACCCCATATCGTGATCGAAAATCTGGAATTCTTGCGCGATTGCGCAGCTTGGGACTGCCAGTCCTAGCGTACCTATCCCGATCGCTATTTTCGAACTTTTCACTGCGCAATCTCTCAATCTTGATACTTCTGACATGAGAACATATTATGAACGTACGGGTGTAGGAAACCAAATGATTGGTTGCACCAACAAGAGGAGAGGGAAGCGACAGAAGGGGCAATTGAGCAACTAAGGAGCTCGCATGTCCTTTTCGAATTCCAATCAGTCTCGCGCGTCGTTTGAGGAAACAGCACGAAAGATCTGCGAAAGCCGCGGCGGGAAGTGGTCTGGCACCAAGGGCATGGCCCGTTGTCCAGCGCACGATGACCGCACGCCTTCGCTCGGTGTCACGCTTGGCCGAAAGGCGATCCTCCTACATTGTTTCGCAGGGTGTGATCAGGCGAGCGTGCTCGCTGCCCTCGCCCGTGAAGGGATCGAGACCTCAGCGCTATTCTCAGGCTCCTCTGACGCGTTTCCGGTGCAGCCGAGCTATTCCAGCAAGCCATCGGCCGCAGCGCTCCGCATCTGGCGCGATGCCCGGCCGCTGCAACGAAGTCCTGCCAAGGCATATCTCGAAGAGCGCGGCATCCTCGCAACGTCCCATGCGCTGAGGTTTCATCCGCGCACACCGCTTGGACCGAAAGGTCGCGCGCGCTTTCTGCCGGCGATGATCGCTTCGGTCAGCCTCGACGGGGGGCCGATTGCCGTTCACCGCACTTTCCTGTCGCATTCCGGCAATACGCAGGCATCGTTTGCCAAGCCGAAACGTGCGCTGGGGTCGCTCGGTGAGGCGGCAGTCCGTCTGCTCGCACCTGCCGAGGGAAGGCTTGGTCTCGCCGAAGGCATTGAAAGCGCGATGTCGGCCTATGCGCTTACTGGGATCCCAACATGGGCGACGCTGGGCAATGAACGCTTCGGCTTGGTTGCCATCCCCGAGAGCGTGAGCGAGCTGCATCTCTTCGTCGATCACGACGCCGGTGGCGAGCTCGCAGCCAAGCGAGGTCGCGCCGCCTATCTGCGTGAGGAGCGGCACATCCAAGTCAGACTGCCCAAATCGCGCGGGACCGACTGGAACGACGAGCTGCAGTCGTGGCTGCGCCGAAAGGCGTCTCGATAAGAGGAGAGAGAGCTTTTCGAATTCCTGACCCGGCAGAGGGCACATGTCCCGATGCCTCAATCAGGAGGACGACAAGCCATGTTCCAGTCAGACTTTTTCCCAGACCGCGAGATATCGAACACAATTCCGCTCGCTTTCGCAATCGGTGAACAAATTGCCCGGCGAATCGCGGATGGATGCCACCTTACCCGACCTGATATTGCCGAGTTCTTTGCCGCTCAAACCGGCGTGCAGGATTGGGGCAGTGCGTGGACTATCGACGACTACAACAACGCGGTCGAGATTGGAGCCTTGCTTTGGCTTCGCGAATTCTCGCGGATCAACCTCGATACGGGTTTCCACGAGGCTGCAGCACGGTTCGATTGGCTCGAGGCAGCCTTGCCGCCTCGCCACGTGCGCAGCGAGAGCCAGGTCGAGCTGCAGCAGTTCTCGACCCCGCCGATCCTTGCCTGGTTGATGGCCAAGGCCGCTAGCCTTGGCTTGCGCGATCACGTTCTTGAACCGTCAGCCGGGAATGGCGCGCTTGCGCTCTGGGGTGACGTTCGAGGGTGCTCGCTGACGCTCAACGAAATCGATCCCGCGCGCCGCGATGCGCTGGCACATCTCTTCCCTCGTGCTCGACTATCAGCACATGATGGCGAGTTGATCGCCGAACTCGCCAATGGCGCAAGTCCCAGCATCATCTTGATGAATCCTCCCTTCGCCCGAAGCCGCGAGCGGGGCGTCGATGGCCGCACGGCAATGCGCCACCTGCGCAGCGCGCTGCGCAGATGCCTAGCCGGAGGTCGCCTCGTGGCCGTTCTCCCGGACAGCTTTGACGCCGCGACCTTTGTCAAAGATCAGGAACATGCTTCGCTGCTGCTCAACGTCCGGCTGTCGGGCGCATTCTCGCGAAGCGGAACCGGGATCGCGGTCAGAATGGTCGTGATCGAGAAGGCGGATCTTCAGGACAATTCGACGATTTCGGGAGAGTTCGCCGATCTCGCCGAATTGAATTCCTGCCTGGCGCATTTGCCCAATTGTGCTCCCTTGCCGGCCAAAGTCCACCGCCTTGCGGTACGTTCGATCGCAACTTCGGTGAGCGGCGCTGCCTCGCGTAAGCCGGTCGCTCCTTTCGTGACCAAAGCCGCCCAAGAAAGCGCGGCAGTCCCGCTCGACTATCAGGCCCTTGACGAGCCCGCGCCCGTTCCTGAGCAAGCGGGTATCTACGTGCCCCACCGACCGAGCCGCGTCATCATGCCGGATGCACCGGTCCATCCGACACCGCTCGTAGAATCGGTTGCGATGGGCTCGGTTGCAGCGCCCGTGCCTCAGGCACGTCCCTTGCTTCCTGCGAACTGGCAGGAGGGCAAACTGCTCTCGGCGGCACAGTGCGAATCACTGATCTACGCTTGCGAGGCATTCGCCCGCGACCTTCCCGGGCAATTTCGACCGAGCCAACAAGGAACGACGGTCGAACTTGCTGAGGATGGTCACTCCTACCGGCAGGGATTTTTCCTCGGTGACGGCACGGGCGCAGGCAAGGGTCGCCAAATCGCGAGTGTCATGATGAACCGCTGGCTTTCGGGCGAACGCCGTCACATCTGGATCACCAAGAACGAAGCCCTGCTCGAAGATGCGCGCCGCGACTGGGAAGCGCTCGGGGGGCTCCCACTCGACATCCAGCCGCTCTCCCGATGGAAGCTCGGAAGTCCGGTGACGATGTCCGAGGGTATCTTGTTCGTGACCTATCCGACCCTTCGCTCGGGCCGCGCCGAGGACACAAGGCTCGATCAGATCCTCGACTGGGCCGCCGAGCAATTCGAGGGCGTGATCGCCTTCGACGAGGCGCATGCCATGGCCAATGCGCTCGGCTCTTCGTCCACGCGCGGCAAGGTCAAAGGCTCCGAGCAAGGTATGGCAGGGCTAAGGCTTCAAAACCATCTGCCGCGCGCCCGGGTGCTCTATGCTTCTGCCACCGGCGCCTCGGACATTGCCAATCTCGGCTACACAGCCCGCCTTGGACTGTGGGGGCCAGAAACCGCATTTCCGACGCATGATGCATTCATGACCGAAATCCGCGCCGGCGGTGTCGCAGCGATGGAACTGGTTGCCCGCGATCTCAAGGCACAGGGGCTCTACCTTGCACGCGCATTGTCCTTTGCGGGGGTCGAATACGACATCCTCGAACATCAGCTCACCGAAGTGCAGGTGCGGATCTATGATGCCTGTGCCGAGGCTTGGGCGATCATCCACCGCAACCTCGACGAAGCGCTCGAAGCCACAAGGGTGGTCGACGAGGACAGCGGTGATACGCTCAATCGCAACGCCAAGGCTGCAGCGCTCTCGATGTTCGAAGGCACCAAGCAGCGCTTCTTCGCGCAGCTTCTGCTTTCAATGAAACTGCCGAGCCTGATCCCGGTGATGGAAGAGGCGCTGAGCGATGGTCACTCGGTGGTCGTGCAGCTGGTCTCGACCGCCGAAGCGATGCTCGACCGGCGCCTGGCCGATCTCTCGGACGAGGAGCGAGAAGCGCTCGATATCGATCTCTCGCCGCGCGAATATGTCATCGACTATCTCGCCAATAGCTTCCCCGTGCGCCTGATGCAGGTCTTCACTGACGAAGAGGGCAACTTGCGATCCGAAGCGATGAGCGACGAGCACGGCAATCCCGTTCTCTGCTCGCGTGCCATCGCCGCGCGCGACGCACTGATCGAGCAGCTCTGCGCGTTGCCGCCCATCGCAACAGCACTCGATGCCATCATCGAGCACTTCGGGACCGAGGCCGTGGCGGAAGTCACAGGCCGCACGCGCAGGTTGGTCTTGGGGCGCGACGGTCAGCAGCAGCTTGAACGTCGAAGCGCAAACGCCAACGTCGCTGAAGCACAGTGCTTCATGGACGGAACCAAACGTATTCTTGTCTTCTCGGACGCAGGGGGTACGGGACGATCCTATCACGCCGACCTTGATGCAAAGAACCAGCAGCGCCGCGTCCATTTTCTCCTCGAACCGGGCTGGCGTGCTGACAATGCAATCCAGGGTCTTGGCCGGACAAACCGCACCAACCAGGCTTCTGCGCCGCTGTTCCGCCCGGTCACTACCGATGTGAAGGGCGAACGCCGCTTCATCTCGACCATCGCGCGAAGGCTCGATGCATTGGGCGCTCTCACACGCGGTCAGCGTCAGACCGGCGGTCAGAACCTGTTCGACCCTGCCGACAATCTCGAAAGCGACTATGCGAAGGACGCGCTCTCGCGCTGGTTCCACCTGCTTTACGATGGAAAGCTCGAGGCGGTCTGTTTCGGGGACTTCGTCGAGAGGACAGGCCTTAAGCTCGAGAACCCCGATGGCGGGCTGAGCGATAACCTTCCCACCATCCAGCGCTGGCTCAATCGCATACTCGCGCTGCCCATTGCGCTGCAAAACGGCATCTTCGAGGAATATCTCGGACTTGTCGAAGCGCGGATCGAGGCCGCACGCGAGGCTGGCACGCTCGATCTGGGGCTGGAGACGGTCCGCGTCGACAGCTTCGCGGTGCTCGGCGATGAAGTTCTCCGCACCGATCCTGTCTCTGGCGCCGAAACGCGCCTCGTTTCGCTCGAAGTGAAACGCCAATTGCGTCCGCTGCGCTTCAAACGTCTCGTGCGGATGCACGAGATCGGGTCGCCCCAGGCCATTCCACTGCGCAATGCGCGCTCGGGCAAGGTGGCGCTGTCAATTCCGGCGCGGCGCCTCATAGCCGATGATGGCGCGGTGATCGAACGCCGTCGTCTTCTCCGACCGCTTCAGTCGGTCAACTGGACACTCGAGGCTCTTGGAGAAAGCTTATGGGAAGAGGTCGGCGTGACCGAGTTCTCCCAGCTCTGGGCACAGGAAGAGGGTGTCGCGGCTGCTTCGCCGGTGACCGAACGAGTACATCTGGCAACAGGACTGCTGCTTCCGGTCTGGAAGCGGCTTCCTGGCGACCATGTCCGCGTCACCCGGCTTGTCGCCGAGGACGGCAGCTCGATTATCGGTCGCGAAGTGCTCGATATCGACCTTGCCAAGATTGCCGAAACGTTTGGCTTGGAGGGTGTATCCGGTCCGGCGCCTGCCGAGCTCGCGAAACTGGTCCTGTCGAGCGGAACGCCCCAGCCGCTTACCAGTCATGACGCACTGACCATCAAGCGCTCTCTGGTCGGCGGCGAGCAACGCCTTGAACTCACCGGGTATGCACCTGAGCGACTCGACTGGTACAAGACCAAGGGCTGTTTCACCGAGATCATTCGTTACCGCACGCGCCTTTTCGTCCCCGTGTCGAAGGCATCCTCTGTTCTCCCGGCCATTGCGGCCTGAATGGCAAATCCACGACCAAGCGTGGGAGAGGGGAGGGAGCCGGTGGCTTGTCGGGCCATGCACTTCCGCGTGGCTCTTCAATCCATCAGGAGACAATCCATGATCCAGTCTATTCCCTTGAAGAAGCTCGTTCAAAGCCCGCGCAATGTGCGCAAGTCGAGCGACGTCCTTGCCGACCTGCAGCTGCGTGCGGACATTGCCGCCCGAGGCCTCTTGCAGAACCTCGTCGTGCGAAAAGCCAAGCGCGGCAAATTCGAAGTCGAAGCCGGCGGTCGCCGTCTTGCTCAGCTCCAGGCTCTGGCGGAAGAAGGCACACTTCCCAAGAACCACGAAGTCACTTGCCTTGTCATCGAAGGCGAGGAAAGCGAAGTGCGCGAAGCGAGCCTCGCCGAGAACTTCCAGCGGCTTGCGATGAACCCTGCCGACGAGGCGCAGGCCTTCGCCTCCATCATAGAGGCCGGAGCCAGCACCGAAGACGTGGCACGCCGCTTCGGTCTCACAGTCCGCTTTGTCGAGGGCCGCCTGCGCCTGGCGGGTCTTGCACCTTGTGTCTTCGAAGCTCTCGCTGAAGGTGCGATCACGCTCGACATGGCAAAGGCCTATGGGGCGATCTCAGACATGGAGCGTCAGGCGCATGTCTATGCTGAACTGCAAGATGCCTGGTACCAGGTCACGCCAGACACGATCCGCCGCATGGTGCTCGATGCCACTGTTCGTGGCTCCGATCCGCGCGCGGTTCTGGTAGGGCGCGATGCCTACCTTGCTGCAGGTGGCCGGATCGAACGCGAACTCTTCGACGACGAAGCCAGCGAGAGTTGGATCGATATCGCGCTGCTCGAAGACCTAGCCCAGAAAGCGATGGAAGACGCTGCGAAAAGGGTCGCTGAAGAGCACGGACTTGCTTGGGTACGACCAACGCTTGGGAACTATGTCAGCCACGATCTCGTCGAGGGCCTCAATCGGCTCCCATGCGAACCGGCTCCGCTCACCGAAGAGGAGGCTCGCGAGCTAAGCGATCTCGAAGCCGACTACGACCGGACGGCGGCCATCCTTGAAGATGAGGACGGCGACGAAAGCGAGGTCGCGAAGGCGGAAGAAGAACTTGTCTCGATCGACCGCGCGATGCGCGATCTCAACGATCGTCCGCCGGTCCTTGCCGACGAGCTCAAGTCGGAGGCTGGAGCCTTCCTTGTGCTTTCTCGCAATGGTGAACCGGCATTGGTGCCGCAGTACTACACGGAGGCAGAAGTCATCGACGATGATGACGGAGCAGTCGAACCGGTGGATGCAGGTGCCGAATCCAAGCGCAAGAGCGGTGCGCTTTCGCAGCGCCTGCTCGACGAGCTCGCGATGCAGCGTCGCGATATCCTGGCAATCCACTTGGCCAACGATCCTGCGCTTGCGCTCGACTTCATGGTCTTCACGCTCGCCGATGCCGATGGGCACGACTGGCGCGCGAAGAAGGCATCGACGCTCGCCGGCTCGGTTGCACCGGGACCGGTGGCCGGCTTCGAGGCCAAGGATGCGCCCGCAAGCGCAGCGCTTGCTGAATTCGCGGCTTCGCTCGACGAAAGCTGGCGCTCCGGTGAGACCGATGTCGAGCGGTTCGAACGCTTCCGCGCATTGAGCGATGAAGCACGTTCCGCCTGGCTCGGCCATGTCGTATCCCGCACCCTTGTCGCGAGCCTTGCCTGCGAAGGCGATCGCTCGGCACCGCTGCACGAGATCCTCGGGTCGCTGCTTGAGATCGAAACCGCGCATTGGTGGCGGCCAACGGCGGCGAACTTCTTCGATCGTGTGCCCAAGGCGCGCACGCTCGAAGCGCTCGATGCAGCAGGCGGCGCTGAACTCGTCAGCCGCTATGCAGGTTCGAAGAAAGCAGAACTGGCGAGCGCAGCTGAACGCATCTTCTCCGGCAACTTCATCGGAGAAGCGGATGTGAAGACGCGAGCGGGAGCGTGGGTGCCCGAGATCATGCGCTTCGGTTCACCCGAGGAGCCGGTCGAAGATGAAGCCGCGGATGCTACTGTTGACGAGACCGCGAACGAAATTGCCGAGCAGGCTGCCTGACCCCTCCTGACAGGTCCAGGTTACTCGGCGGGCGGTCCGTCCCTCTCGGGACGGGCCGCCTTTTCGCCTTGTATTTCCAATTCTGTCGATGTCAGACCTTGGGTTGCACTAGCGAGAAGGAGAACTTCGGCTTCAAACCCCATTGCGAACCCTTAAGTCCTATCGCTCTTGTCCCCAAAATCAGACGAAGTGTCCGTGGCCCCGCTAACTTTGGAATTGGGAGTGAGAGGGGAAGTGTTTTCTTTTAGACCTACGTACCGCTTTCAATCTCAATCCTTGGCATGCCGGTAATCTCGATTGCGGCACCCG
Organism: Pseudomonadota bacterium; assembly: GCA_039815245.1. Lineage (GTDB taxonomy): Bacteria > Pseudomonadota > Alphaproteobacteria > Sphingomonadales > Sphingomonadaceae > Erythrobacter. Next base: position 8,613 of record JBCBZR010000012.1, on the reverse strand, counting down.
CAAACTCGACCTTGCCTTTGCTGCCCTCAAATGCGGTTAGAATTGAGCGCATGATCGCATCCTTCGTGCTGCGCCGCCGTTGGAAATCGACCACATAGCGCGCAGTAAAGGTGATCCAGTTCTCATCAGCAAAGAGCGTGACGCTCGGCGCAGTACTGGCTTCCTCAATCAGGTATTTCTTGACCATTCCCTTCCATTCCTGGGCTGAATCAGTTTCAAAATCCTGTGTTTGCTCTGTGACGGCTTTTTCGATCATCTTCTGAGCCAGATGCCAGTCCGAGCCATATTTCACCGGCACGGTGAACTCATCCCAAAGAAAGTTGAAATCGCCGGTGTAGTTGTAGACCGGCTCTTTGAAGATGAAGCTGTTGGCGACCTTGACAATGCGGCCATTGTAGTTGTCACCGTTTACCCAGCCACCCGTTTCCATGATGGTGGTGCGCAGCATTCCGATGTCGATGACATCGCCTGTAATGCCGCCGACCTGCACACGATTTCCCGGGCGATAAAATCCGCCAAATGAGATAGCGATCCAGCCTGCAATACTGGCGATCACCTCTTGCAGCGAGAAGGCTATCCCTGCACCCGCAACGCCGAATATCACAGAAAGTTGCCCGAGCTGGCTGCTGAGCATTGAAATGAGGACAAGAACGAGGACAATGTAACCCGCAAGCCCGATGAACTTGCGCACACGATAGCGCGTATCGGTCTGCGCAATCGATCGCACGGCAAAGCCTTGCAAGATGCGGATGATGATGAGGCCCAAGACAACTGCGATGAGTGCAGTGCCGAAGTCCGCGACGAGAGGGTGGCCCAGCCAACCCTCCATTGAATCAAGCCATTGGGTCATGGTTTTGTTCTCTAACTGCAATTCTTACCGATTGGCAATTTAGCCCAAATCTGGAGCGCTCTCTTGGAAGCTCAGAACGACCTCTGCCGCAAGCTCTGCATCCATGTCATCTCGCCAACACACATATGCGGGAAACTCAAAGCTCGGCGCGTCTTCGATGACTTTTAGGTCTCCTGCCTCAAGAAGCGGAGTAACAAGATACTCAGGCATGTAGCCGGATTTCTGATTAGCAATAAGCCATCGCGCTGAGCGCTGGCCAAGATCAAGTACCAGGCCGGTTTCCGGCGCAATGCCTAGCCGAGAGGCGATTTCAAGCCCAAGCGAACGCCCCCAATCAATCCGTACAAAGTCCTCTTTCCAATTTGACGGATCACCTGCCGTTACGAGCACGAGTTGATCTTCGAACAAGCGCTCGGCGCTAATGTCGCGGCGGAAGACAGGATCGTGCACGACGACCATGTCTAGCTCGCCTTCCGCCAAGTCACGGTTGAGCCTTGCCCAAGCACCGGCTGTAACGCGCAAGGCCAAATCAGGGATCGCTTCGCGCACATCATCCAGCCAGCCCAAAAGCAGCCGATCCCACAAGAAGTATTGCCCACCGAACGAGAGTGAGCGTTCAAACCGATCAGGCAGTGACACTTCATGCCTTGCTACTTCCCAAGCTCGCACAGCTTGTCGTGCCGGTCCCATGAACTTCTCGCCCGCAGGTGTAAGCTTGCACCCGCGTTTGTCTCGGATGAAGAGCTTCGTGCCAAGGCGATACTCAAGTTGCTTGATCCGCTCGGTGACACTCGAAGGAGAAGCATTCACCCGCTGAGCCGCACCGGAAAAGCTGCCTGTGGCGGCAGCAGCGAGGAAGGTTTGAAAGGTCGTGATATCCATTTAATTCGGATAATCCAAAAGCAAACTTCTGACAATCGCGTTTCTCAAGAATCAAAATCGGGATTAGACGGCTCTCCATCGAAACGAAGGAGATACCCGATGAAAACTTTTGTGATTGCAACCGGTCTTGCTCTTGCCTCGCTTGCAGCGCCTCAGGTCGCTGTTGCTCAAGATCAGCCAACTGCTGCTGAAATCATCGTAAGCGGCGAACACCAGCGTGACTGGGATCGCGGCAATCGCGCCGAAGCCGAAGGTTTGCGCGACCTGCAATCTGCTCAGCGCGATCTCGTTCGCTACAGCGCCGCCGTTGTCGAAGCACAGGACAAGCGTGACACATCGCGCTCCCGTGCCGACAATGCTCGTGAGGCTTTTGAAAGCCTGACAGCCCGTCCATTCTTCTCGGAAGCCGGCGAAGCTCGTGTTTGGGCAAAGCAGGTCGAAGAGACTGCGAAAAACTGGGAGCGGTTTGAAGAGCGCAGCGAAGAAGGTGCCCGTGAACTGCGCCGCGCGCAGCGTCGTCAGGCCAATGCCCAAGAAGCCGTCGACAAAGCGCAGACTCAGATTGAGGAAGGCCGCGCGCTGATGGCTGAGGCCGAGCGCGCCAGCCAGCGCCAAGCCCGCCGCTAACGAAGAATTGAAGGGAGAGAAATGATGTTTGCGAAGAGTGAAAAAATCCGTCCGATGTTGGATCAGGAAATCCGTTCTACCAAATCGGGCGGAGCGATCGATCACATCGCAGCAGCAACGGCTGTGATGGTTGTGGGGCTGGGTGTGGCTCAGCTTGTAACACCGCTCTTCGCAACACCTTTGACTGGGATTGAGAGCGGCACAGCCGGAATGATCCTAGCCGTCCAGTGGATTGTGTTCGGCGCCATTTTGGCAGTCGGTGGACTATTGCGGATGCGGGTTGTGACGATCTTTGCTGCCGAGTTTCTGCTTGTCTCAGGACTTGCAGCAGTCGCGGTAACGGTTCTCAATTCAGCTGACCCGATACCGCTTCTTGTTCACGGCGCAGTGGCCTTTGTCGGTCTGGTCAATAGCGGTCTTGCCCGCTTGACTGACAAGGCTGAACTCAAGCGCGAACTGCATTTTGCAAAAGCTCATGCGGAAGAGGCGCGAAAGAAGCACGAAATTCGAGACGATGGAGAAGAAACCCGGCGCTTCTAAATCGCGCCGATTGAGGAGAGATATGATGACCAAGGCCACTCAAAAGCTGCAATCCGGTGCCAAAAAAATCGTGCGTCCAGTGTGCGGTTTTGCAGTAGATCACGCAGCACTCTCCAGTGCTGTACTGATTGCAGGTCTTGGCTTGTGGCAGCTCATATCGCCCAACTACATCTCGCCCCTTACCGGCCTACCGGATGGCTTTGTCGGTAACACGGTCGCGGTGGTTTGGTTGGCAATCGGGGCGTTACTTACAATCAGCATTGCAACACAGAGCCGGAAACTAACAGCTCATGCAGCAAGCCTCATGTTTTTTGCGGGATTGGCTTCGTTCATTGTCGCCATGATTGAGCGCCCGGACATCATCCATTTCCTCGTTCACGGTGCCATCGCGTTTGTTGGTTTTACAACGATTGAGGTTGCATGCCTCACTCATAAAGAAGGCCTGAAGCGCGTCGTAACCCGTGCAAAGACAACCTTACCTCAGATCAAAATCACTACATCTAATGGAGAATCTCATGCCTAAGTCATCTGATGTGAACCCGATCATCAATATTCACGCGCTCGCTGAGCGGATGGAGCTTTCGCCTGAGAAGGCGAAGCAAATCGGTGAGACGTTTTTTGCCAGCCTCGCAGGGCGCAAAACATCACTAAGCGATGCACTTCTTGCAGCCTCGCGCTCTGCCAAAGTGAAGCCAAAGCAATTGACCGAAATGCTCGGCCTCATTGCTGAAGACTTCGAGCGTCCGCTGCCCGAAGTGTCTGCTTCCATCAGCGATCGGCTTTCAAATGCAGCAGATGATGTGCGCGAGAAAGCGCATGAAACCATCGAGCGCATCAGCAAAGGTGTCTCGTCGGTTGATATCGGCGCAATGCGCAGGGAAGGAGCTGATAAGGTTGCCGAGCTGCGCGAACGCGCCGCCAACATCGACACCGCTGAACTGGCTGACCAGGCGAAAGAACTTGGCGACAAGGCAATGGACGGCGCGCGCGATCTTGCGGGCAAGGTCTCGCGCTCAATCTCTTCGGTCATGCCAAAAGGCGCGACCGGCGAGGCCAAAAAGTAAGGCTGCGATAAAGAGCCCTTCGGGTATAAAAACGCAGTCGGGCGGCAGGGGTCCGGTTAACCCCCTCGACCTCTGTCGCCTCACTTAAAGAGAGCCGCCTCAAAGCTGTGCCGAAGGAGTCGATCCATGCGCACCTCAACTTGTCTAATCGCTGTTTCGCTAGCCTTCTCAGCCGTACCTGCCTTCGCACAAAGCGGCGAGAGACAGGAGAGCGTTGGCGAGGATGCAGTGGATGCAGTCACGCAACCGCTCAGTGACCTCAACCTTCGCAATAGAGAGATTCCACTCATTCTGAGGCTCGCTCGGGAAGAGCCCTACAACCTGAGTGAAGTCGAAGGGTGCGATGCGTTACGCACCGAAGTCGCGCGCCTCAATGAGGTCTTAGGCCCCGATGCTAACGAGCCGGCGGAACGAGCAGGTCTAGTCAATCGCGGCCTTAGGGCCGGCGGCGATGTTCTTGGCGGAATGATTCCGTTCCGTAGCATTGTCAGACGCGTGTCCGGAGCTCGTGCCGAGCAAAAGCGCTGGGAGGCGGCAGTTTATGCGGGAGTAGCGCGACGCAGTTTTCTCAAAGGCTACATGGCTGGGCAGGGGTGTGAAACGGCAGAAGAGGCTACGGTCAGATCGGCACGCGATATCTTGGGAATGCCTGAAAACTAGACAGTCGGACATCAACCGCAGACAGCTTGATCGTGGGCGAATTCTGACTTGCTTATGGTATCCGAATTTGGGTCGATACCAGTCATCGCAGGATCGATCGAAAAGCGGCTGGTCTCCTAACCTTTAAGATCAGCAGCCGACCGTGTGCTCCCCACCCCAAACCGGACGAAAGTAAATCGTTAGGCAACCTGCTTGGCCCCTCTCTACAGAACTCGGCCATTCGGCAGGCAGTCCGTCCCGTAAGGACGGGCCGCCTTTTCGCGCCTCCTTCTGACCGTCGCTTGTTATGGTGAAGCTCAGAGGGGAGGACGCTTTGTTCATCCTGAACCCGGACACGTCCGTTCCGGCGATCAGGAGACCATCGATGACTAAGTCCCGCCGCACAGCTTCGACATCGCCAGCTCAGCGCATCACTGCCGCCATTATTGAAAAGCTTGAAGAGGGCACAAAGCCCTGGGTCAAGCCGTGGCGCGGCGTGCCGCTTTCTCGCCCGCTGCGATCCTGCGGGACGCCGTATCGAGGCATGAATACCTTCTGGCTCTGGATGGTCGCCGATGCCTGCGGATACGCCTCTCCATACTGGATGACATACCGCCAGTGCCAGAAGCTCGGCGGCCAGGTCCGCAAGGGGGAGAAATCGACAATTGCGATCTTCTACAAGAGCTACACAAAGGAAGTCGAAAACGCTGAAGGCGAGCAGGACACGGAGAGCCGGCGCGTGCTGAAGGCCTATTCAGTCTTCAATGCCGACCAGTGCGATGGCCTCCCCGAATTCTACCATCCCAAGCCACTGGTTGCCGCGCTTGAGCCCGAAGGCCGCGAAAAGCGGTTCGATGGCTTCTTCGCTGAGATCGACGCAGACCTGCGCCATCAAGGCGCGCAAGCCTACTACGAACCGCTGCGTGACCGCGTCACCATGCCGCCGGCCGAACTCTTCGAAGCCTATGACCATTACTACGCAACACTCGCGCACGAGTTGTCGCATTGGACGGGGCATTCTTCGCGACTCGATCGACGCCTCAAGAACCGCTTCGGCAGTGATGCCTATGCCGTCGAAGAACTTATCGCCGAGCTGTCCTCCGCCATTCTTGGTGCCGAACTGGGATTGCCCGTCTCGCATCTCGATCATCATGCTAGCTACATCGCGTCCTGGCTCAAGATCCTTAAACAGGACGAGCGCGCGATCCTGACCGCGGCCGCAAAGGCCGAGGAGGCAGCGACCTTGCTACTCGAAATGGGCGGTCACCAATCGAGTGCCACTGAGGCTGATGTTGAACTTTCTGACGCGGCCTGAACAAGAGACTGAACTTGTGCAACTCCGTCAGCCAGCCCGTAGGTAATAGCACTTGCTTTCACACCGAGTCCGTTCGGTCTCGCGGAGCGCTCCCGAACCGATCCTGGATCACTCCCAAACAACTCCTGCGCCACTCCGACACGATCCCGCACAGCCTGTTCGCTGGTCCTCGTGCTCTGGACCGGTCAGGTCCCACAGCAACCCGCGCAAGGCTGCGGCCCGTGTGGCCCGCGCCAGCCTTTCCTTGCGGGGTTTCCCGCTGACGCGGTGCGGTGGTCTCTTATCCCGGTCCTTCTCGGGCACGGCGAACAGGCCCGAGCGGAAATCCCTCTGCCGGCATTCGCCGGTCTCAGGAGGACTACAGATATGTATGACAGTTTTGCCACCCAGCTTGCCGGCCTCGATCTATCCGGCTTCTCGATCGCGCCTGCCCCTTTCAACGAATGCGACTTCCCTTGCGAGGATGCCATGTCTCACACGCTCGGAGCAGTTTGGTCGGATCTCTTCGCGCTGTTTGCCGACACCGCGCTCGAGACCGACGCCGAGGATCTTGCGTGGGGCTTCGTCAATCTCTTTCACCGTGCAGCTAGCCGCAAATCGACCCAGGTGGATCGCGCTTCGGATGAAATCCGCGCCCTATTGGCATCCGCCGACGGCTCCGAAGTGCATTCGTCAAACCTCGAGGAACAGACCCTGCGTGCCCAGTCGGCTGAAGCCAGCATGCAGGTTTTCGAGCAGATGCGTGAGGTTGCAGCAGATCTCTATCGCGACGAAACCGGTTCCTCGTGGAAGCCCGTATCGGGATCGCGTGCGCGCCACTCGAAGAACATGACATCGGCCGTGATTGATGCCCGCGACTTTTTGCGCGTACGCAAGGAGCGTCGTCAGGCTGCACATTCTCCCGAGGGTACTCCGGTGGTCTTTGCCGGTGGTCGCAACCGTTTCGAATGCGAGGCTGACGCCAAGACTTACGCGGCAAACATCTGGGCTACGCTCGACAAGGTGCGCGAGGTCGTTCCTGACATGTTTCTCGTACACGGCGGCGACGGCAAAGGAGCCGATAGACTGGCTGCATCCTGGGCTGAGCGTCACGAAATCCAGCAACTGACGTTCGGGCTTGAGCGCCGCCTCGGGGCTCGAGCAGGGTTCAAGCGCAACGAGCAAATGCTTGATCTCAGCCCTCGCTACGTGGTGGCATTTCCCGGCAATGGCGTGACCGAACGTCTGGTGATCGAGGCCAAGAAGCAGCGCATCACGGTTGTCGATCGTCGCGGCCCGTTGGGTACTAGTCCCGCCTGACGGGGAAAGAGCAACTAGATCTCTCGGATGATCAATTCCCAATCGCCGAAAAAGGGCGGCCCTGTTCAAGGCCGCTCATGAGGCAAAGAACTCATTGCTGTTCCGAGGCCTACGGGTTGCAATGGCAGGGGAGTACCGAACGCAATCAATTCGATTGTAGGGATATGAAATGCCCGAATAGATACGCCTCTGAACAGCTTCATTGCTCATCGCGCGTAACCAGCGCGCCCGTGTAGCAATCTTCCGGGACGGACGCGGTTGCTGAAAACTGCGGCGCAGCACTTATCGTTCCCGCATCCGATTTTCCAAGCTACAAGATCGGCAATGCAACTCGATGATCTTCTTCTTCGCTACTTTGCCTCGACCAATTTGTCTAACGTGGCGCCAGACACTTTGGCGGCCGGGATCGAGCATTGCCGGGTCGACCTCGGTCTCGAGCAAGACAGGGGCAAGCGCTTTGCACTGTGGTCGTTCTTGCACATGTTCGGGTCCGCCCCCGACCTCGACGTGGCGTTCGACAACGAGGAAGACCGGGAGGCTGCGCGCAACTTCATGGATCTCCTGGCGGCATCAGGAGGCGATGGTGTAGGTTGATTGAAGAGGGGTCACGCGAGCCTTCAGACCCGCACCCGATACCCATCCGGCTTTCTTCGCGAACAGTCCTGAACCAGGTCAGCTGAGGAGCCGCAACCCGTTCCTTTCCGGCCGTGTTGGCAGCTGCGCTGCCTGCCCGCACCACCCGTCAGGAACAGGTTTCCCTTGGCCCCCAGACGATGTCTGTTGGCCTGCGGTGCAGTCCTCCCATGCCCTGCTTCTTCTGGATGTTCGCAAGCCGGAGATGGTCTCCGGTTTGAGGAACTGAAGGAACTTACATCATGACCAATATCGCAATCCTCACCGGCCGGATCGCCCGCGATCCGGACACCCGCGAGACCAAGGGCGGTACCAATGTCACCGGGATCACTGTCGTCACCGATCGCCCTGCAAGGGACAAGGACGGGAAGACCTACAAGGACGAGAACGGCTACACCGCAAAAGAAAGCGAATTCCACCGTGTGACCTGCTTCAATGGCCTCGCTAAGACCGTCGGACAGTTCTGCTCCAAGGGCCAGCTGGTTTCCGTCCAAGGCCGCATCCACTACACCCAATGGGAAGACAAGGACGGGGTCACACGCTACGGCACAGAGATCCTCGCCGACAAGGTCGACTTCCTCTCAAGGGGCAATGGCTCCGGCGAGAACGACGAGAACAAGGATGCTCCCGAAATCGACTGATCTCAGCCATCCAGCCTCCCAAGAAAGGGCTCTGTCCAAACCGGACAGGGCCCTTTCTCGTATTCACTATCAGTGGCTTTGAGCTGTGCCTGATGCGGAGGCTTGCTTTTGAACCAGTCGCTT
>JBCBZR010000006.1:0-270062 GCA_039815245.1 Pseudomonadota bacterium | reverse complement strand
GCTCCGTTGGTGTTTGTGAGCTTGAGAAAGCGATCAGGCGAGCAGCGTCGGGCTGGCGGGAATGATGGCGTAAGCGAACAGGCTGGCCGAAATCACAACTGAGAAGGCGGCGGCGAAGAGGTTGCTGGCGGTGGTGGTCATTGTAAGTCTCCTGGTTCGAATTTTGTGTGTTGCGGGCTTGTCCCGGCGACGCTGACCACTTTGCATTGGCTGTGCCAAACTCGAAGAACGGCAGAAAACTGGGCTTCCTGAAACAGAGCCGCGTTTGAAAAATGCGCCCCATCCACACTGTTGGCGCAAAATCCCAACTTGTGGGATTGGACTTTCTTGCCGGCCTACAAATCACCACACGGCTGCAGCCAAGGATTGCCAAACTGTTCAGCGTGCCGTAATTGTGGCGAGAATAAGGCAGGCTCTAATCTGGCAAATATGAGGCAGAAACATGCGTGGACTGGTTATTTCAGCAATGGCGGGTGCAGCGCTGGCAGGGTGCTCTGAAGGACCACGAGGCGTATACGACAGTGAGGTCGCCTATTCGGTGGCTGTAGAGGCCGACGCGTCCGCCCCCTTGGAAGAGGCCGCAGAAGCTATGGCAGAAACAAGCGCGGGCGGCGAAATCCCCGTCAGCGCAGCTCAGATCGCTTACACGTATCGCCTCGGTTTCCAGCTCCCGCTGGGCAGCATCAAGCCGGTGCAAGAGCAACACGCCGAAATGTGCGAAAGCCGCGGTCCGCAAAAATGTCGCATTATCTCAATGCGACAGGATGACAGCGGTGAGGAGTACGCCAGCGGGCGGCTCGAAATCGCGGTCGCGGCCAGTGATGCGCGCGCCTTTGCAAAGCAATTGGAAACCACCTCGGGCGATGCGAATGGAGAGCTCACCTCATCCTCGCTCACCGGTGAAGACCTCTCCAAAGACATCGTCGACACCGAAGCTCGCCTGCGCTCGCGCGAAATGCTGCGCGACCGGCTGATGGACATCCTCGCCCGGCGCGCGGGTACAGTTAGCGAACTGGTCGAAGCCGAACGCGGCGTGGCGCAGGTCAACCAGGAGATTGATCAGGCGCGCAGTTGGCTGGAGACGATGCGCGGGCGCGTGGCGTTCAGCGAGATGACCATCGACTACAGCGCCGGCGCGCGCAGCCCGGTTGGCGGATTCTCAGAGCCGATTGTGACGGCATGGAATTCGCTCGGTGGCATTCTGGGCGGTGTCATTGCCGGGATCATGGTGATGCTCACCGCATTGGTGCCAATCGCCCTGCTGATCGCGGTGCTGCGCGCCGTCCTGCACCGCTTCGGCTATCGCCTGCGCTTCTGGAAGAGTGACCTGCGCGAAGTGGAGGCTGAAACCGAAGACGCGCCCGCCTAGCATTCGGCGCATCGCACCTCAGGCACGGACGACCCGGCGAAACGGAACGAATGGCTGCGTTTACCTGTAAGTTAATCAAACACTTACATGGAGAACATCATGAAAAACGTACTTTTCATCGCGACCGACGGGTTCGAACAGTCAGAACTGATGGCGCCCAAGAAGCGCCTCTCAGATGTCGGCGTCAACGTGACCATCGCCAGCCTAGAAAGCGGCGAGATCAAGGGCTGGGATGACGGCAATTGGGGCGAAAGCGTTTCGGTTGACTTGACCGTCGATAATGTGAGCGAGCCCGAATATGACGCTCTGCTGCTCCCCGGTGGCCAGATCAATCCGGACGTGCTGCGCATGAATGATACCGTCATCGGCCTGATCCGAGACTTCAATGCCAGCGGAAAACCGGTCGCGGCTATCTGTCACGCACCCTGGCTCCTTGCCGAGGCTGATATCATCGCTGGCAAGATCATCACCAGTTGGCCATCGCTGCGCACCGACCTGCGAAACGCAGGTGGCAACGTGGTGGATCATGAAGTGGCAGTCGATGGCAACCTCATCACCAGCCGCAATCCGGGCGATATCTCGGCCTTCACCAACGCGCTGATCGATGCGCTGGACATGGAGAAGGTGGGCGAAAACGCCTGATCGCCAAGTTTTCAGAATACAAGCACCGCGCCGACGCTACCCCCTAATTCGCGCCGTGTCTGGTTATCTTTGCCCCGTCGCACGGCAGTTTTCGCGCGGCGGGGTTTTGTTTTGCAACGCGCTCAGATTGAACGTGCGTCAGTGCTTTCCACCGGCACGCTTACGCTCAGCCCATCCAGCTCTTCGCCCAGCTCGATCTGACACGACAAGCGGCTGGTACGGCGCACTCCGGCGGCGAAATCGAGCATGTCTTCCTCTTCCTCGGAGGAGCGCGGCAGGCGGTCGAACCATTCAGGCGTCACCACGACATGGCAGGTGGAGCACGCCATCTGCCCCTCGCATGTTCCTTCCAGCGGAAGGCCGGCTGCTTGCCCTACACGCAGCAGATTATCACCCGGTTCAGCGCTAGCCGTCACAGCCTTTCCGCGCGGATCAATGAAGGTGATGGTGACTGACATGGCTGGCCCGCTTGATCATCATACTTGTTGCAGCGCAGCATTATTGATGATTTTCGCCGCCTCTTCAAGCTCTTCCATTGTCGTGTAGCGGCCCCAGCCCAGCCGGATCGAGGATTTGGCCTGTCTGTCGCTCAGCCCGATCGCTTTGAGCACATGGCTGGGCCGCCCCGATCCGCTCGCGCAAGCACTTCCGGCGGAGAACATGACCGAGCGGCATTCGGACATCAGTCGGTTCACATCGAGGCCGTCTTTACGGATGTTCAGATTGCCGAGCCAGCGCGCGTCTTCGCTGCCATTGAGTTGCCAATCGGCGAACAATTCGCGCGCCCGCACCCACAGCTGGCCGATATGCTCGGCGTCCTGCGCCATGCGCTCCTTGGCAAGCGCGGCGGCGGCGCCGAACCCGGCGATGAGCGCGGGGCTGAGTGTGCCGGAGCGCAAAGCGGCCTCCTGCCCGCCGCCCGTCTGCTGCTGCGTTAGCGTCGCGCCATCGCGCACCCACAGCGCTCCCACGCCCTTGGGCCCGTGAATCTTGTGCGCGCTGACCGCAATCATATCCGCGCCAGTAATGTCGATCCGGCCATAGGCCTGCACCGCGTCAATCAGGAACAAGGCATTGCTTTCCTTGGCCTTACGGTGCCAGTCAATCGCCGGCTGGATTGTGCCGATTTCATTGTTGATCGCCATCACCGCGATCAGGCGCGTGTCATCGGGCATGTCCTGCCTGGTATTACACTGCCCTTCGCTCGACACATTGAGCACATGCGCGCGGCCCGCATCCTGCGCGGTGTCAAGCACGGCGGCATGTTCGAGCGCGGAGACCGAGACTGAGCCACCCGGCCCGCTCCCCCGGATCGCCAGATTGAGCGCTTCGGTTGCGCCGCTGGTGAAGATCACCCGGCCACCCGGCGGAAACAAAGCCGCGACCTGATCGCGCGCGACTTCGATTGCTGCTGCGGCCTGACGACCCATGCGGTGCGCAGAATGCGGGTTGCCAAAGCCGACACCGTCCGGCCCATCGAGCCACCGCAACATCGCATCGCGCGCTTCAGGCGCAAGCGGCGTGGTGGCCTGATAATCGAGATAAATCATGGCTCACCGGTCTTACCCGTTCGCCCTGAGCTTGTCGAAGGGCCGCTTTTACTTTTTCGTGGTTCGGGATCGAAGAAAGGGCGATGCTTCGACAAGCTCAGCATGAGCGGCTTAAACAAGACTGCGCCACGCCTCAGCGAACTGATCCAGTTCCTCCGCCGTGGTCGACCAGCCAAGGCTCACCCGAATGGTCCGCGCAGCGACATCATCGGGCACACCAAACGCGTCGAGCACCCGGCTTTTCTTGAGTGTGCCCGAGGAGCATGCGCTGCCTGCGGAAACGGCAAAGCCTTGTCCGTCGAGGCGGATCAGGAGCGCTTGGGCGGACATGGTGGGGTGGGTCAGCGCGAAGATGTAATCGGTCGTCTCACCCATGGTCAGTCGACTGTCCGAAACCGTCTCAGCAAAATCAGCGCGGGCCTCAGGGGTGGTCTGCCAATCGCCTGATTCCAGCGCCGCCGCCATCCCGAGGGCAGCAGGCATGCTTTCAGTCCCCTGCCGATAGCCGCGCTCGTGCCCGCCCATGGGCTCCAACAGGTTGAAATCGCGGACCAGCAGTGCGCCAATGCCGATTGGCCCGCCAAACTTGTGCGCAGAAGCAACCAGCATATCCGCGCTGGGCAAGGCAAGCTTACCGGCTGACTGAGCGCAGTCCGATAACAGCGTCACACCTGTGGGCTGCACTGTTGCCGTCAAATCAGCGACGGGGTTGATCGTGCCCGTTTCCGAATTGACATGCTGGACTGCCAACACGGTTTGATCGTCGAATGCGGTATCGTCTGCAACAATCTCAGCATCCGGCACCGCGCGAAATACCGCATCGTGCTCCACGGCGCTCACAATCCGGCGCTTGGCCTTGCTGCGGTTGAGCGCGATCCACAGGGCCTCGCTGGCGCCGCTCGTAAAGATCAACTCCCCATCCCACCCCAGCGCGCGCTTGATCCGCTCGCGTGCGTCTTCCAGCGCGGCCTTCGCCTTGCGACCCTCAGCGTGCGGGCTCGACGGGTTCGCCCATAGGCGAGAGCCCTCCTCCATCGCCGCGCGCGCTTCGGGGCGCAGGGGCGAGGTGGCAGCGTGATCGAGGTAAATTCTCTGCTTAATGAGACCAGTTCTCAATAAATTGCGTTTGCGGGACCGACTCGTATATAGGGCGCCATCGCGCCTGCGTCAGCCGGCTCTCAGCGCCCCTCAAACCCAATAAGGATACCGATGCCCTCCGTCATCTTTCCCGGCCCCGAAGGCCGTCTCGAAGGCCGTTTTTCCCCGCCCCCGCGCCCGCGCGCGCCTGTCGCGATGATCCTCCACCCGCACCCCGAAGGCGGTGGCACCATGAACGACCGGATCGTTCAGCGGCTCTACAAGACCTTCGTGGATCGCGGCTTTGCCACCCTGCGCTTCAACTTTCGCGGCGTGGGCAAGAGCCAAGGCAGCTTTGACAGCGGCGTGGGCGAGCTCTCCGATGCGGCGAGCGCGCTGGACTGGGTGCAATCGATCCACCCCGAAGCGCAGACCACATGGGTCGCAGGCTATTCCTTTGGCGCGCTGATCGGGATGCAATTGCTGATGCGGCGGCCTGAAGTGCGCGGGTTTATCTCCGTCGCGCCGCCTGCGAACATGTACGATTTTTCATTCCTCGCGCCGTGCCCGGCCTCCGGCATCTTCGTGCAAGGGGCAGCGGACACCGTGGTGCAGCCAACAGCGGTGCAAAAGCTGGTCGACAAGCTGCGCACACAAAAGCACATCACGATTCACCACGACGAGATCCCGCGCGCTAACCACTTCTTCGAAAACGAGATGGAAGACATGATGGCGAGCGTCGACAATTACCTCGATTTCCGCCTCTCCCCCGATTGTCCGATTAAGTAAGCGGTCCGCTCAGCCCGCCGGTACGCAGGTATCGGCGGCTGGGCAGCGCGAACCAGCTTGCGCGTGGATGTTCGGCAGTATCTTCGTTTCGTTGTCTCAGGCGCCGTCGCCATCGGCGCCTATCTGCTGCTGTTTGAAGCGGCCCGATTGATACCTGGCCTGCCACTGTGGCTCGCAACCGGCGGGTCTTACATGCTTGCGACCGGGCTGAATTACTGGCTGAACTACAATTGGTCCTTCGCCTCTAACCAGTCGCACAAGAGTGCGCTTCCAAGATACGCCATGATCGCGATAGCCAGTGTCTCTCTGAACGCAGCAACGGTACCGTTCCTCGTCAACCGGGGGCTACCACCTGCGGTGGCCGGCTTCGTCTTTGCAATCACATGGCCGATCGCATCATATTTCCTCCAGAAATATTGGGCGTTCAAAAGCCAACATGCCCAACCAGGCGGAGAGCACGACGAGCAATAACGTTTCAAATAGCACACCCGTTGCAATGCAATACGGGTCGCATTGTGCAACGCGAAACAATTTTGAAACAAGGACTTCCTGCCGTAGCGTCAACTTCACGCAGGCAGGGGTGCCCCCGAGAAAGTGACAACCTCATCCCTGCCGCGTGTGACGAAACGCATCGTAGGAGACCTTGATGAGTTATTCCCAAACCGCCGATTCCGTTCGCCCCGCCGCCATTCTGGGCGCCTTGGCAGTGCCCGCAGGCTTTGGCGCGCTGCTGATTGCCGGGCTGGCCGTGCAAGCGGTGATTGCACCCCCCGAAGACGACTTTATCGGATTTCAGCTAAAGCCGGAGCCGACGCTGATACCGCCTCCTCCGCCTGTGCCTGAGCCGGTGCCCGATACGATCACTCAAACAGTCAGGACCACTCCAACGACAGTAGTCATCCCGCGCACGCCCAATGCGCCTGTGGTGGATATACCGCTGGGCACCACGCTTCCGATTGATCCCTTCGGCACGGCAGGCGGAGAGATTGGCGGTGACGTCATCCCGTCTGGCGTCGGCGACCAATTGCTGCCCCCTGCCCCTGACGCGACCCCGCTTGCAGACCCGGTGCGCGCCGCGCCGCGGGGCAATCCGGCTGGCTGGGTGACGGATGGCGATTATCGCACGCGCTGGATCCGCGAAGGCCTGTCCGGCACCGCTCGATTTACCTTGGACATCGACGCAAAAGGCCGGGTTTCGGACTGCACGATCACCCGCTCCACCGGCCATCAGGCGCTTGATGAGGCGACTTGCCGCCTGCTCGCCAAGCGCGGCCGGTTCTCGCCCGCGCGCGATGGCAATGGGGCGAAAGTCTCCGGCAGCTATTCAAGCGCGATCAGCTGGGAATTGCCCGACTGAT
Source organism: Pseudomonadota bacterium (assembly GCA_039815245.1). GTDB lineage: Bacteria > Pseudomonadota > Alphaproteobacteria > Sphingomonadales > Sphingomonadaceae > Erythrobacter. Next base: position 263,277 of record JBCBZR010000006.1, on the reverse strand, counting down.
CCAGACGAAACGCAGCGCGCCTCATTGTCGCTTAAGCCGATGAGGCGCGCTCAGCGTTCTGCGGTTTCAGCAGAATCGGCCAAAGTCTCACCCCCTGCGGTCGGGATCGTCCAGATCAGCACATTACCCACCGCGATCACCGCCAGCACTACCATCAGCGCTGGCTGCTTCGCTTCGCCCGTCCGCCGCCACAGGACAAACGCGCCGCCCACCAGAGCAATCGCGGCCAGCATCACCAGCGAAAGCACAATATCCGTCATCTTGGATGCCTCTCTTGCAAATTCTTGTATCGCCCGCCTAGGCCTGATTGCCGTGCGCGTCACGACACTGGAACATCGCGCGCATACCCCTTACTCGCCTGGCAACACATAGGAGGATTACATGGGAATTTTCAGCTCAATCAAGAACGCAATCTGGGGTTCGGACGAGGAAGAGACAAAAGCCAAAGCGCCTGCGCCCGCAGCCGCACCTGAGGCGACCGCTCCCGCTGCGCCTGCGCCGATCAGCGAAGTTGACGTGGAACAGCGCCTCGCCGCGATGGAAGGCGCAGACAGCCTCAACTGGCGCACCTCGATCGTCGATCTGATGAAGCTCATCAGTCTCGATGCAAGCTACGCCAATCGCAAGGATCTGGCCGGGGAAGTCGGCATCGATGGCTATGAAGGCTCGGCAGAAGACAACATCCGTCTGCACAAGGCCGTGATGACCAAGCTGGCCGAAGCCGGTGGCAAGGTGCCGGACGATCTGAAAGACTAAGCGCTGATTGATCCGATCCGGCGAGCGGGCTAGACCCCGACCGCATGAGAGAGGACACAACGCAGTTCACGCGCCGTCAGGCCCTTTCCGGGCTTGGCGGCGTTTCCGTTATGGCGCTTGGCGCCGGAACGCTGGGGGGCTGCGCGACAGCCACCTACAAGGCCGCCCCGGGCACCACCGAGGCTCGGCTTGCGCCTGACGCTGAACTGGACCGGATCGCCTATTCGATGCTGCGGCATGAGCCGGGCCGGGCCACCGGGCTGGGCGTGGACATCGGCGAATTTGCTGAGTGGCGCGGCAATCTGGGCACGCCGGGACAGGCCGGGCGCGAAGCCTATCGCGACACGCTGGTGCAATTGGTCGAAGATGCCCGGTCTTATCCGCGTGAAGGCCTGACCGCCGATCAGCAGGTCGGCTTTGAAGTGGTTGAGACCGCCTTTGCCAGCGCGGTCGAGGGCATGGCCCTACCCTATGGCGAAGTGGCGGTGGGATCGTGGCGCAACGCGCCCTATTCCGTAATCCAGAATGTCGGCGGCTATATCGATTATCCGCGCTTCTTTTCTGCCACTCAGCCGCTCAAGACCGGGGAGGATGCCGAGTTTTTGTTTGAGCGCCTGCAACAAGTCGCAGGCGTGCTGAATGGTGAGCTGGAACGGGTGCGAGAAGCGCGCGCCATGGGCGTCATCCCGCCCGACTTCTTGCTCGACAAAACGCGCGATCAGCTGGAGTTTTCAGCCAAGATCGCCGCGAAAGGCCAGCTGTTTGTCGACGATTTCGAACAGCGCCTGAAGGCGGCCGACCTGCCCGATCGCTATGCCACACTGGCGCGCCAATATGTCGCCTATCCGATCACGCAGGCACTCGAAGCGCAATATGCCGAGATCAACTCCATGCGCGCAGAGGCAAAGAGCGATGCGGGAATGTGGGCGCAGCCTGAGGGGGAGCGGTGGTATCAATGGGCGCTCAAAGCCTCGACCACCACCGGCATGACGCCCGATGAGATTCACGAGCAAGGCCTTGAGGAACTGGCCGAATTGCATGGCCGCATGGACCCGATCCTCAAGGAAATCGGCTACACCAAAGGCACCGTGGGAGAGCGGATGCAGGGTCTGAGCAAAGACCCGCGCTACCAGTTTGCTCCCGGTGACAAGGGCCGCGAGGAGATCTTTGAATTCATCAACGAGCAGGTCGATTACATCAAAGCGCAGATGCCGCGCGCCTTCACGCAGCTGGTCGATCCGCCCTTTGAAGTGCGGCGCATTCCGGTGTCCGAAGAAGCGGGCGCGCCCGGCGCCTATGGCGGAGGCGGCAGCAAGGATGGCTCGATCCCCGGACGGTTCTGGATCAATTTGCGCAGCACCGATCTGCACCGAAAGTATGATCTGCCCGACCTCACCTTTCACGAGGCGTTTCCGGGCCATGTCTGGGAAGCAGCCTATTCCAACCGCCTTCCGCTCATCCGCTCGATCCTCGCCTTCAACGCCTTTTCCGAAGGCTGGGCGCTTTATGCCGAGCAATTGGCTGACGAGCTGGGCGCGTATGACGATTTCAAAGTCGGGCGGCTGGGCTATCTGCAAAGCCTCGCCTTCCGCGCGTGCCGGCTGGTGGTGGACACCGGCCTGCACCACAAACGCTGGACCCGCGAGCAAGGCAACCGCTTCTTCGTTGAACGCAACGGTTCCAAGGCTGAAGAAGTCGCGAGCGAAGTGGACCGCTATTGCAGTTGGCCGGGTCAAGCCTGCGGCTACAAGATCGGCCACTCGCAAATCGTCGACCAACGCGCACGGGCGCAGGCTGAACTGGGCGCGGCCTATGATTTCCGCGAGTTCAACACCGCCGTCATTCTGGGCGGCAACGCGCCGCTCAATGTGGTGGGCAATACGGTCGGCCGGTATATCGCAGGCGCGAGAGCGTGAAACGATTGATCCAGCCCGGATGAGGGATCGCGCGCCTCATTCTGGTCAGCAATTTGTTGAAAGAAAGTGCTTCTTGTAGTGGCTCATTCCAATTTTGGTGGCTACTTTTGCGGGGCCGAAGGAGTTAATCTGCTCACCAAAAAACCATCGACCATCTTGCCCGAGAGCATAGGTTAGCGGCTCTTGCGCGGTGCCGGTTGAGGTGCGGTTGTAAAACAATTGCAGTATCGCTTTGCTTTCCTCCGATAAGTTGTAAGTCCGCTGCGTTGTCAGCTTGTATTTGGTCAATTGCCAAAGGCTTTGCGTGTAGGTGTTGACTGAGTAGGAAAAGACCCGCGATTTCAGCACGTCATGTCCGGCCAGCCGCATCTTGCCGCGCAACTTTGTTTTGCGCTGGCGCAGCAATGCTTGTTCCTCCACCGGTAAATAGACAGGCTCGTTCAATCCGATCTTGAGCGCCAGAACGACATTATCGCCTGATGGCGGAGGTGTGGTGAATAGTGCGGCGATCCGTTCCGGCTTGATCGCATTTACGCTCGTCTCTCGGCTCCCCCGCGGATCAACCACAAAAAGCCGCGTTTTATCCATGGTGACCTGCAAGCCAAACATTGGCTTGCCTGGACGATAAAGCTCTCCAACCACAGGTTTGTTAAAAAAGATGGGCCAACGGCCCTTATAAAACGCTGTCTTGTAACTGTGATACTGGTGACGAACCCGTTCCTGCGGCAGCGTCTTGCTGATGTCACTGTAAGGCGCAAGCATAGGATCATAAACAAGATAAATAAAATTGGCGCGCTTCATGGCCGGGGCAGTTAAGTTCGTTGTGCCCTCAAAGCTGCTGGCGACCATATGCCAACCGTAAAACGACTTATACACATTGCACTGCGGATGCTTTTTGTTGAAGAGTCCGGCTTTGGAAATCGTATCAGCACGGGCAGGGCTTGCCGGGAAAGCCGAAGCAATCGCAATTGCCGCAATTGTTGCGAAGCCTGGCAGTCGAGAATTTCTGCGAGAACAGGGCACGTCAACTCTTCCTCAGCATGTTTCACATGGAGCATCTAGCATTGCCCAAGCCAAAGCAAGTGTAGCATTGTAGATGTCATATCCCGGCCTTACTCACTTCGGTGGGCCGTAAGGAGGCGAATGCCATGGAACAGCTTAGCGAAGATCTTGAAACCATGCGCCGCGTGCCGCTTGCACAGGCGCATGTGGACGCCATTTGCGAAATTGGCGGGGAGCGCACTTACAAAGCGGGAGAGATCGTCGCTGAGATCGGCGATCCGATGGACACGTTCCTCTATGTGGTCGAAGGCGAGATTGAAGTCGTCAATCCCTACACGGACGAACGCCTGCTGCCCTCCACGCTGGGGCCGACCCAGTTCATGGGAGAGATCGCCTTCCTCAATCGCGGGACCAATTATCTGCGTATGCGCGCCGCGCAGGACACCCGCGTGATCGAGGCTCCGCGTCAGGCCATGCTCGACCTGATGAGCCGGGTGCCGGAATTATCCGACCACGTTATCTCCGTATTCGCCGCGCGCCGGCGCAAGCAATTTGAGCTTTCCAACGGCGCAATCAAATGCGTGGGCGCGGATCTTGATCCGGCGGTGCAGGAGGTCGAACGTTTCCTGTCGCGCAATCGTATTCCCTTCAAGAGCCTTGATCTCAATTCCTCCGACCCAGAGGCCGCCAAGGCGTGCGACCTGACCGGTCACAAACCCGCCGTCCTGCTGGCCGATGGATCCAGCATTGCTGAGCCGACCCCGCGCAAAGTGGCAAAGCTGCTCAATCTTGATCTCGACATCTGTTCGCAACGTGTCTTCGATCTGCTGATCGTCGGCGGCGGCCCGGCCGGGGTCGCCGCGGCAGTCTATGCGGGCTCAGAAGGGCTCGATGCGCTGGTGATCGAGGATACGGCGATTGGCGGGCAAGCGGGCACGTCCAGCCGGATTGAGAACTACATGGGCTTTTACACCGGCATCAGCGGCGCAGACCTGACCTATCGCGGACAGATTCAGGCTATGAAATTCGGCACCAGTTTTGCGATGCCGCGCCGGGTGGAGGCGATGACAAAGCGCGAGGACGGCACGTTTTGCGCGCAGCTGGATGGCGACGCGGATGAGGCAAGCAAAGAGGTGTGCACCCGCGCTGTGCTGGTCGCGACCGGTGTGCAATATCGCCGTCTGCCGCTCGACAAGCTGCGAGAGCTTGAGGGCGCTGGCGTGTTTTATTCAGCGACTGAGATGGAAGCGCGCTTTTGTGGCAACACCGAAGTTGTCGTGATCGGCGGCGGCAATTCGGCAGGTCAGGCGGCGATGTTCCTCTCACGCTCGGCCAAGCATGTGCATCTGGTCGTACGCTCAGGCAGCCTGGCGGCGTCCATGTCGAGCTATCTCACCAGTCGGCTCGAAGCCGATCCACGAGTCACGATTCATTACCACACACAGGTCACGAAATTGCATGGCGAGGACTGGCTCACCGGCGTTACCTTCACTACGCCCGATGGCGACAGCGTGATCGACTCCAGCGCGCTGTTCATCATGATTGGGGCCGCACCTAACACCGGCTGGCTCTCAGGCCTGGCGGCGACTGATGAGAAAGGCTTTGTGCTCACCGGCAAGGAAGCAGAGCGCGCCAGCCCGTTTGAAACCGGCACGGACGGCATTTTCGCGGTCGGCGATGTGCGCGCCGGTTCGGTTAAGCGGGTCGCGAGCGCGGTCGGAGAGGGGTCGGTGGTCGTCAGCCAGATCTGGAGCTATCTGGATGCGCTGACAGCAGAAGAAGTCTAGTTGCTGCTTTCCTTTTTACAGGAATTCAGTGGCTTTCCAATCAAGCCAGCGTATACTTCGGATCACTTTATCAATTTGTTTTGATTGAGAAGGGTGCCGGACTTTTATGCTTCATCGTATCGTTCGATTGTTGGTCGTTTGCGCGCTAGCGGCCTTGGCAAGCGCCCCGGTACATTCTGCCTGGTACGAAGCTTCCAGCGATCACTTCGTGATTTACGCGGATGACAAGCCCAAAGACCTGCAGCGCTATGCAGAAAATCTTGAGCGCTATCACAGCGCGATGGAATTTGTGACGCAGAGCAAGACCGAAACCCCCACACCGGCAAACCGTGTGGTGATCTTCGTTGTCGGCAGCAAACGCGATATCCGCCGGATCGCAGGTACGAAAAGCCGCTCCATCGCAGGATTCTACATCCCGCGCGCAGGGGCGTCGCGCGCATTTGTGCAGGATATCCGCAACAAGAACGGATACCCCGATTTTTCCACCATCGTCCTGCTGCACGAATATGCGCACCATTTCCTGATGTCGCGGTCCCGCTTTGCCATGCCGCGCTGGATGAGCGAGGGGGCTGCTGAGTTCTTTGCATCCGCTGGCTTTATGAAAGACGGGACCGTGATGATCGGTCGCCCCGCCCAACATCGCGGCGCTGAGCTTGCTTTTGCGGCCGATGTCAGTGTGAGAGAGCTGTTCGATTACGACTTGTATCTGAAGAACAAGAGCAAGCGCTATGACGCGTTTTACGGGCGCAGTTGGCTGCTCTATCATTACCTGACCTTCACGCCGGAGCGTGCGGGCCAGATGAACCGATACAGCCGGGAGCTGATTACAGGAACACCGCCGATGGAGGCCGCGCAAAAGGCGTTTGGCGACTTTGCGAAGCTCGAAAAGGATTTGTCAGCCTATCAACGCAAGCGGCGCATGTTCACTTTCAGCCTGACGCCTGAAAAGCTCAATGCAAGCCCGGTGTCTTTGCGAAAGCTGCCGGAAGGTGAGGCCAAGGTCATGCCTTTGCGCATCCGTTCACAGCGCGGTGTGAATGAAGAACAAGCCGCAGAACTGGTCGAAGAAGTGCGCGCGGTCGCAGCCAAGTATCCGAACGATGCTGGCGTACTCGCGGCGCTGGCGGAGGCTGAGTATGATGCGGACAATGACACAGCCGCCATCACTGCGGCGGACAAGACAATCGCCATCGATCCGAGCCGCACAAACGCTTATGTCCAGAAGGGTTATGCGCTGTTTCGCATGGCGGAAGACGCCGATGACGAGGAAGCAGCTTACGAGCTCGCCATGGCTCCGTTCACAGCGCTCAACAAGATCGAAAACGATCACCCGATGCCGCTGATCTACTATTACCGCAGTTATGCGCGGCGCGGGGTGGCACCGCCGGAAAACGCTCGGCTCGCGCTCGAACGGGCGGCTGTGCTTTCACCGTTCGACAAATCGCTGTGGTTCGATGTGGCTGTCCTGCAGATGCAGGAAGGGAAAATCGCGCTTGCCAAGCAGTCGTTGCAACCGCTCGCAAATGATCCGCATGGCGGGCGCAACGCAGACCGGATGCGCGGGCTGGTCGCGATGCTGGATAAGATGCCTGAGGGCAAACCCGTCGATATGCGCCGGGCGATGAGCAACCGCATTGACGTAGATCGAACGGTCGAGAACCAACCGCCTCAGGAAGAAGAGGCCGCCGGAGACACTGATAATGCTGACGAGCAGACTGAGGAGGACGCTCAAGAAACCTCAAACGGGCAGGCCGACGAAGACGACGAAAGCACGCCTGCTGCCACCTGAATTTCGGCGCTCTATGGCTTCACGCGATCATCGCCGCCTGAGTAAGGCGACAAGCCGGCTCATTCAGCGCATCATTCCGGAGACGATGGAGCCTAAGATGCCTCCCAGCGCCCCGCCGCCCGCATCCGGCGCGGCGCTAGCGGGGGCGATTGCGGTGCCGCCAGTCGCTTGCTTTGCCATATAGCCCGCGACCGCCATGGCCAGGATCGGCAGCATCTGTTTAAGCATGCCTTCGTCTAACCCGGTAACCGCCGCGACTTGCCCTGCGACCGAGCGGCTCACATCCTTGCTGCCAAAGATCGTGCCGAGGATGGAGTTGCCCGGCGCGGTCGGCGTAGGCTGGCTGCCCAGAACCATGTCAAGCAAGCCGCCTGCAAGCCCGCCGGCAACACTTGCGCCAGTGCCGCCAGACGATCCGCCGCCCAGAATGGCGCCTGCCAGATTGCCGAGCCCGCCCATCGGGTCAGGCGTGGTCGAGCCTCCGGTCGCGCTGCGCCCCATCCCTGCAACAATCGCCGGGAGCAGCGCGCCAGCCGCCGTTGTCGCCGTGCCCTCATCAACGCCAAGCTCGCGCGCCATGGACGTCATCGCCCCTGTGCTCTGCAACATCTGGACAAGGTTCATTGGTTTGCTCCGTCTGGAGGGTATTGGACCAGCCAATCAGCCAGCCATCGCAAGGCCGTGCTTGGGTTACTTTTTACCGAAGAAACCCGAAGCCATGTCAGCGATATCATCCACGACGCTGCCGTCACCATCCTGATCGAGGAACGACGCTAGGCCGCTGATCTGGTCGGTACCCTGCACTTTGCCAGCCATTTCTCCCAATGCGCTTTCGCCGCCCATCTGCGACACAATCGCTTGGAGTGCATTCGTGTCGAGTTCGGTTTTTTGCGATGCGAGTTCTATCGTATCGCCTGACTCACTATGCGATTGACCAAGCGCGGCCAGACCTTTTTCAACCATCGAGGGGTCAATGCCGACTTTAGAAGCCAAGCTGGCGACTGTATCGGGTGAGCCGGAAACCTGCTTCAAGATCATGTCGAGTGCGCTCATTCGGATTCTCCTTTTAGCCGAGCGTAGGTTAAACCGTCAGCATGACAGAAGAAAGGCCCCGCTCCTTTTAAGGAGGGGGCCTTTTACAAGCTTTTGCATCTGGTTCAGCGCGGCCCGCGCCGCGCCCAGCGTGCGCTTACGCTTTCTTGCCGAAGAGACCCGGGAAGAAGAGCGCGAGATCGTCCATCAGGCCGCTATTGCCGCGCCCGGCTGAGCCCATGGAAAGCCCGATGGCGAGCTTTCCCAAGATCTCTTCCCCGCCCAGTTGCGCGATCACTGTGCTGAGCGTTTCAGCATCAAGGCCGGTCTTCACCGTCGCCACCGCCATGGTGTTACGCTCATCGACATGGGCATCGGTGAGGGTCATGATGATCTTCTCAGCTATGGCAGGATCAATCCCGACGCTCTTCGCGATGTCGGAAACAGTGTTGGGCGCACCGTCAATGGGGCTGAGAATGGGATCGAGAATGCTCATCAAATCATACCTTTGTGCGTGAGGGGGTAGTTCAGCCAAGAGCCGAACCCAGTGCCTTCAGATACGCACAAAGGTCATGAAAAGAAGCAGCTTACGCTTAAAATAACGCAAGAATTTTTCAGGCGTTTGAAGCCTTCTATCAAGCCGCAGCCGGGGCAGCCTTGCGGACGCCTTCGTCAACATGCGCTTCGAACTCGGCGAAATTGTCGATGAACAGCTTCACGAGCTTCTGGGCCGTGGTGTCATAGTCAGCCTTGTCCGCCCAGGTGCTGCGCGGATCAAGGATTGACTGGTCGATGCCCTTGTCCGTCAGCACGGGCACGCTCACCGGCACATCGAAGCCGAAATTGTTATCGCGGCGAAACTCGACATTGTCGAGATCTCCATCAAGCGCGGCGTTCAACAAGGCGCGCGTCGCCTTGATCGGCATCCGATTGCCGACGCCATACTTTCCGCCGGTCCAGCCGGTGTTGAGCAGCCAGCATTGCACGCCGCCCTTGGCGATGCGCTCTTTGAGCAGATTGCCATACACGCTGGGATGGCGCGGCATGAAGGGCGCGCCAAAGCAGGTCGAAAATGTCGCTTCCGGCTCAGTCACACCGATTTCCGTACCAGCGACCTTGGCGGTGTAGCCGGACAGGAAGTGGTACATCGCCTGCTCAGGCGTCAGCCGCGCAATCGGAGGCAGGACGCCAAATGCGTCCGCTGTCAGCATCACGACATTGCTTGGCACCGGGCCGAGGTTTTTCTCCGAGGTGTTCGGGATGAAATCAATAGGGTAGGCCCCGCGCGTGTTCTCGGCGAGCGAGTTGTCGTCGAAGTCGAGCGCGCGTGTCTGCGGGTCCATCACTACGTTTTCGAGCACAGTGCCGAAGCGCTTGGTGGTCGCGTAAATCTCAGGCTCTGCCTCTTCGGACAGGCGGATCATCTTGGCGTAGCAGCCGCCTTCAAAGTTGAAGACAGCGGTGTCTGACCAGCCATGCTCATCATCGCCGATCAACGTGCGCGATGCGTCGGCGGACAAGGTGGTTTTGCCGGTGCCAGACAGGCCGAAGAAGACAGCGGTTTTGCCATCTTCGGAGATATTGGCCGAGCAGTGCATTGGCATCACGCCTTCAGCAGGCAGCAGGTAATTGAGAATGCCGAAAACGCTCTTCTTCATTTCACCGGCATATTTGGTGCCGCCGATCAGGATGAGCTTTTCGGAGAAATTGACCGCGATCACCGTCTCGCTGCGACAGCCGTGGCGCTCTGGGTCGGCGCGGAAGCTGGGCAGGTCGATGATGGTGTATTCAGGCGCAAAATCACCCAATTCCTCAACCGTCGGGCGCACCAACAGCGTGCGGATAAACAGGTTGTGCCACGCCAGTTCATTGATGACGCGCACATTCACGCGATGCTCTGGCTGAGAGCCGCCAAACAGGTCTGCGACATACAGCGTCTCGCGCTCGCCCACCGCTTTCAAGAAGTCCTCTTTCAATGCCGCAAAATGCTCAGGTGCCATCGGCACGTTGACCTTGCCCCACCACACGGTTTCTTCCGTGGTCTCATCGCGCACGATATACTTGTCTTTTGCGCTGCGCCCGGTGTGTGCCCCCGTTTGCACGACCAGCGCGCCATCCTTGGAGAGTTGCCCTTCACCAGCTTCCAGCGATGCTTCGACCAGCGCAGCGGTGCCAAGATTGGGATGAATGGCGGCCTCGGTAGCAATGCCCTGGGATCCGAGCGAGTGAGCGAGGGGTGTCAAGCGAAGTCCTTTCCGTCACAAACATGACGCGGCGTTAGAAGTCTGTGGTTTTCGGGAATGGGAAAAAGCGCCAACCGACAGGCGTTGTGTGATGACTGGCAGAGCCAATGTTTCCTCAACGCGACCGAGTCGCAACCGTCCCCAGATCCCGAGACGCCGGTCGGCATAGATGCGGCTGCGCAAGGCGTCAAACCGACGAATTATTAGTCGTCCCGGATTATTCAGTGCATTGATTGCATCGCTTGGTGAAGGTGCGGCAACGCATGGATTTCCACACGGCGGCCCCGTCCAGCGCTTGTCCCCACCTAATCGCAGTTGCCCTGAAACTTGGCGTTCTGCGCGGCCAATTGTCTTGTCCCCTTTGGCGCGCTAGATATTGGTTATAACCATAGGCCCGGTCTGCACAGGTCAATGGCCAACACTTGAGAAGCAAGGACTCGCTAATGCCGCCGCAGGACGCGCCATCAGACACGCTACCCAGCGATGAAAGTTCGGCTGTGACCAGCACACAACCGGACGAAGCGGGCGTGATTGCGCTGGTCGATGATGATCGCAACATCCTGACGACAGTCTCTATTGCGCTTCAGGCGGAGGGCTTTGTGACGCGGCTCTATTCCGACGGCGAAACCGCGTTGAAAGCTCTGCTCGAAAACCCGCCTGATCTCGCGGTGTTCGACATCAAGATGCCCAAGATGGACGGGATGGAATTGCTGTCACGCGTCCGCCAGCACTCTGCTCTGCCAGTGATCTTCCTGACCAGTAAGGATGACGAGGCCGACGAAGAAGCAGGGCTTGAACGCGGCGCGGATGATTACATCGCCAAGCCTTTCAGCCAGCGTCTGTTGATCGCCCGCATTCGCGCGATCCTGCGCCGTGCCGAACCAGAGCGAACCGATGCGGGCGACGCGAGCCCGAGCCAAACCGAAACCTCCCATTCGATCATCGCGCGCGGTCGCCTGTACATGGACCCCGCGCGCCATGCCGTGATGTGGGATGAGCGCTCCGTCAGCCTGACAGTGACCGAATTTCTCATCCTTGAAGCACTCGCCGCGCGGCCAGGTGTGATCAAAAGCCGCAATCAGTTGATGGATGCCGCCTACCCCGATGATGTGTTTGTCGATGACCGCACGGTCGACAGCCACATCAAGCGAATGCGGCGGAAGTTCCGCGTGGTCGATCCTGAATTCGGCGCGATCGATACGCTGTATGGCGCGGGCTACAGCTTTAACGATGGTTGACCGGGTGCTCCCATGAACGCGCTTGGCGACCCGCCCAGCGCTGCTACCGTGGCGTCCGCCGCAAGCGATGATGCCGCACCCGTCGCACGCCCGGCCGAGCAATTGTCAACCACCGGTCGGTTTGCTCTCACCGCGCGTATTCTGACGGTGAACATTCTGCCGCTCGCTTTGCTGGGCGGTGGCCTGTTCTACCTCGATAGCTATCGCACCCAGCTCATCAATGAGCGTTTTAAGCTGGCCCGCATCGAAGCGCAGATCACCGCTGAAGCGCTAGCCGGGGCAACGCGTGAGCGACAAGAAGCGCTGCTGGTCCAGATCGGCAAAGAGCAGCGCATGCGACTGCGCATGTTCGATGAAGCGGGCGTTCTGATCGCCGACAGTTTCGAGCTGGATGAGCCCGCATTCGAATTCGACGATCTGGAAGACAACAGCTGGGATGAACAATTCGCCCTGTGGCTCGACACAGCGGTCGATGCGATTGTGAGCGCGCAGCCAGTGCCCGATTATGTCGAACCCGCTGGCGAAAGCGCGAGTCAGGCCGATGCTTGGCCGGAACTCGCCAGAGCGCGCGAGGAAGGCGTCAGCCAGATCAGCCTGTATGACTGGCGCGATGGATCGCCGGTTATCACCGCCGCAGCGCCGGTGGGCCTGAACGGCGCGACGCTGCTGACGGTGCGCAACGCTGTCGACATCACGGAGAGCGTGCGCTCTGCACGGACGTCTCTGGGCATAGCGGTGTTCTTTGTGCTCGGAGCGTCCGCATTGCTCTCTTTGTTCCTCGCACGCACCATCGTCACACCGTTGCGCCAGCTGGCGCGCGCGGCGGTGCGCGTGCGGCAGGGGCGCGAGCGTGAGGTGGAAGTGCCACGCCTGCCGCAGCGCTCGGATGAGATTGGCCTGCTGGCCCGCGCCGTCTCCGACATGACCGGAGCCTTGCGCCAGCGGATCGACGCGGTTGACAGTTTTGCGGCTGATGTGGCGCATGAAATCAAGAACCCGCTCGCTTCCCTGCGCAGCGCTATCGAATCCCTTCCACGCGTCGAAGACCCGCAACTGCGCCACGAATTGCAGGAAATCGCCACGCATGACGTGCGCCGGATCGACCGGCTGGTCAGCGAAATTTCCGATGCGAGCCGGATCGATGCCGAAATGAGCCGCGCCACGCTCGAAGTGATCGATCTGGCTGATCTGGTGCGCGCCATTATCGGCAGCCGTGAATATCGCGCGGAAAATCAGGACCACCGCATTGAGCTCGACACCCGCGGATTTGCCGCCAATGTGCTTGGCGTGGGTGCCCGGCTTGAGCGGGTGGTTGAGAACCTGCTCGATAACGCTGTGTCCTTTTCCCCGCCTGATGCTCCGATTGAACTCAGCATCATCAATGATGGCGAATGCGTGACACTCACCGTTTCTGATCATGGGCCGGGTATTCCGGAAGAGGGCCGTGAGAAGGTTTTCCAACGGTTCCATTCAGTGCGCCCCGATGATGAAGACTTCGGCAATCACTCCGGCCTTGGCCTTGCCATTGCGCGGGCCATCGCTGAAGCACATGACGGCAGTCTGTGCGCGACTGATCGAGAAGATGGAGCGCACGGCGCGTGTTTGCGGCTGCGCCTGCCCGCTGCCTGATCCCCTGTGAAGCAGACGCAACTGTGAGCGACCCCGCCTCCGAAATGGTTTTGCAAGCGAGCGCCGTCGCATTTGACGGACGCGCTTTGCTGATCACCGGCCCTCCCGGTTCAGGCAAATCGAGCCTGACGCTGGCGCTGCTCGAGCGCGGTGCCGGGTTTATCGGGGATGATGGCGTCACGCTAACGCGCAAGGAAGACACGATCATCGCGCATCCACCGCCCAATATTGCGGGACTGCTGGACGTTCGCGGTGTCGGCCTTGCGCATATCGATCTGACTGATCCCGGCCCGGTCGCGCTCATCCTGGAGCTTGGCACCAAGCCGGCAGAGCGGCTTCCCGAATCGCTGGCGCGGCGTGAACTGCTGGGCTGCCCGATTCCCATGCTCGCTTTCGATCCCGGCACGATTGCCCCCGCGCAGCGAGCGCTCTGGGCGCTGAGAATGCACGGGCTTCGCATTGATAAGCAGGCCACCGCGGCCAAAGACCGGCCTTGACCTGATCCTCGACGATACAACGCTCAAATAGCCTTTGCACCGCCGTGGTTTGCATGAGAGAGCAAGCACGATGACGAATACAACCGCCCCTGCTTCTTCGGCTGACACAACGCAGCGGCTGTTGCTGGTCACCGGCCTTTCAGGTGCGGGCAAGTCCACCGCGCTCGCAGTTCTGGAAGATGTTGGCTGGGAGACGATCGACAATTTCCCCATTCGCCTGCTCGAAGGCCTCGTAGGCGGCAGAGGCGACACCAGCGCTGTCAGCCCGGCCCAGACACACGGCCCGCTCGCCATCGGGTTCGATTCGCGTACGCGCGGCTTTGTCCCCGGCGAGATCATTGCGCTGGTCAAATCACTCGCGAGCCGCACTGATCTGGCGATCACCTTCATGTTCATTGACTGCGCCAGCGCTGAGCTGGAGCGCCGCTATAACGAAACCCGCCGCCGCCACCCGATGTCGCAGGGCCGCACGCTCCAAGACGGGATCGCAGCCGAGCGCGAATTGCTCGAACCACTGCGCCGATGGGCCGATATCGTGATCGACACCAGCGCGCTGAGCTCCAACGAACTGCAAGGCCGCGTGCGCGAGCAATTTGGCCTTGGTGAAGGTCCAGAGGCAGAACAGGTAATCACACTCACAATCTCCAGCTTTGGCTTTGCGCGCGGCATGCCGCCACTGGCTGATCTGGTGTTCGATATGCGCTTCCTCGATAACCCGCATTGGGTGCCCGAATTGCGCGACCTGACCGGGCGAGACACTGCAGTGGGCGAGCACATTGAGCGGGACCCCGATTTTGCGCCGATCTTTGGGCAGATCCGCGATCTGTTGCTAAGGCTGCTCCCGCGCTACCGGGCACAGGGCAAACCGTATGTTCATGTCGCCTTTGGCTGCACAGGCGGGCGGCACCGCTCGGTTTACACAGCGGAGACCATGGCGCGGGCCTTGCGCGAGGCGGGGTTTTCGCCCACTGTTCGCCATCGCAATCTCGGCTCACGCGCTGCGGATGACATCGAACGTCCCCCGCAAGCATGACCAGATTTGAGACCGCAGAACCACTTGGCCGCGCCTGCGGCACTATCGACGGGGCACGTTTCACTTCCTCATGATCGGAATGATTTTGGTCACTCACGGTCGGCTGGCCGACCATTTTGTCGAGGCGATGGAGCATGTCGTGGGCCCGCAGCAAGCGGTCGCGACGGTCTGCATCGGCCCCAACGATGATATGGAACAGCGCCGCGCCGACATCGCCTCCACCATCGGACAGGTGGACAAAGGCAAAGGGGTTATCATCCTCACAGACCTGTTTGGCGGCACCCCATCCAACCTCGCGATTTCCTTGCTGGATGCCGGGCGCGTGGAGGTTATCGCCGGGATCAACCTGCCGATGCTGATCAGACTGGCGGGCGCACGCGGATCGATGTCAGTCACGCAAGCGGTCGCGGCCGCGCAGGAAGCGGGCCGCAACTACATCACCATAGCCAGCGAGCTGCTGGGCAAAAACGATGAGGCGGACGCCGCCCCATGAGCGAGCTGTCTCGTAGCGTGACCATCGTCAACAAGCGCGGGCTCCATGCGCGAGCGAGCGCCAAATTCGTGGGCGCGGTGGCAGCGCTCGACGATGCCGTCAGCGTTCATGTCGCAAAGGAAGGCATGCGCGCCGGGGGTGGCTCTATCCTTGGTCTGATGATGCTGGGCGCGGCGCGCGGAGACAGCGTTGATGTGTTGGTCGAAGGACCGGGTGCGCAGAGCGTTCTGGACGAGTTGGTAGCTCTGATCGAAGATGGATTTGGCGAGGAATGAGCCGCGCATCGGCAGCGCAGGTTATCGCCTGGGATGCGCGCGCCAATGACTGATGCGAGCGCTGTCCGGCATATCACCGGCTTTTCCAATCCAACGGTCAAATACCTGCGATCCTTGCGCGAAAAGAAGCTGCGCAAACGGGCGGGCCAACTTCTGGTCGAAGGCCTCCGCTTGCTAGAAGACGCGCGCATTTCAGGCCGTGTGCCACGCATGCTGGTGATGGCCGAGGGAAATGAGCGTGCCTATGCTGGCCATGCTTTGCTCGAAGGACTGGTGCGCGCGGTCGCGGATGCGGGCGGGGAAATTATCACCACGACACCCGACATTCTCACAAAGATCACCGGCAAATCGAACACGCAAAGCGTGGTCGGGGTGTTCGATGAATTCGACACCTCACTCGCGCAGATTGACCGCGCCACCGCACCGATTTGGTTGGTGGCGCAGGACCTGCGCGATCCCGGAAATCTGGGCACGATGTTGCGCACGGGCGATGCGGTGGGGGCTGGCGGGTTGATCTTGATTGATGATTGCGCCGATCCCTTCAGCGCGGAGGCTGTGCGCGCAAGCATGGGCGCAGTCTTCACGCAAGGACTGGCGCAGGCGCGTTGGCCGGAATTTGTCGCGTGGCTGCGCGGCGCCGAGGCTGGCGCGGGTGAGGCGTTACCGGCGCAGTTGGTCGCGGCCTCCTTGCGCGAGGCGGTGCCCTATCGCGGCGCACCCTACGCCGAGCCCTGCTTCGTGCTGGTGGGCAACGAATCACAGGGACTGCCGGAGGCCTATGAAGCCGAATGCGACCTGCGGGTCACCATGCCGATGCGCGGCCGCGCGGATTCGCTCAATGCAGCCGTTGCTGGCGCGGTGCTGGCCTATGAAGTGCTGGCGGGTTTGGAGGGCGCATAGCCTCCTTGCGCAGAATTCAACGGACGAAAAAGACCGTCGCAATGCCGTTATATGCGTCCTGCGGATTAGGATCATCAGGCAAAACATCGCCAACGGCCATCTCTCGAAACTGGCACGTCATCTCGTGATACTTTTCACTCATTTGGGCGGTGCACGTCATGATAGCCGAAACCGGCTTGCCGTCTAGCGTGGCTGTCGCATCAAATTTGGTTTGGCCAAAGCCGTCCGCAACGCTACCCAGACCATCGCTGACCTTTTGAGTGGTCTCAATCTCGATGGACTTGGGCGCATTGGACGTATCGATGTTTCCGGTACAACCAAGGTCATCGACCTTCATGGAGAACGAGACCTCTTCGTAGTGAATCGAGTCTTCGGGCAAGGGGGCTTTTGCATCGGTCACATTCATGATGCAGGTGTAGCCTGTCGGCTCTTCTACTGTACCGCCATTGCGGGAGAATGTCCCATCCAGATCGCCCTTTACGGCGCCCCCCGATGGAAGAATTGTCTGACCGGGCTCGGCCTCGGCAGTCGCAGAACCAGACGCTTGCGCATCACTGTCAGGTGCTGCCGCATTGCTTTCCTCAGCGTCGTCTTGCGCGCTGCACGCACTGAGCGCGATCAGCGCGCCGATTGTCAGATAGGTCCTCATGGTGTTTCTCCCCCGTTGATCTCGGAAACAGGGAATAGATCAACGTGCCGCTGTGCAATTGTATGCAACGGCCATCTTTGGCAGTGCAAGCGCGCTCATCCGGGGCCTAAGGCCTGAAGTTACTCAGCAGCGTCGCGGTCGGAGGCGCTGGTCTGTTCCGTATCGCCACTCTCAATCAGCTTAGCATCGGCTGCGTTGTAGCGCGGGTTCGCCTCCACCAGCGGCACCTCTTCGATCTCGCGCTTGCCGATTTCGATGCCCTTTTCCGCGAGCCGTTTGCCGGAGGACAACACGTTGCGCTCGAAACTGCCGACGAAGCTGTTGTAATTCTTGACCGCGCTTTCGAGCCCGCCGCCCACGCGCTTGAGGTGCTGAGCGGCGACGCTGAGCCGGTCATAGAGCTCTGCGCCCATGCGACCGATTTCCTGCGCTTCTTTCGCGAGCCCGTCCTGCCGCCAGACCTGCGCAACAGTGCGCGCAATGGCGACCAGATTGGTGGGCGTGGCCAGCAGCACGCGGCGCTCAAACGCAAAGTCCCAAAGCTGGGGATCAGCCTCCAAAGCCGCGGTCACAAAGTGTTCACCGGGCACGAACATGATCACATAGTCAGGCGCTTCTTCGAACTGGCTTTGATAGCTTTTGGTGCTGAGCGTCTGGACATGGCCCCGCATACTCTTGGCGTGCAGGTCGAGATGCCGTTTGCGCTCCGTGTCCTCATCCGCCTCAAACGCGGCCTGATAGGCGTTGAGCGAAACCTTTGAATCGACCACCAGCTTCTTCTGGCCCGGCACCTTGATGATCGCATCGGGGCGCAGCCGGCCTTCCTCGGTCTCAATCGAGTGCTCCAGTTCAAAATCGGTGTGCTCGGCCAGCCCGCACTGCTCCAGAAGATTTTGCAGCGCCCGCTCCCCCCAGCGCCCGCGGGCTTTGGGAGCGTTGGTGAGCGAATTGCCGAGCCGCTGCGCCTCGCGCCGCACTTCTTCCTGCCCTTCTCGCATCGACTGGATCAGGCCGTTCAATTGCCCAAACGCATCAACCCGCTGTTTCTCCAGCGATTCGACCTGTCGCTCATACTTCTCCAGCCGCTCTCCGACGGGATTGAGCAGCGCCCTGATCTTGGCCTCACCGGTCGCCTCGCTTTCCCTGAAGCGGGCTTCGGCGCGTTTGAGGAATTCGTCCTGATTGGCTTTGAGCACTTCAGCGCCGGTGGCTTTGAATTCATTGAGCAGCGCCTCGCGCGCATCGACGAGTGCGCGCTTCTGGTCCTCATGCGCTTTCTCGCGTTCTTGCGCAGACGTCTCAACCTGCGCCAGGCGTTCAGACACAGCAGTCCGCTTGGTCCGCTCCTGATCGAGTTCGCGCTCAAGCAGGTCAGCGCGGCCAGCGCGTTCGGTCATGGTGGACAGCTCGACCCGCGCTTGCCCCAATTGCCCTTCAACTTCGCGCGCCGTGCCTTCCGCGGCGCTCAGCCGCTCGCGCAAATCGACCAGCGGACGCGAGGCGAGGAACCCCGCGCAAACCCCGCCCAAAACAGCGCCGACAATAAAGGTGATGATGGCAAGAATCGCTGCATCCATGAAGGCGTCTTACATGGAACGTATCAAGAACGCTAGTGCCTGTTGGAAAAAGAAGCTGGATCACGGATCAAGTCCGGGGTGACGCAACAACGATACGGCGCGAAGCGCCGCAAGGCCGACTGGCCGCCCGCAGCGGGCGCAGCTGTGCTGCGCGTCTAGCGAGGACGCTCGCCCGGATGGGCGAGCGCAAACAGATCACGCCGCCTGCCGGATTTTCTTGAGTTTCTTCAGCATCATATTGCGCTTGAGCCGCGAGAGGTGGTCGATGAACAGGATCCCTTCGAGGTGGTCCATCTCATGCTGAAGGCAGGTCGCCATCAGCCCGTCCAGCTTTTCCTCATGCGCCTCACCGCTGAGGTCCTGATACCGCACGGTGCAGGTCGCGGGGCGGTCCACATCGGCGAAAACCTCGGGCACGGAAAGGCAGCCTTCCTGATAGGTCGAAAGCTCTTCCGCCGGATCAAGGATCACCGGATTGATGAAAACGCGCGGGTCATTGCGGGTGGGCTGGTGCTCGCTCCCGTCTTCTTCATTTCCCGGCTCGGCGTCCGGGTCTTCGGGCTGCAGGTCGATCACCAGCACCCGCTTGGGCACACCCACCTGGATCGCGGCAAGCCCGATGCCGGGCGCGTCATACATCGTCTCGAACATGTCCTCGACCAGCGTTTTGAGCTCATCATTGAACTCATCCGCTTCGACAGGAACGGAAACTGTTTTAAGCCGGGGGTCCGGCACTTCAAGGATTTCGCGGATCGCCATCGCATCAAATTAGTATTTAACAGTACGCGTAGCAAGATGTGGATATGTCGATTGCACAAAGGTCAGCCAGTGAGGTATGGAACATTGATAGAACACTGGAGGTCGTGATGACGGTTCATAAACTTGGCGATTTAGTGGTGGGATGCGGAAAGTGCGGGTCAGAGAACACAAAGTTTCATTCAAGCCTCGGCGATGACGCTCCTATCCATTGCGCCGACTGTAATGCATTCCTCGGGAACGTGGGAACTATGCGGAATCTCGCTACAACGATGGCAAGGGAAAAAGTGGTGCCAGAAGTGGCGGCACAGCTTAGAAAATCACTTGAAGGTATCTTCAAGAAGTAAGGCTAGGCTATTCTTACTCCACCGGCCTCCTCGCCCGCAGCGCCTGCGCCAGCGTGCCTTCGTCGAGATAGTCCAGCTCCCCGCCCACCGGCAGGCCATGCGCCAGCTGGGTGATGCGCACGCCGTGGGTGGCGAGCCGCTCTGCGAGATAATGCGCGGTGGTCTGGCCTTCGAGCGTCGCGTTCATCGCCAGCACGACCTCATCCACCGCATTGTCTGCGACCCGCTCCAGCAAAGAGGCGATGTTGAGGTCTTCCGGCGCGATCCCATCGAGCGCAGACAGCCGCCCGCCCAACACATGGTAGCGCCCGCGAAACAACCGCGCACGGTCCAGCGCCCAGACATCGGCAACATCTTCAACGACGCATAAAGCGCGCTGATCGCGGCGCGGATCAGCACAGATGCCGCAAGGGTCGCTGGTGTCAACATTGCCGCAGATCGCGCATTCGACCAGCGTTTCCGAGACGATTGCGAGCGATTCCAGCAGCGCGGGCAAAGCGTTTTCACGGTTCTTCACCAGCCACAAGACAGCGCGCCGGGCCGATCGCGGGCCAAGGCCGGGCAGCCGCGCGAGTGCGCTGCTGAGTTGTTCGATTTCCTGAGACATTGCGCGCAACTCACTTTCCGCTCGCCCTGAGCTTGTCGAAGGGCTGCACTTCTCTTTATGGGCCGCGCTAGACAGAAATACAGTGCTTCGACAAGTTCAAGCATGAGCAAGGAATTTGGTTTTGCGCATAGTTTTCATGGGAACGCCGGATTTTGCGGTGCCTGCGCTGGTCGCTTTGCACGCGGCGGGGCATGAAATTGCGTGCGTGTACACCCAGCCGCCGCGTCCAGCGGGACGGGGCAAAAAGCTGCGCCCCTCGCCCGTGCAGGTTAAAGCCGAGGAGTTGGGGCTGGAGGTGCGCTCACCCAAATCGCTCAAACCAGCTGAAGACGAGGCTGCCTTTGCTGCGCTGAAGGCCCATGTCGCGGTGGTCGCGGCCTATGGGCTGATCCTGCGCCCGGCCGTGCTCGAAGCGCCAAAGCATGGCTGCATCAACATCCACGCCTCAATCCTGCCGCGCTGGCGCGGAGCGGCGCCGATCCACCGCGCTGTGATGGCGGGCGACGCGGAAACGGGCGTGACGATTATGCAGATGGAGACGGGACTGGACACCGGCCCTATGCTGCACACCGTGCGCACGCCCATTGCGCGCAAGACAACCGGTGGGCTGACCCAGGAATTGGCTGAGATGGGTGCGGCAGCGATGTGCGAAGTGCTGGATGACCTCGCCGCCTACCCACGCACCGCTCAGGACGATGCGCTCTCCACCTACGCGCCCAAGATCGACAAGGCCGAAGCGCGCATCGACTGGTCGCACAGCGCTGAGGCGATTGAGCGGCAGGTGCGCGGCCTCGCGCCATTTCCCGGCGCTTGGTGTGAGCTTGCCAACGGCGACGAACGCGAGCGGATCAAGCTGCTGCTGGCTGAGGTTACAGACGGCGAAGGAGACCCTGGCACGGTGCTGGATGACGATTTCACCATCGCCTGCGGGTCGGGCGCGGTGCGGCCAATCAAGCTGCAACGCGCGGGAAAACCCGCCATGGAACGCGCCGATTTTCTGCGCGGAAATCCTGTTAAAGCTGGGACTCGCGTCGCTTGACCCGCTACGCCCTGACCATCGAATTTGACGGAACGCCGTTTCAGGGTCTCCAGCGCCAGTCGCACGGGCCAAGCGTGCAGCAGGCCATCGAAGATGCTTTGGCGCGCGTGACCGGCGACACGGTGACGCTCCACAGCGCGGGCCGCACGGATACTGGTGTGCACGCGCTCGCAATGCGCAGCCATGTGGACATTGGCAAGCCATTTGAGCCCTTCCGCCTGTCCGAGGCAATCAACGCGCATTTGCGGCCCGATCCCATCGCAATCACCGCGTGCGAGATTGTGCCTGATGATTGGCACGCGCGCTTTTCATGCAACGGGCGGCGCTATATCTACCGTATCCTCAATCGCCGCGCGCCGTTGACGCTGCAGCGTGACCGCATGTGGCAAGTGGTGCCTGATCTCGACGCGAAGGCAATGCATCGCGCGGCGCAGGCGCTGGTGGGGCGGCATGACTTCACCACCTTTCGCTCAGCGCATTGTCAGGCGAAAGACCCGGTAAAGACGCTCGACCGGCTCGATGTGGAGGTGGCCGAGACCGAGTTTGGCCGCGAAATCCGCATCCACGCCGCCGCGCGCAGTTTCCTGCACCATCAGGTGCGCTCCATGGTCGGGTGCCTCAAGCTGGTTGGGCAAGGCACTTGGGAAGAGGCGCGCATGGCCGAAGCCCTCGCCGCGCGCGACCGCACTCAGCTGGGTTTCAACGCCCCGCCCCAAGGGCTTTATTTTGTCGAAGCGACCTATTCTGACGAGAGCGATTAACTATGGCGAATTGGTACAAACTTCCCTCCAGCTCAACCATCACCGATGGCGATTATCGCGCTGGCTTGAACGCCTTGAATATCGTTTTCGGCGCAGTGCTTGGCTTTGTGCTGGTTGGCGGCGACAGTTTGCCCACCACAGACTTTATGGCTTTGTTGGTAATCAGCGCCACGATCGTGATGCTAATCCAGTCTATCGCTTTAAGCGAATACACTTTGTTCAGCATCGTCACCACCGCTCTTGCAATTTACTTCCTGCCTAGCCTTGCTGAGGAATGGTTCGCCATCGCCAAAGTCCCCAAACTCCAGCCGACGCTGGCAGTATGGGCTGGCATGGCAGTTATCTTGGAGATATCGCCGCGCGCACAGCCTGACGGCACAGCACAAAAATCAATCAAGGGAGACAAAGAACAATGACCACCAACGGAAAGCAGCTTTTCACCACCCTCACCGCCGACGGCAAACTGACCCTTGAGGTGAGCGAGGAAACCTTCGCCGCGCCCACCGGCAATCAGGTGCTGGTCAAGATGGAGGCAGCGCCGATCAACCCGAGCGATCTCGCGCTTCTCACCAGTGCAGCTGATTTTGAGACCGCTGAGTATTCCGATGGCAAGGTCGTCGCGCAAATGCCTGAGCCCTTCCTGTCCGGGCAAAAGGGACGCCACGGCCAGCGTATGGCGGCGGGCAATGAAGGTGCAGGCACGGTTGTCGCCACGGGTGACAGCGATATGGCCAAAGCGCTGATGGGCCAGAGGGTCGCCTGCGTCCCCGGCAATGCCTTCAGCCAATACGCCCTTGCCGATGCGATGATGTGCCTGCCGCTGGGCGATCACGATTGCGAGACCGGGGCGTCCAGCTTTGTGAACCCAATGACGGCGCTGGGCTTTGTCGAAACCGCGCGCGCGGAAGGCCATGATGCGATCATCCATCTCGCCGCGGCGTCCAACCTTGGCCAGATGCTCAACAAGATTTGCCTCGAAGACGGGATGAAGCTGGTCAACATCGTGCGCAAAGAAAGCCATGTGGAACTGCTCAACAGCATCGGAGCCGAATACATCGTCAACTCCTCAGACGATGATTACATGGCCCAGCTGCGCACCGCGATCAGCGAGACCGGCGCCTTCCTTGGCTTTGATCCGATTGGTGGCGGGATGAACACCGATGGCGTGCTCAAGGCCATGGAACAGGTCGCGTCGAGCCAGATGGACGAGTACTCGCGCTATGGCTCCAATCAGGACAAGAAAATGTATATGTACGGGCGGCTCGACCTCGGGCCGACCATTCTGACGCCGTCCTATGGCCTGCAATGGTGCGTGCAGGGTTGGCTGCTGACGCCATTCCTCGCCAAGGCGGGCATGGAAACCGTGGTCAAGATGCGCACCCGCGTGCAGCAGAACCTGACCACAACTTTCGCGTCGAGCTACAAAGCAAAGGTCTCGCTCGAAGGAATGCTGACCAAGGACGCGATCACCGATTATCGCCAGATGAAAACCGGTGAGAAGTATCTGGTCACGCCTTGGGGGTGAGGAGACAAAGACGGGTCCCCGCGCAGGCGGAGAGCTGTTCAGCTTGTGCGCTCCATTCAATGCGGTCCCCGACTGCGCGGGGACTCGCGCTTGGATCACCGCCCGTCGAACCAGCGCTGCACCTCGCCCGGCTCGCTAACACCGTTGGCGAGCAGGACTGACAGCAGTACGCGCGCTTTGGCGGGGCCAAGGGCGCGGGCGGCGATGAAGCCGTTTGCAGTGTCCTCCGGCTCGCGGTCAACCAGCCCTTCGTCGAGCCGACTGGCGCGCACCACCGCGACCCCTCGCGCCGCAGCATTGCGCAGGACTCCGCGCACGGGATCAGGCATGTTGCCCTCCCCCAGCCCCGCGATCACCAGCCCGTTTGTGTCTGGTGCGAAGGCGCGCTCTGCCTGATCAGGCGTCATGCCGGCATGGATGAAGAGCACAGGGACATCGGGCCAAGCGCTGGGTAGCGCCAGCCGCGCCCCCTCGCCCACGCGCCATGGCGCGCCGAACCATTCGAGCGCGCTCGGCGTGACCACCGCGACCGACGCGCGTGGAAAGCCCTCAAAAGCGTCCAAACCGCGCGTGCGGGCCTTGCGGATGTCGCGCGCGGCAAACACCCGGTCCCCCATCACCACCAGCACGCCGCGCCCCGCGGCATCGGGCGCGCTTGCAACACGAATAGCGTTGGCCAGGTTGCGCAAGCCATCATACCCAACCGAATCCGCCGGTCGCATCGCGCCGACCAGAACAACAGGCTTATGCGTTGGCAGTGTCAGATCGAGCAGGAATGCAGTTTCCTCCATACTATCCGTGCCATGAGTGATGATAACGCCGTCGCACTCGGGATCATCAAAAGCCTGTGTCGTCGCCTGATAAAGCGCGCGCCAGACGTCAGGCCCGATGTCCTCAGACCCGATATTGACAATCTGCGTGCCGGTGAGGCGTGCGGGGATATCCAATTCGCCAACCCGCGCGAGCAGCGCATCAACGCCTATCTCTCCGGGCCGATAATCGTGCCGCACCGGACCCCCGGCATGGCCCGCAATCGTGCCACCTGTGGCGAGTACAGAGATACGGGCAGGGAGCTGGTTTTCAGTGGTCATGCAGCGCGGCATAACGCCCGCGTGCATCACGGCAATTGATTCTCCATAAATCTGAGCTATTGGGGCTTACCAACGCGGCGCGAGACCCCGCGTTGCCCAAGGCCTGGGGCGGTTAGCTCAGTTGGTAGAGCATCTCGTTTACACCGAGAGGGTCGGCGGTTCGAGACCGTCACCGCCCACCAGTTTCGACTACACGAAATGATCCGGGGGATCATTTCGGGTCGAAACTCCCGAGCGTAAGCGAAGGGTATTGCTGTATTCTCTCACGCCAATTCGCTTCGCGAATGTCTTGCGAGGGACGGCCTGACCAGACGGCGCACGGTCGCGCTTGCGAACTCTTCAGGTTTGATGATGGTACCCACGCTACTCCGCAATCGCTTCGCGGATTGCTGCAATCGCTTCCTCGCTATCCCACTCATAGTCGCCCGCCACGCGGAACAGTTCCTTGCCCTCAGCATCGTAGAGCACTGTGGTCGGCAACAGCCCGCCCTGCGTCAGGGTGACACCCAGATCGCTTTTCGGGTCTAGCCACGGCTCCAGCCGCTCAAAGCCCTCTTGCGCGAAAAAGTCGGTGATCTTGGCGGAGTCGCTTTCCTCGCGGATGATGTCCTGGCTCACCGTGAGCACGCGCACTTCGCCATCCAGCTCCCCTGCCAGCCGATCAAGCAGTGGCATTTCAACCTTGCACGGCGCGCACCAGGTCGCCCACAGATTGAGCAGCACGGGCTGGCCGACGCTGCGCAAGGCGAGCTCCTCGCCATCGGGCTTGGCGACCGTCAGATCGGGGATCATCTCTCCTGCGGCATAGCGTACGATCTTGCCGGGCAGCGGCGGCGGCGCTGCAGCGGCGCTGCCCGCGCCTGCCCCATCCGCCGCAGCCGACGGTTGCGCGTCTGATGTGGGCGCACTATCGCAAGCGCTCACCAGCAGCGCAGACACGAGAAAAACAGGCAACAATCGGGACATGCCAAACTCCTCACAAAAGCCCTCCAACCAGATGTGGGGCGGGCGCTTCGCCGGTGGGCCTAGCGCGATCATGCGCGAAATCAATGCCTCGATCCCGTTCGACAAGGCCTTGTGGCGGCACGATATCCTTGCCAGCGAAGCTCATGTCGCCATGCTGGCCGCGCAAGGGATCGTCAGTGAGGATGATGCCAACGCGATCACGCGCGGCCTTTCGCAAGTCGCAGGCGAGTACGAAGCCAACGGGGTGCCCGAGGATTGGGACCTTGAAGACATCCACATGACCACGGAGAGCAGGCTGGCTGAGGTCATTGGCGCGCCTGCCGGACGCCTGCACACCGCGCGCAGTCGCAACGATCAGGTGGCGACCGATTTTCGGCTGTGGGTGCGCGATCAACTGGATGCGGTGGATGCCGGGCTCGCCGATCTGCAACGCGCGCTGGTGACGCGGGCTGAGGCCCATGCAGACGCGATCATGCCCGGCTTCACCCATTTGCAAACCGCGCAGCCGGTGACGCTGGGCCACCACCTGATGGCCTATTACGAGATGTTTGCGCGCGATCGCTCCCGCGCTGCCGACACGCGCGCGCGGCTCAACGAATGCCCGCTGGGTTCCGCCGCGCTGGCGGGCACCGGCTTTGCGATTGATCGCGATATGACCGCCGACGCGCTCGGCTTTACACGGCCCAGCGCCAATTCGCTGGATGCCGTGTCAGACCGCGACTTTGCGCTCGATTACCTGCACACCGCCAGCCTTATCGCGATCCACCTGTCGCGACTTGCAGAGGAATTGATCATCTGGGCGAGCCAGCCCTTTGGCTTTGTGCGGATGCCTGACAGCCTCTCAACCGGCTCTTCGATCATGCCGCAAAAGAAAAACCCCGATGCCGCTGAACTGGTGCGCGGCCATGCGGGGCGGGTGATCGGCTGCGCAACCGCTTTGTCAGTGACAATGAAGGGCCTACCGCTCGCTTATTCCAAGGACATGCAGGACGATAAGCCGCCGGTGTTCGAAGCCGCCGGGCTGATCGCGCTGAGCATCGCAGCAACCACGGGCATGATCGCAGACGCAACATTCAAAACCGCCCGAATGCGTCAGGCCGCAGAGCTAGGCTATGCCACCGCGACCGATCTTGCCGACTGGCTGGTGCGCGCCGCCGATGTGCCCTTTCGCGAGGCACACCATATCACAGGCGCAGCGGTGAAACTGGCCGAGGATCGCGGCATTGCACTCGACGCACTGCCGCTGGCCGACTTGCAGGCGATCGACAAACGCATTGACGCGCGTGTGTTTGACGCGCTCAGCGTAGATGCATCGGTGGCGAGCCGTGCATCTTACGGTGGAACAGCTCCGGCGCAGGTGCGTAGTCAGGTGGCGCGCGCCAAAGCGGCGCTGGGTATGGAGGCATGATGCGCGCGATTTTGCTCTTAGCAGCTTTTGGACTAGCGGGCTGCGGCGCGACCGCGCCGCTTGGTCCGCCTGAAGGCGCGAGCTTGCCCGTCGCCCCTTATGGCGCGCCCGAGGGCGAGGACAACAAACCCACCGCCGAACAATTGCTTGAGCTCGACGCGCTCGCCGCGCCTGAACGCAGCGTAGAATTGCGCCGCCGCTCTGAAGAACGCGAGGACGATCCGTTCGACCTGCCGCCCGATCAAGGCCACTGATTTATGGACCATTTTGAGCTTAAGGACGGCGTCATGCACGCCGAAGACGTGGCCTTGCCGCGCATCGCCGATGAGGTCGGCACGCCGGTCTATGTCTATTCGCGCGCCACGCTTGAACGCCACGCCAAGGTGTTTCGCGAGGGGCTCGCGGGTGTGCCGGATAAACTGATCGCCTTTGCGGTCAAAGCCAATCCCAACCTTGCAGTGTTGCGCGTGCTAAGCGCGCAGGGGTTTGGCGCGGATTGCGTCTCAGTTGGCGAAGTGCGCCGTGCTTTAGCCGCTGGGATTACGCCCGACAAAATCGTGTTTTCCGGGGTTGGCAAAACCCGCGCCGAGCTGATCGCGGGCCTCGAAGCGGGCATCGGCCAATTCAACATCGAAAGCGAAGAGGAAGGGCTGGAGCTCGCCGAAATCGCGGCCGGGATAGGGCGGGAGGCGCAATGCGCGCTTCGTATCAATCCCGATGTGGATGCGGGCACGCATGACAAGATCTCGACCGGAAAGGCGGACAACAAGTTCGGCGTACCAATCGATCAGGCCGGACAGATTTTCGGCAAGCTCGCAGGGCAGCCGGGTGTCAATCTGCGCGGGGTTGCGGTGCATATCGGCTCGCAACTGGGCGACCTTGCGCCGCTGGAGCGCGCCTTTGGCAAGCTGGGTGAGCTTGTGACCAGCCTTCGCGGCGCGGGCCATGCGATCACTCACGTCGATCTGGGCGGCGGGCTGGGTGTGCCGTATCGCGCAGGCGAGGAACTGCCTAGCCCGGCGGAATATGGCGCGATGGTCGCCCGGGTCACGAAGGATTGGGGCGTTTCGCTGATCTTTGAGCCGGGCCGCGTTATCGCAGGCAATGCCGGCGTGCTGCTGACGCGCGTTGTGCGGGTGAAACGCGGGATCAAGGACCCGTTCGTGATCGTCGATGCGGCCATGAATGACCTTGCACGCCCTGCCCTGTATGGCGCGTATCACGATTTCGCTGCGGTTGCGCCGCGCGGGGCGGATATGACCGCCAACATTGTCGGCCCGATTTGCGAAACCGGAGACACCTTTGCCATGGGCCGCTTGACCGACAGGCTTGAAGCGGGCGACCTCGCAGTGTTCCGGACCGCTGGCGCCTACGGCGCGACCATGGCGTCGAGCTACAATTCGCGCGGATTCGTGCCTGAAGTGCTGGTCGATGGAGACCGCTATGCCGTAGTCGCCGACCGGATTGAAGCGGGCGCGATCATGGATGCCGAACGCGTGCCCGAATGGCTCGATTGAGCCGCGCCCACTGATGGCTGAGCTTGCAAGTCTTCCGCTGTTTCACCAGATTGCTGGACAGCGCATCTTGGTGCTGGGCGAAGGCGACGCGGCTGAGCCGAAGCGGCGATTGGTGGCACGCGCGGGCGGGCTGATAATCGACAATATGCAGCAAGCGGTCGATGAAGGCGTGCGCATCGCCTTCATCGCTTATGAAGACCCGAGGGCCTGCGAAGTGGCGGCGATCAATCTGCGCTGCGCCGGCATGTTGGTGAATGTCGTCGACCGGCCCGAATTGTGCGATTTCACCACGCCCAGCCTGCTGGATCGCAATCCCCTGCTGATCGCTGTCGGCACGGGCGGCGCGTCGGCGGGGCTGGCCAAGCATGTGCGGCTGCGGTTGGAGCGCATTTTGCCGCAGACACTGGGCAGGCTGGCGGATGCGCTGAAGGCTGCGCGTCCACTGCTGCGAGAGCGACTGCCCGATGGCGGCGAACGGCGGCGCGCGATTGATACAGCATTGCGCGAGGGCGGTCCGCTTGATCCGATGCTTCCGGACGCCCACGAGACGGTGCCCGGATGGGCGCGCGGTGAATTGGCCTCTGGCGAGACGCGCACTGCCGAGTTCACGCTGACGAGCGCTGATCCCGAAGACCTTACGTTGAAGCAAGCGCGGCTCCTTGGCGAGGCTGACGCGGTGTGCAGTGTCGGGCCTGTCCCCGCGCAAGTCCTTGCCCGCGCACGCGCTGATGCAGTGCGGGTCACTTGCGACCGAGACACATGCCCGCTCATACACGCGACGAACCATGGCGCTGAAGCTCAATGCCCAAAGACGGCCGCGTTGTTGGACGAGGCAGGCTTTACCGTTATCCTTAGAATGCGCGCGGATCAGGCCGCATAGGCGATCGGGTTTTCGACGCTTTCGAAATAGCGCGCCATTGCCTGTTGGCTGGATTCGCTCAGCTCAATGAAAGCACGCCGTCCATCTTCCGGATCGGCGACCCGCACAAAGACTCCCGTCTCCACCATCTGCTTGAGCCAGCGCAGCGCCGTCGTGGCAGGCACACACGCCGCAATGCACAAAGACGTGACCGAAACCCGCGCATTCTCAGCATGAGCAGCGGTCAGATCGAGCAGCATATCCCACGCCGGATCAGCAAACAGGTTTGCATCGAAAAAGCGCCCCCTCGCCTGACGCGCAGCAATCATTGCGCGCACCAGCTTGGCATCGGGCAGTTTGAGCGTGCCACTCTTCGCCCGCGCCTCGCTGGCTTGCTCCGCAAGCGATAAGGGCGCTGTAGTCGGGGTAAAGCTGTGTTTGAAATCGCTGACACTTCCAGCAGGCTCAGATGAGCCGCCCTTCAGCGCGGAAATCCGGTCCAGTTCCTGCGCTATCGCATCGACCTGCTCCGACAGGCGCAGCAGCGATACACGGTCCTGCTCATCCATCTCTCGAACGCGCCCATGCGAAATGCGGCCCATCAACCGCCCGACGGCCACCACGATCTCTGCACGGCTGGGATCAACCAAAATCTGAGGCTGCGACTGGTCGAGCAGCGAAAACACCGCATCGAGCCCTTCCATCCCAGTCGCTACGATCAATTGTGTTCCAGATCGCGCAATCCGCTCATCCAGACGGGCAAAGGCGGCCATATCTCTGGCGCCAAGATCCGGGCACTCAACAATCACAACGTCACCAAGTGCGGTGACGGGGCCGTCCAGCAAGTGTTCCAACTGGCCGCCATCCACCGCGCGAAAGCCTGCCTTGCCCAGATCATCCAAGATCGCACTGCCTTTGCGGCGGTTCAGGCCGAAAACTGTCACGCGCGCGGCCACGCCAGCGGCATCGCGCGCGCCTTCATAAAGGAATTGTGCCTGTGCCATACCGAATCACCTCCGTTGATGTGATGGAACACAAATAGAACAAAAACGGATCATGTAAAGATTTTTGACATCAAATCGGATTTACATCAGCAATACTGAACCTTATCGCGGCTCAGACAGACTACAGGGTCAATGGTGCAAAAGCGCTCTGCCAACCCGCCGCGTACGGCTGATGTGTTTGATGAATTGCTGGTCCTGTTGGCGCAGACCGGTGACAGGCAAGCCTTTGCGCGGCTGCATCAGCGCTGGCACCCGCGCCTGATCCGGGCTGCGGCGCGCTACACCGCTGATCCTGACAGCGCGAGCGATCTGGCGCAGGACTGCTGGCTGGGCATCTGGAAAGGACTAGCGGGTCTGCGCGAGCCGAGCCGGTTTCGCAGCTATGCCTTTGGTGTGCTGCATCGGCGCGGCGCGGACCATCTGCGAAAAGCGATCCGCACACGCTCGCATGAAGCGCTGGTCCCCATCCCCGAGATCGCCTCCGACACCGGCCAGACCCCTGCCCATGATGACCGGGAGTCGATCACGCAGGCCTTCGCGCAATTGCCGCCGGACCAGCGGCTCGCCGCGCATCTGCACTTTGTCGAAGGATTTACCCTGGCCGAGATCGCCAAGGTCCAGTCGATCCCGCTGGGCACCGCCAAAAGCCGCCTTTTCCACGCGCGCCGCACCCTCAAAGCGGCGCTGACCGAACAACCCGAAGGAGAACATCCATGACTGACCCAATTGACGATCGCATCACCGACGCGCTGAGCGCGGATGATCGCGCGTTTCTCGATAGCCTTGAGGAGGATCGCGGCATGTTCCAGCAGATTGGCGACACCTGGAAAGGGCCCTTGGGCGGCTGGGCAAAGCTGATCTTCGGCTTCACCGTGGTGCTGGGCTTCCTCTTTGTGTTCGTCATGTGGAAAGTCGCCACCTCGACCGACAATTATGTGGCGCACACGCTTTGGGCGATTTCGGGCGTCGCGCTGCTGGTAATCCTTGGCTTTGCGAAGGAGTGGATGTTCGCGCGCATGAACATGCTGACCGTGCTGCGCGAGATCAAACGTCTGCAGATCGAAGTCGCGCTGCTGCGAGAGGAACGCCAGACGCCTGAGGATTAAGGGCGAATGTCGATGGGAGTGCCATCGGGCACCATCTGCCACAGCTCTTCAATTTCGGCGTTGCTCAACGCGATGCAGCCATCGGTCCAGTCGCCGGGCAGGCGGCCCATGGGAAGCCGGTTGGGCTGGCCATGGATAAAAATGTCTCCGCCCGGCGAGCGGCCATATTGCGCAGCAAAGGCGCGGTCGCGCTGGTTGGGGTAAGAGATGCGCAGCGACAGGTGATAACTGCTGCCCGGATTGCGACCATCAATCCAATAGCGGCCCTCTGGCGTGCGCTCATCGCCTCGAAAGCGTTTGTGACCGCTGGGGGCATCGCCGAACTGGATACCGCTAAAGGCGCGGATGGCTTTGCCGTTGCGATAAGCGATCAGCAGGCGGTCCGATTTATCGACCAACAGGTAATCCGCGACCATCGGCACAGCGCGGCTTTGCGGGATGGAGCGCGAGGCCACAGCCCCTCCGCGCCGCTGGGGGTTGGCCTGTCGCGGATCGACCATCACGCCCGCGCCGGGCGATTCCACCACTTTAGGCGGCGGTCCGGAGGAACACGCCGCGATAAACAGAACCAAAAAAGGAGCGAGCAGGCGATGCATAATAATCGCCAGATAACCGCTCACACCTTTCGCGACAATTGCTGCTGTGCCCCGCTGTCCCTCCTAGGGACTTATCGCAAGTGATCTAATCAACGAACGGATCTCGCATCAGGATCGTGTCGTCGCGTTCAGGGCTGGTCGAAACCAGCGCGACCGG
Source organism: Pseudomonadota bacterium (assembly GCA_039815245.1). Lineage (GTDB taxonomy): Bacteria > Pseudomonadota > Alphaproteobacteria > Sphingomonadales > Sphingomonadaceae > Erythrobacter. The sequence continues at coordinate 230,722 of JBCBZR010000006.1, read as the reverse complement.
GCACTCAATCAATTCCTGCACCCGCTGAATGTATTTGATCGCGTTCGCCGGAAGGTCGGCATAGGAGCGCGCGCCTGCGGTGCTCTCGCTCCAGCCTTCCATTTCTTCATAGATCGGCTCAACCGCCGCCTGCTCCGCTGCGTGACTGGGCAGGTAATCATAAACGTTGTTGTGCAAGCGATAGCCGGTGCAGATTTTGACCGTCTCCAGCCCGTCAAGCACGTCAATCTTGGTCAGCGCTATACCTGTGACGCCGGAGACCGCGCAGGTCTGGCGCACCAGAACGGCATCGAACCAGCCCACGCGCCGCTGACGCCCGGTGACAGTGCCAAATTCATGCCCGCGTTCACCAATGCCCTGCCCGACCTCATCGGACAGCTCGGTTGGGAACGGGCCAGAACCCACGCGGGTGGTGTAGGCCTTGACGATGCCGAGCACGAAACCGGTCGCCGCCGGGCCAAGGCCGCTGCCGCTGGCCGCGGTGCCGCTGACTGTGTTGGAACTGGTGACGAAGGGATAGGTGCCGTGATCGACATCAAGCAGCACGCCCTGCGCGCCCTCAAACAGGATTTTCGCGCCCGCGCGGCGCACTTTCTTTAACCGCTTCCACACCGGCTGCGCGAACCGCAGGACGAAATCGGCGACATCGCGCATCTCGGCAAGCAGCGCGTCGCGGTCCACGGGAGGCTGGTCAAACCCGGCGCGCAGCGCATCGTGATGTGCACACAGGCGATCCAGCTGAGGCTCGATATCATCGAGATGCGCCAGATCACACACCCGGATTGCCCGGCGGCCAACCTTATCCTCATAGGCAGGGCCAATGCCGCGTCCGGTCGTGCCGATCTTGCCCTTGCCCGCTGCCGTCTCGCGCAGGCCATCCAGATCGCGGTGCACGGGCAGGATCAGCGCGCAATTATCCGCAATCGCGAAATTGTCATCACTGATCGCAATGCCCTGCGCTTCGAGCCTTTGCACCTCATCGCGCAGCGCCCACGGGTCCAGCACCACGCCATTGCCAATCATGCTGAGCGTGCCCGATACAATCCCGGACGGCAGCAGCGAAAGCTTATAGGTTGTCCCGTCAATCACCAGCGTGTGGCCGGCGTTGTGCCCGCCCTGAAAGCGGACCACCACATCCGCCCGGCTCGCAAGCCAGTCGACAATTTTGCCCTTGCCCTCATCGCCCCATTGAGCGCCGATCACGGTGACGTTGGCCATTTTTGACTTTCTGTATCAATTGCACAAACCGCGCGGGGCCTAGGCGCTGGGGCACAAAGGGGCAAGGCAGTGTGCCGATTAGACTGAGACAAAAAGCGACACGGCGAGACTGGCCATTTTCGGCGCGCCCGATCACTCCCGCCCCATCCTTATCTATGGAGCATAGCTCATGTCCCGATTCCTCCTTGCCTCTCCATTTGCTCTTGCCGGAGCGGTGCTGGCTGCCACGCCTGCCCTCGCCAATGACCAAGCGAAAATGCTCAAACAGGCAGACGCCAACAAGGACGGCATCGTCACCTCAGCCGAAGCCAAAACCAATCGCGCAAAGATCTTCGGGAAGATGGACCGCAACGATGATGGCAAGGTCAACAAATCGGACCGCCCCTCGCTCGCCGGGAAGGGAAAGTTCGATAAAGCTTTCGCCAAGGCATCCGCTTCAGCTGACGCTAATCGCGATGGGACGATCACCCAGAGTGAATGGGAATCCGCGCAGTCGGCGCAGTTCCGCAAGCTTGACCTGAAAAAGGATGGCAAGCTCGACAAAACCGAAATGGCAAAAGCTGGCGCCTGAAGGGCGCAGAACCGGAGTATTTGAATGAGCCGCGCAGTTCCCTTCCTTGCAGCCGGGCTGGCTGCTGCCGTTATCGCCACACCGATCCTGGCCCAGCGTTCAGGCGGTGGTGGCGGCAACAGGCCCTCACGCCAGTGCATTCAGGAAATCGTCAAGCTGTGCGGGCGCGATCGCTCGCAGATACCCGCATGCCTGCAATCGAAAGCCGACCAACTTTCAAGCAAGTGCCAAGGCGAAGTCCAACAGCGCATGCAGCAACGCCGGCAACAGCGCGGCGGCGCAGAAGGACCGCCTCAGGCGCGAGCGCCCAACGCAAGCCGCACGGTCTTTTTCGGCAGCGACAAACGTCAGGTGATCGACGTCTTTGAGCCCGCCGACGCGGTCGAGGATCTGCCACTCATTCTGTTTGTCCATGGGGGCGGCTGGCGCATGGGCGATAACAAATATGTCCAGGAAAAACCCGCCCACTTCAACAGGAATGAGATTTACTTCGCATCCACCGGCTACCGCCTGTTTCCCGATGTCACAGTTGAAGAGCAGGCCACAGATGTCGGCGCCGCGGTGCAGGCGCTGGTGGGTCAAGCCAGCGCTATTGGGTTCGACAAGGACCGCATCGTGCTGATGGGTCACAGCGCGGGCGCGCATCTGGCCGCGCTTGTCGCCGCCGATCCGCAATATGCGGGCGAGGCGTTCAGCGCGATCAAAGGCGTCGTGCTGCTGGATGGTGGTGGTTACGATATCGCCGCCACCATGGAGCAAGCAGAGCAGCGCCAAAAGCGGCTTTACACCGACATCTTCAGCGACGATCCCGAGCGGCACAGGGCGCTCTCACCACTCACCTACGTAGGCGGCAAGGATGCGCCTAACTGGTTGGCCCTCTATGTCGAGGAGCGTGAGATAACGCGAATGCAAGCGCAAGCCCTTGCCAATGCTCTGGTGGCGAGCGGCGTGAAGGCCAGCGCGGTGCCGATTGCAGGCACCAATCACAGCCGCATGACCCGCGAAATGGGCACTGAAGCTGGCAAAGCGCAGACCGAAGCGGTCGATGCATTCCTGGCGATGGTGGTCGGGTCTGAAGCAGGCGGCTAAGCCGCCGCGATCACGTCAATCTCAACCATCAATTCCGGCAGTGCGAGGCCCTTCACTTCGACGGTTGTGTCTGCGGGAAAGGGTGCAGTGAAGTATCGCTGGCGTGCCTCGACGATTTTGGGAAAATGCGCCATGTCGGTCATGTAGATCGTGACCTTCACAACCTTTGACAGGTCACTGCCCGCCGCCGCGAGCACGCGGCTGATATTGGCAAAGGTCTGCGCAAGCTGCGCGTCGAAATCGCCTTCGCCAACAATTTCTCCCGCTTCGCTGATCGCCGCTTGGCCAGACAGGATCACAAGGTCACCCACCTGCCATGCGGGCGCGATGCAATAGGGGGCTAGGGGGTCAGGACTGATAGAAATTGGTTTCACTCTGTCAGCCATCGCGCAGCTCCTGTTACGAATTCAGACCTCTATTTCGACGATGTCGCCGCCGCGCGCAATATGCGTGCAGCCGAGTGCCCTGGGGTCCTCATCGTCAGAGATTTGCGCGATGACGCGATTGCCCGGCCCGATTTCGAGCGCCGCGCGCGCTTCTTCGGCGTCATGGCCAAAGGGCAGGTAAATCTTCCAGCCTTCCGGGGTCTCAACCTTCGCCGCTTCGGCAAAGCGATCCACATAGAGCGTGAATCCACTGGCAGCTTCCTCGCTCCCGGCGATCTTGTATGTGCCCCCGCGCCCAGCTGCGCCGCGCACACCGTCGGCGTAGATCGTGAAGCCAAACCAGCTTTGGTACTCAAAGCCATAGCGCTCGGTCGGGTCAAGCGTGATGCGCGCGCTTTCGCCGACGCTTGCCGCAATAGCTTCAAGCCCATCAAGCCGGGTGGACAGTGCGCCGTCCGCATCCAGATCGCGCAGGGTGGTCATCGCTTCGGCAAAGGGCCCGGTGGCGTAGAGCAGCGGCAAATAGGCGGCCCCGCCCACTGCGCGAAGGCCACCTGCATCCTTGGTATCCAACTCGCGCCGGATCGCTTCGAGCGTTGCAGACGCTATCGAGGGGTCCTGTTCTGCGAGAGTGTCGATCAGATCGGGCATGGTGAAATCGACCGAAATTCCCGTGAGCCCCGCCGCGCTGAGCGCCTTGACCGCCAAAGTCACCGTTTCACTGGCCGCCGCGACGCTGTCCGCTCCGATCAGTTCGGCGCCCAATTGCAGTCGCTCGCGCGCGGGATTGAGCTGGCTCGCGCGGATCAGCATGGTGTCCCCGCAATAGGCGAGCCGCAAGGGGCGCGGCGCATCGGCAAGCGCGGTCGCGGCGATGCGCCCGATCTGCGGCGTTATGTCGCTGCGCAGGGCGAGCGTGCGCAAGCTCTCCGGATCGACAAAGCGGAACAGCTTCTGCGTCTCCACCCCCTCCATCCTGCTGGCAAGCGAGGCTTCAAACTCCAGCAAAGGCGGGCGCACCCGGTCATAACCATGCGCCTCCACCGCATCGAGCGCCGCGCGCATGGCAAGCGTGATGCGCCGGGCGGCGGCGGGGAGGCGGTCTGCCAGACCGTTGGGGAGGAGATCGGTAGGGTTAGTCATACGGCTGCGGGCCTTAGCCGCCCCTCGCGCGCGGGTGAAGGGCAAAGGCCCACCCCGTTGCACCTAGCGAGCAAGCTCGCAAGTTTCACTCCCCTCCCGTTTGCAGGAGGGGTTCGGGGTGGGCGTTGTGGCTTAGAACACCAGCGTCTTGGCCAGATTGACGCCCTCGACCTGCTCGATCTCAGCCACCACGTCGCCGCTTAGCGCTTCGTCAAGCGAGAGCAGCAGCACCGCTTCCCCACCCGCATCGCGTCGGCCCAGATTGAATGTGCCGATATTGATGGCGTGATTGCCCAGCAGCGTGCCGATGCGGCCAATAAAGCCCGGCTTATCATCGTTCACAACATAGAGCATGTTGCCTTCGAGGTCCGCTTCAATGCCGATCCCGAAAATCTCGACAAGGCGTGGCTGGTCCGCACCAAACAGGGTGCCGGCGACCGAGCGCGGCCCTGCATCGGTTTCCACCGTCACGCGGATCAGCGTGTTGAACGCGCCTTCGCGCTCATGGCGGATTTCGGAGACTTCCAGCCCGCGCTCCTTGGCGAGATAGGGCGCGTTGACCATGTTCACCGTGTCGGAATAGCGGCGCATAAAGCCTGCCAGCACTGCGCCAGTGATAGGCTTGCCGTTCAGTTCCGCCGCCGCGCCTTCGCGCTCAATGCTGATCTTGGTCAGGTTGCCGCGCGCCAATTGTCCCACAAGGCTGCCGAGCTTCTCAGCGAGCGCCATATAAGGCTTCAGCTTGGGCGCTTCTTCCGCCGACAGGCTCGGCATGTTGAGCGCGTTGGTCACACCGCCATTCACAAGATAGTCCGCCATCTGCTCAGCGACTTGCAGCGCGACATTAACCTGCGCTTCGGTGGTTGAGGCTCCAAGGTGCGGGGTGCAGATGAAGTTAGGCGCGCCGAACAGCGGATTTTCCTTGGCGGGCTCCTCAGCGAACACGTCCAGGGCCGCGCCGGCGACCTGGCCGCTCTCTAGACAGTCCTTCAGCGCCGCTTCGTCAATCAGGCCCCCGCGCGCGCAATTGACGATGCGGATGCCCCGCTTGGCGTTCTCCAAGCGCTCTCGGCTGAGGATATTGCGCGTCTCATCGGTCAGCGGCGTGTGCAGTGTCACGAAGTCCGCTCGGCTCAGCAGGGTCTGCAGATCGACCTTTTCAACGCCCATTTCCACGGCGCGCTCTTCGGTCAGGAAGGGATCGTACGCGATCACCTTCATGCGCAGCCCAAGCGCACGGCTGGCGACGATTGAGCCGATATTGCCCGCGCCGATCAGACCCATCGTCTTGCCGGTGACTTCGACGCCCATGAAGTCCTTCTTGGGCCATTCGCCGTTCTGCGTCCGAGTGTTGGCGGCCGGGATCATCCGCGCCAGCGCCATGGTCATCGCGATGGCATGTTCGGCGGTGGTGATCGAATTGCCGAACGGGGTGTTCATCACCACCACGCCGCGACCACTCGCATACGGGATATCGACATTGTCGACGCCAATGCCAGCGCGCCCGATCACTTTCAGATTGGTCGCGGCATCGAGGATGGCCGGTGTGACCTTGGTCGAGCTGCGGATCGCGAGCCCGTGGTACTCGCCAATGCGCGCGGCGAGCTCTTCCGGGCTTTCGCCGGTGATCACATCAACATTGCAGCCGCGCTCTTCAAAAATGCGCGCGGCGTTGGGGTCCATCTTGTCGGAAATAAGTACTTTGGGTTTGGTCATGGGTCTTGTCCTGTTGACCATCATTCCCGCGCATGCGGGAACCCAGAGTGGCTAAGCCAGCACGTTGAAAATCTGGGTCCCCTGCGTTCGCGGGGATGACGGGAGAAATGGGTAGAGCGAAGCCGAGCCTCAGCCCGCTTGAGCGTTGTCCTTCACGGCCTCATAGGCCCACTCGATCCAGGGCAGCAGGCGCTCGATGTCCTCTGCCTCCAGCGTTCCGCCGCACCAGATGCGCAAAGATGGTGGCGCGTCGCGATAGCCGTTGAAATCGTAGCCGACATTGCGCTCTTCGAGCATCTTGACGATTTTCTTGGGCACCGCGGCCTGATCTTCGGCTGACAGGCTTTCATACCAGTCACCCTGAAACATCATGCACACGCCGGTGTTGGTGCGCTTGGCCGGGTCAGCGACCATGTTGCGCAGCCACGGCTTCAGCTCGATCCAGTTCTTGACGATATCAGCGTTGGTGTTCGCCCGCTCAATCATGGCTTTCAAGCCGCCGATTGACTTCGCCCATTCCAGCGCGGCGATGTAATCCTCGGTTGCCAGCAGCGAAGGCGTGTTGATCGTCGCGCCTTGGAAGATCGCGCGGTTGAGCTTGTCACCCTTTTTGAGGCGAAAGAGCTTCGGTAGCGGCCATTCAGGATCGTAGCTTTCGATCCGCTCAACCGCCTTGGGGCTGAGAATTAGCATCCCGTGTTGCGCTTCGGAGCCCATGACTTTCTGCCATGAGAACGTCGTCGCATCGAGCTTGGGCCAGTCCATCTCTTGCGCAAAGATCGCACTGGTCGCATCGTTGATCGTGATCCCCTCACGGCCCGGCTCCAGCCAGTCAGTGTTCGGGATCATCGCGCCGGACGTGGTGCCGTTCCAAGTGAAGACGACATCGTTGCGCTGCGGGATGGTGGTGAGGTCCGGGATATCGCCATAATCGGCGCTGAGCGTTTGCAGGTTGGGCAGTTTGAGCTGCTTCACCGCATCCTGAATCCAGATATTGCCAAAGCTTTCCCAAGCCGCGACCGTTGCCGGGCGCTCAGGATCAAGCATGGTCCACATAGCCGCCTCAAGCGCGCCTGTGTCGCTCGCAGGCATGATCCCGACGAGATAGTCCTCGGGGATACCGAGAAGTTCTTTCGTCAGATCAATCGCGTATTTGAGGCGCCCCTTGGCGAGCGCAGAGCGGTGCGAACGCCCAAGCGAATCGGTCTTCAGCTTGTCGAGCGACCAGCCGGGAAACTTGACCGTGGGACCGGAAGAAAATTGGGGGCGCTCAGGCTTGAGCGGCGGCTCATGTGAGAGCCCGCGTGCATAATCAGTCATTGTATTCTCTCCTTACAGAGAGCTCGCGCGGCGTTGGGACCGCGTGGCCCGCAGCCGCCATTAGGGATGTGGTGTGACGTGTCAATGAATGATCGCTCCAATGTGGTGGTCAAAGTCACGAGGAGTGGCCACACGGCGGCGTTTCGCCTAAAGCCCGCGCCGATGGATTTTACCGACCTTCGCATTGCGCTGTTCAGTGGCAATTACAATTACACCCGCGATGGGGCGAACCAGGCGCTGAACCGTCTGGTGGGATCGCTGCTGGGCAAAGGCGCAGCGGTCCGCGTCTACTCGCCGGTTGTCGAAGAGCCTGCGTTTGAACCGACCGGCGATCTGGTTGGCACCCGCTCTATCGGGATGCCGTTCGGGCGCGGGGAATACCGCGTGCCGCTGGGTCTGGGGCCGAAAGTGCGCAAGGATCTGGTGCAGTTTGCGCCCAATGTCGTCCACCTGTCCGCGCCCGATCCGTCCGGCCATGCCGCCTTGCGCTGGGCTCAGGATCATGACCTGCCGGTGCTCGCCAGCGTCCATACCCGGTTTGAGACCTATCCGCGCTATTACAACATGGCCTTTCTTGAGCCGATCATCATCAAGCTGCTGCGGCGCTTTTACAATCGCTGCGACGCCCTGGTCGCTCCCTCGCATTCGATGATTGAGGAATTGCTGGCGATGGACATGCATGACGACATTTCGCTGTGGTCACGCGGGGTCGAACGCAGCGTGTTTGCGAGCGAAAAGCGCGACATGAACTGGCGGCGCAGCCTTGGGCTGGCGGATGATGATGTGGCGATTGTCTTTCTGGGTCGGCTGGTCATGGAAAAGGGGCTGGACGTCTTTGCCGAAACGATCGTGCAATTGCGCAAGCTTCAGGTCCCGCACAAAGTGCTGGTTATCGGCGATGGCCCGGCGCGCAGCTGGTTTGAAGAAGCGCTGCCCGGCGGCATCTTTGCCGGTTTTAAAACGGGTGAGGCGCTGGGCGCGGCGTTGGCGAGCGGCGACATCTTCTTCAACCCCTCCATCACGGAAACCTTCGGCAATGTGACGCTGGAGGCGATGGCTTGCGGCTTGCCCGTGGTCGCCGCAGGCGCAACGGGCGCGGCGAGCCTGGTCGTGGACGGCCAGACCGGCCAACTCGTCCCGCCGGGAAATACCACGCAGGAAACCGCCGAACGCTTCGCAGCGGCGCTGGCACCCTATTGCACCGATACATCCTTGCGCGGCGCGCACGGCAAAGCGGGCGAAGATCGCAGCCGCGAATACAGCTGGGAGACGATCAACGCCGCCGTGGCGGAGACCTATCTCCGCCTGATCGAAGACCGCCGCGCCTTGCAAGAGCGCGAGCGGGACACGGCAGCCTAGCGCAGCACACCGCGCGCCGTCATGGCCCGCCCATACCACGCCATCGCCAGCACAGAGAGCCAGATGACCACGGTGAAAACCAGCTGGAAGGTCGAGGCAAGCTCAGGCGGAATGTCGGAAATGAACGCATAGAGCGTCGATCCTGCCAACCCGATCACCGATAGCGCCAGCGCGTCAAAGGCGAACCGGCTGCGCAAGAGCAGCAGGACTGACCCGGCAACCGCGCCCCACACTCCCAGCGCCCAGCAAATGTTCGCCCACAGCGGGTAGCTGGTGAAATAGTCGAGGATTACCTGCACCGGCACGTCGACGCTCTCAGCGGCCACGCTGAGGTAATCCATATTGACCGTCTTGGTCTGAATGTAATCGTACGCGCCACCGGCAAACCAGATCAGACTGACCACACCCAAAACCCACAAATGCCACGGTGTCTTGGGCGTCTCTTGCTCCAGCGTAGCCATCGTTTTTCCCTCCCGTTTACGGTTCGACCCGTTCCCCGAGAGAGGATTAAATAGAAACGGAAAGGGGCGACAAGTGCGCCGCCCCTTCGCTTTTGCTGTTCGCGCTGCCGGTTGAGACTACAAGCGCTCGATCCGCTTGGCGACTTCGTCAATGATGTCGACGATCTCATCGATGGTCGCTTTGTCGAGCTTGCCCGCATTGGCGCGGTTTTTCAGGACGCTGGCGAGGTTGCCCATCGCGCGGAAGAGATCGGGTGACTTCTCCTTGACGCGCTCGGCGCGCTCACCATGCTCGCCCAGACGGTCCATCAGCGCTTCAACCTCGTCTTCGCGCTCAGCGAGTTCGGCTTTGCCAGCCTTGGTGGCTTTGAACGGCTTCTTACCGCTGGTCTCGCCATCGTCATCCGCCTTTGGCTTGGTCTGTTTGATCAGGCCCTCCTCTTCCAGCATCTGCAGCGTTGGGTACACCGCGCCGGGGCTCGGCGCATAGCCACCGCCGGTCATGTCTTCGATTGCGCGGATCAACTCATAGCCGTGGCGCGGCTCCTGATTGATCAGCGCCAGCAGTGCCAGCCGCAGCTCACCGGTGCCAAACATGCGACCACGCCGCTTGCGCGAGCGCGTGTTGTCTTTCCAGTCGCCCTTTGATCGGCTGCGTGACCGCATGCGATCGCGCCGGGCATCGCTATCCCATTCATTCGCTGCCTGCGCAGCCATCATTGCGATCATGGGACCAAAACTGTTCCAGCCGCCTCGATTGTTGTTCCAAGTCATTGGGAGTGCCTTTCGATAGTTCGGATGGACATAAAGATATATCGCAAGACTATCATTTCAAGTCGAAGATCGTGCCCGTGGCGTTTTCCGGTGCATGTTTTCCATGAACCGCCTATCAGCATCGGCGGATGGCTGACCTGTTTGGAGAGGATGCGCCCGCCGCTGCAAAGCGAGCTGAGACGCCGCGCTATGACGCGCCGCTGGCGGATCGCCTTCGCCCCCACGACCTTTCCGAAGTGATCGGGCAAGAACACCTGACCGGGCCGCAAGGCGCAATCGGCCGCATGGTCGCCGCAGGCCGCCTCTCCAGCATGATATTGTGGGGGCCGCCGGGCACCGGCAAGACCAGCATCGCCCGACTGCTGGCTGCGTCCGTTGGAATGCGCTTCACATCCATCAGCGCCGTCTTTTCCGGCGTCGCCGACCTTAAGAAAGCCTTTGCCGAGGCGGACAAGATGGCGGCGGCAGGCCACAAGACGCTGTTGTTTGTGGACGAAATCCACCGCTTTAACCGCGCGCAGCAAGACGGCTTTTTGCCCTTCGTCGAGCGCGGAACAATCACGCTGGTGGGCGCGACCACCGAAAATCCCTCTTTCGCGCTCAACGCCGCTTTGCTCAGCCGGGCACAGGTGCTGATCCTTGAGCGTCTGGGCCATGACGCGCTTGAAGCGCTGTTGGTTCGGGCTGAGGCACTTGAAGCCCCCCTCCCACTCACACCGGACGCGCGCGACGCGTTGATCGCCAGCGCCGATGGTGATGGGCGGTTTCTGCTGGGTCAGGCCGAAACGCTATACAACGCAAAGCTGGGCGAGCCACTTGATCCAGCAGCTTTGGGGAGCTTCCTCCAGCGGCGCGTGGCGGTCTATGACAAGGATCGCGACGGGCATTACAACCTGATCAGCGCGCTCCACAAATCGCTGCGGGGCTCAGATCCGCAAGCGGCGCTGTATTACATGGCGCGTATGCTCACCGCTGGCGAAGAGCCGCTTTATGTGCTGCGCCGTCTGGTTCGGTTTGCGAGTGAGGACATTGGCCTCGCCGATCCGCAGGCGCTGACCCAATGCCTTGCGGCCAAGGACACCTATGAATTTCTCGGCAGCCCGGAAGGGGAGCTCGCGATTGTACAGGCGTGTCTTTATTGCGCCACCGCGCCCAAATCGAACGCCGCCTATGCCGCGCAGAAATCCTCCTTTAAGTCCGCGCGCGAGACAGGCTCGCTTTTGCCACCTGCCAACATTCTCAACGCACCCACCCAGCTAATGAAGGACATCGGCTACGGTGAAGGCTACGCCTATGACCATGACGCCGAGGACGGGTTTTCCGGCGCGAATTACTGGCCCGACGCAATGGCACCGCAGGAATTCTATCGACCAATGGAACGCGGCTTCGAAGCGCGCGTGAGAGAGCGCATGGCGCACTGGGACCGCTTGCGAAAGGAGCGTCAGCGATGAAGCCGCCGCGCTTTGATCATTTCCTCGCCCTCGATTGGTCAGGTGCCAAAGGCGAGCGGCACAAGGGTATCGCGCTTGCTCTGGCGGACGCCGGCGGGGGCCCTCCGGTTCTGGTCAAACCGCCATCGCGCGGCTGGTCGCGCGCCGAGGTTATGGCCCTGCTTCGAGATGAATTGCCCCCGCGCACGCTGGTTGGCGCGGATCTTGGTATTTCGCTGCCCTTTGAAGACGCCGGCGCGTTCTTTCCGGACTGGGACCGTTCCCCGACCCACGCCAAGAAGCTGTGGGAGCTGATCGACGACATCTGCGCCGATGATCCCCATCTGGGCGCGCACAGCTTTGTCGCACATCCTCAGGCCGCGCGTTATTTCCGCCATGGCAAGGGCCGCGAAGGCGACCGTTTTCTGCTGCCCGACGCGATCACCAAGGAAGGCCGCTTTCGTGTGGCAGAGGGCGCGCAACGCGCACAGAAGTGCCGCCCGGTCAGCAATTTCAACCTCGTTGGGGCCGCCCAGGTCGGCAAAAGCTCGCTCACAGGGATGCGGATGCTGCACCAATTGCGCGGCAAGCTGAACGTGTGGCCGATGGACCCCGTCCCCGATCGATCTGGCCCGCTCAAAGGCTCAGTTCTGGTGGAAATCTACACCGGCCTTGCGAGCCGAGAGACGGCCGATATGGGCGCGCGCACCAAGCTGCTGACCTACGCCGACCTCAACGCTGCGCTCAAAGTGCTGGACTGCCCGCCTGTCGATGCGACAGGGACCATTGACGATCATTCGTCCGATGCGCTGCTGACCGCCGCATGGCTGCGCAAAGTCGCGAGCGAAGAGCGGCGCTGGAACCCGCGCTTCCTGACCGCCGAGATCGCGTGGACCGAAGGATGGACGTTCGGGGCACTCTAAAGCGCCAATTCTTGCAGGTTTAAAACTTCCAAAACTCGATACTTGAGAGCGCTGCGCCTTTGCCCTAGAGGCAGCGTGCGCCAAGCGCGGCGGGCCGGCTTAGCTCAGTTGGTAGAGCACCTGATTTGTAATCAGGGGGCCAGGGGTTCGAATCCTCTAGCCGGCACCATCCCCGCCCAGCGTCGTGCAGTTCCCCGCCATATCCGCGCCATTGTGCCAGCTCTTTGCGCTGCGCCGCACTATGTGCGCCGCTTCGTCATGCGCAAAAGAAAAGGGCCGGTCACGCCTCGCGCGACCGGCCCTTTTTCGTGTTTGGTGCCCTGACGGGCTCGCCGTTCTGATTAGAAGGCGATGCGCACGCTCGCACGTGCAGAGTGCCCGCTATAGCCGTCGTTGAAGTCACCCTGATAGCCCAAGCCGATGCCGAAGTTCTCAGCGACATCAATGGTCGCGCCAGCCGAGATTTCGAAGCGATCCTGCTCACGCAACGGCAGCACCGCGTTGAACGTTCCAAGCTGCGCTGAGCTCAAGTTGAACGAGCGGGTGCTGTCAACGAAATCATGGATGAACGTGCCTGAGATAAAGCCGCTGACTTTCTCCGACACATCCGCGCCCAGTTCGAGGCCGAAGCGAGTTTCCGCATAGACCGCATCGCCGCGCTCGATTGCGAAGCCGAAGCCGCCGCTCTCAACCGTGTCATCGAAGTTAACCCGCGCGACATTCACACCGACTGTCGGCGTCAGCGAGACGCCTTCATCCGCCAGCAGATCATACCCGATTGTGGTGCGCGCCATCAGACCGTCAAAGTCGTAGGACGATGCAATCGGACCGAAGAAGCCACCGCGCGCGGCGTCCACTTCACCCGTGAGATAGGCGATTTCGCTGTTCACGAAGCCACGATCGAAGAAGTCGATCGCGATGTAGGCGCCCAGCTTGATGCTCTGAACGTCAGAATTGGTGTTCTGCGCGCCGGTGGCCGTTTCGTCCTGGATTTCGATATCGGCGTAGCTGGCGATAAGGCCGAGCTTGATATCGTCACCCAGCGCGAAGTCGCCGCCCACGGTGAACACAACCTGATCGCTGTCATAGCCGTCTGCGGTGGCTGACAAAGCGTCCTGCTCTGCCCCGCGTACGGCGATCTGTCCCCAGATGCCCGAACCGTCAGCAGCAAGGTGACGATCCAGCGCGATGCTGGCGAGTGTCGAGGTTTCGAACACTTCGCGGCCCACGCCATCGCTGAGCGACGGAAGCGCATCATTCGCTGCGTCGGCGACTTGAGCGTTGGTCAGGCCATTCAACGCTGCAAAGTTGGCAGCGCTGAGTGTTCCAGCCTCGATCCCTTGGCGCAGGCCCGCACCAAAGCGCGTGAGGTTTGGATCAGAGTTGCCTGCCAGCGGGTTCACCGCATTGACGCGAACACTCAACGAACCGATCACTGGGTTGTAATCGAGCAATGCGTCATCGTCGATGATGTTGACCGTGGCCCCGCCGCGCGAGAACCCGGTTCCATCGATAAGGACGGCGACTGTCTGACCAACCAATTGCTCATCAAGCGGCGTTTCGATTGTGATCGTGGCGCTGTCGAGAAGGCGGATTTCGCCAGTCGCAGTGAGAGTATCCACGCCAAGACCCAGCGTCGTCTCACCCACGGCAACCACATCACCATCCAGCGTGCGATTGCCGTCAATGACCAGATCGTTGAGTGTGTCGCCAAGCGTAGAGCCGAGCTGGTACTCTTCGAAGCCGACCATATTGTCTGCATCTAGGATACCGGCGAGGATGGCCGTGTCCGTTCCCGTTCCGCCGTCAATGTTGCCAGTCACGGTCGAGTTTGAGCCTTCGAGGACGAAGAGGTCATCGTCACCGCCAAGCAGGACATTGCCGGTCACGCTGGCGCCGGTCCATTGCTGGAACGTATCTGCACCAAAGCCGAGGTCGACACCGTCCGTCGTTCCGTCAATCGAACCGAAGTTCGCAACGAAATCATCACCAGCGCTGCCTTCAATGCCGCGCTCACCGGTGATCGCGCCATTGTTGGTGATCGAGCTACCGCTGTTGAAGCGGATTGCGTCGGATCCGGTGGCCGCGATCACGCCGCTGTCGGCGTTGGTGATCGAAGCTATGCCTGCAACATCGATGGCGCGGCCATCGTCGCCGCTGATCGTGCCGGCATTGGTGAGATCGAAATCGCCGAGCGCTGTGACAGCCTGGCTGTCAGCACCCGAAGCTGAGATAGTGCCGTCATTACTAATGGTGGCATCGCCCGTGAGCACCACGGTCGGAGCGCCATCGCCAGAGCTTGTGACAGAGCCGGTTGCAGCGTTTGTCAGCGTGCCGCCAGTGGAAAGGACGACGGCGATGCCAGCGTCTCCGCTCGCCTCAATCGTGCCTTCGTTGGTGACCATGCCGTTATCTTCAAGAACGACCGACGCCGTGCTCATGCCCGAAGTCGTGATCGTGCCGGTGTTGGTGACCGAAGTGTCGCCTGCGCCGCGCACACCGACGCCAGCATCGACATCGTTTTCGATGCTGCCTGCGTTGACGAGGGTCGATCCAGCTGAGTTCATGCGGATCGCATCCACACCACGCGCGCCGATGACGCCGCCGGCTTGGTTAGTGATAGTGGCCACGCCGCCAATGTCGATTGCGCGACCATCCGCTGCGCCGATGATCCCGGAGTTATCAACCACACCGTCGCCGGTGATCGTGATCGCCTGCGCGGTTGCGCCCGCGACCGAGATGACACCCGCGCTTGTGACAGAGCCGCCGCCATTAATGACGATGCCGAAGCCATTGTCGCCAGTCGTGTTGATCGTGGCGCCTGCAGCGTTGTCAATCGTGGCGTTATCACCGGTAGCCACCGCGACACCGTTCACACCTTCGGACAGGATCGAACCAGTGTTGGTAAGCGTGCCGTTGTCGCCGAAGAGGACCGCTGCCGTGCTCATGCCGGTGGTCGTGATCGAACCATCGTTGACCAGAACCGCATCATCGCCGCCGTCAAAGCCGATCTCGGCATCGCCGGTCGTATTGATCATGCCCGTGTCAGCAATCGTCAATCCGAGTGTGATGCCGTCCTCAGCGCCCACACGATAGCCAACCGTCGCATTGCTCGTGCCAGCAAGGATGGCTGTATTGATCACTGTGAACGCATCACCCGTCGTGCCGGTCAAGGTCACCACGCCCGTCGCCGGGGTCATGCCGATTGTGCCGTTCACGAAGTCGAAGGTTTGCGAGCCGATGCGAACATCTTCGAAGCCCGTGGTCGAGCCGAGGTCAAATTCACGGTCGGTTTCATCAGTTACGATGTAAGCGAACAGGTCAGTGCCGCTTCCGCCGTCAATGGTTCCGATTACTGCGCCGCCGTCGACTTGAATGAATGAGTCGTTCCCATCGCCCAGATCAACGCCGGTCCCGCCAGTACCTTCGATTGTCCCGAAATTGGTGACGGATTGCGCCCCGGCTGTTGCAAGCAGACCGGTCGCGCCGCTGATTGTAGCGCCAGCTTCGTTCGCAAGCGTGCCGTCGCCTGCCGCGTTGATCCCGATGCTGTCAGCGCCAGAAGCGGTGATCGCGCCGGTGTTGCTGATGTCAGAGTCAGCAAAGACGGACACCGCGATTGCGTTGGCGCCCGTGGCTGCAATGGTGCCGCTGTTGACAAGCGTGAGATCATCGAACCCTTCGAGGCCGAATGTGTCATCGCCGGTCACTGTGATCATGCCACCGTTGGTGATGCTCGCCATATCGGCAACGCTGACAGCGAACGCGCCGTCACCGTCGACCGTGATATCGCCATCGTTGGCGATCGTCGCGCCGTTACCAGTGGAGACGGTCACGCCGAAATCTGACGAGGTAGAGATCGTCCCGCTGTTGGTCAGCATCAGGTCATCGCCCGCGACCACCCCTAGGCTATCAGTACCAGTGGCCGAAATCGTGCCGGAGTTTGTGATCATCGCGTTGTCACCGGCGGTGATCACGTCAGCGAAGTTATCGCCCGTCGTGCTGATCGTGCCCGAGTTGGTGAGAACGAGGTTATCGCCTGTGACGAGCGCCAGGTTGCCGTCGTTGAAGGCCTGAATGGTGCCCGTGTTGTCGAGTGTCAGATCATCACCAGCGGCCGCAACTGCACTACCGCCGCGCGACTGGATCACGCCTGCGTTTTCGACGGTCGAACCATCGCCATCAACCTGAAGGCCATCGCCCCCGTCGGATGAGATGAAGCCGGTATCAAAGTTGATAACCGTGCCCACGCCGGCAATGTAAACGGCATCATCGCCCACTGCCGTAATGCGCCCGCGATTGCGCAGCGCAAGGTCACCATCGACATCAATGCCGCGTGAGCCCGCGCCTGCTGCCTGAACAAGGCCACCATTGACGTCGATCGTGGCGCTGCCCGCCACCGCAATAGCATCAGCGTTGTCACCATTGGTGCCAACTTGGCCGCTGTTCACAAAGATCGTCGCACCGTTGCCTGCCTGGATCGCTCCTGCGTTTGCGCCAGCGGTGACGATATTGCCATTGGTTTCTACAAAAGAGTCTTGACCGACCAGGACGCCCACCGCGTCATCGCCGAATGTGAAGATTTGCCCTGATGCGAAATTGCGCACATCTGCATTGTCACCCGCTGAGATGCCCTCTGCACCTTGACCAGTGGTGAAGATGAACGCACCAAAGCCGTTCACAACCGTAGAATCGTCAAAGACCAAGATGCCTTCTGCAGTGTCGCCAAAGGTCTGGATCAGCCCTTCGTTGGTCACATCAGCGTTATTACCCAACCGAATACCAGCGGAAAGCGCACCTTGGCCATCAATTACGATGCGTCCAGTGTTCAGCACCGTCACATCATCGCCTGACACAATTTGGTTGTCGCCAATAATGCCGAAGACGTTGGACGCTCGCAGAAAGATGTCCCCATTGTTTACGACGGTTGAACCGACACCAGCCTGAATGGCGACCCCGTTTGTGTTCCCGTTGTCAGAAATCGTCCCGTTATTGGTGACCGAGCTGCCATCACCGGTGACGATAAAACCATCAAACCGCGCATCGCCGCCGATGAAGCCGTTGTTCACGACGGTTGAATTGATATCGAGGTCGATCGCCGATGCAGCGATGCTATCAACGACCATATCGCCATCGACGATGACGGTGACATTCTGACCCAGATCGATCACACCTTGAACCTGCGATCCCGCTTCAACGGTGGCAACAATAGAGCTGTTGATCGCCTGGAAACCGTCCGGATCCGTTCCGGGCGCGCAGCGGATTTCCTGAGGCACCACTGTATTGACGAAGCGGCACTCTTCAACGTTGCCCGGCGCAGCAGGCGCGGCAGGGTTGGGGACAGCGGGCACAGGCGCGGTCTGCGCCATGCCAGTCGCGGCCATACCAGCCGTCAGCGCAAGTGCTGATGCGCCGCCAAAAACTCGGATCTTTGTCGAAGCGGTAGTTATCATGATTGGCCTCTCGATGGGTGGTGCATTTGTTCAGTCAGGCGGGCTTCGCGGCTCTTGTTACCGCGCGTGTGACCCCAGTTGTCTCATTGCGGCCTATGCATACATTGTGACAATCGGATGAAAAGCCCCCAGCCGCATTTTCTTGTCGCAAACTGTTACATTTATGCTTGGCTAACAGGCTGATTACCATACGGTAAGATGGTTAACCACGCCCGCGATAGGGCTGCACCTCTTGATCGGGCAACCACAGATCCGCGGGCGGCGCACCGCTTTGCCAGAACACGTCAATCGGGATGCCGCCACGCGGATACCAATAGCCGCCGATGCGCAGCCAGTGCGGCTTCATCTCATCAAACAGGCGCTGCCCGATGCCCACGGTTACATCCTCATGGAAGCCATTGTGGTTGCGAAAGCTGCCTAAGAACAGCTTAAGGCTCTTGGATTCGACAATCGTTTGATCGGGCGCATAATCGATCACCAGATGTGCGAAGTCCGGTTGATCGGTCACCGGACACAGCGACGTGAACTCGGGCGCAGCAAAGCGCACACAAAACAACGCGCCCGCGCGTGGGTTGGGCACGTAATCAAGCACCGCCTCTTCGGGCGAGGTCGGAAGCGGGGTTTCCTTACCCAGAAAGGCAGGCGCGGAGGCGGTGGGGGCGGGAGGTGTGGTTTCCATGCCGCGCTGTTGCCGCGAAAGGTCCGGCCGTGCAAGCGCAGAGCTAGACGCAAGGTCCGCGATCACTATTTGATCATACTCTCAGAGCATTCCTGATAAGGTAAGCGGCTCGCCGCATAACGATAACAGCGATTCTGGCCATCAATGAAGCGTCTGCGCTTTACATCTTCGTTCAACTCGCTCCGCCAGCCCGAGCCACGTGGCCGCGCATTCGGGGCACGCTCGCTCAGCGGTAGCGTTGCGCTTGGTCTTGTCGCGGCCTGTTTCGCGGCACACAACGCAACACCCGCAGCCGCGCAGCAAAACCAGCCGTCCTTCTCGCTGCCTGAACCCACTCCGACGCCAACCGTCGCTCCGCAAGGCCCCGCTGATGAGCGCGCGGGTGTGCAGATCGCGCCCCGTGTCATTCCGCGCGACGCTCCTCGCGCAGCACCAAGCCCGGCTGCGACGCCCAGCCCGGCCTACACCCCGCCTCTGCGCCGTCTGTTTCCCCCCGAACCCAGCCCGCCGGTCGACACTGCGCCGCCCCCTCAAGCGGAAACGCAGAGCGCTGACACAGTATCGAGCGAACCTGCATCCTCCGCATTGACGGCAGGGTCAGGCCAATCTGCGCCCCAGCCGCAGTCAACCGCTGGTACGTCAAATACGCTGCTGCCAGATGCGCCTTTGCCGTCAGACATGTCTGACACCGCGTCGGGCGAAGACTTTCTGATCGGCGAGGATGAGTGGATTGACGTTGCTCCCGCGCAGACGGGCGAGGAAGAGGTACGGCCTTTCATAGACCTTGGCCCCATTCGCAAAGATGCAGGCACGGCCGCGCGCCAGCCCGCCTTTTCGTCCTGGTGGTGGGCGGCGGTTGCGTTTGGACTGCTCTTGCTGGCGTTGATGGTGTGGCGCGCTGTGCAGATGCGCCGGACCTCCCCGCTGATGATCGAGAAAGATGTGACCACGGGCGTGCGCGTGAGCATTTCGAATTCCTATGATCGCGGCGTTACAGGACCTGCGCCGTCACCGGGCAAAGCGCAGCCATCGTCGAGACCAGCGAAACGAGAGGCCGTTGCCACGCCGCCTGCCCAACGTTCTCAACCAGCAGCGCCAGCCCAGCCTCGCCGAGACACACCGCTGACACCGCCAGCCCCGGCTTTCGGGTTTGGCGAGGGGGTTAGCCGGCACAATGGCTCAGCTGAGCCCGCCACTCCTCCCCTTGCACAGGCTGAGCCCCAGCCCACTCCCCAGCCGCTGTCGTTATCGCTTGCTATCGCGAGCGCATCGCGCAGTGTGATGATGTTCACTGTCGAGTTCCGGCTGACGCTGGCCAACCGGTCCGATGTGGCCGTGCGCGATATCGCTGTGTCCGCGCAGCTGACCAGCGCGCAGAAAGGCAAGGTCAACGCAGCCTCCCTAACCGCCGCTCAGCCGCTCGAGACCATCGAGCGGATTGGGCCACAACAAAGCCGGACTGTGTCGGGAACACTGCAATTGCCGATGCGCGAAGTGCGGGCGCTGCGGCAGGGCGAAAAGCCGCTCTTCATCCCCTTGCTCCACGTGACGCTCGATGGCGCAGGCCAGCGCGCCGGTGCGACCAGCTTTGTGATCGGTACGCCTAGCCAGACCAACCAGCTGCGGCTCCACCCGATTGCGCTCGATACGCCGGTCGGCAGCATTCCGGGCCTGCGCGCCAACGCGATCCGCACTTTCGAGGCGCGCGAACCGGCCTAAGGCTGGCCGGGCGAAAGCGCAGTTCAGCCAGCGGTCTTGGCTTGGCGCGAGCGCGGGGGTAAGCGGCGGTCATGCCTGATCCTATCTCCAGTCTCGTGTCAGCGTCCTGGCTTGCAGCAAAGCTTGAACCCGGAAATGCAGACAAGCGCCCGATTGCCGTGCTGGACGCATCGCTTCATCTGCCCACCGCCGGGCGGGATGCGCGCGCAGAGTTTGACGAACAGCACATTCCCGGCGCCTGCTTTCTGGATCTCGCCACGCTCACGGACCGCACATCGCCCGTGCCCGCCGCGCTTCCGAACCCACAGCAAATGGCGCAGCGACTGAGCGAATTGGGGATAGCCCCTGATGCCGCGATCATTGTTTATGACGACAGCGCGGTCAAAAGTTCCGCGCGCGCCTGGTTCGCGTTGCGCGCTTTGGGATGGCCTGGCATCGCCGTGCTTGACGGGGGGCTTGGCGCATGGTTGGCCGCTGGCCATAAAACTCAAAGCGGTTCTGGCGACATCCAACCGAGCGCGCCTGCATCTTTGACCGACGCCGCGCGCGTCAAAACCAAGGCCGATATTCTGCGAGTTCTGGGCGACGACAGCGCACAGATCATTGACGCCCGCGCCGCGGCGCGCGTGTTTGGCGATGGCCTTGACCCCATCCATGGCGGCCTCAACGGTCGTATCCCCGGCTCAATCAACCTGCCCTTCGATGCAGTCTTTACGAGCGATGGAACCTATCGCCCGCCCGAAGAACTGCGCACAGCTTTTATAAATGCCGGATTGGACCTGTCCCAGCCGATCATCGCAACCTGTGGCAGCGGTGTAACGGCCAGCGTGCTGCTGTTCGCGCTCAACCTCATCGGGGTGTCGGATGCCGAACTGTACGATGGCAGTTGGTCGGAATGGGGCGCTGATCCTGAAACGCCAAAGGCAGTCGGCCCGCAATGAGTGATCCCGAAAAACCGAAGATGTCGGCGGCCACCCGGCTCACTCATGCCGGGCGGCGCAAGGAATGGACCGGTCGCGTTGTGAACCCGCCGATCTGGCGCGCCTCCACCCATCTGTTCGAGACCGAAGCGGAGCGGCAGGCCGCGTTGCGCTCCAACGAAGACGGAGACTTCTTCTACGGTCGGCGCGGAGCTCCGACGCAGTGGGCGCTGGCTGATGCGCTGACGCAGATGGAGCCAAGCGCGGCAGGCACGGTGCTGTATCCCAGCGGGGTTGCGGCGATTTCCGGCGCGCTGATGGCGGTTCTGAAACCCGGCGATAATCTGCTGATGACGGATAACGCCTATGACCCCTCGCGCAGTATGGCGACCGGCCTGCTGAACCGCTGGGGCGTGCGCAACACTTTTTTCAATCCGCTTGATCTCAATGAATATGCAAGCTTCCTGCGCGACTACACACCGCGCGCTGTCTGGCTTGAGAGCCCCGGCAGCCTGACCATGGAAGTGTGCGACGTGCCTGCGCTGGCGGCGATGGCGCATGAAGCGGGCGCGGCGGTGCTGATCGACAACACTTGGGCAAGCGCGCTGGGCTTCCCCGCGCTGGAGCGCGGCTGCGATATTGTCGTGCAAAGCCTGTCCAAGCATGTCGGCGGGCATTCGGACCTGATGATGGGCTGCGCGAGTGCGGGTGAGCGCTGGTTTAAACGCCTGCGCCATACCGCGCAGCAAGTGGGCCATGTGGTCTCGCCTGACGATGCCGCCCTTGCCGCACGCGGACTGCGCACCATGGGCGTGCGGCTTGACCGCTCCACCGCCAGCGCGGCCCGCATCGCGCACTGGCTCAGCGAGCAGCCGCAAGTCGCGAAGGTGCTGTGCCCCATGTTGCCGAGCGATCAGGGCCATGCATTGTGGCTGCGCGATTTCACCGGGGGCTGCGGCCTGTTCAGCTTTGTCCTCGCGACCGATGACCATGCCGCCAGCGCGCGCGTGGTCGATGGACTCGCGCTGTTTGGCATCGGCTATAGCTGGGGCGGGTATGAAAGCCTGGCGCTGCCGATCTGGCCGCACAAGGACCGCTCTATCATGCTCAACCCGGCACGGATCCCAGATGGCGACCCGCTGAAGGAAGGCCTGAAAGAAGGACTGCGACCGGCAATCCGCTTGTCGATCGGGCTGGAAGACCCCGAAGACCTGGTCGCCGATCTTGCCCAGGCCCTCGCAACGGTTTGAACATCGTTTGAGACACGCATTGCCCACACTCTCTGTCGCAGGGGTGGCCAACGCCCACACAATGCATGCTAAAGGGTGCGCATGACCACCTCCACACCGCCTACCACCCCGTCAGACACGCCGCCTCCCTCTTCGCCTGAAAGCGCCGATCCATCAGACGCGGCGGCCACCGACACACCGACCGAGCTGCCTCCCGAACCGCAAGGGCCGGGGCAAGCCTGGAACCTTGCCGAAGAAGCGCCCTCCGACGATGTGATCGGCGTGGCGGAGGGCGCCAAGGAAGGGCTCGCCTCACAGGGCGAAACCACGGCGGCCTTTGTAGAAGTGCTGGACAGCTGGGCGCTCGAAATCGCTTCTGTGCGCATTTCCGCCTTTGACGTGCTGTTTCTGGTCGCGACGATCTTGGCCGTGATCACCGCGGCGTGGTTCGCGACCCGGTTCGCGCGCTCAGGCCTGCGCCAGTTCAATCGGTTTGACGGGGCGCAGACCGTCCTGGCCGAAAAACTCGTCACGATTGTCATCTGGACATTGGCGTTCTTCATCAGCGTTGATCTGATTGGGATCGACCTGTCCGCCCTCGCCTTCTTCGGCGGCGCGTTCGGTCTTGCCATCGGTTTCGGCCTTCAGAAGACGTTTGGTAACCTGATCTCGGGCATCCTGCTGCTGCTCGACAAGTCGATCAAGCCCGGAGACGTGATCTCCGTCACCGACCAAGCGGGCAACGAAGCGGTAGGACAAATCCGCAAGATCGGCATTCGCGCGATTTCAGTGATCACGCGCGATCAAACCGAATATCTCATCCCGAACGAGAACCTGATGATCAATCAGGTGGTCAATTGGTCCTATTCCTCCAAAGATGTGCGCGTGAAAGCGCCGGTGGGCGTCTCCTATTCGAGCGACCTCAAGCTGGTGACCAAGCTGCTTTACCGCGCCGTGGACGAAACGCCGCGCGTCCTCCCGCGCCCAAAGCCGCGCGTAAACATTATGGAATTTGGCGATAATTCGGTGAATTTCGAAGTGCGCTTCTGGATTCAGGACCCCGAAGGCGGGCTCGCGAATATCCGCTCGGATGTGTACATGCGCATCTGGGAATTGTTCAAAGAGAACGAGATCGAAATCCCCTTCCCCCAGCGCGACCTGCACTTGCGATCTTCCAAGCAGATGGACCGATTGCTGGATGTGATGGGCAGCGAAACCGGACCGTCATCACAGGCTTGATCCGCGACAAGAGTGCCAGGGCGCAATAGCTTTGCTACCCGCGCCAAAATCCATTCTCGCTGGCACCACATGGGCTGCTCGCCCATTTGCACATGCATGACAACAGGCACGATCTTTCTGGTGGGTGCGGGTCCGGGCGATCCTGACCTGCTCACCCTTCGCGCGGCGCGACTGATCAGCGCGGCTGAAGTGCTGGTGCATGATGGGCTGGTGAGCGACGACATTCTCGCCATGGCGCGGCCCGACGCGCGGCTTATCTCGGTCGCGAAACAGCGCGCCCGCCACACGCTGCCGCAAGAGGATATCAACGCTCTGCTCATTCGCGAGGCCAAGGCTGGCCGCGATGTGGTGCGCCTGAAGGGCGGCGATCCGCTGATCTTCGGGCGCGGCGGCGAGGAAGCCGAAGACGCGCGCGCGGCTGGTGTGCCGGTTGAAATCGTCCCCGGCATCTCTGCCGCGAATGGAGCGGCGGCGACGGCGCAGATTGCCCTCACCCACCGCGATGCCTCCAGCATTGTGAGCTTTGTCGCGGGCCAGTGCAAAAGGCTTTCCGAGCAGGATTGGTCGGGCCTGGCTGGCAAGGGCCGCACGCTGGTGATCTATATGGGCGTCAAAACCGCGCCGCAGATTGCCGAGAAGCTGATGGCGGACGGACTTGCACCCGATGTGCCGCTGGCGGTGATCGAAAATGGCGCGCGCCCTGACATGCGCGTGGTGCGCGGGCTGCTCGCGGGGCTGCCTGCGCTGGTCGAGGAACACGCGATCAAATCCCCGGCGCTGATCGTGATCGGCGATGTGACGGCGCGCGAAGATGCGGCGCTCTTTGATATGGCAGCAGAGGCAAACCAATGAAAATCCTAACCGGAAACGACCTCAAGACCGGCGATGTCATCTGGTGGGACGGCACCGGCTGGTCGCGCCATGTGGACGACGCGGCGGATGCGGGCGACAACGCCGATGAAATCATCGCGCGAGAAGAGGCTGCGCGACGGGTCAACGTGCCCTATGCGCTCACCGCCACCCGCGAGGCTGATGGCCGCGTACGCCCCGCCCACATCAAAGACCGCATCCGCGCGATCGGCCCTACAGTGCGCCCAGATCTCACGCTCAAACCCAAAGACCCCGAAGCCATGGACTGGGTAATCTGACATGTACCAATACGACCAATATGACCAAGCGATGGTCGATGCCCGCGTGGAGGAATTTCGCGATCAGGCGCGCCGCCGCCTCGAAGGCAAGATGACCGAGGACCAGTTTAAGCCGCTGCGTCTGATGAACGGGCTCTATCTGCAATTGCACGCTTATATGCTGCGCGTCGCGATCCCTTATGGCACGCTCAACAGCCGCCAGATGACCGCGCTCGCCAATATCGCGGATAAGTATGATCGCGGCTACGGCCACTTCACCACGCGCCAGAATATCCAGTACAATTGGATCAAGCTGGAGGACGCCGCTGACATCCTTGCTGAACTTGCCAAGGTTGAGATGCACGCGATCCAGACCAGCGGGAATTGCATCCGTAATATCTCGTCCGATCACTTTGCAGGTGCAGCAGCAGACGAGCTGATCGACCCGCGCCCTTATGCAGAACTGATGCGGCAATGGTCGAGTTTCCACCCGGAATTCACCTATCTTCCGCGCAAGTTCAAAATCTGCGTGATCGCCAGCGAGAAAGACCGCGCGGCGATGCGGCTGCACGATATCGGCATCCAGATCGTTGAGAAGGACGGCGCAATCGGAGCGCGCTTTTTCGTCGGCGGCGGCATGGGCCGCACTCCGATGATCGCGCCGATGATCCGCGATTTCGTGCCGCTCGATCAGCTCATCACCTATGCCGAGGCGTGCTTGCGAGTCTACAACCGCTATGGCCGCCGCGATAACAAGTACAAGGCGCGCATCAAGATCCTCGTCCATGAGCTGGGCAAGGATGAATACACCGGCCAGGTCGAAGAAGAATTCGCTCACATGCTGAGCGTCGGGGTCGAACCGCCGCGCGAGGAATTGGCGCGGATTGCTACACATTTCCGTGATCCGGACATGCCTGACACTGGCTGGGATCTACAGCGGCTGGAGCGCGAGGCCTCATCAAATGCGAGCATGCGCTGGAATGACGGCTTCGGGCGCTGGGTGCGCAACAATGTCCATGCGCACAAAATGCCCGGATACGCCTCGGCCGTCATATCCCTAAAACCCGTTGGCGGCATTCCCGGTGATGCAACAGGTGACCAGATGCGCACCATGGCGCAGCTCGCCAAGCAATACAGCTTTGACGAATTGCGCATCATGCACACGCAGAACGTTGTCCTGCCCCATGTCGCCATCGCCGATCTGCCAGCCCTGTGGGACGCGCTTGACGCAGCGGGTCTGGGCGCGCCGAACATGGACACGATCGAGGACATGATCGCGTGCCCCGGCCTTGATTATTGCGCGCTCGCCAACGCCCGCTCCATCCCGCTTGCGCAGCGCATCTCGGAGAAATTCGACGCGAGCGGAAAGACCAAGAAGCTGGGCGAATTGAAGCTGAAGATCAGCGGCTGCATCAATGCCTGTGGGCACCACCATGCCGGGCATATCGGCATTCTGGGCGTCGATAAGAAGGGCGTTGAGAACTACCAGCTCTCGCTCGGCGGCAGCGAGGCGGAAGATGTCAGCTTAGCCAAGATCACCGGCCCCGGCTTTACCGAGGACGGCGTGATCGAAGCGGTCGAAACCGTCACCGATGTCTACCTCTCACGCAAGGAGGGCGAAGAGCGCTTCCTCGACACCTATCGCCGGATCGGCATGGAGCCGTTCAAGGAGGCGCTTTATGGATAACCCCCTCGGCAAGAGCCCGGATGAGGTCCAATTTCGCTTTCGCGATGACGAAATGGTCGACCATGCCGCCGTCACGGTGGATGCGTGCTGCGATCAGACCAATGCGACCGCGGTTCGGATTGAGCCGGGCGACGATGCGCGCGCGCTGCTGCCTTACCTTGATCGGCTGGCGCTGATCGAAGTGAACTTTCCCGCTTACACCGATGGGCGCGGCTATTCCGCCGCCCGCATCTTGCGCGAAGCGGGCTACACCGGCGAATTGCGCGCGGTGGGCGATGTGCTGATCGACCAGCTCAGCCATATGCGCCGTTGCGGGTTTGACGCTTTCGCGCCCGACCAGCCGCTCGATGAGGGAGACGCCGCGCGCGCCTTTGCGACGTGGGAGCGGGTCTATCAGCGCGCCGCTGACGCCCGCACAACCATCCCGGACATTCGCCATGAACAAGCCTGAAAGCCCCTCAGACCTCGCTGCACGCGCAGCCGACCGGACGATTGATCGGCTCGACACCTCGCCGCGCTTCACCGAGCACGACGCGGTGCGCCTCAACCGAATGTTCCGCGGCTCCTCGACCATGGAAATGCTCGAAGCGGTGATCAAAGGCAGCCTTGCGGGCGATGTCACCACCGTCTCCAGCTTTGGCGCAGAGAGCGCGGTGCTGCTGCATTTGCTCAGCGCAATAGAACCTTCGATCCCGGTCCTGTTCCTAGAAACCGGCAAGCACTTTCGCGAAACGCTGGCCTATCGCGATGAATTGGCCAAGCGGCTTGGCCTCACCAATCTGGTGATCCTGACGCCCGACGAGGCGGACCTTGCGGCCAAGGATGAAAGCGGGCTGCGCTGGTCCTACGATCCCGATGGCTGCTGCGAAATTCGCAAAGTGAAGCCGCTCGCCAAGGCGCTCGCCGATTACGATGCGAGCTTCACCGGGCGCAAGGCGTTTCAATCCAAGACCCGCGCGAACCTGCCGCGATTTGAGATTGACACATCGGATGGTCAGGGCCGGCTGAAGATCAACCCGCTGATCGACTGGAGCGCCGAGGACATCCAGACCTACTTCGAAGAGCACAACCTGCCGCGCCACCCGCTGGTTGCGCAGGGTTACCCTTCCATCGGCTGCGCGCCTTGCACCAAGCAAGTGGCCGAAGGCGAAGACCCGCGTTCAGGGCGCTGGTCAGGCTGGGACAAGACCGAATGCGGCATCCACAAGCCGGGCGAGGAACCGTTCCTTTAAGGTGTTACTCGGCTTCGGGCGGATCAATCCGCGTAATCACCGATCCGATGCCGGTGTCGATTTCCTTCGACCGCCACACGCCGTCTTCGTCGATCGTATCTTCAAAGCAGCGCTCGACCCCGTCGGCATCCGCTGTAAAACACAGCAGCTCGGGCGTTTTCTGATGATAGGAGCCTTCGACCATTAGATTGCCCTGAGCGTCGACAAACGAAAATGTGCCGTCGGCGCGCAATTCCTCAATCACCACTAGAGCCTCGTCATCGACTGCCTGATACCAACCTTCGGGCGGCTGACCATCGGCGGCCAAGGACTGCGTTAGCGCGGCTGGAATGACGGTTTCGGAGGCTCCCTCAGCGGTGTCGGCGCTTTCGCCCGCGCCGCCGCTGCACGCTGCCAGAATAAAGGCCGCTCCCAAGACAGTCATTCTACTCATGCTATCACCCCTAACACATGCCTTGGGATAAGTGTGATGGGTTGTGGTTGATAAGTCCAACGGTATTGTCCTGAGCATGATCGAAGCCCTGCTCCTTGCCGCGGCGCAGCCTGAAGCCCCGGCTAAGGCCGAACCCGATTGCTCTTACGACCTTGACGCCATGCTCATGCTGGATCGGCAGGCGTTTGACCAGGACATTCCAGATGGCGGCTGGCGGAGACTTTCCAGAGACGGTTGCGACATAGAAGCGGCAGAACTGATCCGCGCATGGCGCCATGAGAAGCGTGACCACAATTCGATCCTCTATTGGCATGAGGGACAAATGCGCGCCTTTGCGGGGCAGACGAACGAAGCGATTGCGTTGTTCGGTCGGACTTATGCCGCGCCCGAGGACGACGCCGACTTTGGCTGGAATAACTATGTTAGCGGCACCATCGCCTTCCTAGAGCGAGATCGACGCAGACTGCGCCTCGCAATGGAGCGCCTCAGGGCTGTTCCCGAGCCTGAAAGCAACAGCTTCACCCGGCCAGATGGAACAATTGTCAGAATGAGCTGGCCGCCCAATTTGAACGTCCTCGAAGGCTTTGAGGCGTGCTGGGACAAGCCTTACAAGGTCGCCTACGGCCCCAGCTGCACCCAGCCGCACACGATGTAATGCGAAGGCCACAAGTGGCCCCAGCAGTTTTCAGCGCCGCTTGACCGCCTTATCCAGCCGGGCGCGCATCGCTGCTTCGCGTTCGGCTTCGGCGCGTTTGCCTTCGTGCGACATGCCGGGGTCTAGCGCTCCGTGCCCGTTGATGAAAATCGCTGCCTTGCGCAGATCAGGATCAGATAATCCCGGTATGAACAATTGCCGCACCACCGGTTTGCCCGGCATGGCAGGATCGATCACCGTGTTCTTCCCACTCGCGATGTTGCCCTCTCCCGCATAGGCACGCAGGGGAGACCGAGTGACGCCCTGCACGACGGAACTCAGGTCACTCCAGTCGGATGGCACGGCGCAAGTTTGGCGAATGGCGTAGGGCACCGATTCGTTGATCTGATCAGCATATTGCTCAATCGCATAATAGTCCGACCATTCGAGCCACCATTGGCCCGACGCGGTCTGCGAGGCGAAGAATTGCGGGCCTAACTTGTTGGTTTCCAGCTTTCGCTTGTTCCAGCCGCCAAAGCGCACCAGCCGTGTGCCCTTTGGCAGGAGGGTGGGAACCGGGTTCCTGATACCGCCATTGATCTCGTCGCTCGGTTCCACCCAACGATCGCCATCGTCAAAGCTGCGATAATGGCCCACGCCATATCCCGCCGCCATGGCCTTGAACTGCGGCACAGCAAAGGCCTTGTCGTTGATCGCTTCCATAAATCCGCCCCCTCAGCTTTCGCGGACCATGCGCTAGAAACATGTCCGTTTTCCGACAGGCTGGTTCGAATCGCCTAGAACCACCCTTCTTCCCGATACCACTCAGCGGTCGTTTTGAGGCCCCCCTCGCCTGCGATGCGCGGCTCCCACACGGCGCGCGGCGGCGCTTTGTCGAAACGCGCGACCCAATTGGGGTGGCACATATAGCCCACCCGGTCGGCGGTTAGCTTGGCTTTGTCGCCGCGCAAAAGCCGGTCGGCGCGGGCGGCCAAGGCCAGGATGTTGGCGGGCAGACTGGGCGCAAAGACCGAGGACTTGCCCACCGCGCGCCCGATCGCCTGCGCCAATTCCTTGTGCGACCAACCGCCGTCGCGCCCGTCATCGGGTTCGAAAGTCTTCTGACTTATGGGATTTCTTCCGCCCACCTTAAGCGGAAAGGTGTCGGCCAGCGCGATCAACAATTCCGCCAAGTCCTGCACATGAATGATCGAAGTTGCCCCGCCCGGTGGCAGCGGAACCACGCCCATCTTGGCTGAGCGGAACAGCTCAAACATATCTTTGTCGCGCGGACCATAGACCGCCGGGGGGCGCACAATGGTCCAGTTGAGGCCGCTCGCCTCAACCAGCTTTTCCGCTTCGGCTTTGGACGCGCCGTAGGCTGAGAGCTCTGGCTTGCGGGCGGAGAGGGAGGAGACGAACACGAACCGCGACACATTGCCCGCTTGCGCCGTGGCGATCATGCGTGCAGTGCCGTCGACATTGGCGTGCGTGAACTCGGCGATATCGGGTGTGTTGGTGAGGCCTGCAACATGGATCACTGCGTCCGCGCCCGTCGCCAGCCGCGCAAGCGCATCCTCGTCATCCAGCGTACCCGCGACCCATTCCACGCCCTCACGCGGGGTCTGATCACGCCGGGTGAGCGCCTTCACGCGATGCCCGGCCTCCAAAGCGTGATCCAGCACGGTGCTGCCGACAAAGCCGGTTGCGCCGGTCAGAGCGAAGGTCTTGGGCGCGCTCATCCGTGCACCATATGGTCGCGGTGGACGACAGCGGCGCGCGGCGCGTAGCCGAGGCGCGCTTCTTGTTCTACCTGTTTCAGCCCGATGATCGCGCGGCATTCATCCGCGCTGTATTCGACGAGGCCCTGCCCCAGCCGTTCACCCGCCGGACCGTGCAGCGCGACCAATGCGCCGCGTTCAAACTCGCCTTCAACCTCGATAATGCCTGCGGCCAACAGGCTCGCCCCATCGCTCAGCGCCGCGACACAGCCGGCATCGACGCCCAGCACGCCCTCAACCTGCTGGCGACCGCCGATCCAGGCTTTGCGCGCGGTGTCCTCACGCACCGGCACAAACACGGTGCCCGTGCCGCTTTCACGCAAGCGCGACAGCGGCGCAGCGCCACGCCCATCGATAATGCCGAGCGCAATTCCGGCCCGTTCAGCAATGCGGGCCGCCTGAAGTTTTGCGCGCATCCCGCCAGAGCCCAGTCCGGAGCCAGACCCCTCACCCGCCATCGCGATGATTTCAGGGGTGACGCCCTTGACGCACTCGACCAGCTGCGCCTCCTGCCTCGCCGGGTCACGATCATAGAGCCCTGCGACATCAGACAGCAGCAGCACCGCGCTCGCATTCGCCGCCTGCGCCACGCGCGCCGCGAGCCGGTCGTTATCGCCGAAGCGGATTTCTTCGGTCGCCACGCTATCATTCTCATTGACCACCGGCACAGCGCCGGTCTCCAGCAAGCGCTCCAAGGTGGCGCTTGCGTTGAGATAGCGGCGGCGGTCTTCCAGATCACCGAGCGTCACGAGCATTTGCGCGGCGGTCAGATCGTGAGCTGCCAAAGCCCCAGCCCACAATTGCGCGAGCGCAACCTGCCCAACGCTGGCCGCTGCCTGCGCATCGGCAAGGCTTGCGCGCCCAGCGCGCGGCAGGCCCAGACGCGCCGCGCCCAAAGCAATCGCGCCTGAGCTGACGACGATAATCTGCGTGCCCCCTGCCCGCAGCGTCGCAAGGTCGCTTGCAAGAGTGGCGAGCCATTGCGCGCGCGGCTCACCGTTTTCGATCAAGAGCGCAGAGCCGACTTTGACGACGAGGCGCGGGGCAGTCAGGCAATCGGTGATGGTTGTCACTTGAGCCTCTCCCGGCATTCCCGTGAACGTGGAGATGACGAGTACGAGCCTAAATCGGAGACCACTCGCCGCTCTCCTCGGCCTCGTCTTCCACTTCGACCGTCTTGGTCTCTGTTGACGTTCGGTCCGGCAGGAAGCTCAGCACCGCATCCATCAGCGGCTCCAGCCCCGCGCCGCTTGCGCCGGACACGATGAACACTTCATCGGCCCCCGCCGCCTTCAACTCGTCAGCAAAAGCCGCGCCCAGTTCATCATCGGCCAGATCAAGCTTGTTGAGCGCCACCAGCCGCGGCTTGTCCTCCAGCCCGGCGCCGTATGCCGCCAGTTCCTCTTCGACGACCTGCATGGCCTGCGCCGGATCATCGCCGGCAATGTCAATCAGGTGGATCAGCACGCGGCAGCGCTCGATATGGCCCAGGAACCGGTCGCCGATGCCCGCGCCGTCCGCTGCGCCTTCGATCAGGCCGGGAATGTCCGCTAGCACAAACTCACGCCCCTTATGGCGCACCACGCCCAGTTTGGGCACCAAAGTGGTGAAGGCATAATGGCCGACCTTCGCCTGTGCGTTGGAGACCGCGTTGATAAAGGTCGATTTGCCTGCATTGGGGAGCCCCACCAGCCCGACATCGGCAAGCAGTTTGAGGCGCAGCCAGACCCACATTTCCTCGCCCGGTTCGCCCGGCTGATGCTGACGCGGCGCGCGATTGGTGGCGCTCTTGTAAGACGCATTGCCGCGCCCGCCCATCCCGCCTTCCATGAATACGACCCGCTGCCCGATCTCGGTGAAGTCGGCGAGCACCTCTTCCTTGTCCTCAGACAGCACTTGCGTGCCGACGGGCACTTTGACCACCAGATCATCCGCGCCCGCGCCGGTGCGGTCCCGGCCCTGCCCGTGATTGCCGCGCTTGGCCTTGAAGTGTTGCGCGTAACGAAAGTCGATGAGCGTGTTGAGGCCTTGAACGGCTTCAAAAATGATATCGCCGCCCTTGCCGCCATTGCCGCCGTCAGGGCCGCCATATTCGACATATTTCTCGCGCCGGAACGAGACCGCGCCCGGACCGCCAGCGCCCGACTTGAGATAGATTTTGGCCTGATCGAGG
The DNA here is from genome assembly GCA_039815245.1 of Pseudomonadota bacterium. GTDB lineage: Bacteria > Pseudomonadota > Alphaproteobacteria > Sphingomonadales > Sphingomonadaceae > Erythrobacter. The sequence goes on along the minus strand of JBCBZR010000006.1, from coordinate 198,026 downwards.
AAATGCATGGCGATCACCTATGCATTTCGGCCAGCTTTTGCGAGTCCCCGCGCAGGCGGGGACCTGATTAACCGGGGCGAACCGGCGAAGGAGGCTCCCGCCTGCGCGGGAGCTCGCTCTTACTCAGAACACAGCGCGCACCCCGCCGATCACTTGCCGCCCGGGGGAAACGAAGCTGAAGACCTGCTCATACCTCTCATCAAGCAGGTTTTCCGCCCGCGCGAACACTTCGATACCGTCAGCCAAGCGGACCGAGGCGTTGAGGTTGACGATGGTGAAATCGTCGAGCGTTTCAACGGTGGCGGGAAAAGTGCCGAAATTGTTGTCGAGCGCCTCACCATTGTGACGCACCGCCAGATTGACCCCGCCGCGCTCTTTTGGATCGCTCCAATTGAGCACCGCGCTGGCCGTACTTTCCGAGCGGCGGATTTCGGTCGTGCCATCTTCTTCGGCATCCAGATAGGTGTACGCGCCGTTGACGCTGAAGCCGCCGCCAAGGTTTGCAGCGATAGCAAGTTCAATCCCCTGCTGCTCGCTGTCTGTCGTGCGGTTGCCCGGCGTTGCGATGAAAGAAGGCGGCGGGAAGATCGTGAAAATCTCGCTTTCCAACTCCGCGTTGAAATAGGTGGCTGAAATCATCACCGCACCACCTGCCAAGGTCTGATCAATTCCGACTTCCCAACTCGTCGATTTCTCCGGCTGGAGATCGGGATTGCCGATAAACAACCCATCAAAGAAGCCAAAAAGTTCGGTCAGAGTAGGGTTCTTGACCCCGGTTCCAACCGTCGCACGCAGGCGGGTTGTGTCGGTCACACGATACCCCGCTCCGGCGCGGAAAGTGGTCGCGTCTTGAAACAGATCGTTGATATCGTGGCGGATGGCTGCGGAGATATCGAAGCGATCGCCTGCATAACGATATTCGCCAACGAAGCCGACATTCTCAGCTTCGTTGCGATCATCAAAGGTCAGCACATTGTTAAAGCCCTCCACCTCGTAATCGGCGGCGAAGGTTATCGTGTGATCGGTTCCGCCAAAGTCATACGCGGTGACATAGGACAGCTTGAACCGGTCGCTTTGCGTTGAGCTGGGAAAGCCATTGGGGGCGGTCGTGTTGCGGTTGGCATCGGTGATCTGAGCGGAGAGATCATGCGTCCACGCCCCGTCCAGCGCATCGAGCCGGGCACCTATCAGCGCGGAGAAGGACTCGTTTTCAAAGCCGGTGCCGGGGCTGTCGACAATGAGGCCGCCGGCTGATCCGTTGAACTCACCCTCGGTCTGGACGTAGCGGCCCACGGCGCGCAGCGTGAAATTCCCGGAAACGTCAACCGAGCCCTTGGCCGAGAGCGTGTAACTGTCGCGCCCTATGTCACGCGAACCACCCCGCGCATTGGGCTCGCCATCGGTGCTCACGACAATGGCGCTGATCGCCGCGTCATAGCCATTGCCCGGAAATCCAGCGCGCGCGGCAGCGTTGAAGGTGGCGTTGGTGCCGCCTTCGGCAAAGGTTGAAAACCCTTCAAGATCGCGCCCGCTCGCCGTGTTGTAAGCGACCACGCCGCCCAGCGCATCATTGCCGTAAAGCGCAGATTGCGGCCCGCGCAGCACTTCCAACCGTGCGCCGATTTCAGCCTGCAAGGTGCCGAGGTCGTACTCGCCGCTGCCGGGATCCGAGACCTCGATTCCGTCGATCAGCACAAGGACATGGTTCGCCTCGGTCCCGCGCAGCCGAATCTGCGTCTGGCCGGGGGTCGAGGCCACCGCAACACCGGGCACATCGCGCAGCACGTCTTCGATATTGCGGATCTGGCGCTGTTCGATTTGGTCTGCGTCGATGACGGTGACGGAGCCGGTGAATTCCTCGACTGCTACACCGTCTTCGCGCGCGGCAGCGACGATGATGTCGGGCGAGCCATCTTCGACAGTGACCCGCCCACGAAGTCTAAACTCCTCTGCCGGCACAATTTCAACTTGGGATCGGTCCTGCGCCAAAGCAGGCGCGCTGCACGCCAGCGCTCCAATTGCTGCTCCGCGCAGCAAAAATGTATTTTTCACGTGTCGGTTCCTTCCGAGCAAACGATGTGACACCGCGCGAGGAACACCCCCACGCGGCCACAAAATCGTCGCTCGAAACGAAGTCCTTTCGCGCCTCTCCAATCCCTGAGAGGGGCAACGAGCGACACGCTTCGGTCGGTCTCCTGGCTTGCGGGTCAGTGCGCACCGGCTCCCCTTCCCAAGCCCACGCAATCGCGCGCTCAGTGGGTGCCTCTTTCGACAGCGAAGAGGCGCGAGCCGGACGCTCGCCGCTTACAGTTGCAGGGACAGCTGCGGAATAGGAGGGGGTGACCCTCCGCACCGCATTCCCGTTACCGATGCGTGTCAAGGCGAATAGACACTCGCGCATAAGCACGCAACATGGATTGTGATGAAGAGCGCCTGGTGGAGCCGAGCGGAATCGAACCGCTGACCTCGTCATTGCGAACGACGCGCTCTCCCAACTGAGCTACGGCCCCGTCCCAGGTCTTGTGCTTGGTTAGCCCAAAGCAAGGCGCGCGGCTTAGCGCGACCTTCGCGCTTGTGCAACGCCCTATTGCGGCGGGCTGGTGACCGTATCGTCGTCCGTGGGCAGCGGCTCAATCACCGGTTGCGATATGAAATTGTCCTGAACCGGAATCACCGGAACCTGTGCGCCTGAGGCTGTGTCCGTCACCACACCCGCAGGCGCAGTGGGCACCGCAAGAGTGGCTTCGGGATCGCTCGTCCCGGCGCTGGGCACAGGGATGCCGCGCGCTTTGGCATCCTGCACCGCGACCCATCCTGGCTGCGACGCGCCGTAACGCGCGCCATATCTGGCATCCCACTGCGCCGAGCTGTGCTGATAGGCCTCATACTCGTCAAAGAAGGTTGTAAAGGCCGATTGCAGGACCGGCAGATTGTCACGTGCAAACTGCGCTGCGTCAGTGGGAGGCGCGGCGATCGCTCGGTTCGACACATCCAGCGCCGCGCGGCAAAAACCAGCGCGCGCGGGCGGCAAAGCGTAGAAATTGTAGACGCTGGTCATCACGGTTTCGCGCGCTCTGATACCCGCGCGCCGTCCGCCAGCTTCCTCGCGATAAACAGAATCAATCCTGTCATTGACCCGTTTCAACATGCGTGAATTATCTTTGATGTACGTGTTGTAGCCGCTCAGCACCGGCTCGAACCGCGCGGCGACGCAATTGAGCGCGGCAACATTCCATGCGCTGCGGAAGTACCAGATCGTTTCATCATCGCTGAGATCGCGGTTGATCGTCACCCGCAGGCCATCGGCGCGCTTGGGCGGGATTTGCATAACATAGGCCGCTCCGCCCGGAGGAAGCGGGCGATAGGGGATGACTTCAACCGGCGGCGGCGGGGGTGGTGGTGGTGGCGGCGGCGGGGGCGGAGGCGGCGGCACAACCGTTGTGGCGCAGGCGGCAAGCGCGCTCAGACCGGCGGTCAGCACGATGATGCGCAGTCCTGCGGGTTTCAGGCCGCGCGCTGCAGTTCCCTGCGGTTCGCCCCCTGCATGATCGGTCTTATTCAACGCTTTCATCCTCGCCCTGTTCTCATCGGTCTTTGATTGGAGCCGCAAAAGTAACCGCCCGCGCCTTGCGGGTAACTGAAGCACTTATGCAGGTTTATTGCTAAAGGCCGTCGGCGAGCGTTAGTCGACCCGGCTCACAAGGCAATGCCATACGCAAATGCCCGGAGCTTTTATCCAAAGCCCCGGGCATTGCGTTTCTTGATCGCCACGGATCGGAAACCGCGCGGCGTATATCAGCGAGAGCTTACTCTTCGCTGCCGAGGAAGTTCAGCAGGAACATGAACATGTTCACGAAGTCGAGATACAGGTTCAGCGCGCCCATGATGACGGCTTTGCCCATGAACTCGGTCCCGCGCACGTAAGCGTACTGGTTCTTCAGCATCTGCGTGTCGTAGGCGGTGAGGCCAGCGAAGATCAGCACACCCACGCCGCTGATCACAAAGGCCAGCGGACCGGACTGCAAAAAGATGTTCAGGATCGACGCGATGATCAGACCAACCACGCCCATGATCAGGAACGTGCCAAAGCCCGACAGATCCTTTTTTGTGGTGTAGCCGAACAGGCTCAGACCCGCGAAGGCCCCCGCGGTCGCGAAGAAGGTCAGCGCGATCGATTCGTTGGTGAAGCGCAGGAAGATCGTGGACATCGAAAGGCCCATGATCACCGCAAACGCCCAAAACAGCACTTGCAGCGTGCCCTGGCTCATCCGGTTGAGACCAAAGCTCATCGCCAGAATAAAGCCGAGCGGCGCGAGCGCGACCAGCCACATCAGCGGCGTGCTCATAATTGCCATGGTCAGGCCGCTTTCAGCCGAAACCAACGCAACGATGCCGGTCAGCAGAACCGCCGAGCACATATAGTTGTAGATCGAGAGCATGTAGGAACGCAGGCCCTCATCATAAGAAACGCCAGCGACATCACCGCCAGCGCGCGGAACCGAGCCGAAGCCCTCACGTGTCCGCTCTGTGTCATTCCAGTTTGCCATGTGGATCCTCTTGTCTCCAAAACCGGCGCGCAACATGCTGCCGGACCACCTGCTAATATCGGAGCATTGCATCACTTTTTCAAGCGAAACTCGCGTCGAGATCGACCAATTGTTAACCTCAACTTTCAGCCAGATGAACAGAACTGGTGTTTCTTCTATTTTGCGCCCGCGGAAAGCTGCGCACCCCGGCTCGCGGTGGCGTCAAGTGTCTGAGTGAGCAGGCGTTTCAGCGCATCCCCCTCATCCAGAACATTCAGCCCTTCGCGCGTCATACCGCCGGGGCTCGCAACGTTGTTTGCCAATTCAGCCGGCGAAAGATCGGCGCGCGCAGCCAAGGCAGACGCTCCCTCGACCATTGACGTTGCGAGCTCGGTTGCTTGCTCTTGCTCCAAACCCAGCTCGACCGCAGCAGCCGCAAGCGCATCGATAAAGCGATAGACAAAGCCAGGCCCCGATCCCGCCAACGCCGTCACAAGGTCAAAGCGGCTCTCATCATCAAGCCAGACCGCCGTTCCCAGAGCATCAAAAAGCGCAAATGTGGCGGCGCGTCCGCTTTCATCCAAACCGCGCTCAAGCAGGATGACAGGTGAGCGATTGATCCGCGCGGCAAGGTTGGGCATCACCCGGACATGTGCCGAAGCGGCAGGGAACGCGGCGCTGATCTGCGCGAGCGTCAGCCCTGCGAGCAGCGAATAAATCGTGGTGCCAGCGCGCGAGATGCTTTGCAGATCAGGGGCAATTGCGCTGAGCTGGTGTGGTTTGAACCCCAGCATCACCGCATCATGGGTGCCGGGAACTGCGCTCGCATCGCGATATAAGGCCACGCCATCGGGGACTTTGGTTAGGCGGGGGTCGAGGACTGCAAATCGCTCAGGCGGCTCACCCGCGGCCAACCAGCCAGCCAGCATGGCTCCCGCCATATTGCCGCAGCCGACAAGAAGCAGCCGCTCGCTCACGCCTCGCCGCCAACATCCACCATGGCTGCATCAAGCGCGGCGCGCGGCGCTTTGTCGCCCCAAAGCACAAACTGAAATGCGGGATAGAAACGGTCGCATTCGTCAATCGCGGTCTCGACCAGTGTCTGCGCTTGAGAAAGGCTCAGCAGCCCGTCATCGCCCAGAATTGCGCCGTGTCGGTACAACAGGACATCGCCATTGGACCAGATATCGAAATGGCCCAGCCAGACTTGTTCGTTGATCAGGCACAGCAGCTCCTGCGCGTCTGGCTTCTTGTCATTGCTCACCCGGATGTCTGGCAGACATAGCAATTGCAGGACATTGTCCGCCGCCCGCCAGATGGCACGCAGCTGGTACGTCGCCCAGCTGCCCTGCACCTTGCCCGCCATTTCATCATCGGAGACGATCTCGCAATCCCAACCCCGCGCTTCAAAAAGGGCGGTGAGCATCTCGACCGGAGCGGCGTCCTGATCGGCGGTGAATTCACTCTCACGCGGTCTCATGCGGCTCTCATGCAGCGGGGGGTCCTGAACGTCATGACGCTTCAATGCGCTGATCCCCATCCGCTTTGCAATGCGGCGCTGCGGTCGGCTTGGGGAAAGTGGCTTTGGCTTGTTCAAACCCTGTGAACAGAAAGCCGGGGACAGTGCGCGAAGTCTGCGCTTAACCCTATTTAAGACGCTGAATTTCCATACCTTCTGGGCTGGTAAAAGTAAAAGTGTCGATGCCCTTCTCGCTTAAGGCATTGACCAGATCGCGCGCCTTGGCTTTGGTATCGATCGGTCCGGCGAGTAAGCGATTGGCCTGCCCCCAAGGCGTGCTGTGCGCCGTATAGTCACCAAGCAATCCGCCCGATTTGCGTGACAGTCGACGCCAATCGAAACCAAGCGCCTTGGTGTCCCGTCCGGTCGCCACTTGCACCCAGATGCGCCGGGGGTGCTCGGGTTCTTTCGAGTCGGGTTTGGCAACGGGGCGCTCTTCGATCGGTACTTCGATGGTGGTCAAGTCCACCCCACCCTCGCTGACAGGATCGGGTGTCGGCATGCTGCTCGCGAGATCAGCGAAGGCATCCGCGACACTGGCGGGTTGTTCGGGTTCAACTCGGGCGGCGGCGGGCGGTTCGATTGCGGGTTCGGGCGCTGCTGAAAGCATGACTGGTCCCGTTCCCGGAGCAGCTACTGGGCCAGTTATCGGGGCAGCACTTGGTTCTGATGGAGGATAAGCTGGAGGCCCCACACCCGCGCCATTGGCTAAAACACTCGTTGGGCTATCGGCTGGAGCAGTCTGAGCGAGCGCGGCAGCGGTGCCGGTGGCCGAATTCGCCGTATTCACCTCAAGGATCCGAATACCATCGGTCAAAGCGTCCCCATCGGCCATCTGGCCAAAGGGTTCCCCCACCGGCTCCAGCCGCGCATCTGCGGTGGGCTCGTCCGGCGCACTTGCGCGTGCTGCCGCGACCCCGCGCCCTGCATAGGCAAGGATGGCGGGCGAATCCTTGCCGATGTCAGCGCTGCGCGGGAAAATGCCCAAATTGGCAGCCGCCGCCTGCTGCGCAGGTGTAAGTTGCGGCATATATTCGAGATAGGGCGTGATCTTGCGAGCAAGTTGGCGTGGCATCACCGCATCGACGATCGCCGCGGCGCGGTTTTGCTCCCCCATGATCGCAAGACCGAAAGCGCGCGTGCGGAAGGCGGCAAAATCGCGCTTTTCCACCAGTGGTCGCAAAACTGCTTCGAATTGTGCATTGTTTCCGGTGATCGCATGGCTGAGCGCCAGACGCCGCATCAAATCCGTGTCATCGGGTGAGGCTTGCAGCAAGCGCTGGTAGATGTCCTGCGCCCCGCGCTGATCGCCGACCATATCGAGCGCCAAAGCGCGGTTCTCGAAAAGCGCGCGATCCTTTGCCCCGGCTGCCTCAGCGGCGGCCAGCAAAGGCAGCGCGGACACAGGCCGGCCGGAGCGAAGGTAGGCCGAGGCGAGACCCAGATCGATACCGGGATTGGAGGGCTCAATCGCCTGCGCGCGCGCGAAATAGGCAAACGCCGCATCGAATTCGCCCGCTTCTGCCGCCGCATTGCCCGCTTCGAGCAGCGCTTTGAGACTCTTTGGCCGCTTCGCCAGCTCGATTTTCGCCCGATTGAGCCGCTGTTTCTCAGGCGAAGGGACGCGGGGCGCAGGGGTGAAGCGATCAGTAATCTGCGCCGAGCCCGCAACAGGCAGAGCCGCGCTAAGCCCGAGAAGTAGGGCGCACGCAAAGGTGCGGTGTGAAAGGTTCGTCAGAGCCATAATCACGCAGCCCACTAAACCAACCGCTGCGACAAATCATCCCAAGTCTGGCCGAGTGGAGTTTCACATCCGCCCAGATGCAGCGCATGGCAGGTGCGCGGACGGACGGGGTTACTGGTTGTTCTGTCGCCCAAGGAAGCGCGGGATGCTGAGTGCAGGTGCATCATCGTCATCCTCATCGTCAGAGCCGACATCGTCCACATCTTCCTGCGCTGTGGCGCGGGACAGATTGGCCATGCGCTCAAACAGCGTCGTGGGTTGAGCAGGCCCTCCGCCGCCGCCGCCGCTGGCACTGCCGCCATCAGCGGGCGCCTGTGCCGCAGGATTTGGAGACCCTGAGTTTTGCGGCTGCTCTGCAGGAGCCTCAGTGAATTCAGCATCCAGCATGATCGGGCCAGTGCTCGTTGACTGACTCGAAGCGGAATCGTCCGCTTCAGAGCCGCCCAGATCAAACACTTCGTCCTCAGCACCGCGCAATCCGGCAAGCGGGTCGACGATGTCATCAACGTCATCGCCTTCCAGCTCGCCCATGTCGTCACCCGCTTGCATGCCTGACAGGTTCAAAGTCTTTGACTGGCCATCTTCATCATCGTCGTCCGCTTCTTGAGCGGCGGTAACGGGGTCAGCAAAAAGCGGGGCCGGCTTTTTCGGTTTCTCGTCTTCTACAACCGGCTCTGGCTCTGGCTCAGGTTCGGGCTCTGGCTCAGGTTCGGGCTCAGGTTCTGCTTCCTGAACAGGCTCAGGCGGTTCCAGCTCAATAACAGGCTGCTCTGGCTGAGGCTCAGGTTCTGGCTCGGGTTCGGGCTCAAGCTCAGGCTCAGGCTCAGGCGTCGGAATGCGCGGTGGGCTGGACCCCGTGATATCCTCCGGTCCAGCATCAGGTACTTCCTCGGGAACATCAACAGCTTCTGCATCACCGCTCAGATCGAGAACCGGGCGCGGCGCCGCGCGTGCGGCCATACGTTCGATTTGAGCTGATCCGACCGGCTGGTGATCGGCCTCCGGATCAATACCGGTTGCCACAACCGAGACGCGGATTTTGCCATCAAGGTCAGGGTTGAAGGCGCTGCCCCAGATGATGTTGGCATCGTCATCGACCAGCGAGCGGATGTGATTGGCCGCCCCGTCCACCTCGAACAGCTTCATATCTTCGCCGCCGATGATGGAGATGATGACGCCCTTTGCGCCCTGCATCGACACACCATCCAGCAGCGGATTGGCAATTGCCTGTTCTGCGGCTTCCTTGGCGCGGTCTGCGCCTTCGGATTCGCCAGTGCCCATCATCGCTTTGCCCATCTCGCTCATTACGGAGCGCACATCGGCAAAGTCGAGATTGATGAGGCCTGGCATGACCATCAAGTCAGTGATCGAGCGGACACCCTGCTGGAGCACTTCATCGGCAAGCTCAAACGCCTGCTTGAAGGTCGTATCCGGGCTGGCGATCAGGAACAGGTTCTGGTTGGGAATGACGATCAGCGTATCGACGTGGCCCTGCAATTCCTCGATCCCGGCTTCAGCTGCGCGCATCCGGCGCGTGCCTTCGAATAGGAACGGCTTGGTCACGACACCCACCGTCAGAATGCCCATTTTGCGCGCGGTCTCGGCAATCACGGGCGCAGCGCCCGTGCCAGTACCGCCGCCCATGCCCGCGGCGAGGAAGACCATGTTCACGCCATTCAGCGCTTCTTCGATCTGGCCTACCGTCTCTTCAGCCGCCGCCTTGCCCACTTCCGGGCGGGCGCCTGCGCCAAGGCCATTGGTGATATCAGGGCCGAGTTGAATGCGCTTTTCAGCAGGAGACGTGCTCAGCGCCTGCGCGTCGGTGTTGGCGACAATGAAGTCGACACCTTCGATCTCAGAAGCGATCATATTGGCGATCGCATTGCCGCCTGCCCCGCCAATGCCAATGACCGTAATCTTTGGCGCGAGATCGTCGCTGGCCGCCGGTCCGATGTTGATGCTCATCTTTTCATCCTCCGAGCGCGCCCCAAGCTGTTACTGTTCGCGCCAATATCTGTGTGTGACACATTCGTGATGCGCCGTTTATCCCGCCTGAACCCTTATCCACAACACGGCTTAAGACACTATATACCATGTTTTACGGGTAGAAGGCTGATTTAGAACCCGAATATACGAATGCGGTTACATTCAGCTTATCGCGCGAACCAAATTCTGAATCAGAAATTTTCACGCGCGGCGTGCCACATGCGCGCTGCGGCGGCGAAGGGGTTCCAGTTCCCATGAGGCCGATGGACGTCCTGATGCGGCATGCTGATCTGGCTGATATCTTCGGGTGGATTGGCGACATAGAGGCACAGGCCTGCAAGCGTGGATGCAGCGGGCGTCGCCTGCGCAGCGGGAAGACCGGCAAACGGTTCAATGCGCGCAATGCGGACCGGGCGGGCCAAGGCGCCTTGCGCAAATTCCGCCAGCCCGTGCAATTCCGCGCCGCCGCCCGTCATCACAACCTGCCCGGCCAGCGGGCCACTGAAACCGTGTGACTTTAGCGCCTCGTCGATGCGGCTCATCAACTGACCCATGCTCTGCGTAACCACCGCGACCAAGGGCGCGCGCGGAATGCGGTTCTGCTCATCCGCGCCAATCGCGATCTGGCCGGTCACCCGGTTGCCATGCCGGTCTGTGCCATGGACGCTGGAGCCTGCATTGCTGGGGCCATCGACCGGGATCATCTCGCTGTGATCGGTCGGGCTGGCGCTGGCTGATCCGGCCACGCATTTAAGCCGCTCGGCCTGGAATTCGCGGATGCCGAAATGGCTCGCAATCCCTTCAGTCACGCTGTTTGAGCCCATCCGCAGCATGGAGAGCCCGGCGAGCATCCCGCGGTAAAACACAGAGACGGTGGTCACATCGCAGCCGATCTCAACCAGCGCGACACCTAATTCACGCTCCTCACGCGTCAGGCACACCTGCGCGGAGGCCAGCGGTGCAGCGACCACGCCCGCCACCTTGTAATGCGCATTGTTCACCGCCTCGCGCAGATTCTTGAGCAGCGCCCCTTCCGCCAGCGTCACATGCACTTCCACGCCCAAATGCTCGGCATAGAGCCCGCAAGGGTCTTCGACATGATGCGCCTGATCGAGCGTGAAGTGCGCCGGCTGGGCATGGAGGACAAAGCGGTTGAACGGTTGGATCTTCTCAGCAGCATCGCGCATCAGATCGCGCACATCTTCGGTCTCGACGCGGCGGCCATCAATCGGGATGGAGACACTTGCGCAATCGCTGCCAAGACCTGCCCCGGAATAGGCGATCCAGACATCTTGTATAGAGGTCTGCGCGTCATCCTCGGCCTGTGCGATGGCTTCGCGGATGGCTTCGGCGGCCTTTTTGACATGCGCGATATCGCCGCAATTGATGCCTCGGCTGCGTCGCTGACTGCTTCCCAGAACGAGCAATTCGCCCATCTCGGTCTCGCCAATGATCATCGCTGAAATCCGGAACGACCCGACGTCCAGCGCGCCATAGGTACGGATGATCCGCCCGCGCGCCGCTGCTACACTGCTGCGGCTGGGCTTGGCTGTGCTTTTGGCGGATTTCGCCTCAGCGGCTGTTTTCTGACCCATTATTCGGTCGCCTCTGCCAGGCTGACTTGTTCACTGCGTCCCGGCACACGCATGAAGATGCGCGGCGGGTTGCGCATATCGAACACGGTGACCTTGCCGCCAATCAGCCGGTTCTGGCCATCCAGCTTAGCGAACTGAACCAGCGCCTTTGCCGCGCGCGCATCGCCTTCAGGCAACGCGAGCACTTGCCCGGTGCCAAAGCTCATATCCCAGCGGCGGTTGCCAACCCACTCGGCCTGTTTTACCTGCGGCTTTAGCGCCGGGACAGCCGCCAGCAGGACCTCAAGATCGCTCACCTGATTGGCCGCGCCCGGCCCTGACACGCGCAGCATGTCTTGCGCTGCGTCAGCGGACACCGGGCCAAGTTCATTGCCAGCCAGATCGATCAGCGTCAGATGATCAGGCTTCACCAAGGCGGCATGCGGCACTCGCTCAACCACGTCGATGGCGAGCGTTTCAGGCAGTTGCAGCGAGACCCGCGCTTCCTCAACCCAGCTGAGTTCTTCTATTTCGGTGCGCAATTGCTCGATATCGACCAGCGGCATCGCCCGGTCGCGTTGGCTGAGCGCGATGGCGTAGACCTTGCTCTCATCCATGCGGGTGGTTCCCGTCACTTTCACCACGCGCGCTTTGAACCCGGCGCTGGCGGCAATCCGCGTCATCTCATTATGCGCCATCGCTGGCACGCCTGCGATGCTGGCAATGGTGCCGACCAGCAGCGCGAAGACGGCTAGGATGATGGCCATAAACACCGTGCCCCACTGATCCTCATCAAACGGCAGCAAACCCATGATGCGGCTGAGCAGACCGTTGGTTTTCGCCTTTGCCCGGCGCGCGCTGGCGGCGCGGCCCTGCGATTTGGCGGCGCGCCGCACGCCTTTGCCGCTGGAGCGTTTAAGCTGAGCCATGTGTGCCTCCTGCGACGTGCGTTGGTGTGCGCTTCGCGCGGGCGAGCGCGTCTTTCACCAGCAGATCAACCAGTTGTGCGTAATCAATCCCGGCATGGCGCGCCTGTTCCGGCACCAGGCTGAGCGGGGTCATGCCCGGTTGCGTGTTGGTCTCCAGGACGAACAACCCAGCCTCGCCCGCTTCATCATCCCAGCGATAGTCGGTGCGGCTGGTCCCATGGCAGCCAAGCGCTTCGTGCGCCTTTAACGCATATTGCTCGCACAAGGCGGCGATTTCGGCGGGGATTTTGGCAGGGCACACATGCTGCGTGCGCCCTTCGGTGTATTTGTGCTCGTAATCGTAGAAACCGTGCTCGATGATCAGCTCTGTCACGCCCAGCGCGCGCGGGCCTTCGCCGGTGTCGATCACCGCGGTGGTCAGCTCGCGCCCCTTAATGAAGGGTTCGGCCAGAAGTTCGCCGAATTCCTGCCACGGCCCCGCCGCATCGCGCGCAATCGGATTGCCGACATTGGAGTCCCCGGTGACGATCGCGACGCCCACGCTGGAGCCCTCATTCACGGGTTTCAGCACGTATGGGCGCGGCAGAGGATCACGCTCGAACAATTCGCTCACAGGCACAATCCGCCCGCCGGGCATTGGAATGCCATGCGGGGTAAGCGCCTGTTTGGTCAGCTGCTTGTCAATCGCGATCACTGACGTGGCGAGCCCGGAATGCGTGTAAGGCAGGCCCATCAGATCAAGCATGCCCTGCACGCTGCCATCTTCGCCCGGCACACCGTGGAGCGCGTTAAACACAACATCAGGCGCAGCTTCAGCGAGCCGCGCGGCCACATCGCGGCCCATGTCGATGGTGGTCACGCGGTAGCCCTGCATCTCCAACGCATCGGCAACGCCGCCGCCGGACATCAGGCTGACCTCCCGCTCATTCGCCCAACCGCCCATGAGGACGGCGACGTGGATGGGCGTGGAGGCCGTCATGCTGCGGCCTCATAAAGCGGGGGTTGGGCGTCGATGACATCTTGGGCCACGCCTTCCTCCCAAGGAAAAAGGCCAGTCACCGAGCTTGGCCAAACGAGTTGGTAAACTTCCGACAAGGGCTCGCCATAGCGGCCCATATGATGCCATATGGCCGAATTAAGAAATTCACGCTCTATGCGGCTGGGATGCACGCCGCGAGCGATGACATCAAACCCTTCCAGCAAGCCGGAAATCTTGGTTCCTTCTGCGAGTTCTAGCCCATCCTCACGGCATTGACGCAATGTGTTGTTGATCATCGAACCGAGAAGCTCTGTCGTGAGGCCGAACACTATTACCTCGCCCTGTTGAACAGTGTGCGGGAAACCCACGGAGTAAGCAAAAGTTGGCTCCTCGCCGTCGGGGTCGAACACCACCGGAATGTAACACCCGGATTTGTCAATCGTATCGAGGACCTTGCGCTCGTATTCGTCGAATTCCTCGCCAAAATCGTCCGCGCTCATGGCCGTCCCACCCGCTGGATTTCCCATTCCAGCCGCACGCCGGTCTCAGCGAACACCTTGTCGCGGACCATTTCGCCCAGCTCTTCGATGGCGTGGCTGGTGGCGGTGCCGGTATTGATGAGAAAGTTGGTGTGCTTCTCGCTCACCTGAGCGCCCTTGTGCTCGAAGCCGCGAAAGCCTGCTTGATCGACCAGCTTCCACGCGCTGGTGCCCTCAGGGTTCTTGAAGGTCGATCCGCTCGTCTTGGTGCGCAGCGGCTGCGAGGCTTCGCGTTCCGCGGCGATGCGGTCCATCTCTTCGCCGATGGCTGCGGGATCACCCGGCGTGCCTTTAAAACGCGCTGAGACCACAATCGCGCCCTCAGGCAAAGCGGAATGGCGATAGGTGTATTCCAGATCGCGGGCGGGCAGAGTGACGCAGGTGCCATCGGCCAGAATGACGTCGCAATCGATCAGAATATCGGCAACCTCGCGCCCATATGCGCCGCCATTCATACGCACAAAACCGCCCACTGTGCCCGGAATACCGCGCAGGAATTCGAGCCCGGCAATGCCAACATCGCGCGCAGTGCTGGAGACCAGAATACCGCTCGCCCCGCCGCCGCAGGTCAGCTCACACTCGCCTGACACAGCGGCCCTGGCAAACGGCTTGCCAAGCCGCACCACAACGCCGGGCACGCCACCATCGCGGATGATCAGGTTTGAACCCAGCCCCAGCGCCATCACCGGCAGGCTGTCACCCATGAGGTCCAAAAACAGTTTCAGATCATCGAGGTCCGCGGGCTCAAACAGCCAGTCCGCCGCCCCGCCGGTCTTGAACCAGACATGCTTGGCAAGCGGAGCCTTGCCCGTCACGCTCCCACGGATGCCTTCAAGCGGCACGGGCGCCTTGACCGCACCATCCACCTCGCAGGTCGGTGCCATGCCGTTGTCAAAGTTCCAGACGTCTCCGATTTGCGCCACCTTGCTCATGCCGCCTGTTCTTGGACAATCGCGTCGGCGAGGCCAGCGGCCCAGCGTGTGATATCCCCGGCGCCGAGGCATACGATGATATCTCCGGGCGCGATTTTTCCCGCCAGCGCGCTGGCGAGCGCGCTTTGGCTCTCAATTGTTGCAGCAGAGCGATGCCCGCGCGACTTCAGCCCAGAAACCAGTGCGGCGCTGTCCACGCCTTCAATCGGGCTTTCGCCTGCCTCATAGACCGGGGTGACATAGACCATGTCCGCCTCGTTAAAGCAGGTCTGGAAGTCCTCCATCAGATCGCGCAGGCGGGTGTAGCGGTGCGGCTGCGCGACCGCGATCACGCGGCCATTCGCGCCGCTGGCGGCAGCCGCCTCTCGCGCGGCGCTGAGCACAGCGCGGATTTCCACCGGGTGGTGGGCGTAATCATCGATGACTGTCGCCATGCCGCCATCGCAGGCGACGCTGCCCATTTTGGTGAAGCGCCGCCGCACTCCGCCAAAGCGGCCAAAGCCCTGCTGGATCACCGCGTCGGAGCAGCCCATCTCAATCGCAACAGCAATCGCTGCGAGCGCGTTCTGGACATTGTGGCGACCGGGCATCGGCAGGTGCACGCCTTCAATCCGGCGATCCTCCGCCCCGCGCTGGCGCACGATCACATCGAACATGTTGCCGCCTTCAACGGGGCGCACATTGACCCCGCAAATGTCCGCCTGAAGCGAGAAGCCGTACGTGACAACCTTGCGATCCATAACTTCGCCGATCACCGCCTGCACTTCAGAATGATCGACGCACAGGATCGCCGCGCCATAAAAGGGCACGTTCTGGATGAATTCGAGGAAGGCCCGCTTCACTCCGGCAAAATCGCCGTAATGGTCTAAGTGCTCAGGGTCGATATTGGTGACGACCGCGATGGTGCCATCCAGCCGCAGGAAGCTGCCATCGCTCTCATCAGCTTCAACAACCATCCAGTCGCTGTCACCCAGCCGCGCGTTGGAGCCGTACTGCTCAATGATCCCGCCATTGATGACCGTGGGATCGACATCGCCTGCATCGAGCAGCGCGGCGATCATGCTGGTTGTGGTGGTCTTGCCATGCGTGCCGGCAACCGCGACGGTTGATTTGAGGCGCATCAGCTCCGCCAGCATTTCCGCCCGGCGCACAACCGGGGTGCGGTTTTCAAGCGCGGCTGCGACTTCCGGATTGGTGCGGCGCACAGCGGTGGAGGTCACCACCACGGCAGCGCCTTCGACATTCTCTTTGGCGTGGCCGATATGGACCGAGATGCCGCGTTTGCGCAGGCGCTCAACGCTGGGCCCCTCAGCGATGTCCGAACCCTGCACGATATAGCCGAGATTGTGCATGACCTCAGCGATGCCGGACATGCCAATCCCGCCGATCCCAACAAAGTGGATCACGCCAATATCGGTTGCGACGCCCTTCACGGTCTGAGTTTACTCCCCTCGGGAAGCGCGCCTGGCCTGGTGAAGAGCTTGCGCGCCATTTCCGGCTTGTCCTTCGGCACGGATGGCGTTTCATCTGCCTTGCTTTCCGGAGTGTCAGCCTGATTGTTGGCGAGCGCTGCTTCGACCGGCTGCGCCTCTTTTGTCGCCGGCTTGGGCTCCGCCACCGCCGCCGCGGCGCGCGCGCCAGGCTCGGCGACACGGATCACGTCCATCATATCAACCCCGCCAAAGCTCTCGACCAGGTCCGCCAGATCTTTCGCCGCGTCAGGTCGCCCGCAATTCCACGCGCCGTGCGCGGCATTGGCCAGCGTCTCGGGCTTTTGCGCCATTGCCTGCATTTGCTTGGCAAGCTCTTTGGGCGCAAAGTTTTCCTGCCGGACCATCCGCGCGCCGCCTGCCTTCACTATCTCGCGGGTGTTCACGGCCTGATGGTCATCGGTCGCAATCGGCAGTGGGATAAGGATAGCCGGGCGGCCAACGGCGGTCAGTTCCGCAATGGTCGATGCCCCGGCGCGTCCGATGAACAGATGCGTGTCTGCCAGCCGCTCATGCATGTCCTCAAAATAGGTGCCGAGCTCGGCAGGAATGTCATGCTCGGCATAGCGCTCGCGCACATTGTCCAGATCCTCCGGGCGGCATTGCTGAGTGATCTGAAGACGCTGGCGCAGCGGCGGCGGCAGCATCGCCATGCCATCGGGCACGACTTCGGACAAAATTCGTGCCCCTTGCGAGCCGCCGGTCACCAGCACGCGCAACAGGCTTTCATCAGTAAGCGTGGGGAAATCCTGATCGCGCAGCGCCAGAACCTCATCGCGCACCGGATTGCCAACCAGATGCGTCTTGTCGGCAAATTTGGGCTTGAGCCGGGCCACTTCGCCATAAGACGTCGCGACTGCATCAACCCCGCCAGCCAGCAGGCGGTTCACCCGGCCCAGCACCGCATTCTGTTCGTGCACGACACTCGGGATTTTCGCTGAGCGCGCAGCCAGCAGAGCGGGCAGTGCGGGATAGCCGCCAAAGCCCACAATTGCGCTTGGCTCAAAGCTTTCAAACAGGCGCAGCGCCATCGCGCGGCCTTCCAGAACGGCGCTGATGCCTTTGGGCCAGTGCAGCGGGTTCTTGCCAAAGCGCCCGGCGGGCAGGACGTGGACGGTCAACGCGTCGGGTTTTCCCGGGATGTTGGCCCCGCGCTCATCAGTGATCAGTGCGACGTGGTGCCCGCGCTGTTCCAGTTCTGTCGCCAGCGCAAAGGCCGGGATCATGTGACCGCCCGTGCCCCCTGCGGCGAGAACGAAGTGGCGGCTGGCGCCCTTAGGGTTATCGCTGTTCATCCAGCGTGCTCCTTATGCTCACTCGAAGCCCCCTGAAAACGCGTTGACTGCGAGCGTATCCGGTCCGCCGCCGTGCGTTCGACAACGGCTCTGAGACCGGGCGTGTTACGCTCAAGATAAGGATTGCGCCGCGTGATCGCGAGGAGCAGTCCCAAGGTGAAACACACAGCGAGCATGGATGATCCCCCATAACTGACCAGCGGCAGAGTGGAGCCGGTGGCTGGGGCGAGTTTGAGGTTGACCAGCATGTTGACGAAAGCCTGCCCACCGAACTGCGCGATCAGACCAGCGCCCGCGAGCAGCGGAAAGAGCTTTTCCTCGGACGCCATGCGTACGAGCACACGGGCGATGATCGCCAAATAGAGGCACACCACCAGCAGGCAGGTGATGAGGCCAAACTCCTCGCCGATAACGGAGAAGATGTAATCGGTGTGCGGTTCAGGCAGGTTGTTCTTGCGGGTGCCCAGCGTAAGCCCTTTGCCAAGCCAACCGCCATCCGACAGCGTGCGGTTCGCCAGATCGACCTGATCGAAGGCTGTGCCGCCACCAAGGAAGGAATCGATCCGGTCGCGCCCGTTCTTGTAGAACATATAAACCAGCGCCAGCCCGCCCATGCCGACCGCGAAAAAGGCCGCAATCCGCCATAATGCCAGTCCGGCAAGGAAGATCAGCACAAACCACGTGCCGACAAACAGCAGCGTCTCACCCAGATTGGGCTGGAGCATCAACAGGCACGAAATCGCGAGCGTGATGCCTGTTACGTAATACAGCACTGGCAAATTGGGATCACGCTGCCGCCAGCTGAGGATCCATGCAATCGCGATAGCAAAGCCGGGCTTGAGGAACTCGCTGGGCTGCAAGCTCATCCCGACATAGAGCCAACGGGTCGCGCCTTTCTTGGTCTCGCCGATCAGCGGTACGAGCAGCAGCAGGCCGAACATGATCAGCGCCATCAGGATGCCTGCGCGCCGCGCATTGTCGCGGCTCAGAAACGAGATGGTGAGCATCAGCATGAGGCCCGCAAACTGCCAGGCGATCTGGCGCTTGAAGAAGTATTGCGGGCTGGTGGCGGGGTCTTCAAAGGCTTGCGGAACCGCAGCGGGAGAGGCAGCAAAGACTGCCGCTGCACCGACCGCCATCATCAACACGATGAGCAGGATCAGCGTGCGATCCACTTCGCTCCACCAGACGCGCGCAGCATGACGCAACCCCTTGTCTGCGCGAATGGGGACGAGGAATGACTTGCCGCGAGCAGGCTCGCCAAGACTGGTGCCGGGCGCGCTGCTCATACTGCGTTGCCCTCACCTGGCTTGGTCGAGTCACAATCAGGCTCACCCTCCGCGATGACACCGACAAGCTGGCGGAAGTGCTCGCCGCGCTTTTCGTAATCGCGGAACTGGTCATAGCTTGCGCAGGCGGGGGAAAGCAGCACGATGTCACCCGGCTGCGCGAATTCGCGTGCGCGGCGCACGGCTTCGGAAATCAGCTCGCAGCGTTCGATGCGCGGCACTTTGCCGGCCAGATGCTCGGCAAAGCTCGCGGCGGCCTCTCCCACAGTGTAGGCCGCTGCCACATTGCCAAGATGGTCCGCGCAATCGCCCAGCCCCTCTTCCTTGGCCAGACCGCCGACAATCCAATGAAGCCGGGGACGGCCCTCAGTGGGTGGATAGGCGGCGAGCGCGGGGGCGGTTGAGGCGGTGTTAGTGGCTTTGGAGTCGTTGATGAAGAGCACGCCGTCCTCTTCGCACACTATCTCCATGCGATGCGGCAGGCCTGTATAGCTTGCGAGGCTGCTCGCGACCTGATCCTGAGACACGCCGCAATTCGCTGCAATGGCAAGTGCCACGGCTGCGTTTTGAGCGTTATGCGGCCCGGCGAGCGAGGGGGAAAGGTCGGTCCCCACCCCTTGCGCCTTGATATCGGCCATGTCGATGTCAATCAGCAAAAGGTGCCGCTGGGCAAGGCGCTCTGCAATGCCGCGGCTCGCCCCGTCTTCGCCGGAGATAATCGCCACCCGCCCCTCGCCCTGCATTTCAAACAGTCGCTCTTTCGACGCGGCATATTCGGCAAAGCCGGTGTAGCGATCCAGATGATCGGGCGTGATATTGGTCAGCGCAACCACGTCGCAATCAAGGCTGCGGGTGAGGTCAATCTGAAAGCTCGACAGCTCCAGCACATAGACCCCGCCTTCGGGCAGAGGTGCCTGCGCCATGATCGGCTCCCCGATATTACCGCCCAGCACGCAGGGCACACCGGCATCTTTCAGGATGTGATCCAGCAGCGCAACCGTGGTGGATTTGCCATTGGTTCCGGTCACACCAACAACCTTGTGCGGCGGCAGCTCAGCGCGCGCTTGGGCAAACAGTTCGATATCGCCGATCACCGGTACTCGGTATTGTGCAGCATGCGGGCCGATAGGGTGCGTGTTGAGCGGAACGCCGGGTGACACGACCACGCCGTCATAGCCGGTCAGATCCAGCTCAAGCGGGTCCGCAATCGTGCACCGCCCCTCATAGGCGGCACGCGGTTCGGGCTGGCGATCCCACACTGTGACCTGCGCCCCGCTTGCCAGCAAAGCCTCCACCGCCGCCGCGCCCGAACGCGCCAGACCGAGGACGGCATAGCGTTTCGAGGCAAAGGCGGTTGATGTGATCATCGCAGCTTGAGGGTCGCCAATCCGGCCAGCGCGAGCACGATGGCGATGATCCAAAAACGGATCACAACCGTCGTCTCTTTCCAGCCTAATTGCTCAAAATGGTGGTGGATCGGGGCCATGCGGAACACTCGCTTGCCCGTGCGTTTGAACCAGAAAACCTGAATGATGACGCTGAGCGCTTCAAAGACGAACAACCCGCCGACAATTGCCAGCACCACTTCATGATGCGCGGCAACCGCAATCGCGCCCAAGGCTCCGCCCAACGCGAGCGAGCCAGTGTCGCCCATGAACACAGCGGCAGGCGGCGCGTTAAACCACAAGAAGGCGAGCCCGCCGCCCATGATGGCCGCGCAGAATATCGCCAGTTCGCCCGCACCCGGCACGTGCGGGATGCCGAGATATTCGGAAAAGTCCGGGCGGCCTACCAGATAAGCGATGATCGCAAAGGTCCCCGCCGCGATCACCACCGGCATGATGGCCAGCCCGTCGAGCCCATCAGTCAGGTTCACCGCATTGCCCGCGCCCACCATCACAAACGCCGCGAACACGTAATATGCCGGGCCAAGCGGGATTGAGACATCGGAGAAGAACGGGATATAAAGATTGGTGTTGATCTGGCTGACGATGATGTAGCTCGCCACGCCTGCCACCGCGAATTCCATCGCAAGGCGGACCTTGCCAGAGACGCCGTGGTGCGAATTCTTCGTTACCTTGTCATAATCATCGAGAAACCCGATCAAGCCAAAGCCGATTGTGACCGCCAGACAGGCCCACACAAACGGGTTGCGCGGGTCCATCCAGATCAGCAGCGATCCGGTCAACGCGATCAAGATCATCAGCCCGCCCATTGTCGGCGTACCGACTTTGGCGAGGTGTGATTGCGGGCCATCGGCGCGGATTGGCTGGCCTTTGCCTTGCCGCACCCGCAGCAGATTGATGAATTTCGGCCCAATGATCAGACCCAGGATCAGCGCCGTTATCAGCGTCGCTCCCGCGCGGAAGGTCTGGTAGCGCACCAGATTGAAGAACCCTTCAAATTCCATCCATTCGGCGAGGAGGTAGAGCATTCACACGATCCCTTGGCGCAGGCCTACTTTGTTGGCGCGCGCGTGAAGTGATTAACCAGCTTTCCGAGACCGACCGAATTGGAGCCCTTTACCAGCACCACATCACCCTGCATCAGCCCGAAAGCTGATAGCGCGGCAATCGCCTCGTCTGGACCTGAGCAATGATCGAAGCTGGCCTGCTTGCCAAGCACATCCTTAGGCGCTTTCCCCGATTGTGCCGCAAGGCGATCAGCCAGCGCGCGCATTTCAGCGCCAACAAGGATGACATGGTCGATCTGCGCCTCAGCCAGCGGCTCAGTAAGCTGCGCATGAAAGCGATCAGAAAAGTCGCCCAGTTCCTTCATCGCACCAAGCACCGCAATCCGGCGATGGGCCGGTGTCTGGCCAAGCGAGCGCAGGGTTGCGCGCATTGAGGCTGGATTGGCATTGTAGCTTTCGTCGATCAGCAGCGCCTTTGCGCTCTTGGGCCGACCCGGTACCGCGATCTCATGGCGCGCGCCACGCCCTTTCAGACCGCCCATCTCCGCCAGCGCCAGACCAGCGCTTGCCAGATCGCCGCCGCACGCGCGCACCGCAGCCATCACGGCGAGCGAATTGGCGACCCAGTGCTCACCCGGCTCCGCAATGGTGTAGCATAGCCGCGTCTCGCCAAGGTCAGCAGTGATCAGAGAGCCACCGTGCGGGCCAGCGATGGCATCGAGCAGGCGCACATCGGCAGACTTGGAGCGACCAAACGTCACAATCTCCACGCCGCAATCGCGCGCATGGCCGATCAGCCGCTCGGTTTCGGGCAAGTCAGCGGGGATTATCGCCGTGCCGCCCGGCAAAAGCCCAGTGAAGATCTGCGCTTTCTCATCCGCAATCGCCTCTATACTGCCGAGGTTCTCGATATGAGCGGGCGCGATCGTGGTGATGATCGCGACATGCGGGCGCACATGATCGGCAAGCGGCGCGATTTCGCCTGCGTGATTCATGCCCATTTCAAACACTCCATAACGGGCGCGCGCTGGCATGCGAGCCAGGCTGAGCGGAACGCCGACATGGTTGTTGTATGATCGCACAGAGCGATGCGCTGCGCCGCGGCTGGCGCGGTCAAGGCTCGTGAAGATCGCTTCCTTGACGCCGGTTTTCCCAACCGAGCCGGTCACCGCAATCCGTTTGGCTTCGCTGCGGTCGCGTGCCGCGTGAGCGAGCGCGTGGAGCGCCTGCATCGTGTCAGCCACTTGCACATGCGGGTAATCAACCGGGCGATCCGTGATGGCGGCAACCGCGCCTTTCTCAAACGCCATGGGAATGAAGCGATGGCCGTCCATCGCGTCGCCTTTCAGCGCCACGAAGACATCGCCCGGCTTCACATCCCGGCTGTCCATTTCGACACCGGACGCCTCGAAACCAGTACTGGCAATGCCGCCAGTCGCCGCAGCAATCGCGCGCGCGTCCCACAGCGCAAGCGGCAGCGTGTCGCGCTGGCTTTGCGGCCAGGCGCGCAGGACCGGGTGAGCCGAAGCAATTGCGGCGCTCATTGAGCGCCAGCCTTGGCAAGCGCGGCGGCGCATTCGCGCGCAACCTCAACATCGTCAAATGGCAAAACCTGCATTTTGTCTCCCGCCCCGATAATCTGTCCTTGCTCATGGCCCTTGCCGGCGATGAGGATAATGTCGTGTTCGCCCGCCGCCGTGATAGCAGCCGCAATGGCTTCGCGCCGCCCCGGCACTTCGCGGATGGTGGCCGCGCCGTTTGCGTCGCTTGCGCCAAGCAATATCTGCGCGCGAATGGCGCCCGGCTCCTCGCCACGTGGATTGTCGTCTGTGACGATGACCACTTCGGCGGCCTCGGCGGCGGCGGCTCCCATGGGCGCGCGCTTGCCCATGTCGCGATCTCCGCCTGCGCCGAACACCACGATCAGCTTGCCCGCCTTGGCGGTGTCGACATGCGGGCGCAGAGCAGCAATCGCCGCTTCGAGCGCATCGGGCGTGTGCGCGTAATCGATGTAAACGGGCGCTCCGGCAGGCGTCAGGCACGCGCGCTCCAGCCGACCGCGCACGGGTTGCAGCCGCGCCATGGCGTCAAACACTTGCGATTTGGCCGCTCCGGTCGACAGCGCCAATGCTGCGGCCACCAGCGCATTGGCGACCTGATAGGCTCCGATCAGCGGCAGCCTGATGATGCGCACCTCGCCCTCATGCTCAACAGTCAGTGTTTGGCCCAACTGGCTGGCGTCGCGGTCTGTCAGCCGCAGATACTCACCGCCCGGCCCGACGCTGCGCACATCTAGACCGCGCTCAGCTGCCAGCGCCAGCGCTTTGGCGGTCCACTCGCTGGCGTCCTCATCGACATGGATGATCGCAGGCGCGCCGGGCGCCAGAACCTCTTCAAACAGGCGCATCTTGGCTGCGAAATAGGCTTCCATAGTGCCGTGATAATCAAGGTGATCGCGGCTGAAATTTGTGAAGGCCGCCGCAGCGACGCCAGCGCCTTCATTGCGATGTTGCGAGAGGCCGTGGCTGGATGCCTCGAAAGACACATGCGTTACCCCCTCGCGCGCCAGACCGCTCATATTGCTCAGGAAAGTGACGATATCGGGCGTCGTCAGCCCGGTCGAGATACTGCCATCGGGCGTGGTCACACCCAAAGTGCCAATGCTCGCCGCGCGCTCGCCGCACATGCGCCAGATCTGACGAGTCATCTCCGCGCAGGAGGTTTTACCATTGGTGCCCGTGACCGCGACGATAGTTTCAGGGACCGGCGTGAAGAACCCGCTGGCAAGCTGCGCGAAAGTCTGGCGTGGCTCAGCGCTGGTTACATGCACCGCGCCTTCCACCTTCGTCTCAGGGCGCGCCACCACGGCTACAGCGCCTGCTTCGATGGCGGCGGGGATGAAGTCTTCCGCGTTGAACTTTGCGCCGCGAAACGCGCCGAACACCGTGCCGGGCGCGACTTTGCGGTGGTCGATCGCAAAGCCGGTAACACTCACATCCGTGCCGCGCTCAGCCACATGCCCGATGCGCTCCAGAAGCGCGCTCAGCTTCATTTGCGCCCCTCAATCAAATTACGCAGATCGCTTATGTCAACATCGCGCGAGTTGTCTGGCCTCACGCCCAACATCGGGCCAGCGCGCGCAATCGTCTTGCCCACAATTGGCGCGGCGTTGTGATAGGCTGTGCGCCCGCTGACCGCATCAGTGATCTTTGGCTCATCCAACGCGACCACGACCACATAGCGCGGCCGATCCATCGGAAACGCCGCGGCAAAGGTGCTGATCAGCTTGTTCGAGACATAGCGGCCCTTGATCAGTTTTTCCGCAGAGCCGGTTTTGCCACCCACCCGGTATCCTTCGGCGTATTTGTCTGCCAGCCGCCCGGTGCCAAAGATCGCCACCATCCGCAGCAATTGACGCATACGCTGCGACGTTGAGGCCTTGAACACACGCTTGCCTGCCACCTTTGTGCCGGGGTCAATCCGCTTGAGCGTGGCATCGCGGTAAATCCCGCCATTGACCATCGCGGCATAGGCGTTGGCTAAGTGCAGCGGCGTCACTGAAATGCCGTGGCCATAGCCGACCGTCATCGTGGTGAGCATCGACCATTTCTTATCCTGCGGCCAGAACGGCGCACCGCGCGCGTCAAGCTCAATATTAGGCGCCTTGTTCATGCCCAGCTCGATCATAACTTCGCGCAGGCGCTCCCCACCCAGCTCGTTGGCGACGCGCATGGTGACGGTGTTGGACGAATAGGCCAGCGCCTGCGGAATGTTGAGGCGGTCGCCCTTGTGCTCATAATCCTTGAACATGCGTCCGCCCGCCTCGACTGGCCTGGCGTTCCAGCTGGCGCTGAGATCGCGCACCACGCCTGCATCAAGACCCGCCGCAACCGTCAGCGGCTTGAACACAGAGCCCAGCTCACCGCGCACATAGGTCACACGATTGCCGACATTGGCGGCGTCTTTCTGGGAAATGCGGTTGGGGTCAAAATCGGGGAGCGACGCCATCGCCATAACCTCGCCCGTATCGACATCCAGCACAACGCCTGCCGCCCCGTCCGCGCGCGAGGCCAGCATGCCGCGCCGCATCTCATCCTCCAGCGCGCCCTGCACCCGCAGATCAATGGAGAGCGCCTGCGGGTTTGCGCGCAGCTCAGGATCGGACAATTCACGCTCCAGCGCTTTTTCCATACCGAACGCGCCAACCTCGACGCCGTTTTCGTTCTCCACCGTGCGGCCCAGAACATGCGCGGCGAGCTTGCCTTGCGGATAGTGCCGCTTGGGCTCGCGCGGGGTTTCAATCGCGATTTCACCCAGAGAGAGCACGCGGTTGGCGTCTTCTGGCAAGATATCGCGCAGCAGATAGGTGCTGCGATACTCGCCCGTCTCGGGATCAGGAGAAAGGCGCTTGATCGTGCGTGCTTCGTCCATCTCGGGGAAGATCGCCTTGAGCTGGCGCGCGACCTCTTGCGCTGAATTGACCAGCGGCGGGCCTGCATCCTTCATCGCGTTCGCGTTGAACCACATCGAATAGGTGCGATACACCCGCGCGAGCGGTTGCCCGGTGCGATCCGTGATTTCGCCGCGCAGGGGCACCAGTGTGGTGGACGCAGCCGCGCTTGCAGAAGCGCGTTTGTCAAAGCCAATCGCGGCCAGCTTCACCGCACCCATCATCGCCAAGGCGGCAAAGGCGAGGATCAGCAACAAGGCGCGGAATTGCGCGGTGTTCAGCAGCAGCCTGCGGATCCGGATCATTTCATCGCGGCTCGGCATCGGCTGTACTGGCAGCGCCTGCACAGTGGCTCGACTTTCTAGGCGGCCCGGCTCTGACGATGCACGCCCGAAACTGAAGACGCTGCTGGACTTGGCCTCTGGCGCGCGCGCTTGCGGTGCACTCGGCTTTTGCGCTGAGCCGCCGCTGTTTGCGGGAACCGGGTCAAACAGGCCCAATTGCGCGCCAGCGCTGGCGCTGGTTCGGCGCGCATGTTTGCGGCGCTGTTTGACGTTTGTGCTCACTGACCGCTCTCAGAAACAACACCGCCCGATGCCAAGCGGTCGCCCGTCTCAGCGCGCGCCTGACGGATCGGGGAGGCTTCAATCAGCGCATCACCAAACGCTTCGGCAAAGGCGCTGGTTGCGCTGTCATCCGTGTTGACCGCAGCCAGAGTGATGGGCGCGCCTGATACCGGCGAGACCATGGCGCGCGGCTCACCCGAAACGCTGCCAGAGCCATCGTCATCAAGCCGCGCCACCCGGATCGGGCTTGGCGCATCACTCGCACGCGGAGCGCCCAATTGCGCCAGCTGGCGGCGGCCATCGAAAAACTGATCAGCACGCGGCGCATCATAGCCGTACTCGACCCGGTTCCAGTTCGCGAGCCGATGCTGGTTGGCGCGCGATTGGAACTCGATTTCCAGATCGCGCTGCTTTTTCTTCAAGGCAAGGATTTCGCGTTCTGTGCGCACCACTTCGTTGCGCGCGGTGGCGACGGTGAAGCTGAGCACCACGAAGGCTCCGAAACACATCAGCAAAAGCGCGCTCCACCCGATGCGCCTGCGCTTCAGACCTGTGGGCGACACAGCCGGGATCGGCATGCTGGCAGGCGCGTAAGAGGGCTGGCGGCTCATGGCAGGCTCCTTTCGGAAAGCGGGCGGGCGGGGGCGGCGGTGCGGCGGGCGTGGCGCAGGATTGAAGAGCGCGCGCGCGGGTTGCGCTCAATCTCTGCCTCGGACGGGCGGATCGCCTTGGAGACCTGCGCAAAGGTCGGCGCTGGCCCCGGCACTTCGCCCGGCAAATGGCGCGAGACCGCACGGCCCGCGCCCGACGCCTCTCGCAAGAAGCGCTTCACGATGCGATCTTCGAGCGAATGGAAGCTGACCACAGCCAGCACGCCCCCTTCGGCCAGCAAAGCCTCAGCGGCGGCGAGACCGGCGTGCAGTTCGCCCAGCTCATCATTGACCTTGATGCGGACCGCCTGGAAGGTGCGGGTCGCCGGATCCTTCTTGTCATGCGGCTTATAGCCCAGCGCGCGGCGGACAATACGCGCCAGATCGCCTGTGGTCTCCAGCGGGCGCGCAGCTACGATCGCGCGCGCAATCCGGCGCGATTGGCGCTCTTCGCCATAATGGTAAAGCACGTCAGCAATCGCGGTTTCTTCGGCGGTGTTGAGGAAATCGGCGGCGCTCGCGCCATCATCCTCCATCCGCATCGACAAGGGCCCGTCCTGCTGGAAGGAAAAGCCGCGCTCTGACTGATCGAGCTGCATGGATGAGACACCCAGATCAAGCACCACGGCATCGACTTGCGGAACCCCGATATCCGCCAGCACTTCGGCCATTTCGGAGAAGCGCCGCTCGTGCAGGACCAGGCGGCCCTGCGCCTCTGCGACCATCGCTGCGCCGTCGCGGATCGCGTTGGGATCTCGGTCAAACGCATGGACGTGCGCGCCGCTTTCCAGCAGCGCCGCGGTGTAGCCGCCCGCACCAAACGTGCCGTCCACGATTGTCATGTCAGGCGCGAGCGCGAGCGCTTCGACAACCTCTTCGATCAGCACCGGGATGTGTGGCGGAGCGGAGTGGAGCGCCATCATGACTTGCGCCTGCGCGAGCGGCTTTCCGCTTCGGCCATCGCATCTTCGCAATCCATCAGCAGGTCTTCAAAGTTCTCACCCTCGGCTGCGAGCTGTTCCGGGCTGAAGATCACGAAGAACGGTCCCATGCCGTGGTAAAAGAGGCCGGACTGGATGTTGGCGCGCTTGCGAAGGGCCTCGGGCATGATGAAGCGGCCGCTGTCATCGAAGGGCACTTTGCGATAGCCAAACAGCGAGAGGCGGCGTCGGTCACGGTCAAACGGCTTGCCCGCGCGGATGGCGCTGTCCTCTTCATATTTCAGCTGCGCTTCAAGCTCGTCATGGCGCGAGAGGCCGAATCCGACCAAGCAATTCCAATCGTGGTGGCGGGTGAGGCACAGCGTCTTTGCGCCGCCGCTGGAGACCTTCACCGCGCTGCGGAATTCAGGCGGCAGGACAAAGCGGCCCTTATCGCCCGCGGGCGAAAAGGCTTGGCCTGTATATCCTGCAAAGCCCGACACTTCGCGCACATCCCCTCAAAACCTGATCTGGCCACCCCCCTGTGGGCAGCCCTCCCCGAACCCACACCTCTCCCACCGCCGCAAGCGCAGGTGAGCGCGAGCAGCGCGCCTCGCGCGGGCGCAAGACACGGGAAAACGAGCATGGTTAACGGTTCACGGTATTACGTGGGTTGAGAAGGGGATGGAACCCCTTTTTACGGGAAAGATGGGGAAGTCACGCAAGCAATTGTTTTAATGACACATTTTTAAAGCACTGTCAGGCGGACCTCGCGGCCTTACCTCGGATGTTCCCCTAATGTATCGGAATAGCAGGCTGATTTTGCACGGAATCGCCGATGCGAACCGCTCAATCCGCAAGGCAGGGCGCAATTTTGAAGGTCGTTCCCGCATGGTCCCCGATGCTGATGACCAGACCAATAAGGGAGCGCGCAGTGCCCTAGTCTTTGTCAGCGGCAAACGCGTGGTCGAGCAGGGCGAACAGCGCACCCTTGCCGCCTTCCGCGCTGTGGTCATGATCATGGTCGTGGTCGTGATCATGGCCGCCCTCGTCCCCGCCTTCGTGATCGTCGCTGTGCTCGAACACATCGGCATCTGCGAGCAGCGTCACGCGGCCCTTGCCCACGGAGCAGACCGCCAGCACGCCGCTGGGATCAATCGTGCAATCGCCCTTGCTCTTGGCGTCACCCTCAGGGCTCGCGACGATCTGGCCGGCTAGGTAAAGCGGCACATCGCCCGTCGGCAGGCTTAGCTCGCCGCCCTTCTCGCTTTGGGTGTCATCAAACTGCACCGCCAGCCCCCAGCGCGCGACGACCGGCGGGATCAGCGCGGTCGCGGGGGGATGACGCGGATCGCCGATTGGCACCTCATAATGGCCGGACAGCGCCGGATCGAGCACGAGCAACAAGTCTCCGCCACCGCGCACCCACTTATCCAGCGCGACATTGTCCTGCGCGCTCAGGCTGCGCGGCTGGATGATCGCAAGCTTGGACAGATCGGCTAGAGGCTCACTCGCACCCTCACCTTCAGCGGCGGGCGAAAGGCTATCAAGCGCGACCAGATTGAAACGCTGCTCCATCTGCGCGCCGACCCAGGGCATAGGCGCGTTGCCGCTCGCAATGTCATCAACCGAGGCATCCAGCGGCCACAGCAGCGGCAGGCTGGTCATCACGCCAAGCGGCTCATCCGCCGCGATGAATGCTTCGTCTGCATGGTCATGATCGTGGTCATGGTCATGTCCGCTGAGCGCGTCGCACGCGGTGAGCGACAACAGCGCCGCCACCGCGACAGACATACGACAATCAAGTGCCATCAGGAATATCCTCAGGGAATGCGCGCTCTGGCGCGTTGTCCAGTTCAGTGGGCGCAGTGTCCGGCACGGTCACTGTACCATCGGGCGCGGTTTCGCTGATCGCGCTGTCATCCATGTCCGGGGCCTCTGTGGGCTCAGGCTCGATCGGGATATCCGGGACCACGCCCGCATCAGCCAGCGGGTCGCGCTGCGGCGGCGCAGCATTTGGCTCGGTTGAAGGCGCCGCATCAGGCACTGCGGCTTCTTCTGCACGTTCCGCCTGATTACCAACCGCGCCTGCCACTGCCACCAGCAGGATCATCGCGACAAGCCCGCTCAACCCGATCTGCAATCGCTGCATGGCCTCAGCCCGCGTTCCGCCCAGCGGAGCGGCTTCCAGCGCGCCGTCTGCCTCGCCCGCCAGCGTGCCTGGTAATGCCTTTTCACCCAGTCTGCCTAAAAGATCACGCGCTGCCATGGCGCCAGCCTATCAGTCCTCGCTCAGGGTTTCCAGCCAATCGAAGACCGGCAGACCTTTCGCAGCGAGCCACTCAGCGTTGTAAAGCGTTGAGAGATAGCGAAAGCCGGTGTCGCACAGGATGGTTGCGACCAGCGGGCTCTCCTGCCCTTCCGCGACCAGTTCACGCCCCAGCGCAATCGCACCGGCAACATTGATGCCAGAGGAAAGCCCAAGGCACAGCCCCTCTTCGGTTAGCAGGCGGCGCACCCATTCCATGCCTTCCTCATCCGAAATGCGGTATTGCGTATCAATCGGCGCGCCTTCGAGATTGGCGGTGATGCGGCCCTGCCCGATGCCTTCGGCAACCGAAGACCCTTCGCCCTTCAGTTCGCCATTGGCATAGTAATTGTAGAGCGCTGCGCCGTGCGGGTCGGTCAGCGCGATGCGGATATCGGGGTTCTTTTCCTTCAGCGCCATGCCGACACCGGCAATCGTGCCACCGGTTCCCGCCGCGCAGGTGAAGCCAGTGATGCGGCCTTCGGTTTGCTCCCACAGCTCGGGCGCAGTGCCTTCGATATGCGCGCGGCGGTTGGCGACATTGTCAAACTGGCCCGCCCACACCGCGCCATCGGTTTCCTCTGCCATGCGGCGTGAGACGTGCTGGAAGTGCGCGGGATCGGCATATTTGGTCGGCGGAACCAGCACCAGCTCAGAGCCCAGCGCGCGCAAGGTCGCCATCTTCTCAGACGATTGGTTGTCCGGCATCACGATGATCGTCTTGTAGCCGAGCGCGTTGGCGACCAGCGCGATGCCGATCCCAGTGTTGCCCGCTGTCCCTTCGATCACTGTGCCGCCGGGCTTGAGTTCACCACGCGCTTCGGCATCGCGGATTATGTAAAGCGCCGCGCGGTCCTTCACGCTGGAGCCGGGATTGGCGTATTCGCATTTGCCATAAATGTCGCAGCCCGCGGCCTCGGAAGGGCCAGCGAGCCGGACAAGCGGCGTGTTGCCGATCAAAGCGAGCGTGTCGCCAACGGGTTTGGTGATATTCATGCTGCGCGACTTAGGAAGCTGCTGGCCATCGCGCAAACAAGATTAATCTTCCGGCGCGATAGTGACTTTCATGCCATCCAGAGCAGCCGTGAACGGCACCTGGCATGACAGGCGCGAGGTTTCCTTGCGATGATCGGAGGATTCCAGCAGGTCATCCTCATCCTCGCTAACGGCGGGAACCTCTCCGCCCGCTGCATCGTCAACATAGATATGGCACGTCGCGCAAGAGCAGCAGCCGCCGCACAGCGCCAGCAATTCATCAAATCCGTTGTCGCGGATCGCTTCCATGACGGTCAGGCCGTCCTCGACCTCGATATCTGAGGTTTCACCATCGCGGTTGGTGACGATCAGCTTAGGCATTGATGACGGCTCCTGTTGACTTGGTTGAGCGCAAGGCGCGTTCTATCTGACAAACTTTGCGGCTGCTAAGGCGTTCCACCCGCGCTGGCAATATGTGCCGGGAATTTCGCGGGGCGCGAGCAATTTTGTGTGGGAAATGCGGACATGGGACTGACAGCCAGCCAGATCGAAAGCGCGCTGGATGCGCTGAGCGCGCGCGATGAGCGCGTATCCGCGCAGCTGGAGCGGGTCGGCTATCCCGAGCCGCGCCTCAGGGATCGCGGCTACAAAACGCTGTTGCGCACGATTGTCGGTCAGCAAGTCTCGGTCGCAGCGGCAACTTCGATGTGGAACAAGCTGGAGGCGGAATTGGGCGCGCAGTTTACGCCCGCTTGCCTGCTGGAACGCGACTTCGACACGCTGCGCGCCTGCGGCCTTTCGCGCCAGAAACAGGGCTATGCCCGGTCCTTATGCGAATTGGTGGAGGCGGGCGCGTTGGATTTTGCCAAGCTACCAGCCGATGATGAAGAGGCGGTCGCGCAGCTGACGCAGATCAAAGGGATCGGGCGCTGGTCAGCGGAAATCTACCTTCTTTTCGCAGAGGGCCGCGCCGACATCTGGCCCGCCGGAGACCTCGCTGTGCAAGAAGGTGTCAAGCGCCTGCTGAATCTGGAAGAGCGTCCCAAGGAAAAGGAAACCCGCGCACTGGGCGAACAATGGTCCCCGCACAGAGGCGCGATGGCGATTTTCACGTGGCATTATTACGCGAACCCGGCGCTTTGAATTTAGGTGTATTGCTGATATAAAACGGCATATCTCAGGATTCGCAGGAGCCTTGAATGCCGTCCCCCGGAACAGACCTGCCAGATGTGGCGTATTGGCGCATTGTGGCTCTGCGCATCGTTTATCTTCTGATTGTTTTGGGTCTCAGCAGCTTTGTCTGGCAGCAATTGCTGTTCGAAGCTGCGGAATTGGCGACAATGACCGGTGTGGCCAAGGCGATGATGGCGACGCTTGTCATCATGTCTTTGTTCGGACTGCGTTACCCGCTCGATCTGCTACCTGTGCTGATCTTTGAGCTGTTATGGAAGTGCATCTGGATGCTGCTGATCGCGCTGCCTGCCGCCCTCGATGATCGTTGGACGAGCAGTATCGAACGGCTGTTTTTCGAATGCGTTGGGGTGCTCATCCTGTTTGTCTTGATCCCGTGGGCATATGTTTGGGCAAGGTGGTTTTCGCGCCCGGCAGAGGGCTGGCTTCCTCGAAAACAAGGCGGAGCGTCGAATTAGGTTGGCAAAGCAAGCGCGCGTTGCGCTCGCCTTGGCCATTACGCAGTATGCTCGCTTTTCTTGCGACTGCATGCACGCATTGCGTCGCAGGGTGACGCGAACTTGGCGCTGCGTTGCGACTTGCGTCGAGGCGCGTCACATGACACTTTCATCAACGCCGAAACCGGAACGGAAAACCGGATGAGGATGGAGGAGGAGGCTGCGTTGGCGATAGGTCGGCGCGGTTCGCTTTGCGCCTAAAGGACTGCGGCCAAAGCTGAAACCTCACGTCCTTGGACACACACCATGCAGAATTCTGCGCTTTCACTGTCGATGGTTGATCGCATGACGCTCAGCCACTTTCGCAAACACCTTCCCCGCGCTCAGCGTTCAGACTTCAACGAAGCGGTTCGCCGGGTGCTGGCCGAAGAGGCCAAGCTCCATCCCGACCCGGTGACTGCGGGGCACGTCGTCTTTGCGGCTGGCCTTATGTGCTCTGTCTCACAATGGCAGGCGCATGGGCTTGATCGGCCGGCAGCAAAGGCTGAGGCACTCACAGCCGTTACCAAGCTGGGCCAGCGATCCAATGCGCTGGCCATGTGGCTGACTGCGCTGCTTTCGAAGGATGTATTCTTGGCGATGAAGCGCCACACCGTCGAAAAAAGCGTAAAAGCCTATGGCCCGACCTTCGAATTTGGACTGGAGGAGAGCGATGATGCGTTTGTCAGCCTCGTGCATGTTTGCGGCTACCGCACCTTCCTCGCGCGCCATGGGGCCGACGATCTGATCAGCCTCTTTTGTGAATGGGACCGCGTTTGGATCAACGCCCTGCCGCGCGGGGTCGGCTTTGCTCGGCCAGCGACCTTGGCACAGGGCGCGCCAGCGTGCCGGTTTGAATTTACACGTGAGTAACGCGTCAATCTGTGCAAGGTCACCGCAGCACGTTGCGGCGCATAATGAGACAAAATCTCTTGCGCACACCTGATCGAGCCGTATTATCCATGCAATACACCGCTTTGGAAGAGAGGACCCCACCATGCTCAAATCATCATTGACCGCGCGCTTGCTCGCCGCCACCGCCGCTGTGAGCTTGCTCGCCGTGCCCGGCGCGCTGTCTGCAGACGCCCATACCGAGAAGACTGAAATGACCGCAGAAGAAACTGTTGACCTGATCCCGCGCGATGCCCTGTTCGGGAATCCGACCAAAGCGCAAGGGCGGCTCTCGCCCGATGGCAAATGGCTCAGCTGGCTCGCGCCCAAGGACGGCGTGCTTAACATCTGGATTGCCCCGCGCGATGATCAGTCGAAAGCGAAGGCGATGACGGCCTCGACCGATCGCCCCATCCGCAGCCATTTCTGGGCGCCCGACGGCAAGAGCGTCGGGTATATTCAGGACAAAGGCGGGGATGAGAATTTCCTGCTCTACAAGATCGACGTGGAGACAGGGGAAGAGGTCAACCTGACCCCGTTTGAAAAGACGCGGGTGGAGATCATCGGCGCGTCAGAGACGATCAAAGATAAGCTGCTGATCGGCCTGAACAACCGCGACCCGCAATTCCATGACGTGTACATGCTGGACATCAACTCCGGCGAGATGGAACTGGTGTATGAGAACAACGGCTTTGCCAGCTTCATGGCGGATGACACGCTGAAGCTGCGCATGGCTTTCCGCCAGAACGCCGAAGGTGGGACCGACTATTTCCGGATCACGGATAATACGGCCGCCGAAGAGCCGTTTGAGACGACGGCGATGGAAGATTCGCTGACAACATCGCCTGCGGGCTACACCACCGATGGCTCAGTGCTTTATTGGCTCGACAGCCGGGGCCGGGACACCGCTGCGCTGTATGCGCAGGATACCCAGACCGGCGACAAGACGCTGTTGGCTGAGGACGAGAAGGCCGATATTGGCGGCACGATCCGCGATAACCAGACCGGCGAAGTGCTCGCCTATTCGGTCGACTATCTCAAGACCGAATGGACCGCGACCGATCCGGGCATCAAAGCCTCGCTAGAATGGCTCGATGAAAAGCTGGATGGCGAATATGGCATTTCCAGCCGGACCGACGACGATAAGACCTGGATCGTTTGGAACGATCCGGTCACTTCGCCCTCCTCCACCTACATCTACGACCGCGAAGCTGAAACGCTGACGCCTTTCTACGTCTCGCGTCCGGAGTTGGAAGGCGCGCCGCTGGTGCCAATGCACCCGGTGGAAATCGCCAGCCGCGATGGGCTGACGCTGCCGTCCTACCTCACTCTGCCGCCGATGAGCGACAGCGATGGCGATGGCCGCCCCGATGAAGCGGTGCCGATGGTGCTGCTGGTCCATGGCGGACCATGGGCGCGCGATGGCTATGGCTTTGATGGGACCGCGCAATTCCTCGCCAATCGCGGCTATGCGGTGTTGCAGGTGAACTTCCGCGGATCGACCGGGTTCGGGAAGAACTTCCTCAATGCGGGCAACCTGGAATGGGGCCTTAAAATGCATGACGACCTGATCGACGCGACCGATTGGGCGATTGCAGAGGGCATCACAAGCGAAGACCAGGTGGCGATCATGGGCGGCTCTTACGGCGGCTATGCAACGCTGGCTGGCCTTACCTTCACACCTGAGAAATTCGCTTGCGGGGTCGACATTGTTGGCCCGTCCAACCTTGAAACTCTGCTGTCGACCATCCCGCCTTACTGGGCACCGCTGGTGAAGATCTTCCATGAGCGCATGGGCGATCCCAACACCGAGGAAGGTCTGGCGCTGCTGAAGGCGGCAAGCCCGCTCTACAAGGCGGACAAGATCACAAAGCCGCTCCTTATCCTGCAAGGCGCAAATGACCCGCGCGTCAAACAGGCGGAAAGCGACCAGATCGTTGGCGCGATGAAGACAGCGGGCATTCCGGTGACATATGTGCTGTATCCCGATGAAGGGCACGGCTTTGCCAAGCCGGTCAACAACATCGCCTACACCGCGCTGACCGAGAATTTCCTGTCCACCTGTCTAGGCGGACGCAGCGAGCCGATCGGCGACACTGTGGCCAACAGCACGGCGGAAATTCTTGAAGGCGAGGAAAACGTCGCCGGGCTGGAAAAGGCGCTGGGCGGGTAAGCCCCCGTTGAGCAAGAGGTGAGCCCCCCGCGAAAGCGGGAGAGCGGGTTTTGCAAAATTCCGCGCATGACATCGTGTGCCCCCTCTCCTAAACAGGTTGCAAACAGCAATCTGTGGGAGAGGGTCACATGAGCACAGCGCCAAAGCGCTCCATTTTCATCACCGGCGGCGGCTCGGGCATCGGCCGCGAAATCGCGCTCTATTTCGGGGATCGCGGCTGGTTTGTGGGCATCTCTGACATCAATGTTGAAGGCATGGAAGACACGCTCGGCCTGATTCAGGGCGGCTTCAAATATATGCACACACACGACGTGCGTGACCGCGAAGGGTGGGACGTGGCGCTTGGTGCCTTTTCTACCGCAGCGGGCGGGCGGATCGATGTGGTGGTCAACAATGCGGGGATCGGCACGGGCGGCTCGCTGCACGAGCTGGAAACCGAAGAGATCGACCGCTGCCTCGACATCAATCTAAAAGGCGTGCTCTACGGCGCGCAGGCGGCCTATCCGCATTTGCAAAAGACGGCCCCCGGATCAGCGCTGATCAACATCGCGAGCGCCGCCGGGATCGTCGGCTCACCGGGTATGAGCGTCTATTGCGCGACCAAGTTTGGCGTGCGTGCGGTGACGGAAAGCCTGGATGCGGAATGGGTCGGGGACGGCATCACCGTTGCCTCGATCTGCCCCAGCTTCATCGAGACCCCGTTGCTGCAAGGCACCGGCAATCGCAAATCGAACGAAACCGTGCGCCAGCGCGTGCTGGATGCCGGGCTTGAGATCACGCCGGTCAGCGAAGTCGCCAAAGCCGCATGGGAAGCGGTGCACGGCACAAAGCTGGACTATTTCGTCGGCAAAACCTCGCGCCAGATGGCCTTTGCCAAGCGCTGGATGCCCGGCCGCGTGCGCAAACAGGTGCGTAGCAGTCTGGGGCCGCTGGGGCGCTAGATACTGGGTCCCCGCTAAGGCGGGGACCTCAGGCAACCTTGCGCTTCGGTCTAAAAGGTTCTCCGCCCTCGCGGGGAACCGGCTTCACACTAACCCATCAATCGCGCGCGCCATGCTCGCGTCGCGGTGGGACAGGCCGCCTGCATCATGCGTGGTCAGCGTGATTTCCACCTTGGCATAGACGTTGAACCATTCGGGGTGGTGGTCCTGCGAATCCGCGATGAGCGCGACGCGGCTCATAAAACCCCAGGCTTCGGAAAAATCGCCGAATTGAAACGTGCGCTGGATCGCCTCGCCCTCGCGGGTCAACTCCCATTCGGGGTGGTCCTTCAGCAGGCGGTCGCGGTCTTCGGGGGAAAGTTCGGGGATGCTGCTCATGAGAGGTATCTCCTGGGAATGGGCTTTGTGAGTGGGCGGTCAGTTGTGAACGCCCGCGCCTTTGCCTAACGCATAACCCGATGCAAGGTTCTGAGGCACCATTGATTTTGGCGAAGGGGCTCGCCTGCCGCCGCGGCGACCGCTTGCTGTTTCGCGGGCTATCGCTGGAATTGCGCGCGGGAGAGGTGTGCCATCTCACCGGGAGCAATGGCGCAGGTAAGACAACGCTGATCCGCACTCTGGCGGGGCTGGCGGAAGGCTATGCAGGGATCGGCGGCTGCGAGGGCACGGTGGGCTTGCTCGATGACCGCATCGCGCTTGACCCTGAGGCTCCCTTGGGCCGCGCGCTCGATTTCTGGTTCGCGCTAGACGCGGCGGCTGATCGCGCGGGCGTGCTGGAGCGATTGCGGCTTACAGCTCTGACCGAAGTGCCGGTGCGCTATCTCTCCACCGGGCAGACCAAGCGCGCCGGGCTCGCGCGGCTGATGGGGCAGGGTGCGGCGGTGTGGCTGCTGGATGAGCCGCTGTCCGGCCTCGACACCGCCTCTCAGGCGCTGGTCAGCGAATTGGTGGCGGAACATTGCGCGGCCGGTGGCACGGCGCTGATTGCCTCGCACCAGCCGATTGACGTGCCGGGGCTGCGCACGCTGGCGATTGAAGACTATGCGCCAGCGCCACTCGCCTCTGGAGAACCTGAGGCCGCGGCATGATCGCGCGGCTGCTCAAGCGAGACCTTGCACTGTTCTTCCCCTTTGCCGGCGGAGGAGCTGCGCTGCCGGTTGTATTTTTCGTCGCCGTCGCGATGCTCTATCCCTTTGCGGTGGGGCCGGACGCGCCACTGCTCGCGCGCACCGGAGGCGGCGTGATCTGGATCGCCGCGCTGCTTGCGGCGATCCTGCCGCTCGACAGACTGGTGGCGCGTGACATTGCGCTGGGCCATTTCGACCAGTTGCGGCTTCGCGGGCTGGCAGAGGAAGCGGTGATGGCGGTGCGGCTGCTCGCGCATTGGTTCAGCTTTGGGCCGCCGCTGATCTTTGCTGCCTTCCCCGCCGCCGCGCTCTTGGGGCTCAATGGGCCAACGCTGCATCTGGTGCTTCTGGGCCTTGCCGCTGGCACGCCGGGGCTGGCCGCGATTGGCCTGATGATCGCCGCACTCACCGCCTCCTTGCGCGCCGGGGCAGCTTTGTCGGGCCTGCTGCTGATCCCGCTCGCGTTGCCGATCCTGATTTTCGGAGCGGGCGCGCTGGCGCGTCAGGATTCCACCAGCCTCGGCTTTGTTGCAGCGATTAGTCTGGGCCTTGTTGCGATTGCGCCCTTCGCGGCGGGAGCCGCCATCCGCGCTGTGCGTTAGAGCCCATTATGCGGATCATAACCGACTTATATCGCGTCGCTTTCGACGCCTCGCGCCCGGCGCCGATTAGCGCAAAGTTGGCCAACCGCTTGATGGGGCACATCGCCTTTGCGCTGGTCGCTTTCACTGTGGTGGCTTTCGCGCTTAAAGTGATCGTTCATCCCGAACGCGCGGCGCGCTACACGCCCTTGGTGGTGTTTCACGCATGCGCGATGCTGGGTTGGATGAGCATGCTGGGCAGTCAGGCCTACCTCGCGAGCGCGGGGCGCATAGGCCTCCACCGGCGCTTTGGCACCGCATCCTTGGGTGTCGTGGCCGCGATGACAGTGTCCGGGGCCATCATTGCGATCAATATCGGGCAAGAGCTGGGCCGACCCGAGGTCACCGTGGTCAACATTGCGGCGTTCGCGACCTTCATCCCGTTATACTTCACCGCAATCCAATTTGCCCGCCGCAAAAACATGCACGCCCATCGCCAAGCCATGCTGATCGGGACGCTGGCCTTTATGACCCCGGTCTACGCGCGGATCACCGATGTACTTGGCATGCCCCCGCAAGTCGCCATCGCCATCCAACCGCCGCTGACCATCGCAATTGCGCTGGGTTACGAGTGGGCGGCGCTTGGTCGGATAAGCGGAGCGGTTGTCGCCATGCTGGCCTTTTCCATTGCAGTCGTGGTCACCATGGCGGGGCTGCTGGCTGTGTGGTTTTTGTAGGACGATTTGCGCGCGCACCCAGCCACCATGGGCGCGCAGGATTGAGCGCTTGGTGGACGGCGCTGCTGACGAGTTAGGGGCGGTGACGCGCAGCCCTCGCCGCATCACGCTGCGCTTAGCAGCGCTTCTTCGTTACCCGGCGTTTCCTTGCCAAAGTCCGGCATCACAAAGGGTTCGTCAACATGGAAGGACAGGATCGCAGCCTGCGCCGCGATGCGCTTTTTGTTGTTATACTTGATGGCAGCCCCTGCCAAGGCGGCAGCATCGCGCTTTGCAACCACGTAGGAATAGACGAGCCCATCGACGATTAGCGCTCCGGCCTTTCCGGAGACAGCGGGAACCTCGTACCACATGCCAATAACGATGCCGCCGACAACGATGCACAAAAGCGTAAGCGAGATTTTTGACATGAGAGCATTCCGATCCGTCTGATATTCAACAGGAATGCCAATTTCCAATGAGGAAAAGGTATAGTTAAGGCGTTAACCAGAGGTTGCTGCGATGATTGAGGGCGGCTGGTGAAGGGCTGTCTTTCAAGCTGCGTTAGGCCGGGTCATCGCGGGGGTGCTGAGGGAGTTTTGGTCATCCCGATCACCATCTGGCCCATCCCGTTACCCCGGATCAAGTCCGGGATAACGACGGGGTGAGTTGGCTTTTGGTGCCGCAATAACGATTGCCTGCCCGCAAGCACGTAAGAACGATCAATAAGGCGGCTTATCACGCCCCGTCGGGCTTTTGGTGAAAATCTCCACGCCGTCTTCGGTGATCGCCATGGAGTGCTCAAATTGCGCGCTCAGGCTCTTGTCGCGGGTCACGGCGGTCCAGCCGTCGCCCAGCACCTTGGCCCATGGCTTGCCGAGATTGATCATCGGTTCGATGGTGAAGAACATGCCCGGCTTTAGTTCCGGCCCGGTCCCTGCCTTCGCAGCGTGGACGACTTCGGGGGCGTCGTGGAACAGGCGGCCTAGGCCATGCCCGCAAAATTCGCGCACCACACCATAGCGGAACTGGCGCGCATGGGCCTCAATCGCAGCGCCAATATCGCCCAACCGCGCGCCGGGGCGCGCCGCTTCGATACCTTTCATCAGGCACTCATAGGTCACATCGACCAGCCGCCGCGCCTTGATGCTTGGCTCGCCCGCATAGAACATGCGACTCGTATCACCATGCCAGCCGTCCAGCAGCGGGGTGACATCGACATTGAGGATATCGCCATCCTTAAGCAGCTTTGGCCCGGGAATACCGTGGCAAATCACATGGTTGATCGAGATGCACGACGAATGCGTATAGCCGCGATAGCCCAGCGTCGCAGGCACCGCGCCGCCATCCAGCATCATGTCGCGGATCGCTGTATCAATGCTCTCCGTCGTCACGCCCGGCTTCACCAGATCGGCGACCTCATCAAGGATGGTCGCAGCCAGCCGACCGGCGGCGCGCATCCCTTCAAAGCCTTCTTCTGTGTGGAGCTTGATCGTGCCGTCGCGGTAGACGGTCTGGTCGCTTTCGATGAGCTGATATTCGGTCATGCCCGACGATATAGCGATACAGGCGAGCGCTTGCGAGTCTTTCGCACCGCCACGTCACTACTGCACGGCAAACGCGTCCTTGTAGCGCGGCTTAACCGCGTCGAGCACCGCAGAAGTCACTGGCACCGTCACCTCATAAGATCCTTCGACATACGGCCCGGCTACATAAGGCGGCGCGATCAGGCCGATGCGGTTGATCGCCTTTTTGTTTGAAGAGCCGAGCAGGATGACCAGTTCATCAAGGCCGGGGCACTCGGTGAACATACCGCCCGGCTCGTAATATTCACCCCGGCGTTCTTTACGTTCCTTGTCGAGCGCGGCGCAGAACGGGCCTTGCACCGCCGCTGTGATGGCATCGGCGGAGGTGAACATATCCATCACCGCGACCGTATCACCCTCGCCTGCGCGTGCCTCGCGATCCCAGACCAGCGTATCGAGCAGCGGCATGCCGTGTGCGCCGCCCGTGTAGAGGTACCCTTCCCCCGAAAGCGACAGGAAGCGCGGCGTGTCGGTCACCAGCTTCCACTCCAGCGAATACTCGCGATTGGTGCAGGAGATGCAGCCTTCCGGCCCGAACTCGGCGAGCGCTTCGTCCCATTCCTTCTTTTGCTGCGAGAGCGCATCATCGCGCCGCTCGCTCAGCATCGCGGCCAGCGGAGGAATAGCGGAGGCTTGCTTGGGCCAGCCATAGGCAAAATCGCGCGCAGCCTCGCCTTGCTTGGCGTTGTCAGTGAAGTCGACTGCTTCGGCTGGTGGCGGGGCTGGGGGAGCGGGCGGTTGCGGCACAGCAACGCTGCCATCACCATCAAGGCCCGAATCGTACACGCCCACCTTTTCTCTCGCCTCTTCGGGCGAGGAACACGCCGCCGCCCCCATCGCAAGCACGCCTGCCAATCCCCAAGCGATTGCCGTCTTCATAATGTCCCCCTTAAAAGCAATTGTGTGGTGACAAGCGTAGCTGGGCGATTATGGACGCGCCATGACTGATATTGCAGACCTCATTCAGGCGGATCGCGGCCAGGACGCAACGCCGATCCAGCTCACCACCAAAGACGGCTTTGAAGACTTCGCCAAAACGCTCAGCGCAGGCCAACGCGCGGCGCTGGCTGGGCAGAAGTTCGACGGCAGCGGCTATCAGGTCGGCATAGTGCCCGATGGCGATGGCTGGTTCGCCCTGGGCGGGGTCGCCAATGTGGCGGAGCTTTCGAGCTGGTGCCTTGCGAAACTCGCTGAAGAGCTGCCCGCAGGCACCTATCGTCTGGCGGGCGAGGCTGCGGCGAGCGGCGCTGGCCCTGCGATGTTTGGGTGGCTGACCGCGCAATATCGCTTCACCCGATACAAGGATGACGAAAACGCGACAGGGCCGCGCGTGCTGCTGACAGACCAGCCGGGCCGGATCGGAGCAGCGATGGCTGAAGCGCGCGCGGAAATGACGGTGCGCGATCTCGTCAACACGCCGGCGGAAGATATGGGGCCCGCAGCGCTTGAACGCGAGATTGAAACGCTCGCCAAGGAGCACGGCGCGAGCCTCGAAGTGACACGCGGCGATGCGCTTGAACAGGGCTATCCCATGGTGCACGCCGTAGGCCGCGCCGCTGCCCGCCATCATGCGCCGCGCATCATGCACTTGCAGTGGGGCAAAGAAAGCGACCCGGTGCTCGCCATTGTCGGCAAGGGCGTATGCTTCGATTCAGGTGGGCTCGATATAAAGCCTTCATCCGGCATGCGGCTGATGAAGAAGGATATGGGCGGCGCGGCGCATGCCATCGCGCTGGCGGGCCTTATCATGGAAGCCAACCTGCCGGTGCGCTTGCACTTGCTTGTCCCGGCGGTCGAAAACGCAATTGCGGGTTCCGCCTTTAGGCCCGGCGATGTGCTGGCGAGCCGCAAGGGGCTCACCGTAGAGATCCACAACACCGATGCGGAAGGTCGCCTGATCCTGGGCGATGCCCTCACCCGCGCGAGTGAAGAGGAGCCTGACCTCATCATCGACTTTGCGACGCTGACAGGCGCGGCGCGCGTGGCACTTGGCCCGGATTATGCTGCGATGATGACGCGCGAGGATGCAACCGCGCAGGCGCTGATCGAGGCAGGCCAAGCCAATGAGGACGAGCCGTGGCGGTTGCCGCTGGCGGAGAGCTATCGCGAATACCTCGCCTCGGACATTGCCGACCTCGTCAACGCTCACTCCAATCCCTATGCCGGGGCCAGCGTTGCGGGCCTTTTCCTTGATCGCTTTGTCGCCGAAGGGATCGACTGGGTGCACTTTGACACCTTTGCCTGGCGCCCCTTTCCCAAGCCCGGTCGCGCCAAAGGCGGCACCGCTATAGGCCTGCGCGCTGCATGGCATATGCTCAAGGCGCGCTATTCTCGCTAGGGCGCCGCTTGGCGGGCATTTGGGCATATCGGCAGGGACATCTGCGGTCCGCCAACTTGCCCAGCGCCGCGCTTGTGGCTAAGCGCGCCTGCATGAAGCCCGGGGCGAAGGGGCGATAAGGAATAGGTTCGAATGAGCAGCGCAGGCAGCAATGCCTCCTCTTACAATATACCAAGCGGAATTCTGGGTCTCAAAGGCCCTGTGGTGAAACCTGCGCCCGGAACGCTGCCGCTGCGCGGTGACCTGGCTCACATCGCGCTTGCGGGAACGCATTTGGCCGCGCATTACGTCATCCCCGGCAGCGCCGTGGTGCGTGCCGAGATCGCCGCCATGCACGCGCTGGCCCGCGATGACAGCGAGGTGACGTTGACGCTGGACCGTGGCGCAACGCTCGAAGTGCTCGATATTGGTGCAGAATGGGTGTGGTGCTGTCTGGGGCCGGAAGGGCCGAGCGGCTATGTCCACACGGATTGCCTCGATCTCGGCACGTCGCCGCAAAGCTGATGGCGATCCGGGTCTTCATAGATGGCGCGGCGGGCACAACCGGGCTCGAAATCCGCGAGCGGCTGGCGGGGCGCG
Organism: Pseudomonadota bacterium; assembly: GCA_039815245.1. Taxonomy (GTDB): domain Bacteria; phylum Pseudomonadota; class Alphaproteobacteria; order Sphingomonadales; family Sphingomonadaceae; genus Erythrobacter. Next base: position 154,343 of record JBCBZR010000006.1, on the reverse strand, counting down.
GCGAGTTTGAATTGCTGGTGCTGGATGACGCGCAGCGCAAGGATGAGGCCGCACGCAAAGATGCTTTGCACGAGGCGGACGTGGCAATCCTGTGCCTGCCGGATGACGCTGCGCGCGAGGCAGTGGCGCTGGCGGAGGGGAGCAGTACGCGGATCATTGATGCATCCTCCGCGCACCGGGTGGCGGATGGCTGGACCTATGGCTTTCCGGAGATCATCGGGCACGAGGCGGTCGCGAACGCGCAGTTCGTGAGCAATCCGGGGTGCTATCCGACCGGCTTTCTCGCGCTGGTGGCACCGCTGGTGAAAGCGGAGGTGATTGAGCCCGACTGGCCCTATTCGGTCAATGCCGTGAGCGGCTATTCGGGCGGCGGAAACGCGCTGATTGAACGATTTGGAGACGACCAGACGATTGCTTTTCGGGCCTATGGGCTTGGCCTTGACCACAAGCACCTGCCCGAAATGCAGAAATACGCCCAGCTTGGTTCGGCTCCCGTCTTCTCCCCCGCCGTGGTGCCTGTTCATCGCGGGATGATTGTCGATGTTCCGATATCGCTCGACGTCATGCTCGACGAAAGGTTTGAAGAGCCTGCCCTGCCGGTGCTGCTGCGCACCTTGAAAGAACAGTATAAGAACAGTCAGGTGGTTACCGTCAATTCAGACGGCGTAGAACCTACAGAGCTGCTGCTGCGCCAAAGTGCCGATCCGTGGGACGGGATGGAATTGTTCGTCTTCGAAGGGGATTACCAAGCCCGCCTCATCGCCCGTCTCGACAATCTCGGCAAAGGTGCAAGCGGCGCGGCTATCCAGAACCTCAATATCATGTGCGGCCTGTCGGAGACTGCGGGGCTGCGGCTGTAAGTGAGGGTTGAACCTGAAAGCACTCTTTTCGTCGCCCCGGACTTGATCCGGGGCTTGGCTTCTAATTCGGAGCGTAACGCCGGAAGAAAGCTGGATCCCGGATCAAGGCTCTCCTGAGCTCGCCCAAGGGTCCGGGATGACGAAAGAGGATGGGCTGCCTAAAAAACAGGCATCATCCTCGCGGCTCACAACCATGCTTGCGCTGCACTGCACAACGCTGCTAATTCCTTAGGCAACCCGGATGATCCTTGCGCAAAACCAACAATGCGCTACTCCGATATGACATAAAGCAGCGCATGCACGCACCACTTCAGATAAAAGTGCGGCACAGCAATGGGGGCAACGGCAGGCCGACGTGAAAAAGATCGAAGCGATCATCAAACCCTTCAAGCTCGACGAAGTGAAGGAGGCGCTCCACGAAATCGGCGTGTCCGGTATCACCGTACTTGAAGCCAAAGGCTTTGGCCGCCAGAAAGGCCACACAGAGCTCTATCGCGGCGCAGAATATGTCGTTGATTTCCTGCCCAAAGTTAAGCTCGAAGTAGTGGTGGCAGACGATCAGGCCGCGCGCGTGGTCGAAGCGATCAGCCAGGCGGCGCAGACCGGCCGGATCGGCGATGGCAAGATCTTCGTCACCGCAATCGAGAGCGCGCTGCGCATTCGCACGGGCGAAACCGATGAGGATGCGATCTAACCGCCCGAAACCAACCCCTTTGCATACCCCCAGTTACACCGCGCCCGCCGGGATCGGCGTGCTCAATTTCTAATCACTCGCAAGTGGAGGCAATACCAGTATGGCAAGCGTGAATGACGTCCTGAAACAGATCAAGGACGATGAGATCGAATGGGTCGACCTGCGCTTCACCGACCCCAAGGGCAAATGGCAGCACCTCACCATGGCCGCCAGCGCCATGGACGAAGATGCGCTGGAAGACGGCCTGATGTTTGACGGCTCCTCGATTGAGGGCTGGAAGGCGATCAACGAGTCCGACATGATCCTGAAGCCGGACATGGACGCGGCCTATATTGACCCGTTCAGCGCAACCCCGATGCTCAGCCTGTTCTGCAACATTGTCGAGCCGTCCGACGGCCAGCTCTACGCCCGCGACCCGCGCTCCACCGCGACCCGCGCAGAGGCCTATCTCGCCTCCACCGGCATTGGCGACACCGTCTATGTCGGCCCGGAGCCCGAATTCTTCATGTTCGACGATGTCCGCTTTGAAGACGGCTATGCCGGCAGCGGTTATATGATCGACGATATCGAATTGCCGACCAACACTGGCAAGGAATATGAAATGGGCAATATGGCCCACCGCCCACGCGCCAAGGGCGGCTATTTCCCCGTCGCTCCAGTTGACAGCGCGATGGACATCCGCGGAGAAATGGTCGCGACGATGATGGAAATGGGCCTCAACATGGATAAGCACCACCACGAGGTGGCCGCGGCTCAGCACGAACTCGGCATCACCTTCAGTTCGCTCACCCGCGCGGCGGATCAGGTGCAGATTTACAAGTATGTCGTCCAGCAGGTCGCCCACGCTTACGGCAAGACAGCGACCTTCATGCCCAAGCCGATCAAGGATGATAACGGCTCTGGCATGCACAGCCACATGTCGATCTGGAAAGACGGCCAGCCTACCTTTGCGGGCAATGAATATGCAGGCCTTTCAGAGACCTGCCTCTATTACATTGGCGGCGTGATCAAGCACGCCAAGGCCGTCAACGCCTTCACCAACGCGACGACCAATTCGTACAAGCGTCTGGTGCCCGGCTTTGAAGCGCCGGTTCTGCTCGCTTACTCAGCGCGCAACCGGTCGGCCTCTTGCCGCATTCCGTATGGCGCGGGTGAGAAAGCCAAGCGTGTCGAGTTCCGCTTCCCCGATGCGCTCGCCAACCCCTATCTCGCTTTCTCAGCGCTGCTGATGGCGGGCCTCGACGGGATCGAGAATAAGATTCACCCGGGCGAGGCGATGGACAAGAACCTCTACGACCTGCCCCCCGCAGAGCTGGCCGATGTGCCGACCGTGTGCGGCAGCTTGCGTGAGGCATTGGAAGCGCTCGAATCCGATCACGAATTCCTGCTGAAGGGCGATGTGTTCTCCAAGGACCAAATCGACGCTTATGCCGAGCTCAAGTGGGAAGAGCAGATGCGTCTGGAAACAACGCCCGCCCCGGTCGAGTTCGACATGTATTACAGCTCGTAAGGCCCAGCAGCCACGCAGCTATCAGGCTTTGTTCACTTCGGGTGACTGCCATCGCAATGCGAAAGCCCTCTCTGTTCAAGCAGGGAGGGCTTTTTCGTGTGCCTCGGGTGCAACAAAGCGAAAGTTCAAAGCCCGGTGATCGTAAAGTCGATCCGCGCTTGCGCGCTGGCCTTTGCCCCGCCCCACTCGCCGAATGCGCGCCCCATTTCATTGAGCACGCCAAAGCGGTTGAGACCAGCGGGCTCCAAAGCTCGATGCGCGTAGTGCAAGAACTTTTGGACCACATTGCCCTGACGAAGGTAAAACAGCCGGCTCATCCGGTGACGCGGCGCGCTGTTGTTCGGAAAGAAGGGCAGCGCTGAAGGAGAACTGGCTGCAATCAACACATGGATTTCCTGCGCTTGACCAAGCGCGAATTGAAAACGGTCGCGCAGATTGACGCCGGAGACCATCATTCCCTGTTGGGTGAGCGCATTGGTGAGGTTGTCCGGACTGACACGGCCGCTCGCTTCATCGCGGGCCACTTGCCGCAAGCCTGATGTCACCGCGGTGCCAATCCTCCCGGGATTTGTGCCTGCATCAAAGACATCCCCCTCGTCCTGACATCGTCGCTGGGCGTGATAGCCACCCGTTGCTCTCACATGGAACCGAAACGCCATAAGCTCCCTCCCAATCCTCCAGAAACATAGCATGGTGCCGGGGAGGCAATTGTTGAAAATGGACAAGGCGTACGGGCCTTGAGAGGCACTCGAACAGCCAACAAGGTTTGTCGCTACCCTTGGCTTTGCCTTCGGGTTAACAGGCGCGGATACATGGATTGGAAGGAATAGACCTTGAACACGCATTTGATGATCGCGTTCACCGCGCTGGTCGCGCTTACATCGCCAAGCGCTGGACAGGACACAAATGCGCAAAACACCCTCGCCCCACGCCTTGCGGAGGCTGTCGAAGCCCGCGATGCTTATGATAGCGAAAAGGCCGAGGCGATTCTTGCCGAGGAGTGTGATGCGAACACACCGGGCGCTTGCCGGATGCTGATGGCATTGCACCGCAACCTCTACGATGACAAAGCGCAAATCCGCGCCCGCGCTCGGGCCGATGCCGTGTGCGCCGATGGAGACTGGATGGGTTGCCTTCGCATCGCTGACATGGCGGAGGAAGGGACTGGCGGGCCCCGCGATGAGAAAGCGGTGCGCGCTGGGTTCACCCGTGCCTGCGAACTTGGCCATGGCGCGGCCTGCGAGCGCGCGGCTGGCATGAATTACGATGCACGCGGGGGCGATGAAGACATCCTGCAAGCCACAGCGCTGGCTGAGGCCGGATGCGAACTCGATAACGCAAAGTCATGCGGCTATGCGGGCTCCATCGCGAATTCGGCGGCCTTTGAAATCGGCGACGAAGCGGGCGAGGCGGCCACCACACTCTTTGCCAAGGCGCGCAGTTTCTATCGCAAAGCATGCGATCTGGGCGATTCCTACAGCTGCTATGAATTGGCGCGCTTGCTCAGCGAAGGGCGAGGCGGTGCGGCAGATTGGGCAGCTTCCAAGGCGCTGCATGATAAAGCATGCCGCGTTGACCTGTATCGCTGCGATGACCTTTTGAAGGGCCAGCTGCCGCCGCGCCGCTAATGGCTTCATACGTCTGAAAGCGTTTTCCTACTCGCCCTGTTTGTGCCTAATGCACGCACCTCGTTTCCAGCCAAGAGGTGTCCCGCCATGTCCAGCTCCATCCGCAAGCCTGTCTTCGATACCGTCCGCACCATCCTCAAGCGCGGCCTGCGCCAGCGCGAGGTGAATGCGATTGATACCGCGCTGGATGGAGTGGCAACTGGCGTAGTAACTGGGGTGAACAGGAGCATTCAAGGCACTGTCGGCGCGCGCGCGATCAGCTCTGCAGGGATCGCGCTGATCAAGCGGTTTGAAGGCTGCGCACGGCAGCGGCGTGACGGCTTGATCGAGGCCTATCCTGATCCGGGCACGGGCGGCGATCCGTGGACGATTGGCTGGGGCGCGACCGGCGCGGATGATCGCTCCGGCGCAGAGCTCGGCGCGCGGATCAAAGCGGGCCTCGTTTGGACGCGCGCGGAATGCGATGCGCGGCTGGAGCGCGACTTGAAACGCTATGCCCGCGATGTAGCGCAAGCGATTGGGGAGACGCCGACCACGCAGAGCCAGTTCGATGCAATGGTCAGCTTTCACTACAACACCGGTGCGATTGCCCGCGCGACGCTGACTAAACGGCACATTGCCCGCGATTATACGGGCGCAGCGGGGGAGTTCAAACGCTGGAACAAGGCAGGCGGGCGTGTGCTCAAAGGCCTCGTGCGGCGGCGCACGGAGGAAGAGGCGCTGTACCGGGGGAAGTGAACTTTTTGGGCGGCCCCGTCCGGGGCCTCGTCCTTGGTGCTATCCCCTCCGCTACGCTGCGGGGCACCTGCGGACGGGCGGTCGCCCTTGCGGTCGCTCGTGCGACCGAGCTTACGCTCAACCCAAGTCTTAATAATCCCGCCTGATCTCCACCCCGACCCGGTCGCGCCCAATCGTGGTCACCGTGCCCAGCAAAGCGAGCCAGCGCGTCACTTGGTATTCCACTTGCGTCGCTGAATAGCCGCGCCCGTCGGTGACGATCTCGACATAGAATTTGCGCCCCAGATTCTTGCCGAGCGCCACTCCGGTTGAGCGCCCGATGGCCGGGTCTGCCGAGACGATGCGCAATTGATCGAGCCCGATGGACTGGCGCAATTGCCCGATGGGATCGAGCCCCCCGCCCCCGCCGCGCAGGCTCGCCAAAGCCGCGCCCAATTGCACCGCGTCAGTGGCGGAGAGCGAGGTAACCGAGCCGCCGAACAGCAATTGCGCCAGGATCTCTTCTTCCGGCAATTGCGGCTCTGACGAGAAGGTGATTTCGGGCGCTTGGCTGTTGCCCTGAATGGCGATGGTGACGTTGTAATCGCCCGTGTCAGTCTCAGCCGCAATATCGAGCCGAGGGTCAATCGGCCGGTTCACGTCAAAGCGGATGTCGCCGCGCGTCAGTTCAAAGCGGGTTCCGGCAAAGCTGTAAGCCCCGCGGACCAGATTGGCCTCGCCCCCTATCCGAGGATCGCTGACAGTGCCACGCAAGGCGATATCGATGCCCCATTCGCTGTCCAGCCCAAGCCCGTCGACCGATACGCGGCTGGGTGCGGAAGCGTCGATCAGATAGCGCCACGATCCGGCGGCAGCGCTGCTGGCCTCTGTGCCCAATTCATCCTTGCGGTTGATCTCCAGCGTCTTGATCTGCGCCAAGCGCATGTCTTCCGCCGCATAGCCGAGTTTCCAGCTGGCTTTGTCGATCTCCACCCGCCCGGCGATTGTGCCGCCCACACCGTCCGAAACGATGCGCAAGGGGCCGGTCAGCGTCGCATCAAGGCCCGCTGCGTTGAGCAAGCGCGCGTCGTTGACGGCGGCGCGCAGGTCAATCCGGGGGCCGCGCTGCGCGCTCATCGCTCCGAGATCGATGGTGCCGCTGCCGTTGACGGTGCCGCCGCCATCGGTCTTGCCCGCAAAGCGCGTCAGCTCCAGCCGCGATCCAGCAAAGCGCCCGCGTGCGCTTACATCGCGCACATCGGTGCCGGAGACAGCGCTTTGCAGTCGCAGATCATCGCTCGCGAGTTGGCCGGTGATGCTGGGGTCGTTGAGCGTGCCGGTTGCTCGGGCAGACACGGTGAGCGGGCCGGTCAAGTCAAACGTCTCAATCGCAGCCAGCCGCCACAGCGATTGCGCTGGCCCTTCAAAGGCGAACCGCGCGCTGAGCGCGCCGCGCATGATCCGGTCCGTGAGCGCCCCGCCGCCCGCAATGCCGGTTATCCGCGCATCGAGCCGACCCAACTGCGCCTCATCGCTGTCAAACTGTGCTGCAGCGCGCAGCGAAGTGCCAGTGAGGTCAAGCCCCGCGAGCAGATCCACTGGGCGCGAGGAAAGGACAAGGCCGGAGCGCGCAAAATCGTCAATCTTCAGCCGCGCTTTGCCTATCGGCGGGCCATTGCCGGATTGTTGAAACGACGCCGTGCCAGAGAGCCGCCCTGACAGCCCCAGCTCTGCGCCCGCTAGGTCAGCGAGGCGCAGCGGCATGCGCGCAAGGCTTGCGCTTATCCGCGTGTCCGCTCCGCCCAGCTCGCCTTCAAGGACCGCATAGCCGCGACCATAGCCGATCTGCGCAGGGGCAAGACGATAGCCGCCACCCTCCAGCGCGCTGAGCACGGCGCGGCGCGGCATGGTGATGCGGCGACCGCCGTATTCGCCGCGTGCCAGCAGGCTGATGCGTTCGGGCGCAATATCGCCATCCAGCTTGAGCGCGAACCGGTCCGCGCGCCGTCCGGCAATCGAAGCGGTGACATCGCCGGCCCCGTCGGAGATGTCCGCCTTAGCCGCGAACCGCGCAATGCTCAGCGCGCCATAGACGAGGCCAGAGCCAGCAATGTCAGCGCTGACCTGCGTCGGCTGTTCGCCGCCGAACCGCCCGCTCGCATCAATGTCCGCGCGCGCCAAAGCAATCTCGGTCGCGCCGCCAAAGCGGGCGTTGCGTGCCGCCAGATCGAGATCAAACCCGGTCGTCCCCTGCGTAGCGGGCGCGATGCTAATGGTTCCATCCAGCCCGCCGCCATTCAGCGCGAGCGATCCGGACAGGCCAGCTTCCGCGAACGCCAGCGCGCCGGTTACGTTGGTGCGGTAGACGCGCAGCTGGTCAACATCGATCCGTGTCGGCCCTTGGCTTGGCAGGACCAGCCCAAGCGCGCCTGCGAACTCGCCAAGCAGCGACTGCCCGTTCACATCGAGCGCAAAGCCATCCACCGAAGGCGCAATCGCCACACGCACATCCTTGAGGCCAGCGGCAGGGAGCGGGTCAGCGAGCACCAGCTGAGCGCGCACATCCCCGCCTTCCAACTGAGCGTCCACGGTGAACGGGCCGTATTCGGCATGCCGCCCCTCGCCCACCACGCTCGTGCGGTCGCCCACAAGCCGGCTGTCAAACTGCGCGGTCAGAACGTCGCTTTCCAACGAAGCATCGCGCAGCACAATCGGCTGGTTCGCGCCCAGACCCAACCGCCCGCGAAAGGCAACCGGCTCGCCCGCTATCGTGGCGATGCTCTCATTGGTGAGGCTGACCAGCCGCCCCGCGAGATTGGCGTTGAGCGTCCACGGCACATTGCCGAACTTGGCGAGGATTTTGGCCTCTCCATCGACCGTACCGATTTCGGGCACAGCCACGCCCGATGCGCGGATCGGCCCGGCGAGCGCATAGCCGCCCGCATTCACATCGCCGCGCAAGGTCATGATAGCGGTCAGGCCCGGAAAGGTGATCCGCGTGTTATCTGCGCTCAGCGCACCGGCGCGATAGGTCAGCCGCCCGCGCATCGTGCCGCCTTGCAAGCGAGGATCGACCACGTCCTGCCCGGTAATCACCCGTTCGACCTTGGTGTCCAATGGCAGTGCAAGACGGCCCCCGGCAAAGCTCGCATTGGCGGACTGCACCAACCCTTCCAGCCGGGCAACGCCGGTGTCCAACTCCCCGACTGTAAGACGATGCTCGATGGAAAGATCGCTGAACTTGCCAGTCAGCGTCGCGTCGAGCCGCGCGTCTTCCAGCCGCGCTGTGCTGCCCAGCCAGTCGGGATCGCGCAAGACAGCGCTGGCATCAAAGCCGTCGAACACATTGTCAGCCAGATCGATCACGCCCTCGCCGCGCAGGTCGAGCGCACTTGTGATCGCCGCCAGTCGACCATCGAAGACGCTGTCCTCCAGCGTACCCGTCAGTGCGAGCGCCAGTGGGCCGCCCGCCGCCCGCCCGATAATGGTGTCGCCTGCGGGCAGGACTTCGGCCTCGCCAAGAACGCCATAGCGCCCGGCATCATTGGTGACTTGAAAAGCCGCGATGCGGGCGGGCGGGTCTTCGCCCCTTTGGCGGGTCACCAATCCATAGCCGACCCAGCGGGTCCACGTGCCCTCCCCTTCGATCTGCCCGCGATAGGCGGCGTCCAGCCCGGCGAGCGCAGCGATCGGACCGTCGGCGGCGGCGTTGTAATCCAGCGCGAGGTCAAACCGGTCGCCATCAGGCTCGGCATCAAGCAGCAGGTCGAGGCGATCCTCCGGCCCGAACCGCCCCTTCGCATCGATCAGCGCGCGCCCTGAGCGAACATCGACGGTGCCGGTCAGATCGACGCGCTGTGCGGCCTCTCCCGCAACCCCTGCGGCCAGCGTCAGGTTCTCAATCGCCAGAGTGTCCACGCGAATATCGAAGTCAGGCAAGAGCGGCGCGTCGGGGTCTCCGGGCAACAATTCGGGCAGGCGTTTAAGGGTCGCGCGGCTGGCGGTAACCTCGCGAATGTCGAGTCCGCTCCAAAGCCACGCCAAAGGTCGCCAGTCGAGCGTGGCTTCGGGAATGGTGAGAAACGCGCCTTGCGGATCAAGCACGGTAACATCGTAGAGCCGCGCTTCGTTCAGCACGTCGCCTTCGATCCGCCCAACCTCGAACCGCATCCCCGAGGCGGGTGCGACTTGCGCGATCTGGTCGGCGATAAAGCGCTTGCCGATGGGGCTGGCAATGAAGGCGAAAGCGAGCATGATTGGCACGAAGACAATCGCAATCGCCCAGCCGAGCCGCTTGGCCCAGCGCCGCTTGCGCTTGCGCTCGGGCGCTTCAACCGGTGCATCATGCGGCGCCGCGTCAATGACCTGTTCCTCAGCCATCAGAACGCCTGCCCCAACCCGATATAGACTGCGACAGGCGAGTCGAATTCATCCGGGTTCAGCGGCACGCCGACATCCACGCGGATTGGGCCAAAGCTCGTCTTGTAGCGGATACCAATTCCAGCCCCGACGCGGATCAGGCCGAAATCGGGCGTCGGGCTGGTGGACACCGCGCCTGCGTCGATGAAAGGCACAATCTCAATCGCGCCATCAAGAAAGCCGGTCTGGATGCGCGCTTCGGCGTTGATCTCCACCAGGCTGCGCCCGCCAATTGGGTTGCCAAAGTCATCGCGCGGACCGATCGCCTGAAACGCATAGCCGCGCACGGAGCCGCCGCCGCCCGCATAGAGCCGCCGCGTGGGCGCAATGTCGAACACGCCTGCACCGTTGATCGTCTGCACATGCGCACGCCCCGCGAGCACGGTTCCGCCAAGCGACTTGTAATAGGCCGCATCCACGCCGGTGCGGACATAGAAGCTGGTGACGCCTTGCGTGCGGCTGACATCAGGCGCGATCTCGCCGGTCAGGCGGAAGCCTTGCGTGGGGTCCAGCAGATCATCGCTCCCGTCAATCGTGGCGCGCGCAAAGAGGCCGCCGATGAGATATTCCTGACGCGGCAGGTCGGTGTCAAAGAAGGTCGAGTTGCGCGCGTCAGTCAGCAGCACTTCCGCGCCCAGCGCCCAGCTGAAATCCTTCTGGAACAGCAGGTTCGACACTTTCTCAAAAGTCCCGCGCAGCGCGATGGTGCGCGCGTCAATCGCATCGGTGTCAATATCGCTCGCATAGGCATCAATCGTCAGGATCTGATCGCGCGCGCGGAAATTGCTGCGTTGGAAGCTGACGCTGGCGAGCTGTTCCTGCGTGCCGACGATTCCGCGCAGCCGCAACGCGCCTTCGGGCGGGAAGAGGTTGCGATGCTCCCAGCCTGCCTCCAGCCGGATGCCTTCCTCGGTCCCGTAGCCGATCGCGCCCGACACGGTGCGCAAGGGCGCGCGTTCCAGACTGACATCCAGCGCGACCTCGCCCGGCTCGCTGTCGGTTGGCGCGCGCACTTCGCGCGGCGCGATCACGGCGGTGGAGACAAGCCCGGTGGCGAGCACGGCGCGGCGCAGATCGGCCTGCAAGCTGGCCTGATAGGTCTCACCCGGCTCAAATCGCGCAATGCGCGCCAAGTGCCGACCGGACAGAAACGTGGGATCATCGCTCACCACGCCGCCGAAGACATATTGCCCGCCCGGCTTAACCGGAACGCTGAGGTCCCCTTCCTTGCGGGCATGGTCGATCAACAGAAACGGCTCGGCAATCTCAGCAAAGGGATAGCCGCTTTCGCCAAGCTTCAGGCGCAGATCGGTGATTTCCTGCGGGATCCGGTCGGTGCGGATCGGATCACCCGGCGCAATCTCGAATGTCGCTGCCAGTTCGCTGAATTGCGGTTCGGGAACGCTGGCAAGGTCGCCCAAATCGACCTTCCCGAACCGGTACAACGCGCCGGGAAGCACATCAAAGCGGACCTGCGGCTCCTGCTCCGCATCGCCTGTACGCCGTTCCGGATCACTACCGCGCCGCCCGCCGGAAAGCTGGCGAATAACCTCGCCGCTATAATAGCCATAGGCGCGCAAGACCTCGACCAGCAGGTCTTCATCTGCGCGCGCGCGGGCGGCGAGTTGCGGCACTGTTTCGTCTCCACCATCAAGCGCTTCGATGGTGGAGAGCGCGCGGAAGCGTTCGACAAAATCAGTCTTTTCCGGGAAGCGATCATTGTCGGCGGGGAAGGCGAGCAGCAATTGGTCGCTGACTTCGAAGACTTCCAGTTCAGGCAGATCGACAAGATCAGGCGCGTCAATCTGCGCCAGCGATGTGACTTGCGGATCGGGCTCCAGCGGGTCGGGCACCTCCACCGGGTCTGGCAGAGCCAATTGCGCCGCTGGCATGTCAAGGAGCAGTTCGTCCAGCGCAAGGCCGGGTTCAACCTGCGGCGCGCCCGGCGGCAGCGGGGCAGGATCGGCAATGCCGCGGCCCGCCCAATCCTCAGCATTCTCAACCGCGCTGTCAGGGATCAAGTCTTCCAAGCGCTGGACGGGAACTGGCGGCACGGCTTCAGGCGACGCAGTTTCGGTCTCAGCCTCTTGCTCGGTAGGCGGCGTTACACTTGTATCACGCTGCTCTTCGGCGTCCTGCGCCCTTGCCGGAGCGCTGAGCGCGCATAATCCGACCGCAACAGCCAGTGTCAGTCGTGATATGGGCAAAAAATCAGCTCTTGGTAAATTTGACGTGCTGTCCGTCTTTACCCGCTGCGCCGTTCATAGTTCCATCCGCTCTGTCGCGAGGAGCGGTCGCTTCAGCGATCAAGCGCTTTTGTTCAGCCTCATCCATGCGCTGCCAGCCTTCGCGCGTCAGCTTTTCAAGCGGGCGATAGCGCACTTTATAGGCCATGCGCGGGCTGCCATCGACCCAATAGCCGAGATAGACAAACGGCAGACCATCACGCGCGGCACGCAGGATGTGATCAAGGATGATGTAATTGCCAAGGCCCGCTCGATCCGTGTGGTCGGGATCGTAGAACGAATAGATCATCGACAGGCCATCGCCTTGCCGGTCTGTGAGGCAAGCTCCGACAAGGCGCCCTTGCGACCCGTCAGTGGTCGGCTCGCGGTATTCGACCAAGTGGCTGGTGACCGGCGTGTGTTCGACCATGTCAGCGTAATCAAGCTCATCCATGGCAGACATGCCGCCATCGGGATGGCGGCGGCCGAGATATTTGGCCAGCAGAGTAAACTGCTCATCCGTGGCCCATGGGCGGCATTCGGTGACGACCAGATCCTGATTGCGCTTAATATCGCGCTTCTGCGTGCTGGAAGGTTTGAATTCGCTGGCGACCACGCGCACTGAAACGCAGGCCTGGCAATCAAGGCAGCTTGGCCGATAGGCGACCGTCTGACTGCGGCGAAAGCCGATCCGGCCCAAAGCTTCGTTCAGCTGGTCCGCATGCGGGCCCTTCAACTCCGTGAACACTTTGCGCTCGCTTCGCCCCGGCAGATACGGGCACGGCGCGGGGCTCGTCACAAAAAAGCGGGGAAAGCGGATCGGAGCCGTCACGAGCGGGCGAAGTCCTTAAGAAGGCGGTGGGAAGCATGCGAAAGAATCGCAGAGCGCTTTGTTAAGACAATCTTATGCCTTGCAAGGGTCCGCGGTAAAAGGGGCTTAACCACAAAACACCGTGAATTAAGCCTTAGTTTGCACAGGGTCGGCGGGTGGTTTGATCCGGATTGGAGCAATCGTTCAGACCACCCGCACGCGCCGCTCCTTTTCGGGACAGACGTGGCTGGCGCATTAAAATCCGATGATTATCAGCGCTTTGCACGCCCTGCCCCGGAGCGAATCGCGCGCACGCGATCAGTTCAACTCGACTACCTGTACAGCGTAATTCGCCGCCCGCAGCGCGACCACCAAACGCTCCACTTGCGCCGCATCGCGCGCTTCGCATTCGATATCAGTGATGAGGCCCTTGGCTGGGAGTGTGGTGAAAATGCGCTGGTGGTAGATCTCGATAATGTTGACGTTGTGCTGATCGAACAGGCGCATGACCTTGAACAAAGCGCCGGGCCGGTCCTGCAAAGTCACCCGCAGCCGCGCTAGCCGACCTTGCCGCGCCAGATCACGCAGCAGCACATTAGCGAGCAAGCGCGTGTCGATATTGCCGCCGCACAGCGGAAGTCCGATGGTCTTGCCCTTGAACCGCTCCGTGTTGGAAAGCACCGCCGCCAGGCCCGCCGCGCCCGCGCCTTCGACCACCGTCTTCTCAATCTGGAGCAGCAACGCGACCGCCTTTTCCAGAGCAGGCTCGCCGACGAGCAGAATATCATCGACCCGCTCTGCGATGACCTTGGCGGTGAAGGCTCCGGGCCGCTTGACCGCAATGCCCTCCGCCAGAGTGTCGCCGCCGCACGCTGCGTCACCGCCTTTGATGCGCGCATGCATGCTGGGGAAAAGCGCGGCCTGCACGCCGACCACTTCGATCGCAGGATTGATCGCATTGGCAACCGTAGACATGCCGGAGATCAGCCCGCCTCCACCGATCGGGCACACGATGCAATCGAGGTCTGGCTTCACCTCCAGCATTTCGAGCGCAACAGTCCCCTGCCCCGCCGCGATATGCGGATCATCAAAGGGGTGCACAAAGGTCAGCCCGCGCTCGATCTCAAGCTCGCGCGCATGGGCGCTTGCATCGTCGAAAGTCTCGCCTTCCAGCACGACATTGCCGCCCACACTCTCAGTCTGCATCACCTTCACGGTGGGTGTGGTGCGCGGCATCACAATCGTGACCGGAACACCGAGCCGTGTGCCGTGATAGGAGAGCCCCTGGCTGTGATTGCCAGCCGAGGCTGCGATAACGCCGCGCTGCTTTTGCTCATCGGTGAGATGCAACAGCGCGTTGAGCGCGCCACGCTCTTTATAAGCAGCGGTGAATTGGAGATTTTCAAACTTCAGCCAAATCTCAGCGCCGGTAATCTCCGACAAAGTGATCGAGTGCATCATCGGCGTCTTGACCACCGCGCCTTCAATCCGCGCGGCAGCAGCGCGGACGGCTTCGATGGTGAGATCGGCCGGAGTGGCGGCGCTCTCAACGATGGGGGCTGGCTGTGTGCTCATGGCGCAGCGGATTAAGGGCCTTGGGACGCTAGGGCAATCGCAAAGGCAATGGAATCGGAGCCGCCTTGACATTGGCAAGCGCGCGCTTTGGCATTAACCGCTAACCCCATGACTGACAGTTTAAGCATCGCCTTTATCGGGCTGGGCGTAATGGGCGGGCCGATGACGGGGCATCTTGCGCGCGCGGGGGGCCAAGCAACCCATCGCGTGACCGCCTATAATCGCTCGCCCGAACGCGCGGCACAGTGGCGCGGTGTGTGGGAGGCGGAAGGGCTTGATGTGGCCTTCGCCGATACCCCGGACAAGGCAGCGAAGGGCGCGGACATTGTCTTTACCTGCGTCGGCAATGATGACGATCTGCACGCCGTGACTCTGGGACCAGACGGAGTGGTGGCCGCCATGCGCGAGGGAGCATGTCTGGTCGACCACACCACCGTCTCGGCGGACATGGCACGCCAGCTTACCTCCGCCTGCGAGGCGCGCGGGATCGAATGTGTCGATGCACCGGTCAGCGGCGGACAGGCGGGCGCTGAAAACGGGCAGCTCGCGATCATGTGTGGCGGCACTGCCCAAGCGGTCGAACGCGCACGGCCTGTCATGGATGCCTATGCCAAAGCCATCGTCCATGTCGGCGATGCGGGCGCGGGGCAGACTGCAAAGATGGCGAACCAGATGTGCATCGCAGGCGTTCTGGGCGGGCTGTCCGAAGCGATCCGGTTGGCGCAGGCGGCGGGGCTTGATCTCGACAAAACCTACGAGGCCATTTCCGGCGGCGCGGCACAAAGCTGGCAGATGGACAATCGCTGGGCGACGATGACCACGGGTGAGTTCGACTTCGGCTTTGCGATTGACTGGATGCGCAAGGATCTGGGCTATGCGCTGGCAGAAGCGCGCGCGTTGGGGCTGTCCGCGCCGATCACCGCGCTGGTTGACCAATTCTATGCCGATGTGCAGGCCGCTGGCGGGGCGCGGCATGATACCAGCGCGCTCATCACCCGGCTTGCCAAGCCTGACACCTGATTGCACAGACGCGCTCATGAAAACACTGATTAAAGCCGCCCTAGGCGCGGCGCTCACTGTGCTCGCGGTCCCTGCGGCGGCCGATACTCTGGTCGACAATGTCGATGGGCTCACGATTGATGCCGACGGAAAGGTCATGCGCTTTACCGGCCTGGTCTTCGATGACGACGGGCGCGTCACCCAGGTGCTCAAGCGCGGTGAGGAGCGCCCACAGGTCGAGTTCGGCATTGATGGCGAGGGACGCATCATGCTGCCGGGCATGATCGACGCGCATCTGCACATCATGGACCTCGGCATAGGGGCGCTGACGCTCGATCTGGCGGACACGACGAGCCTTGAAGAAGCGCTTGCGGCGATCAAGCAGTTTGCTGAGGAAAACCCGGCGCGCCCGTGGATCATCGGGCGTGGGTGGAATCAAGAGAAATGGGGACTTGGCCGCTATCCTACGGCGGCTGAACTGGACGCGGTGATCCCGGACCGCCCCGTCTGGCTTACCCGCGCGGACAGCCATGCCAACTGGGCCAACAGCGCAGCGATGAAGGCAGCCGGGATCACGCCGGAATCCAAGTCTCCGCCCGGTGGCTTCATCGTGCGCGATCCGGCCGGCGTGCCCTCGGGCATCTTTATCGACAGCGCATCTGATCTGGTCCTCAAAGTCGTTCCCAAACCGCGACCCGAAGACCGCGACGCGGCCTTTGCCAAAGCGCAGGAGGTGCTGCTGGGCAATGGTATTACGGCCGCCGCTGACATGCGCACCACGGTGGAGGACTGGCAGACCTTTCGCCGCGCGGGCGATCTTGGGACGCTGAACATCCGGATCATGTCCTATGCCGTTTCCGTGGAGGCTATGGAGGTAATCGCTGGTCCGCGCCCGACTCCGTGGCTGTACGAAGACCGCCTGCGGCTTAACGGGCTCAAACTTTTTGTTGACGGCGCGCTGGGATCGCGGGGCGCGCGGCTACTGCTGCCCTATTCAGACCAGCCCAGCACGAAGGGCATCCCAATGCTGACACCGGCGCAATTGCGCAATCTGATGAGCCGCGCCGCGCTCGACAATTTCCAAACGGCCATTCACGCCATCGGCGATGCGGCGAACCGCGATGTGCTCGATGCGATTGATGAGCTGACCGACACCTATACGGGCGACCGGCGCTGGCGAATTGAACATGCGCAGATTGTCGAACCCGAAGACTTGCCACGTTTCGGGCGCAACGGGATTATCGCGTCAATGCAACCGCTGCATCAAACGTCGGACTATCTGATGGCGGAGGCGCGACTGGGCCCAGATCGGCTGGGCGGGGCCTATGCCTGGCGCAGCGTTCTGAACGAAGGCGGACGGCTGGCTTTCGGCTCAGACGCGCCGGTAGAGCCCGCTGACGTTTTCGCCGGGATCGCAGTCGCCATCAGCCGCACCGATGCCAATGGGAAGCCGTTCGGCGGATGGCGTGCGCAAGAGGCTGTGAGCCGCGAAGAGGCGCTCAAGGCCTTCACCGCTGATGCTGCTTTTGCCGGCTTTGCTGAGGGCCGGTTTGGCCGCCTGCTACCAGGAGAGCGAGCGGACTTTCTGTTCGTTGATCGCGATCCGATGTTGGCCTCCCCCGTGGCAATTCGACAGACCCGTATTCTGGAAGTCTGGGTCGGCGGCCGAAAGGTCGCGACGCCCGCAGCGGCTGAAAACGGTCTGAATTGATGCACGGACACAACAACTCATCTACGCACTGCACCGTAGTGGCTTGATATAGAAGCCAGTTTCATCATTTAGTCATGTAGCGCAGCCAATAAACAAATCGCACGACAGCGCAGTTGAGTTTTCGGGTGGCAGCATCCGAGCGACAGAACGGCAGCAAATCCAAACTGGTTCATGTAAGAGCAAGCTCTTCGACCATGCGGTAAGCGATGCAATTTTGTCACAATTCAACTAAGCTTATGAAAATACGTTTATTTTTTGATGCCCAATGAGACATTTTGTTACAGGAAATGGGTTGTCAGATTAAAGTCACTCCCCTAATTATGGGTTCAACAAAGTTAATGAAGAGATCTCACAGGAGACGAATCAATGACGTTCCGTAATATCGCTCTGGCGACTGCAGCCCTCTCGCTGGCAACCGCTCCGGCTATCGCTCAGGCCAACCTTGACCGCGCGTCTGCCCCCGTCGAAGGCGAAAGCCAGCTCGAAGGCGGCTCAGGCATCCTGATCGGCATTCTTGCTGCTGCCGCGATCATCGCTGGCATCATCATCGCCGCTGACGGTGATGACGATGACGGTGTCAGCCCCTAAGGTTGGTCGCTACACAGAATTCAAGAGGGCCCCTTAATCGGGGCTCTTTTTTTGTCTGACGTATATTTCCTGCCTGATTCGCGGGCGCAGTCCGCAGGTATCAGCAGGCAATCGGTTTGATCGATTTGAACCCAACGGGGCGCCAGTGACTAAAGCCAAGCGGGCCGCACAAGGTGGCTCGGAGCAAAGTGCGTGTGAGCGTATCGCTCTGTCTTCAGCCTTCGCCTGAGGATCAACGCAAGACTATCTCAGCTTCGACGGATCAGTGTCCGAGCGAGCCGCCCGCCCGTCTTCGCTCCTACTCAGCGGGAGACGAATCGGGAGCGTTGGCTTGCTCTGCGCCTTGCGCCGCTTCCAGGTCCGATGGTGTTTCCGATACAGCATCGCTTTTCTTGCGATCAAGAACCCACATCAGCATCAGCGATCCCTCGAACAGCAGCAACAATGGCACCGCCAGGATTACCTGGCTACCCGGGTCCGGCGGTGTCACGATCGCCGCCAAGGCGACCACGCCCACGATCACATAACGCCGCGCCCCCACCAACTGACTGCGCGTCACGATATCGGCGCGGTGCAACAGCATCAGCAAAACGGGCAGCAGGAATGTCAGCCCGAATGCGAGAATGAACTGCATCACCAGATTGAGGTAGTCGCCCGCCGCTGGAAGCGCCTTAATATCCAGCCCGCCCGTCGTCCCGCCATAGCCGAGAAAGAACAGGAACGCGGTCGGCATAACCACATAATAGGCCAGCGCCGCGCCGCCGATAAAGAGCACCGGGGTTGCCAACAGAAAGGGAAGAAACGCTTTCTTTTCATTCGCGTACAGGCCGGGCGCGACGAACGCCCAGAGCTGGTTAGCGATGATTGGAAAGCTGACCATGAAGCCCGCAAACAGCGCGACCTTCAACTCCACAAAGAACACTTCGGGAAGCTTGGTGAAGATCAGCTGCCCCTCGCCTTCAGGAAAGGCATCGCGCAAAGGCTGGACCAAAAAGCCGAGAATCGGATCGGCGAAATAGAGGCAGACGCAAAAGGCAAGGATCAGCGCGATGATGGAACGCATCAGACGGCTGCGCAGTTCGATCAGGTGATCAAGCAGCGGCGCGCGCGATTCATCGATGTCCTTGATATCGAAAGCCATCCCGCGCCCTAGCCTCCCGATTTGGCCGCATCATGCGGCGCTGTATCGGGTCTTTGGACGGATGCTGCTTCGGGCGCTGCTTCGGCGGCGTGATCGCTCTCGCTCTCCAGCACGGCTGGCGGCCCATTCATGGCTGCGGCGGTCTCAGGATCGCGGCTGGCAGTAGCTTCACCGGTGAGCTGATCGGAATTGGCACCGGCATTCTCGCTGACAGGGACACTGGGATGCTTGCGCATGATCTCTTCATTGCGCGCCTTCCACTGCTTCTCCATGTCTTCAAGCTCAGCCTCGCGGACCATCGCATCGACCCCGGTGCGAAAATGCGACGAGACGCGCCGGACCTTGCCGATCCACCGGCCTGCTGTGCGCATCGCCAAAGGCATATCCTTGGGACCGATCACAATCACCGCGACGATCACGATGACCAGCAATTCCATAGCGCCGATATCGAACATGGCTCGTTTCCGCGCGCCTTAGCCGCGCCTCAGGAAGCGGTGGTGTCGCTGGCTTCTGCGGTCTTTGCTTCGGGAGAAGCAGCGTCACCGGAGGGGGCTTCAATCTGAGCGCTCGCGGCAGGCTTGGGCGTTTCGTCCAAGTCGATGTCCTCGTTCATGCCCTTTTTGAAGCTGGAGATGCCTTTGCCGAAATCGCCCATCATTTCCGATATGCGCCCGCGTCCAAAAAGAACGAGAACGACGACTGCGATGATCGCGATTTGCCAGACGCTGAGACCCATGGCGGTGCCCTTTGGTAAAGTTGGTGTTCGATCAATATAGGTGGGAATGGGCTAATGCGCCAGTCGCGCCGCAAATCAAGTGAGCGGTTCATCCTCATCAGTCTCGCAATCAGCGTCATCCGCGTTTTGCTCAGCGCCGTCCATCATGGATTGTCCCAGTGCATCCTCCAACGCCTCCTGCACCGGATCGAGCAGCCCTGCGGCGCGCAATTCGTCCATGCCGGGCAGATCGCGGCGAGAGGCCAGGCCGAAATGGTCGAGGAATTCGGGCGTCGTCGCATAGATCACCGGGCGACCCGGCACTTCGCGGCGCCCCGCAAGCTTGATCCAGCCCGCCTCCAGCAGCACATCCAGTGTGCCCTTGGCGGTCTGCACTCCGCGGATCGATTCGATCTCCGCGCGGCTGACCGGCTCATGATAAGCGATGATGGCGAGGACTTCTGTGGCCGCACGGCTCAGGCGGCGCACTTGCTCACGCTCGCGGCGCAGCAGGTGTGCAAGTTCGGGAGCGGTTTCGAAATGCCAGCGCTTGCCGCGCTCCACCAGCCGCACGCCGCGCTCCGCATAGTGACCGGCCAACGCGCTGAGCCCATCGCGAATGGCGCTGTTTTCAAGGCCGCCCAAATGCTTGGCTAGGGCCTCGACACCCATTGGCTCTTCTGCGGCAAACAGCGTGGCTTCAAGCGCGCGCTCCACCTCATCGGGCGCGTGTTGCGCCGCTGCCTCATCGCTGGGGACAGGGCCCTCGCTCACGCAGGCGTGCCCTCTTTCAGCCGCCGGATACGCAAGGGAGCAAAAGCGTCTTCTTGCGCAAGCTCCGCCCGGCCAAGCCGCGCCAGCTCCAGCGCCGCGACAAAGCTGGACGCGAGCGCGGATTTGCGCAGTTCAGCCCCAGCATGCGCGGGCAGAAAGTCGCGAATTTCCATCCATTCCAGCGCCACACCCAGCATCGCAGAGACGCGATCAAGCGCGCTGTCGAGCGTCATCACCGGGCGATCCGCCACATGGTAAATGCGTGGCGCGGTGCGAGCCTTGACCTGACCGTAAGCCTGAATGAGCGAATAGGCGTCTGACTTCCAAGCGATCTTGCGATCAATCCGAAGCCCTTCGGGCGCGCCGCGCAGGAATATGTCACGCCCGATCCGATCGCGCGCCATCAGCCGTGCGGCTGCCTCACGCATAGCGCCAAGGCGTTGCAGCCTGATCTGAAGGCGCAGCGCCAGCTCTTCGGGGGAGGGGTCTTCCTGCTCGTCCTTGGGCAGCAGCAGCGCCGATTTGAGGTAGGCCAGCCACGCCGCCATCACGAGGTAATCCGCCGCAAGTTCAAGCCGCATGTCGCCCGCGCGCTCGATGTAATTCAGATATTGATCGACCAGAGCAAGGATCGAAATCTGTCGCAAATCAACCTTTTGCCGCCGTGCAAGGTCAAGCAGAAGGTCCAGCGGACCCTCCCACCCATCGAGCTCCAGATAGAGCTTTTCATCGGCGGATTGCGCCGGCGTCGCGGGGTTGGCGTCATCCCACAGCAGCGCGCCGGGTTCAGCCTGCCGCGCGGCATCGCCGGTGAGCATGAAGCCTGTGTTCGTGCCGGTTTCGGGCGTGCTATCGCTCACGCAGCTTCCCCGCTCAGCGCCAACAGCGCATCGCGCTTGGCCAGCAATTCGCTTTGAGCCTCGGGAATGGCGGCGCTGATCCGCGTGTTCTCCAACGCGCGGTCGAGCCGCGCGGCGGTTGCATCGGACATCGGCGCAAGGCTCTCGCAAATGCCCGCCATATCATCGAGCTTGGCCCAGCAATTGAGCACGATATCGCAACCGGCCGCCTGCGCCCGCGCTGCGCGGGCCGGGATCGTGTCAGTCAGCGCTTCCATATCGATATCATCGGTGAGCAGCAGGCCCTCAAACCCGATCGCGCCGCGTATTACATCGCGGATGATCGTGGGCGAGAGCGTTGCGGGGTTCTGAGCATCCCAGACGGGGAAGATCAGGTGGCCGGTCATCCCGATCAGCGCTGAGTTGAGCGAACGAAACGGTGCCAAGTCGTGCTCCAGTTCCGCTGCATCCTCATGCACGGTGGGCACTTCCTTGTGGCTATCGACCATAGAGCGGCCATGGCCGGGCATGTGCTTGATGCAGCCTATCACCCCGCCGCGCGCCAGCCCATCAAGGATCGCGCGGCCAATCGCGGCAATCTGCATCGGGTCTGTGCCCAGCGCCCGGTCCCCGATAACATCATGTGCGCCCGGCTGGCGCAGGTCGAGCGGCGGGTGATAGGTAACGGTGATGCCCATCGCGGCGAGTTCCAGCGCCATCGCCTCAGCCCCCGCACGCGCCGCTTCAATCGCGCTGACAGGAGCGCGATTGTAGAGGTTCGCAAAAGCCTCTCCCGCAGGATACGGCGACCAGTGGGGCGGTCGCAGCCGCGCCACGCGACCGCCTTCCTGATCAATCGAGATCAGCAACCGCTCTCGCCCATGCAGCGCGCGCAGATCATCAGTCAGCGCCCGCAGCTGTGCAGGGTCATCGCAGTTGCGCGCGAAGAGAATGTAGCCCGCCGGGTCCGCGTCTTTGAAGAAGGCTCGCTCATCAAGCGTCAGGCGCGGGCCGGAGAGGCCAAAGATTGCCGGTGTCATCACCAAAACCTTGCACTGGAAAGCAGCGCAAGCAAGCATTTGCCGGGCAGCGGGTGGGGAAAATCAGTCCAAACCTGCGCAACGCTGGGTAATGCGCGAGATATTTGGGACCAACAGGCCCCTATGGCTTCACCGCGCAATCAATGCCTTGAGAGCGCAGTGTCCGGCACAATTGCGTTGCCTTGGCGCGGGTTCCGGTCAGCACTTTTACGCGATAGACGGTTCCTATGCCGGCGGTGCCCTTGCGAATGTCAGGCTTGTAGCCTTTCAATGCGCTCGTCTTGCTGCTGATTTGCCGCCAGCCCTGCTCAGCGCGCGCGCGCGAGCCATAAGCGGCGAGCTGGACGCCCATACCGCCTGACCCTGTTGGCTCGCTGTCGGCACTGGTGCTTGCAGCGCCTGAAGCCGTGCCAGTGGCAGAGGTGCTTGACGTGCTGGCACTGGTCGAAGAGCCGCTTTGCGCCGCGCTGCTGCGATTGGCGCCAGTTGCTGAGCCATTCTGAGTGGCACCGCCGCTATCACCCGACCCGCTGCTCACGCTGCCATCCGCGCCGGGCAAAGGCGGCATCGCAATGCCGAGATCCTGATCGCCAGCATCCGCGCCAGTGTTGTTGGCAAGGCGCGCATCGGGGGACTGGCCATCGCCCACCGCCGGAGCGACATCGCCTGTGCCGGGAAATTCCTTGGCGTCGGGATCGTCGGGGCGCACTTTGTAAGGGCCCTCAGGCGCTTCGATGGTGCTGCCGTCGGCGACAATGGCGGCATCGCCGGTCTTGTTGGTGACATACCAGATCAAGCCCAACACGCCGAAACCCAAGGCTGCGAGCACAACCAAGAATCCAATCATCTGAGCGATATCTACGCCGCCGCGATCTTCGTCCGCCTCGTCGTTTTCGAGCCATGGAAGCGCATCTTCCTCGGACAGATTGAGATCGTCGTTCGCCTGAAGCTCTTCGTCTCGCAGTTCATCATAGTCCGCATCGATCATCGCTGATCCCGTTCCCTTGCGACTAACGCGCCGCCTGTCTGGAATGGACGCGCGCCTAACTTACATCGATTCTACAGCCCCAACGCCCAGCACGCGAAGCCCATTACGCAAGACTTGCCCGATTGCCTCCGCGAGGAAAAGCCTTGCTCCGGATAAACCCGTATCCTGTTCCACGATGAAGCGCTTTTGCAAATCGCGGTTACCTAACGTGTACAACGAATGCAGGTCGCTCGCGAGGTCATAGAGATAGAACGCGATCCTGTGGGGCTCGCGTGCTTTGGCGGCGGCTTCGATCTCACGCGGGAATTGCGCGGCGCGTTTGGCCAGAGCGAGTTCTTCCTCCTCCAGCCGGTCCAGAGTAGCTGCATCAGGCACGATCGCGTGCTCATCTGCCGCCTTGCGCAATGTGCGCCGGATGCGCGCATGCGCGTATTGGACGTAATAGACCGGGTTGTCCTTGGAGGCCTCCACAACTTTGGCGAAGTCGAAATCCATCTGCGCTTCGGGCTTGCGGGTTAGCATGGTGAAACGCACAACGTCCTTGCCCACTTCGTGGATCATGTCGGCGATGGTAATGAAATTGCCTGAGCGCTTGGACATTTTGACCGGCTCGCCCGCGCGCATCAGCTGCACCATCTGAACCAGCTTTACATCGAACGGGGTCGCCTCGCCCTTGCCTTCGGACAGAGCGGCCACGGCGGCTCTGATCCGCTTGACTGTGCCCGCATGATCCGCGCCCCAGATATCAATCAGCGCATCGGCTTTGGCGGCCTTTTCCATGTGATAGGCCAGATCCGCACCGAAATAGGTCCACGCGCCGTTTGATTTCTTGATCGGGCGGTCCTGATCATCGCCATACTTCGTCGAGCGAAACAGCGGCAGTTCGACCGGCTCCCAGTCTTCTGGCGGGGCCTTACCCTTGGGCGCTTCGAGCACGCCGTCATAAACGAGATCATGCGCGCGCAGCCATGCCTCAGCTTCATCCGGCTTGCCCGCGGCATGCAGCGCGGCTTCGGACGCGAAAACATCGTGATGGATGCCAAGCAGCGCGAGGTCTGATCTGATCAGGTCCATCATCTTTGCGACGGCCTGAGCGCGGAAGATGGGGAGCCACTCGGCCTCGTCGGTTGCGGCATGCGCGTCACCGAATTCCTCGGCCAGCGCCTTGCCCACGGGAACCAGATAATCGCCGGGATAGAGCCCTTCCGGGATCGCGCCGATATCCTCGCCCAAAGCCTCGCGGTACCGCAGATGGGCCGATCTAGCGAGCACATCGACCTGCCCGCCAGCATCGTTGATATAATACTCGCGGATTACGTCATGGCCTGCAAATTCCAGCAGGCTCGCCAGCGCATCGCCCACCACCGCGCCCCGGCAATGGCCCATATGCATTGGCCCTGTCGGGTTGGCAGAGACATATTCAACATTCACCGTCGTCCCGACGCCCATCGCGGAGCGACCGTAAGCCTCACCCAACCCAGCGATCATCTCAAGCTCATCAGTCCAGCTGGCCGGCGCGAGCCGCAGATTGATGAAGCCCGGCCCAGCGATTTCCGCGCTGGTTATCGCCTCATGGGCCTCCAGCTTGGCCACGATCTGCGCCGCCAGTGCGCGGGGATTGGTCTTAGCAGGCTTGGCCAGCACCATCGCGGCATTGGTCGCAAGGTCCCCGTGCGAGGGGTCGCGTGGAGGCTCAACCGCGACATTCGCGAAAGACGTACCTTCGGGTAGCGC
This sequence comes from Pseudomonadota bacterium, assembly GCA_039815245.1. Taxonomy (GTDB): domain Bacteria; phylum Pseudomonadota; class Alphaproteobacteria; order Sphingomonadales; family Sphingomonadaceae; genus Erythrobacter. Next base: position 129,375 of record JBCBZR010000006.1, on the reverse strand, counting down.
GCCCTCGCTCACCAATTCGGCAAGTGCATCGTGAACCGTGGCGGTGAACGCGGAATAGAGAGTTTGGTGTTCCATTTCATCGTGCGCCCCCGCGCATGGCGAGAGCCTCCTGATTCTCGGTAGTGCGGTGTTGTTTGCCAGAGGACCCCGCCTTCATGGGGACTCGCAGCCAAATCAACGCGTGACGTTATACGCCAATTGCGCTTCGCTGAGCTGGAAGCCGATCAGCATTTCATAGCTGGTTCGGGCAATCGCTGCCTTCACTTCGTTATCGGCCAGCGGATCGAGCGCGGCGTCAACATCGCCGGGGCGTCGCTTGCGCGTGATCTTCTCGCGAATGTCTTCCGGCAAAGTCGCGGAGGCGCGATCAACAAAGCTGCCCGCTTTGGCAGTTGCCTGAGCGCGCTCTGCGCCGTCGGCAAAATTGAGCGTTACCTGACCAACCCGCTTGGTCACGACAGCGCTGCCGCCGCGCAGCACAGTGACGAAATACGGCAAGCTCACTGTGCGCGCCCCGCGCGTGTCAGACCGGCGCGCGAGCACATCGAACGTCGCCTCGGAATAGACCTTTTCGCCACTTTCATCGCAGGTTGAGCGCAGCTTTGTCATCGACGCGGTCACATCGAGATTGGCGAAGGTCGGCGTGTCCACCGCACGGAACGTGGTAACATCACCAGTGTAGTCAGGAATGCCAACGGAAGGGCACGACGTCAGCACCGCTGTGATGCCCACGCCCTGATCAACCACCAGTTCACCTTCGCGCGCGCATCCTGCCAAGGCAGCGATACAGGCGAGAGACGCCAGAACACGGGTGCGCAACAACATGATCAAATCCGTCCCTGAAAAAATGCAATTCTGCTCATTTGGCGGCCATCGCTCGCCGCCCTGTTCGGCAAGCCCTAGCGAGGGCACACGCAAAGCGCTAGAGGGGCTGATATGAACGCGCCCTTTCAAGACTCGACTCTCGCTCAACCCGAAACCGGCACGCCTGCCAACGCTGCGCCGCTTAAGCTGCTGATTGCAGCCCCGCGCGGCTTTTGCGCAGGCGTCGACCGCGCGATTGAAATCGTTGAGAAGTCGCTCGAGCGGTACGGCGCACCGGTCTATGTGCGCCATGAAATCGTCCACAACAAATATGTCGTCGAAGGGCTGAAAGCCAAAGGCGCGATTTTCGTCAAGGAACTGGACGAAGTGCCCACCGATGCGCCGGTTGTCTTCAGCGCGCATGGCGTGCCCAAGGCGGTCCCCGCTGAGGCGGAGCGCCGCAATATGGTCTATCTCGATGCGACCTGCCCGCTCGTTTCCAAGGTGCACCGCCAGGCGGAGCGCCAGATTGAAAAGGGGCGCCACATCATCTTTGTCGGGCATGCAGGCCACCCCGAAGTGATCGGCACAATGGGTCAGGTGGAGCCCGGCCAGATGACGCTGGTCGAGAATATCGAAGACGTGGACAAGCTCCCCTTCGATAGCGACGAACCGCTCGCTTACCTGACGCAGACCACGCTGAGCGTGGATGACACGCGCGAAGTGATCGACGCGCTGATCTGGCGCTATCCCAATATCAGCGGCCCGAAGGCGGAAGACATCTGCTATGCGACGTCAAATCGGCAGGCCGCGGTCAAGGAACTCGCCAAGGATTGCGATCTGGTGCTGGTCGTGGGTGCGCCCAATTCCTCCAATTCGCTGCGGCTTGTCGAAGTCGCCGAGCGACTGGGCACGCCGGGCAAGCTGATCCAGCGCGCCTCCGAGATTGACCCGGCATGGCTCGAAGACGTGGGCACGGTAGGCCTGACCGCAGGAGCGAGCGCGCCTGAAGTGCTGGTGCGCGAAGTGGTCGATGGGCTCGCCGCTTTGCGCCCACTCGACGAAGAGACCATCATCCACACTGAAGAGAAGATGACCTTCAAACTGCCGCGCCAACTCACTGAGTAAGCGCTGGGGCGGCGAATTCGCGTGGCGGTCTACACCCATCTTGGCGCTGAGGAATTATCCGCGCTGATCGCGCAGTACGAGGTCGGCAGCCTGGTGAGCGCCAAGGGCATCGCCGAGGGCGTTTCCAATTCCAACTGGCTGATCGAGACGACCGGCGCGGATGGCGCATCGGGCAGGGCATCAGATGGCGGCGCGCGCTTTATCCTGACCATGTATGAGCGGCGCATCGAACTGGACGATCTGCCCTATTTCCTTGGCCTGCTCGATCACCTCTCCGCCAAGGGATCACCCGTTCCGCGCACAATTCATGACCGCGCAGGTGCATCATTTCGGATGGAACAAGGCAAAGCGGTCGCGCTGATTGAGTTTCTTCCCGGTGTCTCGCCCAATCGACCGACACCCAAGCAAGCGCGCGAATTGGGCAAGACGCTTGCACGGATGCATTTTCACGCGAAGGATTTTGCGCATAATCGCGCCAACACGATGGGATTTGCGCAGAATCTTAAAACCCTGCAGCGATGCGGCGAAGCGGGACTGGCGAGCATTCACGCCGACCTGCCGCAAATGCTGAAGCCAGCACGCGACGCGGCCGCGCTTGACCTGAGCGCCCTGCCCCAGTCGCAAATCCACGCCGATCTGTTTCCTGACAACGTGCTGATGCTAGATGATGCAGTGAGCGGGCTGATTGACTTTTACTTCGCCTGCACCGGCCCCATGGCGCTCGATCTGGCGGTGACTCATGCCGCGTGGGCGTTCGATCCGCAAACCGGTGCCTATGACCCGCAGATCGGTACCGCTCTGCTCGAAGGCTATGAATGGCAGCGGCGGCTGACAAAGGAGGAGCGCGCGCTGTTGCCCGAGCTTGCCAAGGGCGCTGCGCTGCGCTTTGTCGCGAGCCGCGCGGAAGACTGGCTCGACACGCCCGACGATGCCCTTGTCACGCGCAAGGACCCGATGCAATTTGTCGCGCGATGGCACTCATATAACGAAAAAGGTGCGCAAATATTTGCGTAAAGCTACGTAGGCAGCGATGAAACGCCCAATGAAACAGGTTCAGATTTACACCGATGGTGCCTGCAAAGGTAATCCGGGCCCCGGCGGATGGGGCGTCCTGCTGCGCATGGGCTCCCACGAAAAAGAGCTCTCAGGCGGCGAGGCGGATACAACCAACAATCGGATGGAGATGATGGCCGTTATAAAGGGCCTGTCCGCGCTGATCGAACCATGCCGCGTCGATCTCTACTCAGACAGCAAATATGTGCTCGACGGGATCACCAAGTGGGTTGAAGGTTGGAAAAAACGCGGCTGGGTGACGGCGAGCAAAAAGCCCGTGCGCAATTCCGACCTTTGGCATGAGCTGATCGATGTCTCGAGCCGTCACGAAGTCGAATGGCACTGGGTCAAAGGACACTCTGGCCACACAGAGAATGAGCGGGTCGATAAACTCGCCAGCGCAGAAGCGGATAAGATCGCGGCAGAGGCCTGATGCGAAAACGGGCGGTACCTCATTCAGAGGCCCGCCCGTTGCTCGTCGCTGTGCAAAACGCTTAGCTGTTGTCTTCGGTCGGCGCATCCGGGCCGTTTTTCTTGATCGAATCAATCGCGTTCTGCGCGCTCGACTTCGATGAATAGCCCTGCGTTGAGAACATCACTTCGGAATTGTAGCTGAAGCGAACGCGAAACTCGCCTGCCTTGTCTTTGTAGATTTCAAATTTGTGAGCCATTTTTGCCTCCCCATTTCCAGTCAACAAGGACCGCGACCGTAACGAATTTTGTAGGCTTGGCTACCCGGTCTTGGCCCAGGATACATCATGATAGCGCGCCGGGCTGTATGCGGCTGGATCGATGTGGTCTGTCATCGCATCGCTTTGGCCGCCCAACAGAATTTGCGAGGCGAGCCGCGCGGCGGCGGGCGCTGTTTGAATGCCAAAGCCGCCTTGCCCCGCAAACCAGTCAAAGCCCTGCACCAATGGGTCTGGCCCATAGACCGGCAAGCGATCTGGAGAAAAACTCCTGAGGCCCGCCCAACGCCGCTCCACCGCTTCGATGCGCCAGGTTGTCACTTGCCGGAACCGGTCAATCGCGCGCGCGACATCGATTTCTTCCGGCGCTGCATCGCAAGGTGCGCTTGGCACTTCGTCATGCGGGGTCAGCCACATCCGACCGTTTTCGGACTTGAAGTAAAATCCGCCATTGATATCGAGGACGAGCGGCAGATCATCGGGCGCCGCCGGATCAACGCGCACTTGCACCATGGTGCGGCGCTTGGGTTGAATGCCGAGCGGTTTTGCACCCGCAATGCGAGCCAGACCATCCGCCCATGCGCCCGCTGCGTTGACCAGCCGCGCGGCATGATAGGTTGCGCCTGCCTGACCGGTGATCTGCCACACGCCCGCCGCGCGCGACACCGATGCGACTCGGGCCCGCGTCACCAGCTGCGCCCCGGCCTGCTTCATGGCCTTGAGGTAATGTTGGTGCAGCCCGGCGACATCAATGTCGCAACAGGCGGGCTCCCATATCGCGTCGCACCAATCCTCTCGCAAAGCAGGAACCCGCTGGCGCAATTCCTCATGGCCGAGGCGTTCCAGCGTCACCCCGGTCCCGGCAAATGCTGTAACAAAGCCATCCATTGCGGCGCGGTCTTCTGCCTGCCCGATATAGAGCGCACCGCAGGCATGCATAAAGCCATGCTCGCGCAGATAAGTGCCCGAGGGCAGTGTGAGCGGCACAACGCCCGGCCCGCCATAGCATTCATCCCAGAACGCGGCGGAGCGGCCAGTGGCATGATAACCGGGCGCATCTTCGGCTTCGAGCACCACAACACGCGCATAGGGCGCAAGCTCTGCGGCAAGGCTCGCGCCCGCCATGCCTGCGCCGACGATGGCAAAGTCAAAGATCGGATCGCTCACGCGGGTGCGCTCACTTTGGCCCCACCAGCCTTGGCAGGAGCCTTGCGGTCGAGGAAATCTGCAATGGCCGCCATCGCCCGAGAGCGCACCTCGTCCACCTCGCGCAGGATTTCATGGTGCGCTTCCGCGCCAAAGCTGACCAGTTCGCCATAAGGCATGCGCTGCGCGGCCCGGACATTGGCGGCGTGACTCACCAATTTGTCAATCTCAGTGGAGATGACCAGCACGGGGACGTCGATTGCTTCAAGAAAGCCGGGCGATTCCAGTTTTCGGATCGAGGCATAGCCGCGCTCAACCCAGCGCCAGCTCGCCGGGCCCATGACCAGTTCCGGGCGATGATCGCGCCACCATTGTTCATCGGCGTAGCGATCAGGGTCGTGCGTCAGCAGATCTTCGCGGCCCGCGGGCATCTCGCCGGGCTTCTCGCTCCATTTCCATGCCTGACGCGACGGATCACCCACGCGCGCCATCATGCGGGCGACGCCGTGCAGAACCGCCAGTGGCACAGGCGGCGTCTGAAAGCCGAGCATGGGCGCAGATAGCACGGCAGCGTCTGGCGCGACTCGCTTTTCGCCCAGCGCGCGGGTGACCAAGTGCCCGCCCATGGAATGCCCTGCGAGGACATGCGGCCCGGGCGTTTGCGCCACCCATTGCTGCCACAAATGCGCCAGATCATCGATCCAGATCGCAAAGTCTTCAATGTGGCCGGTGACCGCATCTTTGCCCAGCCGCCCGCTGCCCGCCTGCCCGCGCCAGTCCGAAGCTGTCACCCGCCATCCGGCACGATGCCATTGCTCTAAGCTTTCGAGATACTTTTCGTAATTGTCACCGCGCCCGGGAAAAAACAGGATCGACCCGCGCGGCGTATCAGAACCAAGCCCAGCACTAAGCCCAGCACTAAGCCCAGCACCGGGCCAGTCTATCCGCCGTACAACATGCCCGTCAGTCAGCGTCCATGAGGCCTCGCACGCCGAAGAGGGAATTGCGCGCCGGTCAATCGGCAGGTCCGTATTGCTCGTATCAGTGATGCCCCGCCTCCCAGCGTGGTTACTTTTTAGTAAGTCCTCACCTGTAGCACCTCGGCTAACGAAGGCCGCAAACTGATGTGCGGCCCGCGCTTTCGCCGGGGGCTTACCAATGCAGGACTATGTTCAATACGGGCTGCTGATTGCCTTGGCAATTGCGCTGGTTTTTGCCGCGATCAGCGATATTCGCCACCGCATCATCGCCAATTGGCTCAATGCCGCCATCGCGCTGGGCGCGCCGGTTTTCTGGTGGGCGTCAGGCATGTCGCTGTGGCCCGACGTGGTCATTCAACTGGGGTTGTTTGTCGGCGTGTTCGCTGTTTTTGCAGGCCTATTCGCCGCTGGTCTGTTGGGCGGCGGTGATGTGAAGCTGCTGTCCGCGCTCGCCTTGTGGTTCACACCGTCCAGCTTTCTCACTCTGCTGATGATCATGGCGATTGTCGGCGGGGCGGTTGCGGTCGGCTTTGTGGTGCGCCGCGTGGTCTTCAAACCCAAAGAGCCGGGCAAGCTGCCTTACGGCGTCGCAATCACCGCAGGCGGGCTGTGGGTGCTTGCAGTCAATTATTTTCCAACAAACTCACTCGCCGGGCTCGGCGCGTGAACTCGATCTTAACCAGTCTAGCCGTACTGACGGCAACCATACCCGCCCTTGATGTGATTAGGGCTGAATATGAGGGGGCTTGTAACAGCCATGGATAGGAAGAAACTTGTTCTGCTGCTGGGTGCGCTGATCGTTGCGGTCGGTACGGCATTTGCCGCGCGCAGCATGTTCATGGGCAGCGCTGCCCCGCAGGTGCAGGCGCAAATCCAGCAGGAGCCGGAAGGCCCCAAAGTTCTGGTCGCCAACCGCGCATTGCCCGCCGGTACGATCATCACGGCTGATGCCATGGGCTTCCAGCAATGGCCGGAAGAACTCGTGCAGGACGCCTACTTCATCGAAGGCGAAAGCGACATGGAGCAATTGCTCGGAACGGTCGTTCGCTTCCCGGTTACCGCCGGTGAACCGGTCACGCAGGGGTCCCTCGTGAGCCCTGGTGACCGCGGCTTCCTCGCAGCAGCTCTCGGGCCGGGCATGCGCGCAGTCACACTGCCCGTGTCCGCTCGTACCGGTGTTGCAGGCTTTGTCTTCCCAGGTGACCGCGTTGATGTGGTGCTGACACAGACTGTGGAAGGCGAAGGCCGTCCGCTGCGGGTGGGTGAGACAGTGATGCAGGACCTGCGCGTCCTCGCGACTGACCAGACCACCGAGCAGACCCAGAACGAAGAAGGCAAGACCGAAGTCCGCGCTTTTCAGACGGTGACGCTTGAAGTGAACCCGGCTGCTGCTGAGCGCCTGACTGTTGCTCAGACCATCGGCACGCTCACGCTAGTCCTGCGCTCGATCGCGGACAATCAGGTTGAACTTGACCGCATGATCGCGTCGGGTGACGTAAACATCCCTGAAGGCGCTACGGCTGAAGAAGAAGAGCAAATTCTTCGCGCCGCCATGAACCGTCGCTCCAAGCGCGGCTCCAGCTTCCAGACCGGCGGCGACGTCTCACGCTTCCAGCGCAAGACCCTGCCTGAGGAAGAGGAAGCGGCTGCGGCTCGCCGTGAAGCAGCGCGCCGTGCGGCGCAGGTCGCCCAGGAAGCAGCGCTGGCACGGGCTCGTGCAGCTGGCCGCAACCTCACCGGAAAGGGCTTCTCCGGCCCGGTCGTCCGAGTGATCCGCGGTACCAATGCATCCGAAACGCCGATTGGCGCAAACGGTCAGGCCGTCGCAACCGAGCAAGCCAAGAATGTTGGCCAGACCGGCGGCACGCTGGGCGCTGTCGCCAAGTCCGGGCTGGTCAAGTGATCAAGTTCCAAGGGAAGGGTTCCAGAACCATGGTTTTCAATTCGAAACAGGCGGCGATACGCCGCGGATCGAACCCGGACTTGGTTCGGGGCCAGACTAAAAACGCGTGGGGGCGTTCAATGAAACTGAAATCAAAGCTTCGCATGGCCATGGCCGCGCTGGCAGTGGTGCCTCTCGCCGCTACAGCGACAACATCTGCCACGGCTCAGCGGGTCGTAAGCCCATCGCAGACGATCGTCCTGTCGATTGGACGCGGCGAGCTGGTCTCTGTGCCCGGTGCGATGGCCGACGTTTTCGTCGCCAACGAGCAGGTCGCAGACGTTCAAGTCAAATCGCAGCGTCAGCTTTATGTGTTTGGCAAGGCCGGCGGTGAGACCACGATCTATGCCAGTGACGCACGCGGTAACATCATCTGGTCAACCAATGTTCGGGTTGGCAACAACATCGACAGTATTGATCAGATGCTTGCTTTGGCCATGCCGGAAGCAAAGATCGGCGTTGCGACCATGGGCACCAACACGGTGCTGCTGACTGGCACGGTTGCCGCACCTGAGGATGCCTCAGAAGCGGAACGTCTGGTGGAAGCGTTCTTGGGCGAAGAATCCAATGTGATCACGCGCCTGAAAACGGCAACGCCTTTACAGGTTAATCTGCAAGTGAAGTTTGCGGAAGTCAGCCGCTCGCTGGTCCGTACGATCGGCGGCAACCTGACCACGTTTGATGCGGCGACCGGCGGTTTCCGCGGTGCAGTCGGCACTGGTCGCCAGTTGGGCGCTGCTGGCGAAGTGATCAATCCGCGGGGCCCACTCAGCACCGGTTCTGGCGTCCTGAACCCAACACTCACGCAAACCATTGTTGATGCGGCAGGCAACCCGGTTCTGGGTGACGATGGCCTTCCGCTGACAGTTCAAACGCCGGGCGTTGGCATTGACAGCAATGGCGGCACCACAATTTCAGGTCTTGGCCGTTTGTTCGGTCTCGACGTGATCGGTGCGATGGATCTGGCTGAACAGATCGGCCTTATCACCACGCTTTCGCAACCCAACCTCACCGCGCTTTCCGGCGAGACGGCAACGTTCCTGGCCGGCGGTGAATTCCCGATCCCGATCAGTCAGGGTCTGGGCAATGTCGCGATCCAGTATCGCAACTTCGGTGTTGAGCTGTCTTACACGCCGACCGTGCTTTCAAATGGCCGCATCTCGCTGCGCGTTGCCCCAAGTGTTTCGGAGCTTTCAAGCCAAGGCGCGATCACGCTGAACGGCTTTCAGGTCCCCGCCCTCACCACCCGTCGCACGACGACGACGGTGGAATTGGGCTCAGGCCAGAGCTTCATGATTGCAGGCTTGCTATCGAACAACTCGCAAAACGCGATCGATAAGGCTCCGGGTCTGGGCGACATGCCGATCATCGGCAACCTGTTCCGCTCACGCCAGTTCAATCGCGGTGAAACTGAGCTTGTGATCGTGATCACGCCGTATCTGGTCAAGCCGGTTGACGCCAACGATATCGTCCTGCCGACCGATGGCTTCCACACAGCCAATGAATTTGAGCAGCTGCTGCTGTTCAAGGATCAGAACGGCAAGTCCGGTGAGAAGCGTCCGATGCCGAGCGCGGCTGACACACAGGCACCCATGCCCGATGTCAGCAATGTCGACAAAGACGCTGTCCTGCCGAACGGATCAAAGGACAAAAAGCGCCGTGCAGCCAAGAAGCCGCAAGGTCGCAAGAACCCGCAGGCCGCCGCCCCCACTCCGGGTTTCAGCCTCTAAGACAGCTTGCACAGGAAGGTGACGACGATGCGCAATTCATCGAATAACACAGCGAAACGCGGCGCCACATTGGCTCTCGTTTCCGCGCTCGGCCTGGCGCTTGCTGGCTGCGGCGGAATGGCAACGAACAACACGGTCTATTCGACCAAGCAGCCGATTATTGAGCGGCAGAACTTCACGCTGGATGTGGCGACTAACCCATCCGGCCTGCCGGTCGCAGAGCAAGCCCGCCTGAATGGCTGGTTTGAAGCGATGGACCTGCGCTATGGTGACCGTGTCGCTATCGAAGATTCCACAGCCAATCCCGCTGTCACCGAAGCGGTGAACAAATTGGCGGGCCGGTATGGTCTGATCGTCAGCGAAACCGCTCCGACGACATCGGGCTTTGTGCAACCGGGCGAAGCGCGCGTGGTCATCACCCGCTCAACGGCCAGCGTTCCGGGCTGCCCGGACTGGTCGGCAAAGTCCGACATGAACTACCTGAATGCAACCAGCCCCAATTTCGGCTGCGGCGTCAACAGCAACATGGCTGCGATGATCGCCAATCCGGAAGACCTGCTGGAAGGCCAGAAGGGCACAGGCGAAACGACGATTTTGACAGCTAACAAGGCAATCGAAGCCTTCCGTGAAGCGCAACCCACTGGCGGCGGCGGTGTTGTCGCTGGTGGCGCTGGCGGCGGCGGCGGTGCTGGCGGAGGAGGAAACTAAGTCATGAACGCTCCATGGAAATCTGGCCTACCCGGCAATCGCGATCCCTTTGCAGCCTATATTTGCGACGACAGCGCGCTGGACGTTCTGCGTCCCGTCATCATCGAGATGGGCTGGCAGCCTGAGAAGTGCAACAAGGGTGGCCTGCGCAACGCGATCCAGTCGCTTTCAGTCAGCGCCTCGCCAGCGATCCTCGTGGTTGATTTGTCTGAAAGCGGTGACCCGCTGAACGATATCAATGCTCTGGCTGAGGTTTGCGAGCCCGGCACCGTTGTGATCGCGATCGGTCAAGTCAACGATGTGCGCCTTTATCGCGACCTGCTCGCCAGCGGCATCCACGACTACCTGCTTAAGCCGCTTTCGGCACAGGCGGTCCACGACTCGCTCAACCAGGCGCTCGCGGTGTTCACTTCGCCCAAGTCTGGCGATGATGGCGCGGTTAAGCGTCACATCTCAACCGCCGTGGTCGGCACTCGGGGCGGCGTGGGCGCATCAACGCTCGCAACCTCGCTTGCATGGCTGTTCAGCGATACGCACAGCTCGCCCACCGCGCTGCTGGATCTCGACGTGCATTTCGGCACAGGCGCGCTCGCGCTTGATCTGGAGCCGGGCCGCGGCCTGACCGACGCGATTGACAATCCGAGCCGTATTGACGGGCTGTTCATTGAACGCGCGATGATCCGCGCCAATGACAACCTTTCAATCCTCTCAGCAGAAGCGCCGATCAACCAGCCGCTGATGACCGATGGCTCAGCCTTCGTGCAACTGGAGGAAGAGTTCCGCCAGGCGTTCGAGATGACCCTTATCGACATGCCGCGCAACATGCTGATCAACTTCCCGCAGCTGCTGGCTGATGTGAACCTTGTGCTGCTGACTTGCGAGCTCACGCTTGCCTCGGCACGCGACACGATCCGCATTCTGTCCTGGCTCAAGGCCAATGCGCCGCACGCGCACCCGATGGTGGTTGCCAACAAGGTGCAAGGTGCCGTGGCCGAGATCAGCAAGGCCGACTTTGAAGCGTCGATTGAACGCCGGGTGGATTTCCAAGTCCCCTATGACGTGAAAGCAGCCTCGAACGCAGCCAAGCTGGGTCAGACCTTCGTCGAGGCGAACAAGTCCAGCAAGGCAACCGCAGTGATCAAACAGATCGCCGAGCGCGTGCTGGGTGCGAGCGAAGAAGACCTTGAGGATGCAGGCGAAGAGAAGAAATCGCTGCTTGGCGGGTTCGATCTCAAGTCGCTCCTCGCGAAGAAAGCCAAGAACCAGAACGTCGAAGAGGAACCGGCTGAGTAATGCGAGTGGGCGCGCGGATTATGCCATCGCTTTGGCACCGCGCGCCCTGCCCTCCTCACCCGGAACCATGCTGACACAAGACTAAGGCAGGACGAACATAATGGACCTTTTCCAGACCCTGCTGATCACGATTGTGATCTTCGCCATCATCGTTGGCGGTTACCTGCTCATCGCCGATTCCGGTGCCGGCAAAGCGCAAAAGCGCCGGATGCAGTCGCTGCGCTTCCGCCATTCAGACAGCGTTGATGCGAAGGTTGAATCGCAGCTGAAAAAAGCGGTCGCCGCGCGCAAGCCCAAGGCTTATCAGGTCGCAGGCTCAGGCTCGCGCCTTGAGGCGTTGGTTATGCGATTGGACCGCACTGGCAAGCCGATCACCGTCTCGCAATATCTGTATTCCTCGCTGGGCATTGGACTGGCCGTGGCGGTCCTGATCTTCATCCAAAGCGGAGCGCTGCTCTTGTCATTGGGTGTTGGCCTGCTGGTGGGTGCGGGGATCCCGCACATGGTCATCGGCATGATGATCAAAAAGCGCACCAACGGTTTCAACGACAAGTTTCCGGACGGTATTGAATTGCTGGTGCGTGGTCTGCGCTCTGGTCTTCCCGTGGCTGAGACGCTTGGCGTTGTTGCTGAGGAAGTGCCCGGACCTGTCGGGGTCGAATTCAAAGGCATCGTAGAGCGCATCAAGATCGGTAAGACGATGGAAGATTCGCTGCAGGACGCAGCTGACCGGCTTGGCATTCCTGAATTCAACTTCTTCTGCATCACTCTGGCGATCCAACGCGAAACAGGTGGTAACCTTGCCGAAACGCTGTCGAACCTCGCTGACGTGTTGCGCAAACGCTCGCAGATGAAACTGAAGATCAAGGCGATGAGTTCGGAATCGAAAGCGTCCGCGTACATCGTCGGTTCGCTGCCGTTCATCGTGTTCGGCCTGATCTACACCATCAACCCCAGCTATATTGGCGACTTTTTCGTCGATGAGCGCCTGATGGTAACCGGGATCGGTGGCCTTATCTGGATGGGTATCGGCGTCGCGATCATGGCCAAAATGGTCAACTTTGAGATTTGATGCGGGGGCTGAAGACCAATGATTATCGATCAACCCGCTGGCCCTACGCTGCTCGGCTTTGATGTTGTCCTTGTCGGGACGATCCTGTCAGGGCTTGCTGCATTGGCTGTGATGGCTGCGATTTACGCAGCGGTCACGATCAAGGACCCGATGGCAAAGCGCGTCAAAGGGCTCAACGCTCGGCGCGAGGAATTGAAGGCCGGGATCATAAAATCCGGCACGAAAAAGCGCGCCAGGGTGGGCCGCAAGACCGACTCCACTGACAAGGTCAAAGACCAGCTCAGCCGGTTCAACGTCCTGCAGGAAAGCCAGCTACAAGCGGTGCAGCAAAAGCTCGCCCATGCCGGCTATCGCAACAAAGAACTGGCGGTGTTTGTCATCGGCCTGCGCGCTATCCTGCCGATCCTGCTGGGTGCGCTGGGTTTTTTCATGATCTATGTCGTGGAATACTTCCCGGACTGGGGACCCATGAAAAAGCTGGGCGGCCTCGCTGTCATGCTCGCCATCGGATACAAAGGGCCAGAGCTGTTCCTGTCGAACAAGGCGGGTAAGCGCACAAAGGAAATCCAGAAGGGTCTGCCAGATGCGCTCGATCTGCTGGTGATCTGCGCCGAGGCTGGTTTGACGGTCGACGCCGCGTTCAACCGCGTTGCGAAGGAACTGGGCCGCGCTTATCCGGAACTGGGCGACGAATTCGCGCTCACCGCGATTGAACTGTCCTTTCTGGCCGATCGTAAAATGGCGTTCGACAACCTTGCCTACCGCGTCGATCTGGAAGCGGTCAAAGGTGTGGTTACCACCATGGTCCAAACCGAACGTTACGGTACGCCGCTCGCTTCTGCCTTGCGCGTGCTGTCCGCCGAATTCCGTAATGAACGCATGATGCGTGCGGAAGAAAAGGCAGCGCGTCTGCCTGCGATTATGACGGTGCCGCTGATCCTGTTCATTCTGCCGGTGCTGTTCATCGTTATTCTTGGCCCGGCAACCTGTTCGATCAACGACGCGCTGATCGAAGGCTAAGCAAACGATCGAAGACCGCACACTGTTCAGGCGCTTCTCTGATACGTCAGGGGAGCGCCTGGATCAGGTTTCCAGCCCGCTCACGCAGCCCCTCCAGCATGGTCCGCAGCGCTGATTGCTGGGCAGGCGTGAGGCCAGCGAACAGCTCTCGCTCGGTCTCCTGTGCCAGTGGCATCACTTCATCGCGGATTGACCGGCCATCCTTGGTCAAAACGAGCAGATGGGAACGGCCATCGGCATTGTTGGGCGCGCGGGTCACAAGGCCCCGCTCTTCGAGCACTTTGCAAGCCCGATTAACGGCCACTTTGTCCATCAAGGTCGCATCAGTCAGCGCACGCTGCGTCAGCCCATCGGCAAGCGCAGCATCGCCCAGAACCGCGATCACGCGCCATTCAGGGATCTTAAGCCCAAAGCGCTTGCGATACCGCTCCGCAATCAGAGCGCTGACTGCGTTAGAAGTGATCGAAAGCTGGTAAGGCAGAAACTGCGTCAGGTCGCTGCTGGCGGTCTCATCATAGCCCGGCGATTCGGGTTCGCTATCATCACGGTCATGGCTCTCGAGGGTCATGGGCGATAGTTTCCCATGAAACCATCGCCCATGCAAGCGTGAGGCGGCGCGCTATGCGTAGGGGCGCTCGTCCCACCACGGGTAGAAACCGGGCATGTCCTCGCTCACTTTGCCTGGATATTCGGGCGGGCGTTTTTCGAGGAAGCTGGCGATCCCTTCTTTGGCATCCGCGCCATTGCCCAGGCTGAAGATCGCCCGGCTGTCGATCTTGTGCGCTTCCATTGGGTGGTCCGCGCTCATCAACCGCCACATCATCGCCCGCGTCATCGCGACCGAGATGGCGCTGGTATTCTGGGCAATCTCGCGCGCGATTGTGCGCGCTTCGGGCATCAGCGAACCGGGCGAATGGACGGAGCGCACCAGCCCGCCGCTCAACGCCTCCTGCGCATCGAAGACCCTGCCTGAATAGCACCATTCGAGCGCTTTGGAGATGCCAACCAGCCGCGGCAGAAACCAGCTGGAGGCTGCTTCGGGCACAATGCCGCGCCGCGCAAACACAAAGCCATAGCGCGCGCTTTCACTCGCAAGGCGAATGTCCATTGCCAGCTGCATCGTCGCACCCACGCCCACAGCCGCGCCATTGCAGGCGCTGATCAGGGGCTTCTTGCTCTCAAACAGGCGCAGCGTCAGCAACCCGCCGCCATCGCGCACGCGCTCATCTGAAAGGTCTTCGATCGGCTCAGAACTCGCAAAAACCCGTCCGCCGCTCTCGGGCGTCAGGTCAACGCCAGCGCAAAAGGCCCGGTCCCCGCTACCGGTAAAGATCACCGCGCGGATCGTGTCATCGGCGTCGATATCATCCATCGCCGCGATGATCTCATCGCCCATTGTGCGCGTATAAGCATTCATTTTTTCAGGGCGATTGAGCGTGATCGTGGCGACGCCTTCGGCCTTTTCGACAATGATTTGGGTGGGTGCGGTCATAGTCTTTAGCCTCTCCTGTCTCTTTCAGATCAGGAGATCGCACACACACTTACAGTTAGGCAATGCGCAACTTGGGAAGGCGCACATTGAACAGGTTCCGCGCAATTATGCGCGACGACTAAGCGGCGATTTGCAACGGGTCTGCGCCAGCGCTGTGGCCATGCGCCGGGACTCCGTGTTGCGATGCCGAGAATTGCGCGATCCGCTGGCTCAACCGTTCCGCCAAACCAGCCAGCCCAACAGAGGCCGCGTTGCTTTGCTCGGCAGTGGCGGCGTTTTGCTGCATGGCCCGATCCAGCTTGGCAATCGCGGCGTTGATGGTCTCAATCTCACCAGCCGTGGCAGAGGATTTGTCGATCACCACTTCGATCTGGCTCATGATCACGCCAAATTGACTGACGGTGTTGGAAAGCAGCGAGACCATGTTTTCAACGTTCTGCACGCCCTCAGTGATTTCCTTGTTCGACTGCTCGAACAATTCCTTGATCGCAATCGCAGACTCGCCCGAGCGCTGAGCCAGCGCGCGCACTTCGGTTGCAACCACGGCAAAGCCCTTGCCTGCCTCCCCCGCGCGCGCCGCTTCGACGCCTGCATTCAGCGCCAGCAGATTGGTCTGAAACGCAATGCCATCAATAAAAGAGACCATTTCCAGCACCTTGGCCGAACTCGCCTCGATCCGCTGCATGGAGCGTGCAGCTCCTTCAATCAGCACAGCCCCGCGATCGGCTTCCTCTTTGGCACTGCGCGCTTTGTCGCGCGTGTCAGTCCAGGTCGCAAGGTCTTGCCGACTGCCTTCAAACAGCCCGCCGGTCGTTTCGGAAACGGTCATCAGCGAGGCCGCCTGCTCCTCCGTCTGCGAGGCGAGATGGACCGAGGCACCCTTCACCTCTTTGGAGCTGGAGAAAACCTGATCCACCGTCTGCGCCACTTCGCCGACCAGCACGTCCAGCTTTGCGCAAGCATCGTTGAGCTCGCGCCGGAGCGGCTCGTACTCTTCAGGGAATTGAGTGGCGACACGGCTGGTAAGATCCCCTTGCGCCAAATTAGCAAGGCGCG
Source organism: Pseudomonadota bacterium (assembly GCA_039815245.1). Taxonomy (GTDB): domain Bacteria; phylum Pseudomonadota; class Alphaproteobacteria; order Sphingomonadales; family Sphingomonadaceae; genus Erythrobacter. Next base: position 113,262 of record JBCBZR010000006.1, on the reverse strand, counting down.
TCTTGATTGAGGCGATCACCGCATCCTGCTCAGCGCTGCGCTGGTCGCGTTCAGCGGCGATCCGGGCTTCGCGGGTTGCCTTTTCCGCCTGCGCCTTGGCGATCCCTTCAATCAAACGTTCGACCCTGAGGCACAGCACAACCAGCACAGCTGCCTCTGCCACCACGACCACAGCGTGGAACAGGACCCTCGTGATATCAGCGCCGCCATCGAACAAATAGGCCGGGGCGGTGAAGTTGAGCGCCAGATGATGCACGGCCGTGACCGCAGTCGCGGCAATTATGATGCGCCAGTCTGCCATGATCGCCAGCACGGCAAGACACGCGAAGAAAATCATATGCATGTCCAAAACCCAGCCACCTGTACCCGCAGCGCAAGCGACGAACAGGGCCGGAAAGACCGGGAGACATGCCCCAAGGGCAAGGCGTCCCGCTGCGCTTGACTGCCCCGTAAAGGCGATGGAGGCGGGCAAGAGCGCCAGTATCGCCGCCGCTATGGCAAGCGGGAGTTGGCCCACCACCAGCGCAGCCGCCACCGCGATCCCGGCGCAAATGACCGAGATCACGCCGACAACTCGCGCCCCATCTGATCTCAGCTTTTCGAGTGTGGTCACTGTTCTAAATCCTGTTTGGAGGAAATTGGCCGGCATGTTCGCGGACCAGCCGCAATAGGCACAAACCCATGCGCAAAAGCGTTTAGCGCGCTGCCGTGTGAAGGGATGGATACAATCAGGTTCGCGCCGGAGGGCGCGATCCCCAGCAGCTGCGCATCGTTCCGGTCAATCCAGCCAATTGCGCGATCAAAGTCGCGCACACCAACGGGGACCAGCATCGCAGTGCCACCGGCTTTGGGCCAGAACGCCGTCAAGCCAAGCGCAAGAACGGCGGCGAAGGCATGGAGCCCGGCAGGCACAACGCGGCGCGCAAATGGTGGAGTAGAGTTCGGCATATTGAGCACTATAGAGCGCTGGGTGTTTCGCCGGAATTCCTGCCGAATACAGGAAAACTACGGTGTCTGACGTACCACGCAATTGTGCGCAGACCATCTGCACTTCGGCGTTAAGCATAGCGCTCTATTGGCTCGGCCCTGCCGCCAAATGACTATGCAGGAGACCGCCCCCATGAGTGCTCAGCAGCCGATTACCCCAGACCATACCGCAGACCAGCAAGAAGCGGCGGTGACGCCTGATCAGCTTACCGACATGCTGATGAGCATCCTGTCCGATGGTCTCGATCATCCAGAGGTGTGGGACGAGATTCCCGCTTTCCTCGAAGTCTTCCCCGACTTGGCTGACATCATCGCACAGCGCCTTGCGCTGGAAAGCCAGCCTACAGCACAGGTGCTGCTCGATCTGCTGCGCGCAATCGCGCTCGCGAACGGCGGCGCGCTTGAGGAGGCTTTTGCGTTGATCGAACCCGCCGCCCTCAAGAACAGCCAATCGCCGCTGGTGCAAGGCGCGCTGTTTCGGCTCAAGGCCCTGCGCGAGCCGGACAACCCAGCCTACCAGCTCGAAGGCACTTTCTGCTCAGTCCCGTTCCGCCAGATGGACGTGTTGGAAAACACAACACACCTGTGCTGCGCCAGTTGGCTGCAGGCCTCAGCGGGCAATATGCAGACGGCGCACTGGCAGGACGTGTCGAATTCAAAGGCCGCACAAGATATTCGCGCCAGCATTCACGACGGCAGCTATCGCTATTGCAACAAAACCGCCTGCCCAAAGATCGCCGGACGCGACTTGCCGACAAAGGCCGAGGCCGCGCAGGAATCAACCAAATGGGCGCGCATCCTGATCGACCGGGAAACCGCCGTCCAAGAGGGTCCAGAGACAGTTAACCTCGCCTATGATCGGACCTGCAACCTCGCCTGCCCCAGCTGCCGAAGCGAGAAGTTCGCCGCCGACAGCAAAATGCGCGAGCGCTTCGCTGTAATGCAGGACAACAACATCCTGCCGCTGCTCAAAGACGCCGAAACCGTCTTCGTCACTGGCTCTGGCGATCCGTTTGCGAGCAAGAATTTCCGCAAGTTGATGAAGGATTTGACGCCCGAAGACTATCCCAAGCTTGGCTTTCAGATCATGACCAACGCCATGCTGCTGACGCGCAAGCAATGGGCGGAATTCCCCACGCTGCACGGGCGCACACGGCTGATGAAAGTCAGCATTGATGCTGCCACCGGCCCGACTCACGAAAAGCTGCGGCTGGGCGCGAAATGGCCGGTCATGCTGGAGAATATGGCGTTTGCCGGAGAGCTGGCGGCCAAGGGTGATGTCGACCTGTTCGAGCTCGTCTTCGTGGTCCAGCAGGACAATTACCGCGAAATGGGCGATGCGGTGGACCTCGCGAAAGAGGTCGGAGCACAGCAGATCTACTTTGCGCGGATCACCAATTGGGGCACTTTCTCCACGGTGCAATTTGCGCAGAAATCGGTCTTCACCCCCTCGCACCCCGAATATGCCGACTTCATCGCAGCGATGCAGGACGAACGCCTGCTCGATCCGATCGTCATGCTAGGCGATCTGCGCGAATTTGTCGGCATGGAGATTCCCCGCGTGAGGGATGTACTGGCAGTGGCTTGAACAAAAACGCCCCCGCTCGTCGTTAAGCGGGGGCGTCTTTTAAGCCTTCGTAAGAGCCGCGCGGCTTATTGCGGTGCCATGCGGCCAGCCCTCGCTTTAGCGAGGGGCCATTCTAATCGCGCCATCCAGGCGGACGTCTTCGCCGTTGAAATAGCCGGTTTCGATCATCGTCATTGCGAGGCGCGCATATTCCTCCGGGTAGCCCAAGCGCTTGGGAAACGGGACGCTGGCGGCGAGCGCTTCTTTCACCTGCGGCGGCGCGGCGTTCATCAGCGGGGTGTTGAAGATGCCGGGCAGGATCGTATTCACGCGGATGCCTTCGCGCATCAGGTCACGCGCGATCGGCAGCGTCATGCCAACCACGCCGCCTTTGGAGGCTGAATAGGCCGCTTGACCCATCTGACCGTCTTCTGCCGCGACGCTGGCGGTGTTGACCATTGCGCCGCGATCACCGTCTTCGCTAAGCGGGTCCAGCGTCAGCATGCCCGCTGCTGACTTGGCGATGCAGCGGAATGTGCCCACCAGATTGACCTGAATGACAAAGTCGAACGCGCTGATCGGGAAGTGCTTGATTTCGCCGGTCTGCTTATCGCGGCTGGCGGTCTTCATCGCATTGCCGATGCCGGCGCAATTGACGAGGATGCGCTCTTGCCCATGGGCCTCGCGCGCTTTGGCAAAGCCTGCGTCCACCTCTTCATCGCTGGTGACATTGACCTTGCAGAACACGCCGCCCAGCTCAGCGGCCATCGCCTCGCCCTTCTCTTCGTTCATATCGAAGATTGCGACCTTGCCGCCCTTGGCCGCAATGGCGCGCGCGGTGGCGGCCCCAAGGCCCGATGCGCCGCCAGTGACGACGGCGGGGGTGTTGGCTGATACTTCCATTATTGGCTTCCTCTCAAATGCGAGCCCCCGCGAAGGCGGGGGCCTTGTTCAAACAGGTAGGAGGCCCCCGCCGTAGTTTATCCTGAGCGTCTGCTGCAAGCAGACAGCCGATGGGCGGGGGCTAAAAGTGACGAATTAAAGGCTCTCCACAATCGTGACATTGGCGACACCGCCGCCTTCGCACATCGTTTGCAGGCCGTATTTCTTGCCATGGCGCTTGAGCGCGTGGACCAGCGTTGCCATCAGCTTCGTGCCGCTAGCGCCCAGTGGGTGGCCCAGCGCGATTGCGCCGCCATGCACGTTGAGCTTCTCCGGGTCTGCTCCGGTGTGCTTGAGCCATGCCAGCGGGACAGGCGCAAACGCCTCATTGACCTCATACAGATCGATGTCGTCGATTGTCATACCGGCCCGCTTCAGCGCCTTGTCAGTGGCAAACAGTGGCTCCTCTAGCATGATTACCGGATCGCCCGCAGTTACCGTCAGATTGTGGATGCGCGCCAGCGGGGTGAGGCCATGCTCTTTGAGCGCGGCTTCGGAGACGACCAGCACCGCGCTCGACCCGTCGCAGATCTGGCTGGCGCTCGCAGCAGTGATCTTGCCATCGGGCGCAAGCAGTTTGACACCCGCAATCCCTTCGAGTGTCGCATCGAAGCGGATGCCTTCATCGACCGTGTGCATTGCGGTGCCTTCGGGTGTTTCGACCTCGATCGGGACAATCTCATTTTCGAAAGCACCGCCTTGGGTCGCGGCAATCGCACGCTTGTGGCTTTCAAGCGCAAAGGTATCGAGATCGTCTTTGGAAAAGTCATGCTTATCCGCGATCATCTGTGCGCCCATAAACTGGCTGAACTGGACGCCGGGATATGTCTCCATGACGCCCGGCGACATGTAATGGCCCAGCCCCTCTTTCATGTGCAGCGTCATGTTGGAGCCCATCGGCACGCGCGTCATGCTTTCCACACCGCTGGCGATCACGACGTCCTGCGTCCCGCTCATCACCGCTTGGGCGGCGAATTGGATTGCCTGTTGGGAAGAACCGCACTGCCGGTCAATCGAGACCGCTGGCGTGCTTTCGGGCAGTTTGGAGGCCAGCACGCCCATCCGCCCGACCTGCCCCGCCTGCTCGCCTGCCTGACTGACGCAGCCGGTCACCACATCATCCACCGCGTGCGGATCAATGCCGGAGCGATCCACGATGGCATCGAGCGATTTCGCCAGCAGATCGACCGGATGGACACCTGCCAGCCGCCCGCCACGCTTGCCACCGGCGGTGCGCACCGCTTCCACGATATAGGCTGTGGTCATAATTCCCTCTCTCAAACCCAGTTTCAATTCGCGACGGGAGTATGGGAGCCCTGCGCGCGAATCAAGCGGCTGTGTGCCGCATTTTTGAGAAGGCTTTGCTTGCCAGCGCTTTGCCCGGATCGCTACCACGTGGTTTGATATGAGAACGCTGTTTGAATTGAACCCCGCGATTGATCGCAAGACCGCCGCCGCGCGCTTTGCTGAGACCGGCCGCGTGCAGCTGCGCGATGTGCTGACGCCTGAGGCTGCGAAAGAGGTGCTGACGGTGCTCGCCAAAGGCACGCCATGGGGCATGGCGACCGGCGCGGGGGATGAGAATCGCCAGAGCTTTCGCGCGGAAGAAACCCGCAGCCCGGCAGGCGCGAAACGGATGAATGACGCCGCGATGCAGGCGCAGGTCAACACCGCACGCGGCGAGTATGGCTTTCGCTTTGCCCACTACCCGATCCTGACAGCGGTGCAGGAAGGCTGGGCCCCCGGCAGCGCGCATGAAGTGCTGCTGGAGCATATCAACGCGGAGCCTTTCCTTGGATTGGCACGCGAAGTCACCGGAATTGACGCCCTGATCAAGGCCGACGGGCAAGCCACCCTGTACGCGCCGAACCATTATCTGGGCCGCCATATAGACAGCCATGTCGGCGAAGGGTGGGAGGTCGCCTATGTGCTCAACTTTGCCCCGCCCAATTGGCACCCCGATTGGGGCGGCTACCTGTTGTTCCTCGATGACGATGGTGATGTGACGGAGGGCTTTCGCCCGCGCTTCAACGCGCTCAACCTGTTCCGCGTCCCGCAAACGCATCTGGTCAGCTATGTCCCGCCCTTCGCCCCGCTGGGGCGCATGGCCGTGACGGGATGGTTGCGCAGTCAATGAGCATTCAAAGCTCAGGCCTGCCCGCCTCCGGCGTGATCGGGCGCACCGGCGCGGCGGCGACCGGCGATCCCATGCAGCGCATCTCCATGGCCGTCCAGCGCGGCGATGTGGCGGGCGCTCGGGCGATTGCGGAGGAAGCGCGCAAGGCGCGGCCCAAGGATGCACGGCTCGCCAACACGGCGGGCGATCTGGCGCTGAAGGCAGGCGATCCGGCCGCCGCCGCCTCACACTTTGCCGATGCTTGCAAGCTGGCACCCGACACATTGGATTTCGCGCTCAACCACGCAATTGCCTTGCAGCAACAGGGGCTGGACCGGCAAGTGATCGCTCGGCTGGAGCCACGTGCGGCGGCTGGCGCAAAAGTGGCGCGTTATGCCAGCATCCGCGCTTTGTCGCACCGTACGCTCGGTGAGCCTGCCGAGGCCGCGCGCTGGTATGATCAAGTGCTGGCGCTCGATCCGAACCACATTCGCGGGCACCATGGCCGCGCACGGGTCGCTCTGGAGCGGGGCGAGGCTGGAGCACTGGTGCGCTTTGACACCGCGATAAAGCTCAATCCGGGTGATGCGGACTTGTGGCTGGGCAAAGCGCAAGCGCTTGATGTGGAGGGAGATATAGCAGGCGCGCGGATCGTGGCTGACCAGATATGCGCACAGGCCCCCGGCTTTATCGCCGCGCTGGAGTTTGCCAGCGGGCTGCGATTGGCGGCGGGCGAAAGCGATTACACCGCACCATTCAAGGACGCTGCCAAGCGCGCGCCGCAAGACCCCAATATCGCTTTCGCCCATGCGCGCACGCTCAGCGGGCTGGACCACTTTGCGCAGGCCGCCGACGTCTCTGCCGAGGCGCGCACGCGGTTTGCCGGGCAGGACGTTTTTGCGCTGCTGGAGGCAACCAATGCGAGCTGCGCAGGGCAGTGGGAGCGGGCCGAAGCGATCTTTGCCGGGCTTAACGCTGACACGCCCGACGCCGCTTTGCATGAAGCGCGGCACCGGCTGCGCGCGCGCGATGCGGACCGCGCGCAAGCCTTGCTTGGCCGGGCGCTGGCTGGCGATGCATCCGATATTTCAGCTTGGGCGCTGCAAGGCATTGCGTGGCGGATTGCGCCGGATGCGCACAGCAAAGATCGCGCTGCATGGCTGCATGAACAGGCCGGCCTCGTCCAGTTCCGCCCGCTCGAAGGGCGCAGCGGGCTGATCGATGATTGCGTGGCTTTGCTGCGCGAAATTCACGCCGGCTCCGCTATGCCGCTGGGCCAGAGCCTGCGCGGTGGTACGCAGACGCGCGGCATTCTGTTTCACCGAACCGAGCCGCTGCTCGCCGAACTGCACACAGCGATCTGCGATACGATCAAAGCCTATCGCGCTGATCTCCCCGCGCATGATGGCAGCCACCCGCTGCTGCGTCATTGTGGCAAGGATTGGCGTCTGGCGGGCTCATGGTCGGTCCGGCTGACCGCCCATGGCAATCCAGACAATGCAGGCGACGGTGACTACCACGCCTCCCACATACACCCGCAGGGGATCACCTCCTCCGCGCTGTATCTAGTGGTGCCAGACGCAGCCCATGCAGGTGGGCAGCATGGCTGGCTCGAAATCGGACGACCTCCGCCTGATCTGGGCCTGAGCCTTGAACCCTTGCGCGTGATCCAGCCGCAAATCGGGCATCTCGCGCTCTTCCCGTCCACGCTTTACCACGGGACGACGGCTTTTGGCGGCGGCGCGAGCGGCGCTGATGCGGAGCGCATGACAGTCGCGTTCGACGTCGTGCCACAGGCAGGCTAAGGGCGCGGCATGACTCAAACGACGAACACTGCAGCCCTTCAAGATGATGCCCGCGCGTGGGGCGATTTCTGGGCCAACAGCGCCCGCAGCGGCGGTGGTGGCTGCCTGCCAGAACGCTGGGCGGCGATTGAAAGCGCGCAGCAAGAGGCGTGGGCGGACTTCGTTGCCGATCTGCCGCAAGGCGCGCGTGTGCTGGACCTGGCGACCGGCGATGGCGCGGTCTTGAGATGGATGCGCGCGGCCCGCGCTGATCTGTCTCTGACTGGAATTGACCTTGCCCCCACCCTCCCGACACCGCCGGTTGGGACCGAGATACGCGGCGGCATCGCGATGGAGCATCTGCCGTTTGGCGATGGCGGGTTCGATGCAGTCGTCAGCCAGTTCGGCTTTGAATATGGCGATGTGCGCGCGATTGCTGCTGAGATTGGCCGAGTGCTCGCGCCTCAGGGCCGCGTCGGGCTGATTGTGCATCGCGGCGACGGGCCGATCCTGGAGCACAATCGCAGCCGTCAGCGCGAATTGCTTTGGGCGCTGCGCGACAAGAGCACCGCCAAAAAAGCGAAAGCGCTCCTGGCGCGAGGCCCCAAAGCGATCCCCAAAGCGCTTAAACTGGCCGAGGAGGTAGCGAAAATGGGTGCGGAAAAGTTCGGGCAGACCTCACCCGCGTGGGAAGTGCCCGAAGCCATTCGCCGCTCCGTCATGATGGGCGCGCGGGTTGGCCCGGCTTCGATCATCGAGACGATTGAGACGATTGAGACGCAGGCCAAGAACGAGTTGGGCCGGATCGCGTCACTTGCGCGGGCGTGCGGGACTGCGGATGATCGCGATGCGCTCCACGCCGCGTTTGCCGATGTGAGCCGCACGCATCAGTCGACGCAGGCCATTTACGAGCCGAGTGGCCGCGCTCTGGCGGATTTCCTCACCTTCAGCTGACCTTTCGGTCGCACGTCGATGCAGTCTGACGCGCTCGCCGGGCATGGCGCGGTGCAGCCCTGCGTGTGCGTAACTCATCTGTGCCTTTGGGAGGCCAACGCCGCAATCAAGACACAAAAAGGGGCGGCGCACCAACGGTGCACCGCCCCCTTTTTTAGTCGCTTGGCCAATCCCGAAGGATTGGCCTCACGCTGATCGCTTAGAAGCGGAACAGCGCGGAGGCGAAGAAGTCACGACCCAGCACGTCAAAGGTGCTCGGGAAGGTGTTCGACTGTTCAGCGTTGTTGAAGTCACCCTGAAGGAGCGAGTTCGTTTCGTTGATCACGTTACCGGCAGCATCGAACTGCGGTGTTGAAGGCAGCGTGTCGAACAGGTTGTTAACACCAAACGACAGAGTCAGACGCTCGGTCGCTTCAAACGCGAGGGTGAGGTCGATCAGGTCGTAAGCCGAAATCCGCTCGACGAAGAAGTCGGTGTCGACATCATCATCATCCACGGCCGACAGGTGACGCCAGCGGGTCGAGAGGGTCAGCGGACCATCGATGTAGCTGAGACGCGACGTCCACTTGAACGAAGCAATCGGCTCACCACAGTTTGTACCGAACTGACCAGCACACTGGATCAGCGAGTCCGGATTGTTAATGTCCTGCGTAAAGTCGTTCGCTTCAGTCCATGTGCCGAGGAAGTTGAAGTCGAGACGCGACTCTTCTTCACCCATGAGCGAGAAGCCCAGCGTGGTGTTGTAGCTGACTTCAAGGTCAATACCCGACACGGTGAATTCAGCGATGTTCGCGCCACCGAGAACCGGCGGGTTGTCACGCCCAAATGCACCTTGTGCATCACGCGTACCGATGAAGTTCAGGCAGTTCGGGTCGTTGATGTCCTGAGCCACGTTGAAGCACAGGTCGAGCTGCTGCTGCAACGAAACGGTGGTGATGAAGTCTTCCACCGTGATGTTGTAGTAGTCAGCTGTGACGACGAGGCCCGGGATGAATTGCGGCTGCAGAACCACACCAAAGGTGTAGCTGTCCGAAGTTTCTTCCGTCAGGTTCGGGTTACCACCAAACAGGGCAGCGATCTGACCGTCGGGCTGAATGACCGGGTTCACACCTGAACCATTGCTCGTACCGATGCCGATATTGGCCTGCGGAACACCGTTGGCGAGGCAGGTGGCGAGAACACCACCAGTCGGGGTCGGCGGAGCGCCATCCTGACCGTTACCAGCGCAAGGATCCTGTGCACCCGGGAAGCCGATGGCCGTACCCTGGAACAGTTCACCCACGTTCGGTGCACGCACAGCGCGTGAATACTGACCACGGATCTGGAAGTCAGGGATCGGCTGGATGTAACCGCCGACCGCGTAGGTCCAGACACCGCCAACCGTATCGAGGCTGTAATCGGAATAACGCGCAGCACCGTTGAGCTCGACGCGGAAGCCGCTTTCGGTTTCAAACGGAACAACGAGTTCGCCGTAAATCTCGTTCACGTCATAGCCGCCTTCAGTCGGCTCACCCGCGTTAAAGCCGGCAACGTCACCCGAAGCGAGGAACTCGTCCGGGATGAAGCGTGACGACACAGCGCGATGCTCGACACCGACAGCGAAACCGACCGGTTCAGCCGAACCAAGCGCGAATTCACCAAAGGTCCCGTTGACGTTAGCTGCAATGACTTGAAGGTCAGAGATATCGCCGTTTTGCGCCTGAATGCGGAAAACGTCGACCATGTCGGGCGTAAGCTGACCAGCACCAAAGATGTTGATCTGCTCGTCACCGGTTCCGTTCACGGCAGCCGTGAAGCGTGAAACCGAGGCGTTACCCTGCTGGATGTTCGAGTTCCGCGTGCGCGAATACAGGTGGTAAAGATCATAGTTCAGGAAATCGTTGATCTGACCACGAGCACCGGTGACGATGCGGAAAGCGTTACGCTCATCGAGGTTACGACGACCGCCAGCTTCTTCGAGACGACGGCGGATCTGCACGTCGATCAGGCCATTGTTCGCATCCGCACCCGTTTCGCTGGCATCCAGCTGACGGAACTGTGCTTCGGTCGCGGCATCGATGAAGCCGTTACCAACCAGCGAGTCAATGTCGAGGAAGGTGTTCACAAGGATCGGGGTCGGAGCAAGCTCAGCGTCCACCCGGTTGTTCACGTAAGACACTTCACCATAAAGCTCGAGCGCGTCTGACACTTCGTAGCGGGCGTTACCACCAAGCAGATAGCGCTCTTGCGGCAGCTGCAGGTAGTTGACCGGTGCGTAGTTATAAAGATCGCGCGGCGTCTGGTAGTCACGCAGCGAACCCGGCTCACCGAAGATGGCAAGGTTGTTGTTCGGCTCAAACGCCGTACCAGCGACATCGCCATCACCCTGGTAGGTCAGGCGTGTTTCAGGCGGAAGCGAAGAACCGAGCTGACGCAGCGGGCTGCCGCCCAGTGCGAAGTTCGAGAACGTACGGTCGCCCTGGAAGATTTCTTCACGGTTGAAATATTCGGCATAGGCGGTGACGTTACCGCGGCCATCCGCAAAGTCAGAACCGATTGCGCCATAGACTTGGTAACGCTGGCCGTCACCGTCATTGGTCAGCGAGTACTGGCCACCGATTTCGGCGCCTTCAACTTCGCGCAGGCGGAAGTTCACAACACCGGCAAGCGCGTCCGACCCGTAAACGGCCGAAGCACCACCGGTCACAACGTCCACGCTTTCAAGCAGGAAGTTGGGGATGGTGTTGAGGTCGACAACTTGGTTGGTGTCGAAGAATTTCCAACGGCGACCGTTGACAAGAACCAGCGTACGCGCGGCGCCCAGACCACGAAGGTCGGTCGATGCGGTGCCGTTACCCGGGTTGTTCGAGAACGCCGTGGTTCCCGGCACAACCTGCGAGAGCTGGTTGATCACGTTTTCGACGTTGACCGTACCGGAGAGCTGGAACTCCTCGGCATCGACAACTGCGATCGGTGCTGCTGAGTCCGTGCTGCGACGCTGAATGCGCGAGCCGGTGACAACGATAAAGCTGTCCTCTTCTTCGGCCGCTTCAGCGGTTTCGACGGTTTCCATTTCCTGGGCGAGTGCTGGTGAGGCGGCCATGGCGCCTGCCATGATCGTACCAGCAAGCAGGGTGCCCTTGCTAAAACGCTTCATTTTTGTCCCCTTGGGTATATGCGCCCGTCCTTGGCGCACATTTCAATACAACGAGCCCGCGCTCGCAGATGTCCCGGATATGCCATCCGCTTCCCGCTCCGCAATCGCGGTTCGTCGAATGATGTAACGTTGGCTCAGACGTGTGGCTTTCACGCTACAGTCACAAATCACGCTCTTTATTGCCGATGCATGGCCGGATAAAGAAACAGCCATGACGCGCCTTCGCCTCGCCGCAAATGCCTTTGCAGCAGGAGAACAGCACCTTGGGAGAATGTCTATGAATCGGCCTCTAACTGTGGGTCGCAATCGCCACAGCTCGGTGTTTTGCGCTGTTTCGAGCACAGTTGCAGGCGCCTTGGCGCTCACTTGTATCCCGGCTGCCGCGCAAGAGGCTAACGCAGCTCCCGGACCAACGCCCGATTATCTTGAGCGCTTGAAAGACTGCCAGACCAAGCAGGACGACGACGCCCGCCTTGCGTGCTTTGATGCTGCAGTCAGCCAAATGGTCGATGCGAATGAAAAGGGCGACGTGGAAGTTGTCGACCGCGAAGACGTGCGAAAGACCAAGCGGCAATTGTTCGGCTTCAGTCTCCCTAAGATCAAGCTGTTTGGCGGTCCGGACGGAGAGGAAGACGACAAGGATAAGCTGTTTGAGACAACGATCACGCGTGCACGCTATTTGAGCGCGAAGAAGGCGCGCTTCACAACGGCTGAGGGTGCGGTGTGGGAAATGAAGAACATTCCGCGCCGGCTGCGCAAGATCAAGGCGGGTGACACCGTGAAGTTCAAACAGGCATCCTTGGGTTATTACTTCATCCGGATCGGTGGCCAGATGGGCGTCAAAGGAAGGCGCATTCAGTAGGGTTGGGCTTCATTGCAAGGGAGCGCAGCGTCACAGAATGGATGCGCATACGAAAAGGCCCGGTCAAATGACCGGGCCTTTCCTGTTTCTGCGATGTGAACTGTGCAATCGCAGGCGATCAAAGACCGCCCGGCCCACAATCATTCGCCAGAAAGTCCAGCATCTTGGTGTAGAGCTGCTGCTGGTGGTCAAACATCAGCGTATTTGAGAAGTGGTCCGCGCCTTTCAGCGTGACGAACTGACCGGTTTTGCCAGCCTTCTCAAAAGCTTTCTTGTAGTCGGTGTAGTTGAAGTAAAGCACGCGGCGGTCTGCATCCCCATGCACCATCAACAGCGGAATGTTGACCTTGGCCACTTCTTCAATCGGATTGACGCCGATTGTACCGCGACGCTTTGACCAATCGTCCAACGCCTTGGGGCCAGAGCCACCGCCACGCTTGCGATAGACTTTAGCAGCATCAGCCACAGCGGCGACCGCGATCGAGCATTGATAAATCTGCTCTTCACGGCTCAACGCGACAAGCGCTGCATATCCGCCATAAGACCAACCGAGGAAAGCAACCCGGTCTGGATCCGCCAGTCCCTGCTCGATCAGATAGCGCGCGCCATCTTCCTTATCGTCATTCATCAGCAGGCCGTGCTGACCATAGCCCGCATCGAAATGCTTGCGGCCCCAACCCACCGAAATACGGTTTTCCGGGTGGAGAACCATGTACCCTGCATTGGCGAGCATCTGGCCCATTTCGTCATAGCTGACCATGCCGTTCACGTGCGGGCCGCCATTGTGCTGAACCACCAGCGGGAATGGTCCCTCGCCCTTGGGCATCGTGACATAGGCCGGGATTTCAAGCCCATCGCGCGCCTTGTAGCGGATGTACTTCACCTCAGCGAGCTGGTCTGGATTGACGGCCGGATTGCGGCTGCCAAGCTTCATCAGCTTGCCATCCTTGACCATCCAGTAAGAGCCGGGATCCTTGGGGCCGCGGTTCTGCACGATCATCGTGTTGCCGTCGAACGACCGGCTGGTGATGCTCATCTGGTGCGAATACGGGATCTGGGACTCAAGGGCTTCGTAAAGTGCCTTTTCCTCCTCGTCGAACCAGTGACGCTCCATCCGTGCACCGGGATAACGCGCCGCAACCAGTTTTGAATTGCCGGGAATAGAGTGCGTCTGGATACCCATCACATCAGCGTCTTCAGCCTGGAACAGCTTCTTGCCGATCTCACCGGTGTTGAAGTCGAACTCGTAAAGAGCCGCCTTGTCATCACCGTTCAGATTATCAACGATATAGCCGGTGTTGGGGTCATCAGACTTAAAGCCGACAAAGCCCTGAAATCCGCCAAGAACCCTGTACAAATTGTTGTAATCGTTCAGATCGATCGGGCTACCGACCTGTGACCAGGAGCTTTCCCCCGGACGCCGGTAATAGAATTTTACGACATCGCCTTCTTGGCCCGTCGCAAAGCGCGGATTGCCTTCAGCGTCGAACTGAAGGTTCCCGTATTTGCGCGTGCCCTTGATCACGAGACTGCGCGAACCGGTGTTCAGATCAAACTTGTAATAGGAACGCGGGCGGATGAATTCCAGCGGATCGACGCCGCTTGTATCCGGGATCGCGTTGCCCGTGCTCACAAGGATTTTGGTGGGTTCTTTGGGAAGCGTGCCAGCGACGCCGAAATTGCCGTCAACCGCGTTGAACTTGTTCTTATCCAAGTCGTAGAAATACGCCTTGTAGCTGCGAATATCCTCTTCAGGACGGGTCACACGCTTGCGGACGACCTGCCAGGCCGAACCGAAAATCTTGTTGTTGCCAACCCATTGCGCGCTGATGATTTCCATCTTGCCCGCGTTCAGGCGGCGAACCGGCTCGCTGAGGTCATCGGTCTTGTAAATCTCAAGCAGGTATTCGCCATCGGCGCTTACAACCTTATGGACCAGCACATGCTTGCCATCAGGTGAGACCTGGACAGCGTTGACGACACTGCGAAGTGCCCAGACATCAATGGGTACGGAGGGTGCTGCAGGCGTGGCAGCGGACTTGCCTTGCGCCTGGGATTCAGACGGCACTGCACTTGCACCGAGCGCCAAAGCGCCGACGCCAGCCAACAGAGCCATTGCGGAAGTTTTTAGAACTTTCATGAGCGATACTCTTTCGTGATTATTCGCTGATTGTGTGAAGTCACATCCGGACAGGCAGCCAGCCTCCATTCCAACTGCCTTAGGACCTAGCCAGTAAAACAAAAATACGGCCCCTTGCCAAGGGGCAAGGAACCGCATTTTTGGCTAAAATCGGGAGTTTCTCGCTTAGAAACGATAAAGAATCTGAGCGAAGTACTCACGGCCGTCTAGGTTGTAGCCATTGCCGATCGGAATGTTGTTGATCCCGAACACTTCGTTGGTGTCAACCAGCGGCGGAGCAGTATCGAAGAGGTTCGTGATACCCGCGATGATGCGGATCGTATCATTGTCCCAACGCAGCGAAACTGTGTGTTCGAACCACTCTTCGGCAAAGCCGACGTCGCGGCAAAACACTCCATCGCCCGCAACGTTGGCTGTGCCTGCACCAGTACAAGTGTCGCCAAAGAAGGGACCTGCGCCAAGATCATTGAGCGCATCACCACCACCAGGCGCGTTACCAAAGGCGTCGGCCAGCGGATCAATACCGTCGGCATCCTGCTCGACTTCGCCGATGTAGCGGGTCTGCCAGGTCAGGCGGAAGTCGCGCCAATCAACGAAGACGGTTGCACGGCCGGTCCACTCAGGGAAGCCAAACTCACCAGCGAAGTCTTCGGTTGTCGTATCACCCTGATCGTCGGTGAAGGTGGTCGAACGTTCGATCAGGTGGTTAGCCCGCATGAACAGCCCAATGTCGAACACCTCGCCTCCGATGGTCACATCCTTCTGGAACGAAGCATTAAGGTCGATCCCGCGCACTGATTCTGCATCAAGGTTCAGGAAGCCGCGGAACACGCTTTGAACAAGGCCACGCTCACCGCCGAAATTAATCCGATCACAGAACTGACTGCGCACACCATCATCGCGGGCGAAGCAGTCATTCACGATGAACTGCGAGCTAGGCTCAATGATGGAGTCGCGCAGACCAATATCGTAATAGTTGAAGTTGAAAGACATCTCGAAACCGCTTGCGAACGTTTCCTCGAACGCAAAACCGGTGGTGATCGAAGTCGATGTTTCCGGATCAAGCTCCAGACCGTTGGTGATGACGCCGCCGGAGAAGTTCTCGACACTCGGGGTCTGAATTGTGTTCAGGCCCTGCGCATCGATCCCGGTCGTGGTCGGATCGCGTCCCTCACGCAGACAGTTCTGCAGGATCACAGCGTCGCGTTGGTCTAGGCCTGGGTCATAGCCGCCCGCCAACGAGTTGAAGGCGTTGTCAGGAACAGCGCAGGGATCAAAGACACCTGTGAAGCCTGACTGCCTCCCAAGGAATAGCTCGCGCAAATTGGGAGCGCGGAACGAAGTACCGTAGCTGAATTTGAGCAGCAGCGGTGAAACCGGACGCCAGCCACCCTTTATCGAGTAGGTGCCGTTTGTGCCGTAGAACTCGTCTCGCGTGATACGGCCAGAAAGGTTGATGTTGAGCTCTTCAACCAGCTTTTCGCCAGCGATCAGCGGAACATCGACCTCCGCGAAAGCCTCAAGAATATCGCGGGAGCCGGTCGCCCCAGTGTCTGAGAAGAACGCAAAGAAAAGACCATTGGAGGCGGCGACGCTCGGTGTGGAATCAATCGTGTCTTCCCGATATTCACCACCAAGCACAAAGCCGACCGGGCCCGCAGGTAGCTCGAACAGGTCACCGGTAACAAAGGCGTTTAGCACCAGCTGTTCGATTTCTGTATCGAATGTCCGCTCTCCGAAAACATAGTCGCGCTCTGCTTGAGTAGCGAAGTCCCCGACCGGCCCGGTTAGAACGCTATCGGCAAAAATATTGACCGGAACACACTGATCAGCGTTGAGATCGGGCGCCGCGAGATCTGGATTGGCAAGACCAGCACCGTTACACGTGCCGATAAAAATCGGATTGCCGAAGAAGCCGAAGACGTTTGCGTTGGGATCGTAATCGTCTGCAATGCCATCACCGCTATCATCGGCGATGCCATCACCATCAAAGTCAGCCGTTGGATCGAGCCCGAGCGCGAGCGCAAGCCGATCTTCGCGGATGCCGCGTGTGATCGACGTACCCACGGAGCGCGAATAGACACCCGAAACATCGAAGGTCCATGAGGAACCGATAAACGGCAGATCGCCCCGGACGCCAAGAACGCCGCGATAGGTTTCCTGCACAACCGAAAAGTTGTTGCGGTCACCCTGGATAGCCGCAATCGACTGCACAGGCAGCGGCAGGCCCACATTAGGGTTGAAGTTGCCACCCTGAAGCGCGTTATCCGCAGCGGAACAATCCACGCCGGTACTGGTTACAAAGTTACACGGGTTGAACTCATTGAGATCCGGTGCAGTCGGGAAGATTTGCGGGTTGCCAGCGCCTGGATTGTTGATCTCCGCGCGGCTGAAGTTAGCCTCGAAATAAGGCGTAATGTTCGCCTCTCCCGGGAACGTGTACTCACCATAGGCAAAGACGTTGAACAGTTCCTGCTCGGAATTGAGCGTACGAGCGAGTTCTTCAGGTGACCCATTGACGTTCACATTGCGGAAATCCACATCGCGGATGCCATCGCCATTGGTGTCGAGATCGACACCAAATGCGTTGGTTGATTCACCGAAATCCAGCCCGGGAATGTTTGCAATGTTACCGTTGGCCGGAAAGTAAACCGAACCCAAGTTGGTGAATGGGATAAAGACGCGTCCTGAAATGCCCTGAACCTTACAGGCATCCTCGGCAACACCCACGCCCGGCGTCCGGTCTTGGATAAACGCATTATCCGCCCGGTCTACTGTCAGAATGTTCCCATTCTGGTCGATTTCATAATGCGTATTGCATCCGTCAAGGAAATCACGATCGTTGAAGCGCACAAGGTCGCGCTTCGCATATTCGGCTCCGATGCCGAAAAAGCCGCGGTCCGTGTTAAAGCCCCAAGCTGCGCTGACCGTATAATCATTGCCCGCGCCCTGCTCGTTCAAATTTCCGTTAGCCTGCAGTTCGAGACCGTCGAAATCCTTGCGCAGGACGAGGTTACCCACACCAGCGACCGCGTCCGAACCATAAACGGACGAAGCGCCGTCCAGCAGGAGATCGTAGCGATCGACGAGCGTCGCCGGGATCAGGTTGATCGAAGGCGCGGTCGGCGCACCCTCCACCCCCGAAGGTGCCAAGCGGCGACCGTTTAGCAGCAACAGCGTGCGATCAGCACCAAGGCCGCGCAGGTTCAGCGTTTGTGAACCGGGACCGTTATCAAGCACAAAACCCTGGAAGGTCGCGTCGATCTGCTGCCCCGCAGCACTTTCAGAGCGCTGAAGGATCTGCGCGGGGTCAAACGCGCCCACGGCCTGCTGGTTTTCTGTTGTCAAAACCTGGAGCGGCGAAATCGAACTGTATGTGTCACGGCGGATGCGCGAACCGGTCACTGTGATACGGCCCTCTTGGGCGACCGAACCGGAAGCGTCCGTCCCAACCGAAACCTCTTCCTCTTCCTCTTCAACTTGCTCTTCGGCCTCTTCTGGCTGCTCCTGAGCGGCGAGCGGGCCCGCCATAACCATAGCGATGGCGGATGCCGAGAAGGTCAGTGCCTTGAGCGATTGGGTGTGAAATTTCTTCATGATGTCTCCAGTTGCGACAACCGGAACGTCCGTCACAACCGACGCACCTGTGATGACATTCACAATGCCACCACAGGCCCCCTGCGTCGGTAAACGCGACTTGGCCCCTGCGATGACCGTTTTGTGCAATAGCGAATTATTGAAGACAAGGCAGGGGTCGCCTCGCGGCCACTTTTCGCAGGGCTGTTGCGTTAATCCCACATACAGGAAAGCGCTTTTGGAACAAAACACTGCTGCAAATGGCTATCTGCGCAAGAAAAAATGCCTCGCAAGCAACAAGGCGAACCTTGTGTACTTCAGCCAAAGTGCCGGAGTGGAAGGATACTCAAGCAATCAAAGGTCAGCGCATGTCATTCATCGATTGAGTCGTCATTCGTCGATGGTCATCTGCAACTCGCCATCACCCTCGTCGATGGCCAATGTCGCTCCGTCGAGGACCCGGCCCTCGATCAGCATTTCGGCGAGCGGGTCTTGTAGGTATCGTTGCACCGCGCGTTTCAATGGCCGCGCGCCATAGACAGGATCATACCCGACCCGGCCAAGCCAGCGCAAAGCAGCCTCGCTCAGGTTCAAAGTGATCTTGCGGTCATCGAGCAGCTTTTGCACGCGCTTGACCTGAATCGCGACGATCGGCGCCATATGCTCCATCGCCAGACGGTGGAAGAGGATGATCTCGTCCAGCCGGTTGAGGAATTCGGGGCGAAAATGCCCGCGTACGACATCCATCACCTGCTCCTCAACATCAGCCACCTTCCCATCGTCAGGCAGGTTGGCGAGATGCTGGCTGCCCAGATTGGACGTCAGGATGATGAGCGTGTTCGAAAAATCAACCTCGCGGCCCTGCCCGTCGGTCAGGCGGCCATCGTCCAGAACCTGCAACAGCACGTTAAAGACATCGGTGTGCGCTTTCTCGACTTCATCGAACAACACCACCTGATAGGGCCGCCGCCGCACCGCTTCGGTCAGCACGCCGCCCTCGTCATAGCCAACATAGCCGGGAGGCGCGCCGATCAGGCGAGCGACCGAGTGCTTCTCCATGAACTCGCTCATATCGATGCGGACCATGGCCTGATCATCGTCAAACAGGAACTCGGCGAGCGCTTTGGTCAGTTCGGTCTTGCCAACGCCCGTCGGCCCGAGGAACAGGAAGCTGCCGAGCGGACGCCCCGGGTCCTGCAAGCCAGCGCGCGCGCGCCGCACCGCTTTGGAAACCGCCTCGATAGCAGGCACTTGGCCGATCACGCGTTTGCCGAGGATGCTCTCCATCTCCATCAGCTTTTCGCGTTCGCCTTCCATCATCTTGTCGATGGGAATGCCGGTCCAGCGGCTGACAACGCCCGCAATATCCTCTTCGGTCACTTCCTCGCGCAGCAGCGCGTTTTCAGTGAGGCCTTCGGCTTCCTCCAGCCGCTTTTCCAGATCGGGGATGCGCCCGTAGGAAAGCTCGCCCGCTTTGGCGAGATCGCCAGAGCGCTGGGCCTGTTCCAGCTCCAGCCGGGCCGCGTCGAGCTTTTCCTTGATCTTGCCCTCGGCTTCGATCTTGTCGCGCTCATTCTGCCAGCGTGTGGTGAGTTCGGAGGATTCCTGCTCCAGCTCAGCCAAATCCTTGCGCAAGGTGGCGAGCCGATCACGCGAGGCCGCATCGTCCTCCTTCTCCAGCGCGGATTCTTCAATCTTGAGCTGTATGATCCGGCGGTCGAGCGCTTCGATTTCTTCCGGCTTGCTTTCAACTTCCATGCGGATTCGGCTCGCAGCCTCGTCCATCAGGTCGATCGCCTTATCGGGCAGGAAGCGGTTCTGAATATAGCGGTCAGACAGTTTGGCCGCCGCCACAATGGAGCTGTCCGTGATCCGCACACCATGGTGCAGTTCGTACTTGTCCTTGATGCCGCGCAGGATGCTGATCGTATCCTCCACGCTGGGCTCGTCGATATAGACCATTTGGAACCGGCGTTGGAGCGCGGGGTCTTTCTCGACATATTTCTGGTATTCATCGAGCGTGGTCGCCCCGATGCAATGCAGTTCGCCGCGGCTCAGCGCAGGCTTGAGCAAGTTGGAAGCATCCATACTGCCTTCGCTCGCGCCCGCCCCGATCAGCGTGTGCATCTCATCGATGAACAAGATGATGTTGCCATCAGCGTTCTTGACCTCGTCCAGTACCGATTTCAGCCGCTCTTCGAACTCGCCGCGATATTTCGCGCCGGCAATCAGCGAGCCCATGTCGAGGCTCATCAGCGTGCGGCCCTTGAGGCTGTCAGGCACGTCGCCATTGGCGATGCGCAGCGCTAGCCCTTCGGCAATCGCCGTCTTGCCGGTGCCCGGTTCGCCGATCAGGGCGGGGTTGTTCTTGGTCCGCCGGGCGAGGATCTGGACAGTGCGGCGGATTTCCTCGTCGCGCCCGATCACAGGATCGAGCTTCCCGTCGCGCGCCGCCTGTGTCAGGTCACGCGCGAACTTTTCCATGGCGTCGTAATTCGCCTCGGCATTGGCGCTGTCCGCCTTTTTACCGCCGCGCAGGTCTTCGATCGCGGCGTTAAGGCTTTGCGGGGTGACACTCGCCGCTTTCATCGCCTCACCCGCCGCCCCGGGCGCGAGCGCGAGCGCGGTAAGCAACCGCTCCACCGTTACGTAGGAATCGCCCGCTTTGTCTGCGAGCTGTTCAGCGCTGTCGAGCGCGCGCACCGCATCATTGTCCAGCCCGGGCTGCGACTGAGCGCCGCCACCGGTCACTACCGGAATTTTCGCAAGCGCCGCATCCACCGCGCTTACCGCCAGCGTCGCTTCGCCGCCCGCGCGTTGGATCAGGCCAGCCGCCATGCCCTCTTCATCCTCAAGCAGCGCCTTGAGCACGTGCGTGGGCGTGATGCGCTGGTGGTTCATGCGGATCGCGATGGTGAGCGCGGATTGCAGAAAGCCCTTGGCACGGTCAGTAAACTTGTCGAGATTCATTAGCGAAGACCCCTCACTGGATAACCCGCTCGATATAGTGTTGTATTTATGCAACACAAGTCCCGGTGCGGAACTTTGTGAAGCAGGTGTATTACTCAGCTAGGTGGGTGAGCTTGCGCCCATTGCAAGTGCTTGACCTGCCCCTCCCCCGCCGCGATGGTCTCGCTTAAGAATTGGGAGAGACCGCCACATGACATGGCTTAAACGATCCGGCGCCGCGCTCGCGGTGTTGCTGGTGCTTGGCTTCATCATCCTTGCGACGTGGGAGCCGTTTATGGCTCAGGCGAGCGAGGCTCCTTCGGGCCGCGCATACAAGGCAGAGATCGTGCGCGATGAATTCGGGGTGCCGCATATTTACGGCAAGACCGATGCCGATGTGGCTTACGGCGTGGCTTATGCGCATTCGGAGGACGATTTTTTCACGCTGCAAGACGTGGTTGCGATGTCGCGCGGGCGCTATGGCGCGATCGCGGGCGAGGAAGGCGCGACCTTTGATTATGTCTACCATTTGCTCGATGCGCGCGGGACAGCGGAGCGCGAATATCCCAAACTGCCCGAAGACACGCGCGTTCTGTTTGAGGCCTATGCGGCCGGGCTAAACCAATATGCCGAGGAACACCCGGATGAGGTGAAGCTGGCGGGGCTGTTTCCGCTGAACGGGATGGACGCCGCCGCGGGCTTTGTGCTGCGTCAGCCGTTCTTCTTTGGCCTTGGCAATGTGATCGGCCCGCTGGTCGAAGGCGAGGAATTGCGGCGCGAGTTTGGCCCAGACATTCCCGGCTTCCCGCGCGAACCGTCGCTGGGTGGTCCGGTACCCGAAGGCCCGACACCGATGGGAGAGGCGGACGCCGCCCCATCCGCTACCCCCGCTGATCAAACCGCTCACCGTGAACGCCATCCCCTGCCTCTGCCCGGCAGCGAGGATGCGGGCCTGCTTGGCTCCAACGCTTGGGCGGTTGCGCCCGCCAAATCGGGTGGGCCGACCACGCTCATCTCCAACTCGCACCAGCCCCTGCGCGGCGGAGTCGCGTGGTATGAGCTTAGCGTTGAGAGCGAGGAAGGCTGGCACTTTACCGGCGCAAACTTCCCGGGATCGCCCTTCCCCTTCCTTGGCCACAATGAGCATCTGGGCTGGACCAACACTGTCAACCGGCCTGACATGGTCGATGTGTACCAGTTGGAAATGGATGAAGCGGGCGAGCGGTACATGCTCGATGGTGAATGGCGCAATCTTGACAGCAAGCGGGTGATCCTGCCTGTGCGCATGGGGCCAGTGATCCTGCCGATCATCCGCACCGTGCATCGCAGCGTGCACGGCCCTGTGATCGAGAATGACAAGGGCTTCTTCGCGATCCGCTATGGCGGGATGGGCAGCGTCCAGCAGCTGGATGCCTATTACCGCATCAACAAGGCCACGAGCCTTGATGAATGGCAGACGCAAATCGCGCGTATGGCGATCCCGTCCACCAATTTCATCTACGCCGATGAAGCGGGCAACATCGCCTATGTCTACAACGCTGCAATCCCGGACCGGCCTGAGGATGTGGAGGCGAACTGGCGCGGCATTCTTGATGGCTCACGCTCAGACCTGATCTGGGAGGGTGCGGTGGATTATGAAGAGCTGCCAAAGTTGGTGAACCCCGCATCCGGCTGGCTCTATAACTCGAACAACGAGCCTTACACAGCAGCGGGCGAAGGCAGCGATATTGCGCCGCAGGACATCTCGCCCATCCTTGGTGTGGAGCGCAAACAGACCAACCGCTCGCTGCGCGCCTATCGGTTGATGAGCGAGGCGGCGCTGCTTGACCGTGCGACGCTGGAGGCGATCAAATATGACACCGGCTATGAACGCGCGAGCTATGTCGATGCGATGATGACGGCGCTGGAGGAGATGGAGTTCGGGCCTCGCATGAAGGAGACCCGAGGCGACCAGATAAAGGCGCGCGAATTGCTGCTGGAATGGGACTATACATCCGATGGTGAAGGCCCCGCCGATGCGCTTGCTTACCTGATGCTCCGCAGTTTCATGTCTGCGGAATATCAGAACAAACCTGCCTACCCCGAAATCGGCGAAGCGCTGCAAGCGGCAACCGATCACCTGATCGAGCATTTCGGGCGCATTGATCCGCCGATGAGCGAGCTGGTGCGCCTGCGCCAGGGCGATGTCGACCTGCCGCTTGACGGAGGCTCTGACACGCTGCGCGCGGCGACCACGTGGCGCGTGGACGACGATGGCCGCCTCAGTCTTGTCCACGGGGACAGTTTTATTCAATGGGTCGAGTGGCCCGCGCCCGGCGGCGAAGGGCGCGTATCCTCGCGCTCGATCCAGCCCTTCGGCGCGGCAACAACGCGGCCAGACAGCCCGCATTTCACCGATCAGATGCAGCTCTATATCGATCATAAGCTAAAGCCGGTCCATTTCTGGCGCGAAGACGTGATCGCCAACGCCAAACGGCGATATGTGGTTGAAGCGAACTGACACACGTGTAAGTGAGAAACCAAGAGCAGCGGGCCCGCCTCGCAGCACTTACAGATCACACTTGAAGGGAGAATTCACAATGTCTGTTGCAGGTAGTTACAAGACCGTCGTCAAGAGCCCGATGGGCGATCAGAGCGGCACGTTCACGGTGGTGCCTGAGGGCGACACCTTCACCGGCACGATGGCGGGTGGCATGGGCCAGATGGATGTCGAAAACGGCAAAATCGACGGCAACACCCTGACCTGGGAAATGAACATGACGGTGCCGATGCCGATGAAGCTCGAATGCGAAGCGACGGTGGATGGCGACCAGCTTACCGGTAATGTCAACGCAGGCGCGTTCGGCGCAATGCCGCTGACCGGCGAGCGCGAAGGCTAAGCCTCACGGCGCCTTTACGGCCAAAAGAAAAGGGCCGCCGAACAATACGTTCGGCGGCCCTTTTCTCTTGCGATCGCGTTTTGCGGCGGTTGCGGCCCTGTCAGTCAGACGCCTCACCAGCGGCCAGAGCCTTGGCTTGCTCAACCCATTGGTCGCGCGTGATCCGCCCCTTGATTTTAAGGTGCTTATCGACCTCCGCAATATCAGCCTCACTCCACGCCGCGATCTGGTCGAAGCGTTTGACGCCCAGCGACTGGCACATCTCGCTCAGCTTGGGGCCGATGCCCTTGATGCGGGTGAGATCGTCCGGCTCACCCACCGCCGCTGCGATGTTGGGCTTCGACGCTGGCGCAGCACCATTGGCACCCGTTGGCGCTGGTGCTGGTTTGGCTGGCTTCGATGACTTGGTAGGCTTCGCGGGCGCGGACTTTGCAGGCGCAGCCTTCGCGCCGTCCCCAGAAGCGTCCGTCGAACCGTCCGCTGGTTCAGCGCCATCGCTGTCCGCGCTCGCTCGTTCTTCAGCTGCTTTCTGGCTCAAGACCCAAAGGGCGGCTCCGACACCGGCGGCAAGGGCAAAGACAAATCGCATCCGTATACGCTCCAGGTTTCCTTGATCCACTCTATCTCACACCGCGCGGCGCATGTCGCGTCTCAATCTGCGAGCTACAGCGTCATGCTCGCCATCAGCTTTTCCACCCGCTCCAGATCGCGGTCAAAGTAATGGACCGAAGGCGCGATAAAGGCCGCAAGGTAAAGCTGCCCGTCAACCAGCGTACCCATCGCCATGCCGCGGCGGATCAGCGATCACTTCCGTCGTAGTGTTACGGTTGAAGCAAGATGCCGAAATTTATCTATGTCTCGATCGAAGAAATGCAGCGAAGGTGCTTCAAAGGCTGCAAGGTAAAGCCGATCCTCATGAAACGCTCCATAAGCCTCACCTCTGCGCACGACTTCATCGTTTACGTCCATGAATTCATAAACGAATTTTATCGCATCAAGACCTGCAAATTTCGCAGGTTTCTGCTCAATCACTCGGAAGACTGGCGTGCCGTAATACGTTCGATATGTTCTCTCAAGAAGCGTGGTGATGTCAGGCAGGAGCATGTTCTCCGCAACTTTGGGAAGTGGCGCCAATTTTTTATTTCGTTCCCTGAAAAGTGCCTCTCCCACAGGAACACCGCCAAAGAATACAATTCGGTTTAATTGGTCGCCATCAATCGTCCAGATTTCCTGATATTTGCCGGGCCGTTTGCTAAGTCTATTCCAAGAATGCTCCGTAGAGGCCGCAAAGGCTCCTTTCGCGACGTTTTCTTGTTTTCCCGGCTCAATCAATTTATGCGCCAGACCGATATCGGGCGTCAGCAAGACAAGAAACGCCGTCATCAAAAAGGCAAATGAACTGCGAGAAGGCACCATCACGCGGCTCATTCGACGATTTCCCGAGGCAAGTAAAACCTAATTATCCCAGCATCCTCAGCGTCTGGAACACGCTCAAGATAGCGCTTCAAATACGGAACCGCCTCAGCCCGTTTGCCCGTTTTTACGAGACTTAAGCCCAAGCCTCGAAGGATTTCGGGATCATCAGCACCCGCATCGATCGCTTCCAGATATAGGCTTGATGCCGTCACCAGATCTCGTGGATTTCCTCTAACACGATACATTTCCGCACGCGCACTCAGGAGGTGAGTCGTCCATCCGGTCTCACTCGCAATTCCGCCGATCACATAATCGCTCCCGTGGAATTGATTTAGCAGAATTTCGTCTTTCAGCATCCATGCAAGATTATCGCCAAGGTTCTTATAGTATCTCGCCGATTGCGTATCCCCTCGGTCCCCTATTTTCATAGAGGCATCCAACAAATAATCCGCACGATCAAGCTGTGTTGGATGGCTGTCGAAAAAGCCAGCTTTGTATCGACGCCTCTTCTTCACCTTGCGACCGAGTAACCTGGCGTCCTCCTCCTCCATCAAGCGTTGCCAGACAACAGACGCCGCACGACTGGGATACTCAGACTGTCCTAAATACTTCAGCCCCAATAAGTCAGCTTGTCGCTCTTGCCCTCGATTGAAGCGGGAAAAGGATCCTACCAGGCTGATACGGGTGTCTCTGGTCGATTGATTGAGCAGTCCGCCCAATACGCTGAGCCATGCTGTAAGATCGGTTGTCTTGCGCCTGTTCTTGAAACCTACGAGGCTGTGCCGCAATTCAAAATGCGCGAACTCGTGCCCTAATACGGCGGCCAGTTCCGCTTCATTTCGAACGCGCAAGAGCAAGCCGGACCAGACTTCCATCATGCCGTTCGGCCGCATGCTGGCGTTGAAAGACGGCACCCTCATCACATAAATGCGCACACTCTCACAGCGATCCTCGCCAACGGTGCGACATAGAACCGAGTGGACGTAGCCAGTCAATTCCTCATCCCGAATGACCAAACCAGATTGCGCAATGCGTTTTTCCGCTTCATCAGCTTCCATCCACATGCCGCGTTCGTCGATGCTGGTTGGTTCGTAAGCCGGGCTGTAAGACGGAAGGCTAGAGCTCGCCTCTTGCGAGATAGCTGCTGGACTTAGGATGCCTACCGCTCCAGCCAAAGCAAGGGATCGTGCCGCCAATCCGAACTTTCGACTAGGTGCCATCGCAGCACTCATTTCTCGCTATCCGCTTCCGGTCGGCCAGGAAATCCCTCCAGCAGCTGCCGCACCCGTTTTTCGGCACCTTCGGGTTTGCGCGGATCGCCGCCCATCGCCATGTCCGCATTAAGCCACACAAGGTTACCCGTCTTAACCTCTACAAGCCCGGCGTAACCTACATGTTCACCCGAGGTGACGGGTATGTTTGCGAACATCGCTGCCATTTGTAAAAGCTTTCGACCTGTCGATCCGTACGCATCACGCGTCGTAATAAACAACACATAATCATAGCCTTGAACTGCGGCCAACTCCGAGATAGCCGGGCCGACCGTCCAGGAAAATGATTTATTGCGTTTCTTCGTCGGAAGACGATTGCCCCTGAAGAATTGGTATTCCATGGCTGACCCGGAGACAGCACCGAAAAGGTGTCGATAGGGCTGAAGTTCGTCGACCGCAGGATTTGCGGTTTCGTCTGCACGCGTAATCTCATTACCGAGATTTCTCAGCGCTTGCTCTAGGGCAACGTTGATGTTCTCTCGAGCTTGCGCAGTCCAATCGGCATTCGGCTCAAACAGACCACCTGTAGACTGAGCACCTACTCTGATATTTGGAGCTAAAAACAAAATACGAGCAGTTCCAGGCTTCAATTCAAAGCCGTCCCTTACTCCCGTTTTTTCTTGAGCACTGACGGAAGTTGGCACGAAGAACAGTGCGAGGCAGCTCATAAGAAGAATTAATAAAGCTCGCACATCAACCCCGCGTTTATCAGTTATCATCCAGCCAAGCTTTCTTTTTTGGTGAATTAAGTCAAGACTTGGGAGACCACTTTTCTGCTTTCCCAATCAGCCCAGTTTGTCCTTCAGGATCTGGTTGACGACTTGCGGGTTGGCCTTGCCCTTCATCGCTTTCATTGTCTGACCAACGAAGAAGCCGAACAATTTGTCCTTGCCGCCCTTGTACTGCTCAACCTTGTCCTGATTGCTCGCAAGGATATCGTCGATCGCGGCCTCGATGGCGCCGGTGTCGGAGACCTGTTTAAGGCCCTCTGTCTCAGCGATTTCGGCGGGCTCGCGGCCTTGGCGCAGCACGATCTCGAAGATTTCCTTTGCCTGTCCGCCGCTGATCTCGGACTTGTCCTGCATCGCGAGGATCGCAGCCTGACGCTCTGCCGTGGCGTGGCTTGCATCTCCTTCATCGCCGACCGACTTGATCACGCCCGGCGCCACGGAAAGCGCCCAGTTGGCGACCTGCGTGGCGACTTCGGTTTCCGGCTTGCCGATCACCTCAGCCACCGCAGTGAGCAGCGTTTCAAACCGCGCAAAGGTCTCCACCTCAGCGGTCAGTTCGCGCGCGTTGTAGGGGGTGAGGCCCAGCTCGGTTTCATACCGCTCACGCTTGGCATCGGGCAGTTCTGGCAGGCTCGCGCGGCAATCGTCCAGAAACGAATTGTCGAGCACCAGAGGCAGCAGATCGGGATCGGGGAAGTAGCGGTAATCGTGCGCGTCTTCCTTGCTCCGCATCGTGCGCGTGGTGCCGGTCGCAACATCGAACAGGCGCGTTTCCTGATCCACGCTCCCGCCCGCTTCGAGCACATCGACCTGCCGGTTCGCTTCGTATTCGATCACCTGCATGACAAACCGCACCGAGTTCACATTCTTGGTCTCGGTCCGCGTGCCCAGCTCTTCCGTGCCCGCGCGGCGCACGGAGACATTCACGTCGGCGCGCATGGAGCCTTCTTCCATGTTCCCGTCGCAACTGCCGACATAGCGCAGGATGCTGCGCAGCTTGCGCACATAAGCCCCGGCCTCTGCGGGAGAGCGCATATGCGGGCGGCTGACGATCTCCATCAGTGCCACGCCTGAGCGGTTGAGGTCGACATAAGACATGGTCGGGTGCTGATCATGCATCAGCTTGCCCGCATCCTGCTCAACATGGATGCGCTCAATCCCGATCACCTTGCCTTCGGGAATGCCGTGCTTCTCATCCGCTTCGATCAGCAGTGAGCCTTCGCCCACCAGCGGGTGGTAAAGCTGGCTGATCTGATAGCCCTGCGGCAAATCGGCATAGAAGTAGTTCTTGCGGTCAAAGCGCGACCATTTGTTGATCTCGGCCTCAATCGCCATGCCGGTGCGCACCGCCTGCCGGATGCACTCACGGTTGGGCACAGGCAGCATTCCGGGCATCGCCGCATCGACGAGGCTGACCTGCGTGTTGGGCTCAGCGCCGAATTCGGTGTTCGCACCTGAAAACAGCTTGGAATTCGAGGTCACCTGCGCGTGAACCTCAAGGCCGATCACGACCTCCCAATCGCCTGTGGTGCCCTGAATGCGGTAATCACTCATCATCTGTCTCGTCTTTTGAAAGGGGTTTGCCCGTTTCGCTATCAAATCGCGCTTCGCCCGCATCGATCGTTTTGGAGAGATACATCACCACGCCCGCCAGCAACACAAAGCAGACCATAAAGATCGTTGCGTAGATAATCTCTCCGGTCATCGCAGGCCCACTGCTTCACGCATTTTCCGCTTCCAGCAGATCAGCCTCGACTGTCTTGAGTTCGGCGCGCACCACATTGTCGAACTTCTTGGTGCCCGTCACGGTGATCTCTTCAAGGAACAGGACCGACAGGTTGCGATATTCGGGGTAGTTCGCCAGCTCACGCACTGTCGCGGCAAACAGCGGGCCGTTGCGCACGGTGCGCGTTTTCAGGTCCATCTGCGCATGCAGCGATTTGAGCAGCTCAGCATAAGCGAAATAGCGCTTGTTGGGCTCTTGCTCTTTCGGACGGCTTGCAGCCTTCATATAAGTGAGCACAGCGAGCCATGCCGGAACAACAAAGCCCACAAAGGCGAGCGCCAGAATGCCTATCTCAAACGGGCTCACCACCACTTCTCCGGCGCATGATCAAAGCCCGAGCGCTGCTGGATCGCGAAGCCTGCGTTCAGCACCATCTGTTCATCAAACGGCTTGCCGACCAATTGCAGGCCGAGCGGCAACCCCTCAGAGGTGAGGGCCGCCGGAACTGACATCGCGGGAAGTCCCGCTAGCGACGCGGGCACCGCAAACACATCGTTCAGATACATCGTCAGCGGATCATCATTGAGGCTGCCGAGCGGGAAGCTCGCCGTGGGCGTTGTCGGCGCGAGAATGACGTCGCACGCTTCCCAAGCCTGCTCAAAATCACGCGCGACCAGCGCCCGCACCTTTTGCGCCTGATTGTAATAGGCATCGTAAAAGCCCGCTGAGAGCACATAAGTGCCGATCAGGATGCGGCGCTTCACCTCATCCCCAAAGCCATCATGGCGGGTTTCGGCATACATGTCCTGCAGGCCCGCACCATCGGGCAGAGTGCGCTGACCGTAGCGCACGCCATCATAGCGCGCCAGGTTGGAAGACGCCTCTGCGGGGGCGATAATGTAATAGGCGGGCAGCGCGTATTTGGTGTGCGGCAGGGAAATATCGACGATCTCAGCGCCCGCATCGGCGAGCCAGGCCTTGCCCTGCTCCCAACTGTCGAGGATCGCCTGATCGGTGCCTTCCATCCGGTATTCCTTGGGAATGCCGACTTTCTTGCCTTTGAGGTCAGCGCTCAGCGTAGCTTCCCAATCGGGCACGGGCATATCGAGGCTGGTCGCGTCCTTTGGGTCAAAGCCTGCCATCGCACCCAACATAATCGCGCAATCCTCGACCGAGCGCGCCATCGGCCCGGCCTGATCGAGGCTGGAGGCAAACGCCACCACGCCCCAGCGCGAGCAGCGGCCATAGGTCGGCTTGATCCCGCAAATGCCCGTGAAGGCGGCGGGCTGGCGGATTGAGCCGCCCGTGTCAGTCCCTGTCGCAGCAGGTGCAATACGCGCGGCCACCGCGCTGGACGAGCCACCCGAGGAGCCGCCCGGCGACATCGCCGCGTTGCTGCCCTCTTTGCGCCACGGCGAGGATACGTTGCCGAAATATGAGGTCTCGTTCGAGCTTCCCATCGCGAACTGGTCGAGATTGAGCTTGCCCAGCATCCCCGCGCCTGCATTCCACAGGTTCTGCGATACCGTGCTTTCATAATGCGGGGTGAAGCCTTCAAGGATGTGGCTGGCCGCTGTGGTCTGCACACCATTGGTGGCGAAAAGGTCCTTCATCCCGATCGGCACGCCCGCCATTGCTGGAAGCGGTTCGCCGCTAGCGCGTTTGGCATCGACTGCATCAGCTGCGGCCAGGGCGTGCTCGGGTGTGGGAACGATGAAAGCGTTGAGCGCGCTCGCGCCCGCCACAGCCGCGTTGAAGCTTTCGGCCACTTCGCGCGCGGTGAAATCGCCACCCGCCACGCCATCGCGCAGGGCCTTGACGCCAAGATTGGTGAGGTTGGTCATCTTAACTCCCCTCCCGTTGGCGGGAGGGGCCGGGGGTGGGCCTGTCCGCACGCGGGGGTAATAAAAACTCGCCCACCCCTAACCCCTCGCGCGAGCGGAAGGGGAACAGGCGGACACCAGAAAATCATTCAATTACCTTGGGCACGCCGTAAAAGCCGTGCTCTGCCGCCGGAGCGTTGGCGAGTACATCTTCGCGCCGCCCGCCGCCGGTCTTGGCATCGGCATCCACCACATCCTCGCGCAGGCGCAGCGTGTTGGGAATCACCGCGCTCATCGGTTCGACGCCGCTCACATCCACTTCGCTTAGCTGATCAACCCAGCCAAGGATGTTGTTGAGCTCCGGCACCAGCGCTTCGAGCTCAGCATCGCCCATCTTGATCCGAGCAAGGCCAGCGATTTTCGCGACATCGTCTTTGGTGACTGACATGAGTTTGCGCCCTTTACTGACCGCCGCCCGGAGGACCACCCGGTCCACCCGGACCGCCCGCGGCCTGCATTGCCTGCTGGAGGATCTGAAGGTTCCGCTCGAAGGTTTCCTGGGTCATGATGTCTGTCACTTCGATTTCAAAAATCAAATCAGCATCCGGCGGGATCGGCGCGCCGGGGGGCGGTTCTGATCCATAGGCTTTGTCAGACGGGATGTAGAGTTCGTACTTTCCACCCTTCTTCATTTTTTGCAGGCCTTCGTAAAAGCCCTGAACCGTGGCGCCTTCTTCCAATGGGAATGGCGTGCCTTCAGGGAAAATCCCTTCAACCGGGAGTGGAAGCGGGCGCGATTCGTCGAAAATCTCGTCATCCGCGGCCAGCCTGCCGACATATTTGACGAACGCGACGTCACCCGGCTTGGCAAATTCGCCATCGCCTTCGGTCAGCGTCAAGACTTCAAGAGCGCGCGGACCCGCAGGCATCGCCGCCCACGCGATCCCTGCGCCAAGCAGGATGGCCACCAAGACGCCCAGCCACAGCTTTGTGAGTGAACCCTTGGCAACAGGCTTAAGCGGCACACGAGTGATTTCGGTCATGGTAAGTCCGTATGTCTGAAATGTCGCGCCTCAAATCAGTTTCAGCGCAGCTGCTTGCCGAGCGGCGACAAAACGAAAGGGGCGCGAGGTTTGATCCCTCACGCCCCTTTGGCGTATCCGTATTTCGGATTCAAGCAGGTTGGCAAGCAACCGCGCGTCGCGAGATCACTTGACCCCGTCACGCTCCATGCGCTTGCGCTCAAGCTTGCGGGCGCGGCGCACGGCAGCAGCCTTTTCACGCGCGCGCTTTTCGCTGGGCTTTTCATAGTGGCGACGCAGCTTCATCTCGCGATAAACGCCCTCACGCTGAAGCTTCTTCTTAAGAGCGCGCAGAGCTTGATCGACGTTGTTATCGCGAACCATGATTTGCATAAAGTACCACTACCTCGTTTCAAAAACGCGCAGAGCCCGCCATGTGTGGCGCGGGAGTGCGCGGAAAATTGACGCTAAAAATAGCGCGAATCCGAACGGCAGGCCGCACAGATCGCGCTTCGAATGGTGTCGAATTAGCAAAGAAGCGCCATTTTGGCAAGATGCCCGTTAACGCTAGGCAGCATGCTAGCCTGTCGCTAGGGGCTTTTTGCATGAGCCAAACCCTGCCTTTGATCACAGCCTGCGCGCTGGTTGCCAGCGGCGGCGCGATCGGATCGGTCGCGCGTCATCTGTTTATGCGCGCCTTTCTGGGCTGGACGGGGAGCGATGGATTTCCCTGGGCGCTGCTTGGAATCAACACTCTCGGCAGCTTCCTTATGGGCTTGCTGCTTGGCTGGTTCTATCTCAATGGCGGAGGGACAGAAGGGCAAAGACTGTTCTTTGCCGCAGGGGTTTTGGGTGGCTTTACCACTTTCAGCGCCTTCAGCCTTGAGGTTATCTTGCTGTTTGAAAAAGGTGCTTATCTCCATGCAGGAGCGTTCATGGCGGGATCGGTTCTGGCTGGTGTCGCCGCAATTACTCTGGGCCTGATTATCATGGGACCGGCGAAATGAGCGGTCCTTCCGATGATGTCCGCCAGTTCACCGTCAGCGCCGATGACGATGGCATCCGGCTTGACCGCTGGTTCAAGCGCAATCTGCCGCAAATCGGCTTTGCCACGGTCTCGCGCTGGGCGCGCACCGGCCAGGTGCGGGTCGATGGCAAGCGTGCCAAACCGGAAGACCGCTTGGCCGAGGGGCAGGTTTTGCGCGTGCCGCCGGGCGGCGAAGCGAAAGCCGCCGGAGCTAAGCGCACCAAGCGCGAGCTGAGCGAGGCGGACATCGCCGAGGCGCGCGCCATGGTGATCCGCGAGACGCCGAGCGCGATTGTGCTCAACAAGCCGCCGGGCCTCGCCACGCAAGGCGGCTCCAAGACGACGCGCCATGTCGATGGGCTGCTCGATGCTTTCGTCGAGGGCGAAGGCCCGCGCCCGCGCCTCGTCCACCGGCTCGACAAGGACACATCCGGCGTCCTGCTGATCGCGCGCATGCCGGGCAGCGCAGCGGCGTTTTCAAGGCGCTTTTCCGGGCGCAGCGCGCGCAAGGTCTATTGGGCGCTGGTCGTCGGTCGGCCAGACCTCTCCGAAGGCACGATCGACGCACCGCTCGCCAAGCAGCCGGGCACAGGCGGCGAGAAAATGCACGTCGATGAGGAAAACGGGGCGGTGGCCAAAACCCGCTACCGCGTGATCGACCGCGCCTCTGACCGGGCCAGCTGGGTTGAGCTGGAGCCGCTCACCGGGCGCACGCATCAGCTGCGCGTGCATATGGCCGCCATCGGCCACCCCATTGTCGGCGATGGCAAATATGGCGGCAAGGATGCGTTTCTGACCGGCGCGATCAGCCGCAAGATGCACCTGCACGCGCGCCGCCTCATCATTGCAGAGCCCGCAAATGCTGCCTCCAAGGGCACAGCGGGCGGCAAGCTGGACGTCACCGCGGAGCTTCCGCCGCATTTCGCACAAAGCATGGAAGCGCTGGGCTTTGATGAGAAGCTGAGCAAGGCGGCGCCTTTGCGCGATGAACCGCCTGCCAAGACGCCCGCAGAGAAAAAGCAGGCCGCACGCCAGCACGCCAAGCAATATCGCCGCGAGCGCAAAGGCGAACGCCGCACCCGCGCCACCTCAAAGACCACCGCTCGCAAGAAAGCCAAGAACGCCAGCAAGCCCAAGGGGAGGCGCTGATGCCCCAGCTTGCCGTGTTCGATTGCGACGGGACGCTGGTGGATGGGCAGGCAGATGTCATTTGGTCGATGCGGCGCGCGTTTGAGCGGGCGCAGATGCCAGCGCCTGACGACAATGCGGTGCGGCATATGGTCGGGCTGAGTCTGCCGGTTGCGATTGGCGAGCTTGCCCCCGAAGCGAGCGAAACCGACGCGCGCGCTTTGGTGGAGTTCTACAAATCCTCCTATCGCGCGAGGCGCGAAGAGGGGCTGCTGGATGAGCCGCTGTATGACGGCATCGCTGATTTGCTGCGCGGGCTCCATGCCGAAGGATGGGCGCTGGCGGTCGCGACGGGGAAGTCAGATCGCGGGCTCACCGCTTGCCTCGCCGCGCATGGGCTCACCGACCTGTTTGTCTCGCTGCAAACCGCAGACCGCCATCCGTCCAAACCCCACCCCGCCATGCTGGAGGCGGCTCTGTTTGAGGCGGGCGTGCAGGCGAGCGATGCGGTGATGATCGGGGACACCAGTTTTGACATGGCGATGGCGCAGGCTGGCGGCGTGGCGGCAATCGGCGTCGCATGGGGCTATCACCCGCCCACCGACTTGCGCGATGCCGGGGCGAGCGTGGTTGTGCGCGAAGTGACGGAGCTTGGAGCCGTATTGCGAGACCGCGCGTGAGCGAGGGTCCCGAAGCCTCTGAAAAGCGGGCCGCGAGCGGCTATGCGCTGATGCAGCTCGCGCGGGTCGGCGGGCTGGCGGGTGTGATCGCCGGGATTGCGGGATCACGCGATGTGCTGCCAATCCCCTTCGCGCTGGCTGCCGCGCTGGCGGTGGCGGGGATGGTGACGTTCTTCTTTGTCCCAACGCTGATCGCCCGGCGCTTTCGCACCCGTGAGGATCGCAGCGAATGAAGCGGTTTTACAGCCAAGTGACCCCCCGCGCGCTTGAAGCCGGATGGCAGGTGATGCTGGATGAGCGCGGTATCAAAACGGTCAAAGGCGCAGGCCAGATCGTGCCCACTGAGGCTCTCGCGCAGATACTGGCGCGCGAATGGGAGGATCAGGGAGACACAATCGACCCCGCTTTGCTGGTTGGGCGCGATATGGCCGATTACGCCATCGACATCCTCAGTGCGCAGCTGCCTCAATCGGTCGACAAGCTGCTCGCCTATGCGGAAACTGACACGCTTTGCTATCGCGCCGACCCTGAGGATGCGCTGTACAAGCGGCAGCAGGACGAGTGGGAGCCGCTGCTCAGCGCATTCGAGCGCCGCGAAGGCGTCAAGCTGGCGCGGGTGAGCGGGGTTCTGCACGCCCCGCAGCCGCCCGACGCGCTTGAAGCCCTGCGCACGCGGCTTGCGCACGAAAACGCCTTTGCGCTTGCAGGGCTGGAAACGGTGACCAGCCTCGCCGCATCGCTGGTCTGCGCTTTGAGCGCGTGTGAGCCGGACGGCGATCCAGCCGCAGTGTGGCGCGCGGCGAGCCTTGAGGAAGAATGGCAGGCAGAGCTGTGGGGCCGCGATGAAGAAGCCGAAGCGCGCCGCGCCCGGCGGTCGGCTGACTTTCTGCGAGCGGTGGAATTCGTGAAGGCGGCGCGCGGCTGAGCGCTTACTCAGCCATCCAGTCAGCGACCTCGCCCGCCAGCGCATTGGCGGCGCGGTTCAAGGCGGGGCCGACTTCAGCCGCCTCGGGCAGCGCAACGCTCTCGCGGGTTTCGAACCGGCGCGTGGTTGCACGCCCTTCCGCGTCTGTGCGGATCGCATCGAAGCGCACCACTACTTGAGCGGCGCTGGCATCATAGCTCAGCTCGCTTAGCGTGCCGCGCAGGAAACGGGTGGCGAGCACGGGCGTGTCATCATTGTCGACGATCAGCGGCGCGATTCCGCCCGATTTCTCAGTGAGTTTTACACGCAAGGTCTCGCCCAGCAGGCGGCGGAACAGGCGCGCGGGCTTCTCAATCCAGATCGCGTCCTGAAGGTAGGCGATTTCGGTGTCTGAGACATTCACGGGCAGGCGCAACACGTCGAGCTTGGCCGGAACTTCGGGCGTCAGGACAGCAATCGCGCCGGGCGTGTCCTCGGTCGCCGCGCCCGCGGCAGTCGCGCTCATGCCGACCGGTGCGCGCTGTGTGGGGGAAAGCGTTAGCAGGCTTTCAGGCACAGGCGTTTCAAAGCTGACACAGCCCGCCAGCAGCAATGAAGCGGTGGCCAGCATGGCGCACACGCGCCCGCGCCCGAAGCCAGACCGCTTAAATCCAGGCTCTTGTGCAAGCATCATCGCCCCTTTGCTCAGTGTCCGGCTCATTCGGGTTCGTAATCAGGCAATGCCTGCCCTCCGACCAGCGAGCCGATGCCTTCGCTTTCCAGTTTCTCGGTGATCCCGCGCAGCGCCCGGCTGGTGGCGCGCAGGTCCTGCAGAGTCGCTTCTGCGGCTGGCAGGGTCCCTTCGCGCACTTGCCGCGCAACAGGTTCAACCTCTTCCAGAGACTTGGCCAGCGCGTCTGCCGCATCGCTCGCCGATTTAAGCGTGGTGCGCAAATCAGCGGCGAGCGCGGGGCCTTCCTTGCTGACCATCGCATCGGTCGTCAGCGCCAATTTCTGCGCTGCATCAAGAGTCTCGTTGAACTCGGCCATCGTGGTGCGGAATTCGACAAGGTTCTGCTTCAGCTCTGGCGCGGCATCGGCCAGACCCTTGGTCAGCCGATCGGTGTTATAGAGGATATTGGTCAGCTCCTGCTGGTTTTCCGGGCCAAGCAGGATGTTGAGATTCTCCGTCAGCGTCGCCAGCCGTTCCAGCAGCAGCGGCGCGGAATTGAGCAGCGCGTTAATGCCCCCATCCTTGGGTGGGATCAGCGGCACGCCGTCGGGGCACGCAGTGGTATCGCAAGTGATCGCGGGCGCATCCTTGCGCGCACCATCGAGCAGGATGGTCGCAACGCCGGTAAAGCTAGACTGGATCGTAGCCGTGGTGCCCACGAGGATGGGAACCTTGTCCTTGACCTTGATCCGCACCCGCACAAACTCAGGGTCTTGCTCTGACAGGGCGATCTCAGAGACCTGCCCCACCGGCACACCGGCAAAGGAGACCTGACTGCCCGTGGCAAGACCTGTCACCGATTGCTTATACAAAATGTCATACTCGTTCTGCGTGCCTTGCCCCAGCCGCGCAATCCAGACGATCGCGGCCGCCAGCGCGACCAGCAGCAAGAGCGTGACCGCCCCGACCCACAGATGATTGGCCCGCGTCTCCATCAGCGCGCCTGAACTGTCTCAAATCGAACCATCACCTGTCCTATGGACGAGGCTGCGCGATGTTGTCCACGCTGGTCATTGAAAACACGGTGAGGAACTTGGCCCAGCATTGGCCCCGCGCCCGGCATTATTGGCCGCATCACAGCGGCCCTCCGCGCTCATGCGTCGCTTGCGCTGCGCGTCCGCGCGGTCCGTTGAAATAATCCTCGATCCATGGATGGCCGGTCTCGACCAGCTGCGGGATTGTACCCACAGCGGCAACCTTCTGGTCCGCCAGCACCGCCACCCGGTCACAGCTTTCGTACAGCGTATCGAGATCGTGGGTGATGAGAAAGACGGTCAGGCCAAGCGTTTCCTTCAGCTCCACGGTCAGCCGGTCAAACTTGGCCGCGCCAATCGGGTCAAGGCCTGCGGTTGGCTCATCGAGAAACAGCAATTCCGGATCAAGCGCCAGCGCGCGCGCGAGCCCTGCGCGCTTTTTCATGCCGCCTGACAATTCACTGGGATATTTCGCAATCGCATCTTCGGGCAGGCCCGACAGCAGCACCTTATAGCGCGCGATTTCAGCGCGCAGTTCCGGGTGGATTTCGGGGAAGAACTGCTTGAGCGGCACTTCGACATTCTCGCCCACGGTCAGGGTGGAGAACAGCGCGCCGCCTTGGAACAGCACGCCCCAGCGGCAGCGCACGCCGATATTCTTGTCCGGATCAATCCCGGTGATCCGCCGCCCCAGCACATCGATATCGCCCGCCACCGGCGTCTGAAGCCCGATGATAGAGCGCATCAGCACCGATTTGCCGGTGCCAGATCCGCCCACAACGCCCAGGATCTCTCCGCGCCGCACGGTCAGGTCCAACTCATCATGCACGCGGTACGTGCCGAACTGGTTGATAAGGCCCTTGATCACAATCGGCGGTTCGTCAGAGCCGCGCTCATGATCGCTGGGCAGCGTGGCCCGCTCTCCCGGAGCGATGGCGGTGACGGTCGGGTCGATCGGCGATTGCTCGTTCATGGCTGTTATCCCCATCCGATCTCGGTAAAGAACACCGCGAAGAACGCGTCCAGCACAATCACCGCAAAGATGGCTGAGACCACCGCCATTGTGGTGCGCTTGCCGACTTCCTCAGAATTCCCCTCAACTCGCATCCCATGATAGCAGCCCGCCATCGCGATGATGAGGCCGAAGACGGGTGCTTTGATAAGGCCGACCCACACATCATGCAGCGGGACCACCTCCTGAATGCGCTGGAGGAAGGTGAAAAACGGAATGCCAAGCGCGAGCTGGCCGACCACCGCTCCGCCGATAATGGCGATGACGGAGGCGTAAAAGCCCAGCAGAACCATCATGAACGTGCAGGCGAGAATGCGCGGAATGATCAGCTTTTCTGTGGGCGAAATGCCGATCGTGCGCATCGCGTCCACTTCCTCGGTCAGTTTCATCGTCCCCAATTGCGCGGCAAAGGCGCTGCCCGAACGCCCGGCAACCATGATCGCGGTCATCAGCACGCCCAGTTCGCGCAAAGTGATCCGCCCGACAAGGTTGACCGTCAGCGCTTCGGCCCCGAATTGCTCCAGCTGCACCGCACCCTGCTGCGCGATGACGACGCCGATCAGGAAGCTCATCAGGCCCACAATAGGAAGCGCGCTCACGCCGACTTGCTCCATCTGCGCCACCAAGGCACGCAACGGAAAGCTGGTGGGCCGCCGCGCCAGATTGCCAAAGCCGATGATCACGCGGCCCAGCGCGCCGACCACGCCCGCTACACCGGAGCGCGCCTCAAACACCTGTTGGCCGAGCGCCAGCGGCACGCGCTCCCACACCGGCGAACGCTCCGGCGTCAGATCTGCATCATTGCTCGCGCCCTCGACCGCTTTGAGCAGCCGCTGCGCGCGCTCGCCTGCGCCGGTAATCTCAGCTGAGTGAACTGCGGCCAGCTTGCACACGACCCAGGCGCCCACCGTGTCGATGGCGTCGATGCCGGACAGGTCGATCGCGTGGAGGGGGCCGGGCACGCGGTGCAAGTCGTGATCAAGGTGCCCGACAGTCGCAATAACCAGCGGCCCGCTCAGCGAAAGGCGTGCCTGCCCGTTGGCATCTTCTTCGAGCGTAAAATGGGCGGCGCTGTCCATTGGCAACGCTATGCGGCGAAATGGCGCGCGGGATCAAGTCGGCATCCCGCCTTCACCCGTGCAAAGCGCAGGGTGTTGCTTGTCGGTGCTGGCCCTGTAATGGCGCATTGCAACGAAAAAACGCTCAAATGCCCAAGGACAGGCCCGCCGAAATGACATTGCCCACCACCTTTGACCCCGCCGCCATCGAAGCGCGCTGGTATCAGCATTGGGAACAAAGCGGCGGTTTTCGCCCTGAGCGCCCGGACGCCGAGCCATTCACCATCGTCAACCCGCCGCCCAATGTGACAGGCTCGCTGCATATCGGCCACGCGCTCGACAACACGCTGCAGGACATCGTGATCCGCTATGAGCGGCTGCGCGGCAAGGACGCTTTGTGGGTGGTCGGCACGGACCATGCCGGGATCGCGACACAAATGGTGGTCGAGCGGCAATTGGAAGCGCGACAGGACAAGCGCACCAACTATAGCCGCCGGGAATTCGTCGACAAGGTGTGGGAATGGAAGGCCGAGAGCGGCGGCACCATCACCAACCAATTGCGGCGGCTTGGCTGCTCGATGGACTGGAGCCGCGAGCAATTCACGATGGATGAGCACTTTACCAAGGCGGTGCTCAAGACTTTTGTGGACCTATACAATGATGGCCTGATCTACCGCGACAAACGGCTGGTGAACTGGGACCCCAAGCTGAAGACCGCGATCAGCGATCTTGAGGTTGAGCAACAGACCATTCCGGGCAGCTTCTGGCACTTTAAGTACCCGCTCGCTGACGGTGTGACCCTTTCAGATGGCCGCGACTACATCGAAGTCGCGACCACCCGGCCTGAGACGATGCTCGCCGATATGGCGGTTGCGGTTCACCCTTCTGATGAGCGCTATATGAGCGTCGTTGGCAAAGAGGTGGTCCTCCCGATCACCGGTCGCCGCATCCCGATTGTCGCCGACGAACACGCCGATCCGGAGCTTGGCTCAGGCGCGGTGAAGATCACGCCTGGGCACGATTTCAACGATTTCGAGGTTGGCAAGCGCGCCGGGATCGAAGCGGGCGATATGCTCAATATGCTCGATGGGGAGGCCAATGTCTGCCAGACGGCGGATAGGCTGGTGCCAGACGAGTTCATCGGCCTCCACCGCTTCAAGAAGGATGGCGTGACAGGCGCGCGCGAATTGGTGGTCGAGCGGCTGAAAGCGGACGGCTATCTGATTCCGCACGTCTCCAAAAACAAGAAGGGTGAGGAAGTCATCGCCGACGCCGAGCCGCGCTCCATCGCAACACCGTTTGGCGACCGCGGCGGCGTGGTGATCGAACCGTGGCTCACCGACCAGTGGTATGTGGACGCCGAAACGCTTGCGCAAAAGCCCATCGAGGCTGTGCGCACGGGCGAGGT
Source organism: Pseudomonadota bacterium (assembly GCA_039815245.1). Lineage (GTDB taxonomy): Bacteria > Pseudomonadota > Alphaproteobacteria > Sphingomonadales > Sphingomonadaceae > Erythrobacter. Next base: position 72,457 of record JBCBZR010000006.1, on the reverse strand, counting down.
CGAGATTGTGCCCAAGTCTTGGGAGAAGACCTTCTTCAATTGGATGGAGAACATCCAGCCTTGGTGCGTGAGCCGCCAGCTGTGGTGGGGGCATCGAATTCCGGCTTGGTTTGGGCCTTCAAAAGAGACAATTGAGGCGAATGGCTTGGGCAGCTTTGAGGCTCTTATGCCCACTGCTGCAAATTTAGGTGGCGCAACGGAAGCGTCCGGCGAACTAGTCGTCGCGAGGTCGGAAGCAGAGGCTCTTGAGCGCTTTTCCGAAATATATGGAGTTCCGACCGACCGGCTCTCTGTTGCTGATTACAGCCAGACGGGAAGGGCAGTAGAGAACAGGGGCATCACTGTCTGGCGCGACCCAGACGTGCTCGACACATGGTTTTCCTCCGCGCTGTGGCCCTTCGCCACGCTGGGTTGGCCCGACAACGCGCCCACCCCCAGCCCCTCCCGCGAGCGGGAGGGGAGCGAGACTTATCGAGCCGAAGGCGAGGTTAGTCGCAGCGGGGTGGGCCAGTCCGACCAGTCCCTCCTAGACAAACACTTCCCCAACAATCTGCTGATCTCCGGGTTTGACATCCTGTTCTTCTGGGATGCACGGATGATGATGATGGGGCAGTACAATATGGGTGAGGCCCCGTGGCCGCGCCTCTATCTCCACGGCCTTGTGCGCGCGGCAGATGGCGCGAAGATGTCAAAGTCCAAGGGCAATGTCGTCGACCCGCTGGGCCTGATTGACCAATACGGCGCGGACGCTTTGCGGTTCTTCATGGCCGCGATGGAAAGCCAGGGCCGCGACATCAAGATGAATGAGAAACGCGTCGAGGGTTACCGCAACTTCGCCACCAAGCTGTGGAACGCGACGCGCTTTTGCCAGTCGAACGGCATCGGCGCGTCCACCACGTTGAAGGCCCCCACAGCGCGCCTCGCGGCGAACCAGTGGATTATCGGCGAGGTGCAGCAGGTCTGCCAAGAAATCGAGGCCGCCATGGCCGATCTGCGCTTCGATGCGGCGGCTAATGCGATTTACCAGTTCACCTGGTCGAAGTTTTGCGACTGGTATCTGGAGCTGATTAAGCCGGTCTTTGCGGACGGCGCAGACCCGGACGCACTGCCCGCGCGCGAAACCCGCGAAGTGGCCGGATGGACGCTCGATCAGATCCTCGTCATGCTGCACCCCTTCATGCCCTTCATCACCGAAGAGCTGTGGCACGCGCAGGCGAAGTTTGAGGGGGGTGAACGCCAATACGACCTCATCACCGCCAGCTGGCCCAATCCGCGCGCGCAAGTCTCCGCAAGCGCAACCGACGCCATCGACTGGGTGATCGACCTCACCACCAATGTGCGCAGCGCCAAGAATGAGCTGGGCATCGCGCCGGGGGCAAAACTGGCCGCCTTTGTGCCCACCGCCTCAGACCTGGCCAAAAGCACAATCGAGCGCTCCAGCGCCGCGATCGAAAGGCTCGCTCGGCTGACGCCAGTGACCGTGGGCGAAGCTCCTGCTGGCCCGGCCATGCAAGTCACCGCGCAAGGTGGCGAGGCGTCAGACGTGTTCGTCATCCCGCTCGAAGGGATTATCGACATCGCCGAAGAAAAGGCGCGGCTGGAAAAGGCGCTTGCGGCCTCACAGAAAGAAGCGAAATCGCTTGAAGGGCGGCTGTCGAACGCCAATTTCATCGAACGCGCAAAGCCAGAGGCGGTGGAGAAGGCCAAAGCCGACTTCGCGTATCATTCGGGCGAAGCGGAGCGGCTGGAGGCGGCGCTGGCGCGGCTGGGGTGAGCGGCGCAACGCTCCGCTCGCGCTAAGCTTGTCGAAGCACTCCCCTCGTCACCCCAGCAACGGCAGGAGTCTCGCGCGCAAATGTATCACCGGCAGACGCCAGCCCACGCTGGCATGACGATGCGCCGATAGCGAAGCTGACGTTTCCTACCAGAGCCCAACAGTGGCATAGGAAAGCCATGATTGAGTCATCCGCCTTTGTTTTTCGCGCCGCGCCCGGTGTCCGTCCACCAACAGATCACAGCCTTAAATTATTGTATCGTAATCATTTCTTATCCTTGGCGAAAGGTGACACCGTGTCACCTTTGTCACCTTCGCACGCGGTTTTTCGAGCTACGCCATGGCTGACCTAGTCCTTGCAACTGACGATACCGGCGGCCCGGAAATCTTCGCCTCGCTGCAAGGCGAAGGGCCGAGCGCAGGCGTACCGGTGGCGTTCATCCGCCTATCGCGGTGCAATCTCGCCTGCACGTGGTGCGACACAGCCTATACGTGGTCGTTTCTTGGGCGGTTCGAGGGCGACAAAACCCCGCACCGCGACGGCATCGCGTTTGATCGCCGCGCCAATCAGGTGACGCTTTCGCCTGCCGCCGCCACCGAGCGGGTCGCGGCCATGGGTCAGAACCGGCTGGTCATCACCGGAGGCGAACCGCTGATGCAGGGGGGCGCGCTTGCGGAGATGCTGGACTATCTTCCCGACCTTAGCGTGGAAATTGAAACCAACGGCACCACCAAGGCCCCGCCCCGGCTCGATATCCGGGTCGATCAATACAATGTCAGCCCCAAGCTTGCGCATTCAGGCAACGCGGCGGCGCTGGCGCTGATACCAGAGCGGCTGGAGGCCTATGCTGATGACCCGCGCGCTTTCTTTAAATTCGTGATCGCCGCGCCCGGCGATGTGGAGGAAGTGCTGGCACTCCAGAGCGCCCATGCCATCCCGGCTGAGCGAATTTTCCTGATGGCGGAAGGCACAACGAGCGAGGCTCTGCGCGATCGGCAGAAATGGCTCTCGCCGCTATGCCTGACACACGGCTTTCGCATGAGCGACCGGATGCACATCCACCTTTATGGCGACACAAGGGGGACGTGATTTGTTTTCGGGCGCTCATCCTTGTTAGACACGCAACTTAGCTGCGCCCGCGAAGTTTATCCTGAGCGGCTGCTGTAAGCAGCCAGCCGAAGGGGGGCGGCCGGTCGGCCTTGCGAGGTCAAACGCCTCGATTTGAACCGGTCGCACCAGCGACCGCAAGCGCGACTGCGCGCACGCAGGTGCCCCGTAGCGATAGCGGAGGGAATAGCACCGCGGACGCTCGCCCGAATGGGCGAGCGAAAGGCAAAAGCCCTACCCTTGCGATCTCCAGCGCAGGACCACACGCTCGACCATGTCTTCCTCCTGGCCGTCTTTGTTCCACAACTCGACAAAGCTGGGGTCTTCGGAAGCCGGGCGCTTGTGCTCTTCAAGGTTGTCGAAGGAGACACGGATCGGGATGGCGACGCCTTCGCCGCAGACAATGCACTCGCGATTGCGCAGGGCCGGGATCGCATCAAGGAAGCCGCGCGAGCCTTCGGGCATGGCGGCTCGCACAAACGCTTGGTCGCGATCATTGTTGAGGCGCATTGAGATGATCGTGCCGCATTGCGACAAAACGCCTTCGGCCAAGTCAGAGGGGCGCTGGGTAATCAGGCCAAGGCTGATGCCATATTTGCGGCCTTCCTTGGCGATGCGCGACAGGATCTTCCCGACCGAAGAGCCATCGGCGTTCTTCTCATTCGGGACGTAGCGGTGAGCTTCCTCACAAACGAGCAGCACGGGACTGGTACTCTCCTCCCGCCCCCAGATTGCAAAGTCGAACACAAGGCGGCTGAGCACCGCGACAACGGTGGAGGTGATGTCAGACGGGACGCCAGAGACGTCAATAATTGAGATCGGCTTGCCCTCGCCCGGCATGCGGAAGACCTTGGAGATAAAGTCGGTCATCGTATCGCCAACCAGCATGCCAGAGAACATGAACTGATAGCGCGGGTCAGCCTTCAACTCGTCAAGCTTGCCCTTGATCCGCATATACGGCGCGGAAGAGGTCGCTTTGTCGAGCTTGCCCATCTCGTCCTGAATGATGGTAGAGAGGTCGGAGAGCAGATAGGGGATCGGGCTGTCGACAGTGATCTTGCCCATCGTCTCCGCCAGCCGGTTCTTGGACCGGGCGTGCAGCAAACACTTGGCAAGAATGTCCATATCGACCTGCCGCTCATTGCCGTCGCTGGTGAGAAGAACCTCGCAGTGCTCCTCAAAGTTCATCAGCCAATAGGGCATTTGAAGGTTGGAGACGTCCAGGATTTGGCCGGTGGTGCGGAACGCGGCGGAATACTCGCCGTGGGGGTCAATCATAACGATGTGACCCTTGGGCGCAGCCTCGCAAATGCGGTGAAGGATCAGCGCGGCGCTGGTCGATTTACCCGTGCCGGTGGAGCCAAGCAGCGCGAAATGCTTGCCCAGCATGGCATCGATATAGAGCCCGGCGCGGATGTCCTTGGTCGGGAAAACCTTGCCGATCGTGATATTGGCGCGCCCGTCGCTCGCGTAGATCTGGCGCAGGTCAGCGGTTGTGGCTGGATAGACCAGCGCTCCGGGGACGGGGTAGCGCGTGACACCGCGCTTAAAGCCATGGATGCGCCCGGTCAGCCTTTCTTCGGAGCCCTCGCCCAGAAAGTCGATATTGGCGATGATCCCGGCTTCGGTGCGTCGGTCCTTGCGCTGATCGCGGACGTTCGCGAGCAGCCATGCATCGCCTACGCGAATCTTGATCTGGCTGCCAACCTGCCCCGCGAGCGCGATTGAGGGGTCGGCGTCTTCCATGCATTCGTTGATGCGCTGCAGGTCAAACGCGACCTGCGATCCGGCGCCCGAAATCTCAAGCACTACGCCGATGGGTTGGGTGGCGTTGTGGTCGGACTGATCCTGAGCATCGTGCACACCCTGCGCAGCATCAGCGCCGGGTTGCTCCAATTGCGGCCCGGTGAAACGCTCAAACTGCCGATGGCTGGGATCGCCCATTCGAAATGCCCCTTGTGCCCCTGCACCCACTGCGCAGGATCGCTATTCGTGGTGATTGGGGTTTGACCGAACGAAGTTAAAATCGCGTCAACATTCGGGGCTGAAGCGGCGAGTTGCAGCGCGTGATCAGGTCCGGGCGAAAAAGCGTCCGGCGACCAGCCCCATGATGATTGAAAGGGCGATGGCAAACAGTCCGTAGAACAAGGCGTATTTCTGCGAATATTGCACCACGCGCCCTTCCAGACCGGCCTTGACCACTTCAATGCGGGCGGTGGCGCTGGCGACCACGCGGCCTTGCGCAATCGCGAACGTCTCGGCTGTGTATGGCCCCGTCGTGACGTTGGACGGCAGGTTGATGCGCGCCTGATACAGCACGCCTTCGCTGATCCTTACGCCCGCGGGATCCTCTGCATAAAGCCCGGCGCGCTGGCGCATTTCCACGAGCCCTGTGGCAAAGCGCACCTGCTCTTCGGGCTCAATCGTGCCCGCTGGACTGAGCTGGATAAACCGCGTTCCCAGCTCAAAAATCGCTGCGGTGCGTTCGTCAACCAGCTGTTCAACCGGCTTTGAAGAGGCGACCGCGAAAAAGGACGGGACGGAGCGAAAGTCGCTGGAGCCAGCATTCATCCAAATGCCGGCAATGCGGTCCTTTTCGCGCAGGCGGATGGGTTCCGCAGGCCCTTTCAGCACAACGACGATATCGTACTCGGTCTTTTCTGCGGGCGGCGCGATTACAGCGCCATACAGCAGCAGGTTTGCGCCGGTGAAGCCCTGGCGCACTTCGATGCGCGACTGGCTGACCTCCGGCACAAGGATGGGCTCACGCTGAGCGGTCAAGGTGACCAAGGCGAGCGCCAGCAGGGCGAAGCGCGCGATCAAAGCGGGCTGACCGTGTAAATCTCATCTGGCTGAACGCCGAGCCGATAGAGCATCTGGAGCGCCACCGCGATCACCGTGATGGCCAGCACCAGCCGGAGTACTTCTGGCCGCGCTTTCATCGCTACCTGAGTCCCGAATTGCGCGCCCAGCACCGATCCCAGCAGCAGCAATCCTGCGAGCACAATGTCCACCGCCTGCGTCGTCAGCGCGTGCGTCATGGTCGTCACCATGGTCACGAACAGGATCTGAAACAGCGAGGTTCCCACCACCACATTGCCGCTCATCCCCAGCACATAGAGCATCGCCGGAACCAGCATAAAGCCGCCGCCCACGCCCATCAGCATGGTCAGGATGCCCACCAGCGTCCCTAGGATCAGCGGAGCCAGCGGCGAAATGTAGAGGCCCGAAGCGTAAAAGCGCCAGCGATAGGGCAATCCGGCCACGAGCGGGTGGTGCCGCCGCTTGCGCGCGCCGGTGCCCGCGCTCTTGGCGAGGCGCGGCAACAGTCCGGCCAGCGCCTCCTGCATCATCAGCGCGCCAATCGTGCCCAGCATCAGCACATAAAGAATGTTGATCACCACATCGATCTGGCCAAGCTGGCTGAGCAATCGGAACAGCAGCGCCCCGATCATGGCCCCGATCACGCCGCCAGCGACCATCACGCCGCCCATCCGGTAATCGACGCCCTTGCGCTTTGAGTGAGCGATCACACCCGAAACACTCGCGCCGGTGACCTGTGTGGCGGCAGAAGCCGCCGCGACGGTGGGCGGAATGCCGTAGAAAATCAGCAGGGGAGTCGTCAGAAATCCACCGCCCACGCCGAACAATCCGGACAAAACGCCAGTCGCCATGCCCAGCGCGACCAGCACGAGGCCGTTTACTGAGAGGTTTGCGATAGGGAGATAGACGTCCATGCTGTCCTTGCGATTACCCCAGCACAGCCCTGCTTGGGAAGGCGTGGCTCGCCTCTTGTCCAAAGGGTTGGCAAGGGTGTGACAAAACCGACCAAAAAAGTGGCCGCGTATGCCGCAAAGCTCAGAACTGTGTCGAAAGTGTCGCAGCGACCCCGGACACCGGCGCTGCATCGCCTGCCACCCGCTCTCTCCAGTCAATTGAGAAGCGCGCTGGAATATCGCCAAGCGCAAGGTCCAAACGCATGGTCGGCCCGACGTCCAGCCGCTGCGCATCACGCTGCGCCCCGCCCCATGCACCCGCGCCCAGGCTTAGCCGCGCGGTTTCAAGACGTTCAGGGCCAATCTTGATCACTTGGCGCGTGAGGCTGGCTTGCCCGTCAACAAAGGCGGTGTCGGTCACCCCGCCAACATAGCCCGCGCCGACATAGGCCTCACCCACCAGTTTGAGCGGCAGTTTGGCCGGGGGAAGCTCGGTCACAGCAAAGGCAGCAGGGCGCGTCTCGGAGAAAAACGGGCCATCGGTCACGCGCATTTCGGCAGCCACCCGCACGGGCACTGTGGGAATTGGGCGGGCGGAGACACCGGCGGCAATCTCGGTCTCGTTGCGCTCAATCAGCGCACGGTATGCACGGACATAAAGGCGTGGGTCAAAGCCACTCTTGGGAGCGGCGCGATATTGCAAGGTCGCCCCCGCCTGGCTCGCGCCATAGACCGGCACGCGCAATTGCGAGATCGGCGCCGCGCCCGAGCCCTGCCGCGCAAAAACCCACGCATCCAGCGACCAACGATCCGCCCGGGCCTTTTTCTGCGCGGGTGTTGAAGGCCGGCTGGGTGAGAACGGTTGCAGGTCCCGGTCGGGTTCAGGAATGAAGGAGGCAGGGCGCAAGCCTGTCTGCGTCTGCATCGCAGCACTCCACAGATAATGATGCGCCCCTGCCAGCCGCACGCGCTCGCTGACGCCCCTTCGCTCTGGAACACCCTCGCTGAAGGCAAACGGCGTTTGACCGGGCATAAAGACAGCGGGGAGGCGGCCTGCCTTCATGCCCGCCCCGAAAGATGCGACCGCAGGCAATGCGTCTTGGGACGGTTCAATAAGACTGTCAGCGAATTGGGGGCTGTCAGGCGATGCGAGTGCGCCTGCTTCGTTCTGCGCAAACAGCTCCTTCGCTTCTGCCACCAAACCGGACGGAGCATACGGGCTTTCCCAGAGAACAACCCGGCCTGTCACCCAAACCGCCAGCAATAGCGCAAACATCGCTAATGCCCCGCCGCGCCGCCCTGACCCGTGCGTTATGCTGGTCGGGTCCTTGAGAGGCTCACGGCCATGATCGATCAGCCCACCTGCGATCATGTGCGATCCGCCTCAGCGCCGCCGCCATCGTCAAGGCGCGCGGGGTGCGTGAAATGCGGGGTCTTGTCCCACGCAATCGGGCGTCCCAGCAGACTTTTGGCATAGGCTGTCACGGCTCTGCGACCGGCGATGATCGCGATGACATTGGCCAGCGGAATGCGCAGCACTGCGCGCAGACCCTCGGCAAGTCCATACGCGTCCGCTGTAAAGCCAAAGCGCCACAGCGCTCGCCACGCAAACGCGATCAGGTTCGCCGTCAGCAGCCACCCCAGCAGCGGCGAGAACTCAGTCTGAGGCGCAATTCCCATCGCACCAGCGGTCCAGATAATGCTCGTCAAGGCGAGCAACAGATAGCCGACCGCCAGCACCAAAGCTGTCAGCGGACCGCGCCGATCGCGCGCGCGCATCCATGTCTCCAGCCAGCCGCCACTCCAGCCCACGCGGTCCCAGCCCTGCAAAGCAATGCCATGGATCCAACGGGTTTTCTGACGCACCGCATCAGGCAGATTTGCCGGGAAGTAAGCGCGTGTGGCGATCAGCGAGCCGTCCTCTCCTCTGGCGCGGATAAAGCGGCATACGCCCCCCATCTGCGCGACAGCCAAGCCAAGCTCATAATCCTCGGTCAGCGACTGGCCGTCAAACGGGTTGCCGTCGATCCTGCGCCGCGCCAATTGGTTAAGGACCCGGCGCGATATAGCGCATCCGACACCGGCAGCAGGCAGTCCCGTTCCCAGAGCTTCCCGCACGACCATCGCCTTACCGTGGGCTTCGGCGAATTCCTCGCAATAATGACTCCCGATCCAGCGGCTCTCAGGTTGAGGCAGGGGGACCACCGGCAATTGCGCAAAATCCGCTCCGTCGGCGATGGCACGGTCGAGGAGGCCAAGCCCTGCGGGATCCACGAAATCCTCCGCATCATGGAAGACGACGCTGGAGAACAGCCGACCGGCGCGGCGCTCATCATCGCGCAGCGCCCGGTGCAATCGGTTGAGGCAGTCCGCTTTGGTGCTGGGGCCGTCGACATCGTGGATCACAATGCGCAGCCGCTGCGCGCCGCATTTGTCGCCATTGCGTCCCGCCACTGCCATGATCACCGCTTCAATCGTGGCAGGGTCATTGCGGTAACAGCCTACATAAAGCTGCATGGAAGCTTGCGGCCAAGCGGCGAGCGTGTGGCGGATCGTATCGCCGATCACCGCCGGTTCCTGCCAGGCGGGAATGACAACCGCGACCGGCCCGGACAGTTCACACTCACGCAGCGCATCGCGGTTATGGGTAGGCGTTGGGGCCATTCCGCGGGCCTTGAGCCACAGCCACACGGCATCAACTGCAAGGTCGTCCGCAGCGCCAATCAGGAAAAAGACGCCGGCAAACAACAGCAATTCATGCTGGAACACAGCCAGCCACTGCCAGATATTCCAATCTACAAGTATCAAGGTGATCCCATACACCGTTACACGCAGGTACGTATCGTTCCTTGTTTGGACTTGCAACCGGGCGAACAATTCTCAATGGACGCTAGCCAATGGCCAATTCCACATCATCGCTGCCCGCCCCGTTGCGTTCCATCTTTGCCCCGGTCCGCGCGCTGTTCGTCAGCGACGCATCCGCAGGCGTGCTTTTGATTATCGTCGCAGCAGCGGCGATGCTGGCTGCCAATTCGCCGTTTGCCGCGGAATACAAGCAGCTGTTTTATGGCGAGCTGCCATGGACGCCGATCAAAAAGCTCAAGGACCTGCATTACTGGATCAATGATGGGCTGATGGCGATCTTCTTCTTCGTCGTTGGGTTGGAGGTGAAGCGCGAGATCATTTCCGGCAGCCTGGCTGACCCCGCCGCGCGCCGTCTGCCGATGATTGCGGCCTTTGCCGGGATGGTTGTGCCCGCGCTGGTGTACCTCGCTTTCACCGGCGGTTCGGATGAGTATTTCAATGGCTGGGCGATCCCGGCGGCGACCGACATTGCCTTTGCGATGGGCGTGTTGGGCCTGCTCGGCAGCCGCGTGCCCGCCTCGCTGCGCCTGTTCCTGCTGACGGTGGCAATTGTCGATGACATTGGCGCAGTGCTCGTGATCGCGGTGTTTTACACCAAGGGGCTCTACACCGAGTGGCTGTTCGCCTCGCTGATCGTGCTGGCCGCCCTGATCGCGCTCAATCGTTTCCGCGTGGGCGTGTTCTGGCCTTACATCCTGCTCGCCATCGCGCTGTGGTATTGCGTGCTCAATTCCGGGGTTCACGCGACGATTGCAGGGGTGGTTGCCGCGCTCACCATCCCGCTTCAGCGGCCTGATGGCAATTCCATGCTAGAGAAGCTGGAGCACAGCCTTGCCCCGTGGAGCGCTTATCTCGTGGTCCCGATCTTCGGCTTTGCCAATGCCGGGGTCTCGCTCAAAGGGATGGGCGCAGACGCGCTGCTCGCGCCTTTGCCGCTCGCGATTGCGGCCGGGTTGGTGCTGGGCAAGCAAGTAGGCATATTTGCGACGGTCTTCCTGGCGGACAAAACCGGCTTTGCGCCGCGACCAGCCAATGCGACCTGGCCTGAGATTTGGGGGATTTCGATCCTGTGCGGCATCGGCTTCACGATGAGCATTTTCATCGGCGGGCTCGCCTTCCCGGATGCTCAGGCGCTGGTCGAAAAAGCCAAGCTCGGCATCCTTACAGGCTCAGCCTTGGCGGCGGTGATCGGCTTTATCATCCTGCGGCTGACCACCTCTCGCCCGCCGGAGGAATGCGATGACCGCGGGACGGTGCCCAGTTCGGACTGACACCGCCGCGAACTAGCCAGCGCTTACCAGCTGCCAACATTTTCCATGCTGGCCCAGGGTTCCTGCGGCTCGAGCCGCCCGTCCTGCAGCAGCTCGACCGAAATGCCATCGGGCGTCTTCACAAACGCCATATGCCCATCGCGCGGCGGGCGATGGATCGTGTGGCCTGCATCGGCAATACGCTGGCAGGTCTCATAGATATTCTCGACCCGGTACGCGAGATGCCCAAAGTTTCGCCCGCCCTCATAGCTCTCAGCCTGTGAGCCATCCTCGGCCGGCCAATTGTAGGTCAGCTCCACTTCAGCAACCCCCTCTTCGCCCGGCGCCGCGAGGAAGATAAGCGTGAAACGCCCCGCCTCCACATCGAACCGGCGCACTTCCTCCAGACCAATCAGCTTGAAGAAATCGACCGTCGCCTGCGGATCGGTGATGCGAATCATGGAGTGGAGGAATTTTGTCATGGGGTTTGTTCACCAAATACAGCCGGGGGGACCCGTGTAGGCGAACCGCTTGTCTCATTCAAAAACGGTTCATCGTATATAGTGCACAACTCATCGTGCCAACCAACAGGAGGACCCGATGAACGATGATGCCGCTGCAACCCCGCCCAGCTCCCAACCCGCCCCTAGCCCGGGCTTTATGAACTCCCCCCAAACCCTGCGCTGGTTTGGAACGGCAGCGATTGCTTCGATTGGTATGATTGTCGGCGGGTATCTGCTGGGTGACGGATTGCTGCGCGCCAAGGAGGCGGACCGCGCGGTCACTGTGCGCGGCCTGGCTGAGCGCGATGTCACCGCGGACCTTGCCACCTGGACCATTTCCTATTCGGCGCGCGAAGCCAGCCTTGCCGCAGCGCAAGGCAAGGTCGCCAAGGACACAGCCGCCATTCGCGCCTTCTTCGATGATCTCGGCTTTCCCGAAGACGCGCTCCAGCCCACCGGCGCCAATGTCTCCAGCTACACGAATAACGGCCTGACCACTTACACTGTGCGCCAGCGCCTTGCGCTGCGCACCGACGATATCGAACGCGCTCAAAGGGCCGTCGCCAAGCAATTCGATCTGGTTGGGCGCGGCGTCCTGCTGGAGGAAGGCTCCGGGATGAGCTATTCATTCACCGGCCTCAACGCAATCAAACCCGATATGGTGGCAGAAGCGACCAAAAACGCCCGCGATGCCGCCCAGCAATTCGCTGAGGATTCCGGCACCAGCGTTGGCGCGATTCGTGATGCAACGCAGGGCTATTTCTCAATCGCCGCGCGCGATGGCGAAGGCGGCGGCTGGGGCACGTCTGACAGCCCATACAAGAAGGTCCGCGTGGTCACGACAGTCAACTTCTCGCTCGATTGATCCAAAGGGGAGATATCTGAGTTGCCGTTCCACGTGCGCCTGCGTAAGGGCCATAGGCTTCAGTCAAACCGCATACAGTAGTATCATACCCGCTCATGCTAGAAGCGCTGCGCAACATATTCCGGTCCCCTTCGCGTGATGAGGCCACGCGGCTACCGTCTGTGCCGCCGGGACAGCGTTATTACGTGGTGGGTGATATTCACGGCCGGCTGGATCTGTTTGAAGCCCTGATCGAAGCGATTGAGGCTGACGATGCGAGCATGCCGCCAATGGATACGCATGTAATCCTGCTCGGCGATCTGATTGATCGCGGCCCTCACAGCGCCGGTGTGATCGCGCGAGCGCGCCAGTGGCAGGCAACGCGCGAAGTGCGCATTCTGGCAGGCAATCACGAGGAAATGCTGCTTCAATCGCTGGAGCGGCCCGAAGTGCTGCGCCATTTCCTCAAGCATGGCGGGCGCGAAACGGTGCTGTCTTATGGCCTGTCCAAACGCAGATTTGCCGAGATGACGCTGGAAGAATTGTTCGCCGCCGTACCCGAGCTGATCCCGCCTGCTGATGTCGAATATCTGCGGTCTTTCGATGACTATATTGTCGCAGGCGATTACCTGTTCGTTCATGCTGGGATTGATCCCAATGTTCCGCTCGAAGAGCAATCGCGGCGCGACATGCTGTGGATTCGCGACCGTTTCCTCAGCCACGAAGGGCCGCTCGATAAGGTGGTCGTTCACGGGCACACCATTTTTGAACGCGTCATGGATTGCGGCAACCGCATCGGCATTGATACCGGAGCGTTCCGTTCCGGCGTGTTGACCGCGCTGGCGCTGGAAGGCGATCAAAAGCGGACCATGCAAGCGATCGATGAAGAGGGCGTCATCACCATCTTTCATGGGGACCGCGGACGCTGATCCAGCCTATGGCTCTGCGTGGGGTCTAGCGAGACCGCGTTTACCACGCTATCGGGCGCGCATCCGCGCACGAACGCGCACAAACTGCATTAAGGGACGGGCACGTCGATGAAGATCGCGATGGTGGGCTCTGGCTATGTCGGGCTCGTATCAGGAGCATGCTTTGCCGATTTCGGCCATGACGTGGTCTGCATTGACAAGGATGAGGCCAAGATCGCCGCGCTGCATGACGGTGTGATGCCGATCTACGAGCCGGGGCTGGATAATCTGGTGGCCAGCAATGTGGCGGCCGCGCGGCTCAGTTTTACAACTGATCTGGCCGAGGGGATCAAGGATGCCGGCGCGATCTTTATCGCCGTCGGCACGCCCAGCCGCCGGGGCGATGGCCATGCGGACCTCACCTTTGTCCATGCCGTTGCCAAAGAGGTTGGCGAACACTTGGCCAATGATGCCGTTGTGGTGACCAAATCGACCGTTCCTGTCGGCACGGGTGACGAGGTGGAGCGCATCATTCGCGACACCGGCACGCAACACCGATTTGCCGTGGTTTCAAACCCGGAATTCCTGCGCGAAGGCGCGGCTATCGGTGATTTCAAGCGCCCGGACCGGATCGTGATCGGCGCAGAGGATGACTTCGGCCAGGAGATCATGCGCGAGGTCTATCGCCCGCTCTTCCTCAACGAATCCCCCATCCTGTTCACATCGCGCCGCACCAGCGAGCTGATCAAATACGCCGCCAACGCTTTCCTCGCGACCAAGATCACCTTCATCAACGAAATGGCGGATCTGTGCGAGAAAGTCGGCGCGAATGTGCAGGATGTCGCGCGCGGCATCGGGATGGACAATCGCATCGGCCCCAAATTCCTGCACGCAGGCCCCGGCTATGGCGGATCGTGCTTCCCCAAAGACACGCTCGCGCTGCTTAAGACGGCGGAGGATTATGACAGCCCGACCCGGATCGTCGAAGCGGTGGTGAAGACCAATGACAGCCGCAAACGCGCGATGGGCCGCAAAGTGCTCGACGCGCTGGCCAAAAAGGATGGGGGCGGCGCAGAGAAAGCGCGCGGCAAGAAGGCGGCGTTGCTGGGCCTGACATTCAAGCCGAACACCGATGATATGCGCGACAGCCCATCGATTGCGATTGCGCAGACGCTTTCAGATGCGGGCGTCACCATCAGTGCGTTTGACCCTGAAGGCATGGAGCAGGCGCGCCCGCTGATGCCGGAGGTGCAAATGTGCTCTGACCCGTATGAGGCGATTGAAGGCGCAGATGCGGTTGTGATCGTGACCGAATGGGACGCATTTCGAGCGCTTGATCTGGGCCGTGTGTTGGAACTGGCAAACGCGCCCGTGCTGATTGACTTGCGCAATATCTACATGCCCGAAGACGTGCGCGGGCGCGGCTTTGACTATGCGAGTATCGGCCGGGTTTAGGGGGCGGGTTCAGCGGGCCGGTTTGAGGGCCGCCATTCAAGGACTGGGCGTCAGGTCGATCCCGTCATCAAACCCCGCGCGCGCGCCGCAGCTGATGAAATCGGTCGCTTCAACCGGCGTGTTGCCGAGGTTTCCTGAATAGCGAAACTCGATGCGCCGATCCGAAAAGCGAAACAGTTCAAAGGTCAGGCCGTCGGACGTGGTCGCTGTCCACCACCCGCTCTCCGGATCATAGCGCGCGGCTGGAATATTGAGCCCGCACAGATGCGCGTTGCCTCCAATCGCATCACCCTCTGCACGGATAGAGCCATCTTCCATGCCGGTCAGCGTGACAGTCTGCCATGTCGCCGCCTTGAGCACAGGCAGAATGCGCTCATAGACTGCGCCGCTGCGGGCTGTGTCCGGCAGGTCCAGCACATCGCTGTGAAAGGTGATCGACTGGTCCGGCGCGAGCACAGGCACCCGGCCAAGCTGCGCTGAAAGTTGCGCAATGCGGGTTCGATAGCTGTCTTCCAGACAAGGGGAATTATCGCATTGCGCGCGCGAGCGAAGCCATGCGCGTTGCTGCGTCAGGGACGCTTTTCGCGCCGCGCGCGCTGCGCTCCACAACTCAGCCATCTCACGATCGAGCCGCCGCAGCTTAATCGTGTACTCCCCGCAGATCATCTGCTCGACCGCGCTGGCAGCCTTGGCGCAATCGAAGGACGGCGCAGGGTCCGGCTTGGTAGCCAGCGCGGCAATCAGGTTGCGCGCCTCGCCCGGCGAAAGGCGTGCGGTGGGGGTCTGCTCGCTCGCAAGTCCTTGGGAGAATTGTGGCCGCACGATCAGCCCTCCCAGAAGCTTGGAACCGATCAAAACCTCAAGCTGGCGCGGCGCGACCACGGTGCGATCCAGCGTTGCGCCGGTCATGCTGGCAGCGTTCCAAAGGCCCAGCGAGCTGATATCCGCTCCGGCCAGATCAGCGCCGCTCAAATCGGGCGGTCCATTGATGCACCACACATCGACCGTCAGCCCGCAATCGAACCGCGCATCGCTGAGGTCTGCGCCGCGAAAGCTGATGTCGTCGAAACTGGCCCCCTGATATTGCGAGACAAAGTGCATGCCCGAGAGGTTCGCTTCGCTGAAATCGCTCCCCTCGAATGACACGCCGCGGGTTCGCAGGCTTGGCCAGCTGGCCCGGTTGGCTTTGAGCTTGCGCAGGGAGGCGCGCTCGAATTGCAGCCCTTCGATTTCGGTGCCGCGCCAATCGGTTTCATCCAGCACGGTGAGGTAAAAGCACGTGCCCTGAAGCTTGGGCGCGACGCCGCGCATGTCGGCTCCGGTGAAGTCGCCGCCTGCAATGATCAGGCGTTTGTCGCCCGCGCCGTCAGCCATCCGCCCGATCTCTTCCGGGCTGCTCATCAGCGCGCCCTGCACCACCAGAGCGTCTTCGAGCGCGGCGCGGTGGTCCTTGGGCAAGGGCGCGCTGGGCCCGAGGCAATCGAGCGCGGCTTTCTGCGCCGCGACAGGCGGAGGCGAGCGATACACTGCGCCGTCGCTGGGCTGCATCAGCGTGAGCGATAAAAGCGGCATTAGTGCCTTGGAAATCATCGGCTTCCCCTCACCTGCCGCAATGCCTTGGCCATGCTTTGCATAAGCTGAACGGCGACGACGCAAAGGCGTATTAGATACCGATCCAATGCCTACGATTATCAGGATTGGCGAGCCCCGCAATAGCGCCCAAAGTCACCACCACAGCTGCAAAAACACACGCAGCAGCAACGCTGCCCGCTTGCTGTCCACCGCGAAAATAGATCGCGACCACGGCCCACACAAACACCAAAGCATACCACGGACACCCGCGCGAGCGGACCGTCGCCAGCGCTGCAATGATGCCGCCAGTCGCCACCATGGCCGCTGCGGCCAGCGGGTACGCAAATCCGCCGCCCACACCATAATAGGCGAGCGCAGCAGAGACATTGACGATGCTCGCCGCTGTCAGCCACGCGGCAAGCGCGCCGAAGGTCAGCCCGATCACCCAGCGGTCACTCGTGCGCAGCGCAGGCACTTGGCACAGCGCGCGCAGCACCATCAGCAGGCCGATGAGCGAGGTGACAATGATGACAACCGAAATCGCGGTCAGGTTTTCAAACTGAGTGTAGATCGCCCAAACGCCCTGCGCCGCCAAAGCGACCGCAGCGGGCCATGCGATCTTGTCGATCAACGCGTTATGGCGCTGGCCGGGCAGCGCCTGCCAAATCGCAAACACAGCCGATCCGAGAAAGAGCGGTCCCCAAATCGCAAACGCCCAGCCCGAGGGCGTGATCAGCGTGCGGATTGCATCGGAACGGTTGCCAATCGGCTCGCCATATCCAAGCTGCGGCAGAAAGGTCGAGCCGATCTGCACGACCACTGCCACAATGATGGCGGCGCGTTGCAGGGGGCTGCGATTGACGTGTCCGGGGGCTTTCATGGCGGTGGTGGGAGCCTTTTCGAAAAGGGGTTCGCGCGTACCTGCGCACTCTATCACTCTTAGCGGACAGAGTGGTAGGGCCTGAGATGGGCTCTCAAATATCAGGGGGCATCATAAGCCGGGTTCTGTCTCCGCGCGCGGTATCCCGAACGGGACCTTTCGCGCGGTGGCAGCCATTCATCTGCGCCGCCTGTTGCCAGACGGCTCTAGCAGCCAACCCGGATCTCTCAGAGCGAAGCGCTCCTGCCTGAACGGCGCGAGACCCCTATTTGGCCTTGCTCCGGGTGGGGTTTGCCATGCGGACGCTGTTACCAGCAGCCCCGGTGCGCCTTTACCGCACCCTTTCACCCTTGCCTGTGCCCCGGAATAAATCCGAGGCCATCGGCGGTATACTCTCTGTGGCACTTTCCCTTGCCGTTCGGGTTTACAGCCCGACGACCGGCGGGCGTTACCCGCCACCCTTGCTTCGTGGAGCCCGGACTTTCCTCGCATGAGTTGCCCCGCACGCGGCTGCCTCAGCCCCCTGACGCGGAGCGCCTAGCGCACGCCGCACGGCTTGTGAAGCAATGCGTGGCGCTCTTTATGCGTCGCCGCCGAGGTTTTCGAGCGATTCGTCCGGCGCCAACAGCAGTTTCCAGATCAGCGCCCCCATCGCCGCACCGATAAGCGGCGCGACCCAGAACAGCCAGAGCTGCGGGACCGCTGCTGTTTCCGCATAGAAAGCGACGCTGGTCGAGCGCGCCGGATTGACCGATGTGTTGGTCACCGGGATGGAGATCAGGTGGATCAGCGTAAGCGCAAGGCCGATCGCAATCGGCGCAAAGCCAGCGGGCGCTTTTGCCGAGGTGGAGCCGAGAATGACGATCAGAAAGCCAGCCGTCAGCACAATTTCAATCACCAGCGCGGCGGTCATCGAGTAACCGCCCGGCGAAAGCTCGCCATAGCCGTTGGAGGCAAACCCGCCCGCGCTGAAATCAGAAGCCCCGCTCGCCACAACAAACAGCACGCCCGCAGCTGTGAAGGAGCCGAGCACCTGCGCAATCCAGTATGGCACCAATTCGCCCCAGGAAAACCGGTTGCCCAGTGCCAAGCCGAGCGAGACCGCTGGATTGAAATGGCCGCCCGAAATCCCGCCGACGGCATAGGCCATCGTCAGAACGGTGAGGCCGAATGCCAGCGACACACCGACAAAGCCGATGCCAAGCTCAGGAAAGCCAGCCGCAAGGACTGCCGATCCACACCCTCCGAACACCAGCCAGAATGTGCCGACAAATTCGGCTGCAAGCTTCTTCATCATGATTTATCCCCTCTCACCCTTTGCGAGAGAGCATAGTGATTTTGCAGCAAGGTGTTGTTTAAACTTGTATCACGCAGGCGAGAGCGCCGCGCATTCGCATTCGCATTCGCCTATCGCGCGCGGCCCTGATCGCGGTCGAGCAGCAGCTGCCACAGGATGGCACCAAGCTGTGCGTCATAGACGCCTTCGATCTTGCCGGGCCGCCAGCGCCGTTCAAACGCTTCGATCGTCTTGCGCCCTTCGGTGATGTCGTAGCCAAAGCGCTCCAACGAAAGCAGAAAGGCGGCCTGATTGTGGAACGCGTCGACCTGCTCGATCTTCTTGGGGCGCGGCAGGCACAGATCGTACTGCGCCAAGCGGTCCCATGGGAAACGCTCCCCCGGATCGGTCTTGCGCATCGGTGCAACGTCAGAATGGCCAACCACATTGGCGCGCGGAATGTCATGCTCGTCCACAATCCGCGCCAACAGCGGGACCAGCGCGTCAATCTGCGCATCGGCAAAGTCGCGATAGCCGCCGTTCTCCGGGTCGTGCCCCGGGTGATCAAGCTCAATCCCGATACTCGCCGAATTCACATCCTTGGAGCCGCGCCAATAGGAGACACCGGCGTGCCAGGCGCGCTTTTGTTCTGAGACGAGCTGCGTGACGACACCTTCTTCGCTGATCAGATAATGCGCGGAGACACCCGCATCCGGGTTCACCAGTTTGCCCAGCGCCGCCTCAACTGGTTTCATCTCTGTGTAGTGCAACACCACCATGGAAAGCGGCATTTTGCGGTCGTTGAAATTGGGCGAGGGGACGACAGCGTGAACCAGTTCGCTGACTTCCATATCGCGAAACGGCATGGCTTGAGGCGCGCCGTTCAACCGATCATCCCTTCCGGCTGCGGCAGCACCGCGCCCAGCACCAGCGCCTCTGCGGTCAGGGCGTATTGCAGCCCACCACCCAGCTCTTGCGCCAGCAGCGCGATCATATGCGCAGCAGCGGTGCGGCTGGTGATTTCCTCGAGCGTAAGTTCGTTCTGAAGCGCTCGCCCAATCGTTTCATCAAACGCGATCTTGGGACCGGTCGCGCGTGCGACGATCTCGATATTGGCGCCGCCATGATCATTGGCGCGCCGTTCCGCTCCGATGTCCAGCGTGCCGCCGCGCACCAGCGTATCAAGCGCGATCTGGGAGAGGTTGAGCAGCACCTTGACCGCCGGCTTGGGCAGGCTTGGCTCGGCAATGGACCAGTTGAGCTGTACCCGCTTTGCCTCAGCGGTCAGCGCGGCGATAACGCCCTGCGCTTCTTCCACCGGCACAGCCTCTCCGAAGCCGCCAGCCGCGCCGAAGGCGAGTCGGAAAAATTTTAGCTTGCCCGTGCTGATGGATGCCGATTGTTCAAGCAAATCGATGACATTGGCGCGCATTTCCGGGTCAGTCTCTTCCGCAAGCAGTTCAAGCCCGTTCGAAAGCGCGCCCACCGGCGAGAGCATGTCATGGCACAGCCGCGAACACAGCAGCGCGGCAAGGTCAGTCGAGGAGGTCATGGCGCAAGGCTCTAGCGTCCTTGGAGCGAATGGGGAAGCGGCTGAAAGCCGGTTGGACCATCTTCCCAAAACTTGATCCGATCCGGAGGCGCAATGATCGCCCAGATGCGCCCGTCGCGCGCGCTCATTGCGCGGTCTGTTGGTGAGGGATGCGGATCGCCGGTGGGGTGCGAATGGTAGTATCCCAGCACGGCGAGCCCGCCTTCACGCTCAGCCCGGTGGGCATCGATCAGAGCTTGAGGGTCAATCTCGAAATGGGTCACAGGGGCGGGATGGACATTGCGCGCAGGTCGGATGCTCGCAATCTCCCCAGCCCGCCCCAAAAGCAACCCGCACGCCTCATGCGGCAAAGCAGCGACAGCCTCAGCAAAGAGACTTTCCAGCGCGCGCTCATCTATTTGGAGACCCCTCCCGCTCGTCTTGAGCTTGTCGAAGGAGTATTTTTCCGTCTTCGCGCCAACCATCATTCCGCACAATAACATCTCACGACACCCTCGCGAAGGCGTGGATGCCGTTTGCCGGGATCCGCACAGTCAAAACAAGCTGGGTTCCCGCTTTCGCGGGAATGACGCTAGAGGGAGGCGCAGACTTTATGACTAAACCGCACACCCTCACTGGCACCACCCTGAGCGAAGGGCGTCTCGACAAAGCGCTCACCGAAGTCACTGAGCTTTCGCGTGCGCGGGTTCAGGCGCTTATTGCGCAGGGTGCGGTTGAGCTTTCCGGTACCGCTGCGAATTCGCCGAGCGCCAAGGTGCCTTCGGGGACGCCCTTTACCATCACCGTGCCAGCCACAGTTGAACCGGAAGCCCGTCCGCAAGCCATCCCGCTCGATATCGCTTATGAGGACGCGCACCTCGTTGTCGTTAACAAGCCTGCGGGCATGGTGGTGCACCCGGCGGCGGGCAATCCGGATGGCACGCTGGTCAACGCGCTGCTGTATCATTGCGCCAAGGACGGAGGATCGCTCTCAGGCATTGGCGGGGTCGCGCGCCCCGGCATTGTCCACCGGATCGACAAAGACACGTCCGGGCTCTTGGTCGTCGCAAAATCCGATGCAGCGCATGAAGGGCTCGCCGCGCAATTTGCCGAGCATTCAGTCCACCGCCGCTATCTTGCCGTCACCGGCGGCACGCCCAGCCCCGCCACCGGCACAATAGACGCGCGGCTGGGGCGATCTGACGCTAATCGCAAGAAAATGGCTGTGCTGCCCAAGAATTCCTCACGCGGTAAACACGCGATTACGCATTATAGCGTTCTCGACCGGTTGGCGCATTGTGCGCTAATCGAGTGTCGATTGGAAACCGGCCGCACGCATCAGGTGCGCGTTCACTGCGCATCAATCGGCCATCCGCTATTAGGAGACCAAACCTACGGTAAAACGCCCAAGCCTCTTCGCGCTTTGCTGGCCCGGACTGGCTTTGCCCGTCAGGCGCTGCATGCTGCCGAGTTGGGTTTCACGCATCCGGTGTTGCAAACAAAGGTCCACTTTGAAGTGGCTTTACCACCCGATATGCAGGAACTGATCGACGAATTGGGTCGTTTTAATCGATGAAAGTTGCGGGAAATTTCCTCGCATTCGTCTATATGTAACCGCGTGGCCTGATCCGTCGGATGCCCAGCAGGGGTCCGGCACCCGAGGTCGACAACAGAAAGGTTAGGGAAAACGTGAGCAAGACAGCGACCAAAACGGTCCCGGCGCTGAGCGGTGAGCAGAGCCTCAATCGCTATCTGTCGGAAATCAAGAAGTACCCGGTGCTGACGGCTGAGCAGGAATACATGCTCGCCAAGCGCTATGAAGAGCATGAGGACCCCGACGCCGCAGCGCAGCTGGTCTCCAGCCACCTGCGGTTGGTTGCCAAGATCGCGATGGGCTATCGCGGCTATGGCCTGCCCGTTTCGGATCTGATTTCCGAAGGCAATGTCGGTCTGATGCAAGGCGTCAAGAAATTCGAGCCCGATCGCGGCTTCCGCTTGGCCACCTATGCGATGTGGTGGATCAAGGCGAGCATTCAGGAATACATCCTGCGCTCCTGGAGCCTTGTGAAGATGGGCACAACGGCAGCTCAGAAAAAGCTGTTCTTCAACCTGCGCCGCATGAAGAAGCAGTTGGAGGCCTACGAAGACACCGATCTTTCGCCTGATGACGTGACCAAGATCGCGACCGATCTGGGCGTACCTGAGCAGGAAGTCGTCAACATGAACCGCCGGATGATGATGGGCGGCGATGGCTCGCTCAACACGCCCATGCGCGGCGGAGAAGAAGGCGCTGGTGAATGGCAGGACTGGCTGACCGATGATCGTCCGCTGCAGGACGAGACCGTCGCGGACGCCGAAGAGGCGAATGTCCGGCACGAAATGCTGCAAGAGGCGATGGACTCGCTTAACGAACGCGAACAGCACATCCTCACCGAACGCCGCCTGACCGAAAAGCCGCAGACGCTCGAAGAGCTATCGCAGGTTTACGACGTAAGCCGCGAACGCATCCGCCAGATCGAAGTGCGCGCGTTTGAAAAGCTGCAAAAAGCGATGCAGCGGATCGCCGGCGAACGGCTGCTGCCTGGCATGGCGTAAGCGCTCGCGTGGTCTGACAAACCAAAAAACCCTCTCCGGTTCGCGCCGGGGAGGGTTTCTCATTTTGTGTTTGGTTGAACCGGGATTGATGGGGTGAATGAGTTTTCCCATTTGTTTGAACGCGTGGCCTCCCTGTAAAGGAAACACAATTCCCGCTCCGCCGGGCGCAGGTCATTCGCGCGCTGCGTGCTTATGGAGAAGGCGCACACCAAGCTTACCGCGCGCGCTGCTCGCTTGTAGCCATCCGAAGCCATTGCCGCATTGGGCGACGCATTTTGCACGCCCAATTTATCGAACAAGGGACCAAGCAGGCTCCATTCAATGGTTGGCCGGATCAATTTAAGCGGCTTGCCATCGGCCGGCGGGGTGATGGTGCAGCCGAGCGAACGGCCCGCAATGTCTCCATCACAGCGCACCGTCTGTGCAATCAATTTCGCGAACGACTCCACTTCGCGTCCTTGCTGCACGCTGAGCGTGTATTCCGGCCTCTCGAACAGGCATCGCCGTACGCGGTTTCTGAGCGCTTTCCGGTTTTCGCCGCGAGCGCGCACAATTGAGCCGTCGCATCCCAACAAGCCTACGTGAAAGGCTACCAAAGTCTGAGTGCTTGGTTGGAGGAAGGGATAGCATTTGGGTTGATTGATCCGGTATCCACGCTCGTCGCCCCGCCCGATCACTCCTCCGCAGTCTTGCTCTGCAAGACGCGCCGCGCTCGTCACCCGCTGCTCGGCCTCATCGGGTGTGTAGCGCTCAAACCCGCAGCCGAGCGCCTCCGCCTCGTCGGCTGCCTCCTCAATTCCCTTGTCATACCCACCAATATAGGTTGTCTGAGCCTGACAGGCTCCATCGCAAATATAGGTGGTCTGGCTGCGGCCTTGCGCGCGGCTTGCGCTCTGGAATAAGCCGCAGGCGCGCTCTTTGGATTGCAAAACGCCCTTACCATCGCGATAAATCCGGGCGAGCGAAAGCTGCGCATTCTTGTCGCCTGAACTGGCGCGCTTGGCGATATCCTGCACCTGAATTCTGTCGGGGGTTACGCTGGCAGTTTTAAGATCAATCCCAGCATACTCGCTGGGACTGCAGCTGACCAACAAAGCGCACGCTATGACGGTCAAACCAAGTGATAATTTGCGCATCATCGTCCTTTCGCAGAGAAACTTACGGGATTACTTGGCAATCACAACCGCTTGAACGGCTGCTCGCAGCTATCTAATCCCACACCATGCTCCGCCTCCTCACCCGCATCCTTGCCAAGGCCATCCTTTGGTTCGTTGGCCTCTCGCTGCTGCTCGTGATTGCGTTCAAGTGGATTCCGGTTCCCTACACCGTGACTATGGCGATGGATGAAAACGGTGCGACGCGCGATTGGGAGCCGCTTGAAAGCGTCGATCCCAATCTGGTCGCCGCGGTCATCGCGGCGGAGGATTCCAAGTTCTGCGAGCACTCCGGCTTTGACACCGAGGCGATTGAGCGCGCCTATAAGGAAAACCAGCAGGGCGGGCGCATTCGCGGCGGCTCCACGATCTCGCAGCAGACCGCCAAGAATGTCTTTTTATGGCAGGGCGGCGGGTATTTTCGCAAAGGGCTGGAGGCGTGGTTCACTTTCTGGATCGAAGCGGTGTGGGGCAAGCGGCGGATCATGGAGGTCTATCTTAATGTCGCGGAGACGGGGATCGGCACTTATGGCGCCACCGCCGGAGCCCAGCGATATTTTGACAAGACCGCTGCCCGCCTCACCCCTTCACAAGCTGCGCGTATGGCGGCCGCACTGCCCAGCCCCAAGACCCGCAGCGTGGTCAATCCCGCAGGCTGGCTCGCGCGGCACGGCAACCGGGTAAAGGCGCGCATTGGCATCGTGCAAAATCAAGGCCTTGACGACTGCGTCTACCCTCAAAGTGGTGGCTAAAACCGGCGCAGCACGCGCACGCGCCTGACTTCCCCATTGACGCTGAGCGCAAGCGCGGGCATCGCTTGCGCCCATGGGGACGCGCGACCTGAACCGGCTCGATGAAAGCTCCGCACGGCTAATGGAGCCGCTGCAAAGCGCTCCCGCACGCCGCGCAGGACGCTATTCATGAGCGCCGCGCCGCAGCAACCTGACGATATCTCCGCGCCGCCCGCTCAGGACGCCGCAAGTGTCGCGCGTGAAGAGCTGCGCGCGGCCATGGTGCGGCTTGCGCAAGGCGACAGCGCGGCGCTGGAAGAGATTTATGCAGCAACCCGGGTGAAGCTGTTCGGGATAACCTTGCGTATCTTGGGCGATAGAAAGGAAGCTGAGGACGCTTTGCAAGACGTCTACGTCAATCTCTGGCAACGCGCGGACCGTTATGATCCGCAGCGCGCGAGCCCGATTTCATGGCTCGCCACGTTCGCACGCAACCGTGCGATCGATCGTTTGCGCACGGGCAAAGTGCGCGGCGGTGCCGTGCCGGTTGAAGAGGCCGCTCCGCTTCCCGATGAAAGCCCGCTGGCCGATGCTTTGCTGCTCGATGCCGAGCGCGATGCGCAGATTCACAAATGCCTGGCAACGCTGGATGACAACGCGCAGGCCAATATTCGCAAGGCGTTCTTTGAAGGCTATACCTATGCCGAGCTTGCCGCCGCAGCCGATGTGCCGCTGGGCACAATGAAAAGCTGGATCCGCCGCGGTTTGATGAAGTTGCGCGCCTGCCTCGAAGCCAGTGAAGAACGCGACGGGGGGCCGCAATGAGCAACACCGAACCCCTCGACCCGCTGGAAGATCGCGACGACAAGACGGTCGCGGCTGAGTTTTCGCTCGGCCTGTTGGAGGGCGAGGAATTGCTCGCAATTCGCGGGCGCATGGCGCGCGATGCAGATTTTGCCGCGCGCCGCGAATGGTGGGACAATTGGTTTGTCCCGCTGTCTGATGATGTTGCCGGCGCTGAGCCGAGCACGCAGGTCTGGTCAACGATTGATGCACGGGTCGGCGCTCTTCAGCGCGCGCGCGAGGCTGATGCGGTTGGCGATGCCGCGTCCGATGGCGTAGCGATTGCCGATGACACGGTGGTGCTGCTGGATATGGAGCGCCGCATGCGTCGCTGGAAGTGGACCGCAGGGATCACCTCTGCCGCCGCTGCCTTTGCGGTCGCAATGCTGGTGGTTGGCCCTTCGGCTAACCCTGACAGCGCGCCGATTGCCGCACCAAATCCCGATCCAACCACGGCCACGCCCTTGATGGCGTCGATCCCCATTGGTGACACATCGCTGCGCCTTGCTGTGACTGTCCTGCCTGAGAGCGACGAAATGCTCGTCTCGGCGGCTGGTCTCAGCGCGGATGGCGTGCATGATCATGAGCTGTGGCTGGTGCCAAGCGATGGCAGCGCATTGCAATCGTTAGGCGTCGTGGTGCCGGGCGAGGAGCGCCGCATGGAGCTGCCTGCGGGCATCGCG
This sequence comes from Pseudomonadota bacterium, assembly GCA_039815245.1. Lineage (GTDB taxonomy): Bacteria > Pseudomonadota > Alphaproteobacteria > Sphingomonadales > Sphingomonadaceae > Erythrobacter. Next base: position 46,769 of record JBCBZR010000006.1, on the reverse strand, counting down.
CGCAATATGGGTGATGGCGTTGAACTGGTGCTCACGCGTGAGCCCATCGGCGGCAAGCCGGAGGGCCAGGACGCCGGGCCTGTTGTTGCGCAAGGCGCGTTGGGAGCGGTCTGAGACCGTAGGGTCCAGATGGACCTTACACGCTCCAAATGCGCGGAATATCGACGGCTCGCTTCGTCGCAGACACAAACCGCCTGAACCCGGCTGTTTGGAATAAATCAACAAATGTTCGAACCACTGCATCTCGATTGAGAAGCATTGCGTAACTTCGGCGCAAGATCGGGAGGGCTTGCGGTAACAAGGAGATACTCAATGACCTCGATCCCGACACGTTTTTCCCGTTCCATGCGCGCGGCCGCACTCGCCGCAATTGCTGCCACAACTGGCTTGGCCGCGATCAGCGCGGCTCCGGCAGAAGCTGGCCACCACAAACGCTCCAAAGCCCAAGCCAACCTCGTGGAAACAGCCGCAAAGAGCAAGGTTCACAAGACTCTGGTCACCGCTGTGAAAGCGGCGGATCTGGTTGATACACTCCAAAGCCCCGGCCCCTTCACCGTCTTCGCCCCAACCGACACCGCATTCGCAAAGCTGCCAAACGGAACGGTCGAAACTCTGGTCAAGCCGGAAAGCAAGGCGACGCTTGCAAAGATCCTTACTTATCATGTCACACCTGGCCGCGTCACCGCGAGCGACCTGGTCAATCAAATCAACGTCAACGGGGGCGAGTATCGCATTCCGACCGTTGCAGGACCGGTTCTGACAGCCCGTCTCTCGGGCGACAAGATCATCATCACTGATGGCCAAAAACGCGTCACCGCTGTGACCCGGGCAAATGTCTCGACTTCGAACGGCGTGATCCATTTCACCGATGGCGTTTTCCTGCCCGGCTAAGCCCTCACCTTTTTTCTGAGCGGATGCTCATGACCTCACCAGACTTACAGGAGAATACAATGAACCCGATTCAAACACGCCTTAAGGCCGCTGCCATGGCCGCGATCGCTGCCACAACGGGCTTTGCCGCTGTGACCGCTGCTCCCGCCCTTGCCGATGGCCACATGGAAAAGAAGGCCGAAAAGCCTGACATTGTTGCCACAGCCATGAGCACTGGCGTTCACGAGACGCTTGTCGCTGCGGTCAAGGCCGCTGGCCTCGTCGAAACCCTTCAGGGCCCAGGCCCTTTCACAGTCTTTGCTCCGACGGATGATGGCTTTGCAAAACTGCCGGACGGCACGGTTGCGACGCTCGTAAAGCCTGAGAACAAGGCCACGCTCACCACGATCCTCACTTATCACGTCGTTGCGGGCAAGGTGTCCGCCGCTGACCTCATCAAGCTGATCACCGACAACGGCGGCAGCGCGAGCGTCAAAACACTCGCTGGCGAAGTGCTTACCGCACGGATCGTTGATGGCAGTGTCGTGATCACTGACGCAAAGGGCGGCGTGACAACCGTGGTTCAAACGGATGTGATGACTTCGAACGGCGTTATTCACGTAACCGACGGCGTCTTTCTGCCGGGCTGATGCGTAAATCACTTTGAAAGCTTCGCGGCGCTCGTTCTTTTCCCCCTCCCACCTAGGGCGTCGCGTAGGCAAAGGCCCCGTCCGGTCAATCCTCCATGACCGGGCGGGGTTTTTATTTTGAGCTTTGGTTTGAGCCCTAGTTTGACCTTTGGTCCGCTCATTCCGAGAGCACGAACTGGACCGCCGCCTGCGCATGGAGCGCGGTAGTGTCGAACAGCGGCAGCGGGCTATGGGCCTGCTCGATCAGCAGCATGATTTCGGTGCAGGCAAGCGCAATGGCGCTGGCCCCGCGCGCAGCCAGATCGGCGATGGCGCTTTGATAAAAGGCGCGCGAGGTCTCGCGAATGTCTCCAACGCACAATTCCTCAAAGATGACCCGGTGAATTTCACTGCGCCGCTCTGTCGGCGGGACGACAGCCTCCACGCCGTGGTGTGCCAATCGTTCTGCGTAGAACGGCTCCTCCATGGTGAAGCGCGTCGCGAGCAGGCCGACCTTGGTGTGACCAGCCGCGTGAAGCGCGCTGCCAAGCGGGTCCGCGATATGGATCAGCGGGACCGTGGTCGCCGCTTCGATTGCAGGGGCGCACAGATGCATCGTGTTGGTTGCGATCACAACCGCATCGGCCCCAGCCCGCTCCAAACCCAGCGCGGCCTGCGCCAGCCTGTCATTAAGCGCGTCCCAATCGCCCGCTCTCTGAAGCGCGGCGATCTCGGAAAAGTCGAAGCTGTGTAACAGCAGCGGCGCGGAAGTGAGCCCGCCGCGCGCCTCGCGCACATGGCGGTTGATCAGCGCGTAATATTGCGCCGTGCTCTCCCAACTCATCCCGCCCAGAATGCCGATTGTTCGCAAACCGCGATCTCCCCTTGCCCTGTGTGATCGATCACGACGGGCGGTTAAGTGGCGTAGCCCATCTATGCAAGAAATTTGTCCGGACAAACTTTTACTTTAGCGGTGCGGGTCAATATCAAAGCTCAGCACCTCCTCGCGCGCAGCGAGACTTTCGTACAGCGCTGTTGCGGGGCCATCGCCCTTTTGGGCCATCACAAAGATCACTTTGGCCGATGCGGCGCGCGCATGGGGTTTCACCGCCTCAATCAACGCAGTGGCGATACCGCGGCGGCGATGGCTGGCGTCGACAGCGAGGTCAAAAATGAACACCTCGCTGCATTCGGCTTCGAATTTGGGTAAGACATACGCGCTGAGCGCACCGACCGCTGCATCCCCATCCAGCGCCGCCAATTCGATGAAATCGGGGCGTGCCAGCAGGGCCTCAAGATAGTCTTGGCTGGGGCCGTCGGGCGGGTAGGTTTCAGGCTCTTCAAACGCGCGCCCATACAGCGCGAGCACCCGTCGATGAAGCGCGATGTCAGCCGAGCCGAGGCGTCGGATCGTCACCGACGCCATGGCCATTTACGCCGCGCCGCGTGCCCAGCGCCCCACGAGCCAAAGGACAAAAAGCTGCGCCCAGATCACAGAGGCGCAGGCCACAAAAACGCCGGTGTTGGGGTCTCCATGCATGCGCTCTGGCGGGGCATTGCCGCCGATCCACGCAATCAGCGCGAGGATTCCAACAAAGACGACCGGCGTCATCCAAAGAACAATGCTGCGCGGCATGAAGCTGGCCGCGCGCAGGCGCCAGTCAAAGCGGGCCGGCAGTTTGGTGTAGCCACTGTAGCGGCGCTCAGCCCAAAGGGCCGAGCCTATAAGCACCGTGATGGTCGCCAGAACGCTGATCCATGCAGCGCCCGAAAGCATCAGGCAGCCTCTTCCTTTGCCTTGTCGTCATCGTTGGAGACGACCTGGACCGGCTCTTTCTTGCCTGCAACCACATCGCCATCGATCACGATCTCGCTGACGTTTTCCATGTCTGGCAGGTCAAACATCGTATCGAGCAGGATGCCTTCAACAATAGAACGCAGGCCGCGCGCGCCGGTTTTGCGTAGGATCGCGCGTTCGGCGATGGCTTTGAGCGCTTCATCGGTGAAGGTCAGAGCAACATCTTCAAGCTCGAACAGCTTGCCGTACTGCTTGACGATGGCGTTCTTGGGCTCGGTCAGGATGGTGACGAGCGCATCGACGTCCAGATCGTGCAATGTGGCGATAACCGGCAGGCGGCCAACAAATTCTGGAATAAGTCCAAACTTGAGCAGATCCTCCGGCTCACTTTTCTCCAAAAGCTCCCCAACCTTGCGCTTGTCTGGGTCAGCGACATGCGCGCCGAATCCGATCGAACGCTTTTGCAGGCGGTCCGCGATGATCTTGTCGAGACCGGCAAAAGCGCCGCCGCAGATAAACAGAATGTTGGTCGTATCGACCTGAAGGAATTCCTGCTGCGGATGCTTACGGCCGCCTTGCGGCGGGACACTGGCTGTGGTGCCTTCCATCAGCTTCAGAAGCGCCTGTTGCACACCCTCACCCGACACGTCGCGCGTGATCGAGGGGTTTTCCGCCTTGCGCGTGATCTTGTCGATCTCATCGATGTAGACGATCCCGTGCTGAGCTTTCTCAACGTTGTAATCGGAGGCCTGAAGCAGTTTCAGGATGATGTTCTCAACGTCTTCGCCAACATAGCCCGCTTCGGTCAGCGTGGTCGCATCAGCCATCGTGAAGGGCACATCAAACGTGCGCGCAAGTGTTTGAGCGAGAAGCGTTTTCCCGGTCCCTGTCGGACCCACGAGCAGGATGTTCGACTTGGCGAGCTCAACTCCGTCAGCCTTCCCGGAGTGCTTCAGACGCTTGTAGTGGTTGTGCACCGCGACTGAGAGGTTACGCTTGGCCGAGTTCTGGCCGATCACGTAATCGTTCAACGTTGCATAGATGTCCTTGGGCGTAGGAACCTCGCCCTCTTTCTTGCCCGCAATGCCGGCCTTGGTCTCTTCGCGGATGATGTCATTGCACAGCTCCACGCATTCATCACAGATGAAGACCGTAGGGCCAGCGATAAGCTTGCGCACCTCATGCTGTGACTTGCCGCAGAAGCTGCAATACAGGGTGCTTTTGCTGTCAGATCCGCTCAATTTCGTCATTCTCGCTTTCCTCGAATCCGGCTTTCCTGACGGTCAGTCATGCGGATTCGCAAACAATATCGGCCACGCCAGATGAATCAATGTCTGGCGAGCTATTTCAGCTCCGTTAAGGCGCAGATTTTGCCCACAGGGTGCGCAAATGCCACGCGGCTGTCACAGCGCTGTCCGAACCCGGCGGGCTCGAGTCACCTTCATTCCGGCGCGCCGCCAGAGCCCTTTTCGCTTTCAGGCTCTTCGCCTTCGGGCCGGGTTTCAAACACCTTGTCCACCAGACCAAATTCCTTGGCTTCTTCAGCTTCGAGGAAGGTGTCGCGGTCCATCGCCTTTTCAATCTCTTCAAGACTGCGACCGGTGTATTTGACGTAAAGATCATTCATCCGCGTGCGAATACGCAGGATTTCGCGGGCCTGAATCTCGATGTCAGAGGCCATGCCGCGCGCACCGCCAGAGGGCTGGTGGACCATGATGCGTGCATTGGGCAGCGCAACGCGCATACCCGGCTCACCCGCGGCCAACAGGAAGCTGCCCATCGATGCAGCCTGCCCCATGCACACGGTCGACACGCTCGGCTTGATGTATTTCATCGTATCATGGATCGCCATGCCAGCGGTCACCACGCCGCCGGGCGAGTTGATGTACATGCTGATCGGCTTGGACGGGTTTTCGCTTTCGAGGAACAGCAGCTGCGCGGTGATAAGCGAGGCCATGCCGTCTTCCACCTGACCGGTGACGAACACGATCCGCTCCCGCAGGAGGCGTGAGAAAATGTCGAACGCCCGCTCGCCCCGGCTGGTCTGCTCCACCACTGTCGGCACCAAAGCGCCGGTGAGGGGGTCGCGCGTAAACTGGCCTTGAGCGCCAAAAGTTTCACCGGAATTGCCAAGCAGATCGATCATGTGGGGAGCATCCTTTTTCATCTTTGTCGCACCATGTCGGACCACGCTCGCCGGAGTTCAAGGGGCTTAACCATTTGTCGCCCGTCTTCTCATCAGTTCAGATGTGAGTGAATGCCTATTTCGGGATTGCGCTGGCCCCCGTGGCCCCGCTTTGGCGCGGCGTGGGCTTGGTTTGCGAGGTTGGGCTTGAAAACGAATCCACAAGGCCGGGCGCTTTGCGGATCGCTTCGATATCGGTCTTGCCGTTGAACAGCAGCCGGACGATCGCAATCCGGCGCACCAGCAATTCATGGATCGCAATGACGGTGATCGCCGCCAGCAAAGTGAGCACAGTGAACTCCAGCGCAATCGGCCATTCAACACCCACCAGCCAGCGCCCATAGATGTACACAAGGCAGTGGTGGAACAGATACATCGACAGCGCGCAATCGGCGAGCCACGCGGTGCGCGGGCCGCCCTCGCTGAAGTAGCGATGGAAGAATTGCAGGATGAACAGCACGATCGTCCACATCACCAATTGGTTGGCGAACAGCGTGGCAAGGCCCACCAGCGTGCCTGCTTCGGTGTCAGGATAAGGCTGGAGCAGCAAGGCGACCGCCGCTGCGTAAGGCATCCATACGCGCCACTCAAACAGGCTGGAGAGGAAACGCGGGCTGAGCGCTGCCAGTACACCGATGACGAAGAAGGGAAACTCGCTGACCAGTTTGTACCAGCTTTGAAAACCGGGAAAGATCAGATCGTATGCGCCCGGCACTTGAGCCGCGAGCGAGTAATTCAGCGTGTTGGCCGCCGCCAGCGCCAGCAGGACCAGCGCGAAGGGCAGGCTGCCGCTGGTGACGCGCCCCAACCAATCGGCAAATTCCATCGCCCGCCTGCGCAGGCCGGAAGCTTTAGGAAGCGCGCCATGCACCAGTGCGGCGAGCGCAAACATCGGCAGCAGGCTGACGAGGAACCACAGGTGCAATTGCCACACGCCGCTGGCCCAGACAGTGACGAAGGCCTCGCTCTCCAGCCAATTCAGCACGCCCGCCCCGCCCGCTTCACCGGGCGCACGATTGTCGACCCAGCGCAGGTAATGCTCGACCATATTGAGTGTCAGCGCGATTGTGATCAGCGGCACTGCGGTGCGAAGCAACCGGTTTTGCAGGAAATCGCCAATGTCGCGGCGCTTGAGCAGCAGGACCGCAAAGAAGCCTCCGACGAAGAAAAAGGTCGGCGTGATGAACAGGTGGAAGCCGAAGATCACCCAGTCATAGAACAGACCGCGATCCGTGTTCTGCGTGATCCACGGGCGCGCCACCGCATAGACTGTGCCCGCATGCAGCGCGACAGACAGGAACATCAGCACAGATCGTGCCCCGTCAATGTCGTGATAATGTTTGCGCTTGGGCGGCGCGGGGGAGACGGCGCTGGGCTGGGTCATGGAGCGGGGCTCGTATGGCTTTTGCGACGGGCGGGAATGCGAGCCGCGACTATGCCGGTGGGCGGTTAAAACTCGGTGGACAAGGCCGCCCGCGCCCTGCGTCCGGGAATGGAACGATCGCGCGCAGAACGGTAAACTTGCGTTGCAGTGCGCGCTCGCGCAAACCCTAGGCCATGCAAAAACGACTGATTTGGCCGACCGCCACCGCCGCCCTCGCTCTGATCGCTGCGCCTTCGCTGTTCGCGCAATCGAAAGAGCGCGTGATAGAGGAACTGCCGCCTCCTTCGCAGCGTCTGGCAGAGGCTATGGTGCAGATTGAGCGCATCAAGGCCTATGATGACGCGGGGCCGATGCTCAATGCGGTCATCACCTATGACCCGAAAGCCACCTTCAATGTGGACCGCGCCGCCGATACACCGCTGCAAGGCCGCACGGTTCTGATCAAGGACAACATTGAGACCCGCGACTTCCCCACAACGGGCGGGAGCCTCGCCCTTAAGGACAATCGCACGGGCCGCGATGCGCCGCTGGTTGCCAATCTGCGCGCGGCGGGCGGCGTGGTTCTAGGCAAGACAAACCTTTCCGAATGGGCGAATATCCGCAGCGATGGCTCGACCAGCGGCTGGAGCGCAGTGGGCGGATTAACCCGCAACCCCTTTGCGACCGACCGCAATTCGTGCGGCTCTTCGTCGGGCAGCGGCGCTGCGGTCGCGGCGGGCTTTGCTTGGGCTGCGATTGGTACGGAAACCAATGGCTCAATCTCGTGCCCGGCCTCCATCAACGGAGTGGTCGGCTTCAAGCCGAGCGTGGGTGTAGTCAGCCGCCGCCATGTCATCCCGATCTCCGAAACGCAGGACACCGCCGGCCCGATGACGCGCACGGTCTACGACGCGGCCTTGCTGCTGAGCGCGATGGCAGGCGAGGATGAGGGCGACCCGGTGACCATGATCGCGCCGCGTATGGCCGACTACACACTTGGGCTCGACACCGCCTCGCTCAAAGGTGTGCGCATCGGCGTAATGCGCAAGCAGATTGGAAGCCGCGACGATGTCGCCGCCGTGTTCGAAGCCGCGCTTGCCGATCTGGAGCGCGCGGGTGCCGTGCTGGTCGATATCGAATTCGAGCCCAACCGCGCCATGTATCGCGACAGCTTCACCGTGCTGATGTATGAGCTGCGCGCTGGGATGGAGGCCTATCTCGGCTCAATCCCGGCAATTGGCGGCGATGAGGCGGCGACCCCGCGCAATCTGGCGGATCTCATCGCATTCAACAAAGCCAACGCTGCGGCGGAAATGCGCTGGTTTGGGCAAGAGCTGTTCGAGCAGGCGCTGGAGACCACCGACACCGAAGCTTATGAAAAGGCGCGGGCCAACGCGCAGACAATCGCCGGGCCCGAGACAATCGACACTCTGCTGGCTGACAATGACGTGAAGCTTTTGATCGCGCCCACACGCGGACCTGCCTGGGTGAGCGACCTTGTAAATGGTGACAATTTCACCGGCTCCATCGGCTTTGGCGCGCCCGCCGCGATTGCGGGCTACCCGCATCTTACAGTGCCAATGGGCGCGGTGGAGGGCCTGCCAGTGGGGATCAGCTTTATCGGCGGTCAATGGGCGGACTACACCGTGCTTAAAGCAGGCGCGGCGTATGAACGCGCGCGCACCGCTGAGCTGCCCGAGCCAACGTTCAAGCCGTGGTCGGCGGAGTGACACAAAGACCCTCCCCATCGTCATGCTGCACTGGTTTCAGCATGACGATGGAGTAAGGCTTACTCAGCCTTGCCTTCAGCCTTCTTAGCCGGAGCCTTTTTGGCGGCAGGCTTCTTGGCTGCCGGTTTCTTGGCAGGCGCTTTCTTTTTGGGAGCAGCCTTCTTCGGGGCTGGCTCCGCGTCGCCATCCGTCGCTTCTGCTGCGGCCTTCTTGGCCGCCGGCTTTTTAGCAGGCGCTTTCTTGGCGGCAGGCTTCTTCGCCGGAGCTTTCTTCTTGGCTGCGGGCTTCTTCGCCGCTTCCTTCTCCGCCTCAACATCGTCTTCGGCTTCAATCGCAGCCTGAAGCTCTTCCTGCGTCACTTCGCGCTCAGTCACGTCAGCCTTGTCGAACAGGAAGTCGACGACCTTGTCCTCATACAGAGGCGCGCGCAGCTGAGCGGCGGCCATCGGGTCCTGCTGGATATATTCCATGAAGCGCTCGCGGTCTTCCTCGCGATATTGCGCGCTTGCCTGCTGGATCAGCATCGACATTTCCTGCGCGCTCACTTCGACGCCGTTGGCCTGACCGATTTCGGAGAGCAAAAGCCCCAGACGCACGCGGCGCTCTGCGATGGACTTGTAATCGTCCTTCTCGTCTTCGATCTGCTTGAGCGCGCCTTCGGGGTCTTCTTCCTTGGCGGCTTCCTGTTGAAGCTGCGCCCAGATCTGCTCGTATTCAGCGTCAACCATTTGCGAGGGCACTTCAAAATCGTGTCCTTCCGCCAGTTGATCCAGCAGCGAACGCTTCATCTGCGTGCGGGTGAGGCCAGCGGTCTGCTGCTCAAGCTGACCCTTCATGATCTCTTTGAGCTTATCGAGGCTGTCGAGGCCCAGATTGGTCGCAAATTCGTCGTTGATTTCGGTTTCGGTTTCGACCTTCACCTGCTTGACGGTAACGTCAAAGGTGGCCTCTTTCCCAGCGAGATGCTCAGCCTGATAATCCTCAGGGAAGGTCACCGTGATGGTCTTTTCATCACCGGTTTTGGCTCCGGCCAGCTGCTCTTCAAAGCCGGGAATGAACGTGCCCGAACCCAGCACCAGCGGCGCGTCTTCTGCAGCACCGCCTTCAAACGGCTCATCACCCAGCTTCCCGACAAAGTCGATGATCAGCTGGTCACCGTCCTTCGCCTTCTTGGTCTTGGCGGCGTCTTTATAGCTCTTGTTCTGGCCAGCAATGCCGCCAATCGCCTCGTCGATCTGTTCGTCGGTAACCGGGACAACCAGCTTCTCCAGCTTCAGCCCGTCAATGCTCGGCGCTTCGATCACCGGGAGCACTTCCAGCTCAACCGTGATCAGAGCGTCCTTGCCTTCTTCGTAATCCTCATTGAGTGCGATTGATGGCTGCATGGCCGGGCGCAATTCCTCATCCTTTATCAGCCCATCGACCGACTCGCGGATCGTATCGTTCAGGGTTTGCGCGTGGAGCTGCTCGCCGTGCATTTTCTTGACGAGATTTGCGGGCACTTTGCCGGGGCGAAAGCCGGGCATTTGCACTTGCGGCGCCACTTTTTTGATCTCGGCATCCACCTTCGCGCTGACTTCATCAGCGGTGATGGTGATCTGATAGGCGCGCTTGAGGCCTTCGTTGACGGTCTGCTTAGTCTGCATGAGGATGGGTACTTTGAGCCTTTGGTATCGTTATAATAGAGTGTCCGCCGGGACATTGACTGGTACGGCGAGAATGGTGCGGGCGAAGGGACTCGAACCCCCACATCTTACGATACTGGTACCTAAAACCAGCGCGTCTACCAATTCCGCCACGCCCGCATGCCCAGACGAAGCCGCGCGGGAAACCGATAGGCCCCCGCGCGCTTTCGCGAGCGCCCCTATCGGGCTTGACACAAAAGGGCAAGCATTCAACGCTTGTCGCCTGCGCAAAGCGCGGATAGAGGCGCGGCCATGTCTGACAATGAAGCACCCGAACCGACCGAAACTCCGGAAAACCCGCAGGCCACTGGCGCGGACGTGCCGCCTGATCATCTGGCCGTGCATCCCGCCAGCCCGCATTTCGACGCCGAAGTGCTGCAACGCGGCGTCGGCATCCGTTTCAAAGGCACAACCCGCACCGATATTGAGGAATACTCAATCTCCGAAGGGTGGATTCGCGTGCAGGCGGGCAAGACCGTCGATCGCAAAGGCCGCCCGCTGCTCATCAAGCTGAGCGGCCCGGTGGAAGCCTGGTTTGAAGATCTGGGCGACAATCCGCCGGTTGCCAAAAAGGACTGAAAGCGCGCGTCCGGCAATCGGGCGCCCCAACCCTTTGCTTGCCATGATGGCTTGTAGGGACCACTTGCAAGCCAATCATGAAACCCACCGTCATCATTATCGGCCGCCCCAATGTGGGCAAGTCCACGCTGTTCAACCGGCTGGTGGGCAAGAAACTCGCGCTGGTCGATGATCAGCCCGGCGTGACGCGTGACCGGCGCATGGGCGATGCAAGCGTCGCCGGGCTGGAGTTCACCATCGTTGATACCGCCGGGTGGGAGGACGAGGATGAAAAGTCGCTCCCCGGCCGGATGCGGATGCAGACCGAAGCGAGCCTCGAAGGCGCGGACGCCGCGCTGTTCGTGATCGACGCGCGCGCAGGCCTCACCCCGCTCGATGAAGAGATCAGCCGTTATCTGCGCGAGCATGACGTGCCCATTGTGCTGGTCGCCAACAAGGCAGAAGGCGCGGCGGGCGAAAGCGGTGTGCTTGAAGGCTACTCGCTAGGCCTTGGCGAGCCAGTGCCGCTGTCTGCCGAGCATGGTGAGGGGATCGCGGACCTGTTTGGCGCGCTGTGGCCCGTGATCGGCGATCAGGCCGAGCAATGGGACGCCGATGTTGAAGCGGCCAAGCTGGAATTGTCCGATGAGGATGCCCCGCTCGGCCCGCTTAAGCTGGCGATTGTCGGGCGGCCCAACGCAGGTAAATCCACGCTCATCAATCGGCTGCTGGGCGAGGATCGCCTGCTGACCGGGCCGGAAGCCGGAATCACACGCGATTCCATCGCCATTGATTGGCAATGGCACGATCCCAAGGCCAATGAGCAGCGCGACATCCGCTTGATCGACACCGCCGGCATGCGCAAAAAGCGCAATGTGACCGAGAAGCTTGAGAAGCTCAGCGTCGCGGATGCTCGCCGCGCGGTCGATTTTGCCGAGGTCGTCGTGCTGTTACTCGATGCCACCAAGGGCCTGGAGCATCAGGACCTCAAGATCGCCAGCATGGTGCTCGAAGAAGGGCGCGCGCTGATGATCGCGATCAACAAGTGGGACGTGGCGGAAAACGCCAGCTCGCTGTTCAACGGTATTCGCGGCGCGCTTGATGATGGGCTGGCGCAGGTTCGCGGCTTGCCGCTGCTTGCGGTGAGCGCGAAGACCGGCAAGGGGCTCGACACGATGCTGAGCGCGGCGTTTGAACTGCGCGAAAGCTGGTCCAAGCGTGTGCCGACAGGAGCGCTCAACCGCTGGTTTGACGATGCGCTGGAAGCCAACCCGCCGCCAGCGCCCGGAGGCCGCCGGGTCAAGCTGCGCTACATCACGCAGGCCGGAACGCGCCCGCCGCGCTTTGTAATCTTCGGCACACGGCTTGATGATCTGCCCAAAAGCTATGAGCGCTATCTGGTGAACGGCATCCGTGCGAAGCTGGGCTTTGATGCGGTGCCGGTGCGCGTAACGCTGAAAAGTCCGAAGAACCCCTACAACGCCAATCGCGGAGGTGGAGGGAATTATTCGGGCGGAAGCGACAAGACGTGATCGCGAAGTGGCTACCATTGCTGATTGCCTTGGGTGCCTTTGCCTACGCCTTGCGCGCTCACTGGCTTCCTCTGCTGCAAGACAAGCTACCCGCCCCAAAGACCGTGATCGACGCGCCACTGGATCGGGGCCAGATCTTCGTATGGGGCTGGAGCGAAGCTGACCTGCGCACCATCCTGAGTGACTTCGCCGACCTATACAGTCTGGACGCGGACAATCTGCGCATCCGTCATGAGGACGCCGATTGGTTGCTGATCGTCTGGGCCGAGCCGATCAGCGCCCGCGACGTGCAGTTTCTGGTGAACTACCTCCATTACCCCAACGGCTTTGACCTAGACCTGTTCGATCCATGCGCCGCAGCCATTGTCCCGATTGTGGCAGACAACGGGCCGCCGGGCGTTTTGCAAGGCGTGCTGGCAAAGCTCTACGTCCCCACCGATGATCGCGACTTTGACTGCGTCTATGCCATGATCGAGGACGGAGATGCATATCGGATTGCCTTCACCAATCACGCATGGGTCCAGACGTCAGAGCCCCGCTTACCTGAATTGGCCGCACGCGCTCCGTTTGAGGTGACAGCTTTATGATCAACGACGCGCTGATCGCATTCACGCTCGTGCTTGGCGAGGCCACTCAGCCTTTTGCACTGGAGCTGCTGGAGCGCACCGCGTCCACGCCGCGCGTGCAGCAAGTAGTGCAGCTTAGCCTTGCGCCCGCCTTTCTGCTCGCCGGGATCGGCGCGATCATGAACGTGATGATGGCGCGGCTGATCTGGATCGCGGGCCGGATTGAGCGACTGGGCGAAGGTGCGGACGCCGCCTGTGATATCACCCATGCCAGCGAGATCGCCTGGCTGCGCAAACGCCGCCAGCGTGTGCGCTCTGCAATCATGTTTTCCAGCGCATCGGCTATGATCATCAGCGTGGTGATCGCGCTGCTGTTTATCTCCGCCTATATCGACATGCAGATCGGCACAGTGATCGCAGCGCTCTGGGTGTTGACCATGGGTCTGCTCGTCACCGGGCTCGGCTGTTTCGTGATGGAAACACGGCTGTCGGCCAAAGGGTACGAGACGCGCAAAGGCTGACACGAAAAAGGCGGAGCATCGCTGCCCCGCCCTCCCTATACGTTTTCGCTGAAAGGCTTAGCCTTCGCCTGCGGCTTTGCTTTGCAGCTGGACGTAATTTTCGAGGCCCATCCGCTCGATCATGTCGAACTGGGTTTCGAGGAAATCGACATGCTCTTCCTCATTATCGAGGATGTAGTTAAACAGATCACGGCTGACATAGTCACGCACACTGTCACTATATTCGACAGCATCGCGGAGCAGCGGGATCGCGTCTTCTTCCAGCGCCATATCGGCCTTCAGAATTTCGAGCACCGTCTCACCCACGCGCAGATTGTGGATTGCCTGAAAGTTGGGCAGGCCGTTGAGGAACAGGACGCGGGCGGCAAGCTTGTCCGCGTGCTCCATTTCTTCGATTGATTCCTTGCGCTCATACTCGGCAAGCTTGGTCACACCCCAGTCGTCCAGCACGCGATAGTGCAACCAGTACTGATTGATCGCGGTCAGCTCGTTGGTGAGCGCCTTGTTGAGGAATTCGATAACTTTGGGATCGCCCTTCATGGCGGTGGCTCCTGATAGAAACAAAAAAAGGCGCACGCGGCATCATGCCAACGTTCGCTGCGCTCCCTTTATCGTTCAACTGGAGACAGTGCGCAAGGGGGTTGCGCAAATTTTTTATTTAAAATCAGGTACTTGCAATCATCTCGCAATAGAGCCTGTGGTTCTTATACTGCGACTGCGTTGCAACCGGTCATCGCGCGTTCCTGATCGATGATTTCGCCAGCCTTCCCAAGGCACTGGCCGCAATTGGGGCGCTTGCCCAGGGTCGCGTAGGTCGCTTCTGCATCGCCACCGCTGCTCAAGGCGGCGGCGCGGAGGTCGGTTTCCCGAATTGCGTTGCAGATGCAAATATACATAGGTGCGAGTCTTTCCTGCGAAGCGTTTGCAAGAGCAATTTATGCGATCCGTTCGCAATTGCAAGTGCCAAATCGCAGGTTTTGTCCACCGCTCGATGCGGCTGCATGCGTCAGCAGCCCGGACTTACCGTCGAAGCGGGAAAAGCTTGCGGTAGGTCAGGCACCGCCACAGCCATTCAAGCGGCCCATACTGGAACCGATCAAGCCATGGCTTGGACCATGCGAGCATCGCGAGACAAACGAGGATTGCCACCAGATAAAGCTGCGGACGGTTCAACTCTCCAAACAGCCCCAGCGCCCAGCCGTGAAACACAAAGAGCATCACGATAGACGTGCCCAGATAATTGGTGAAGGCAACCCGGCCTGCCGCCTGAACCCGCTGTGTGAGCCACCCGCTCGCGCTGCTCGCATACAGCACCAGCAGGCATGCAAGACCCAGCGTCATCAGGAAGCGCGGGAGCATGGTCCATCCGATGATGGCAGCCGTGGCCGCGTTAAAGCCGAAACCGGCAGACTTCACGAACAGCCCGATGCCAAGCGTGAACAAAGCACCAATTCCAAGGCCCAGCCAGCCCCACAGCCGCAACCGGCCTGCCGAAACCCCACCACTGAAGAAGCCATAGCGATACAGCGAGGCCCCCAGCAGCATCAACGGAAAGCTCTCAAAGAAGAAGAACAACGAATTCCCGAACGGCATCCACCATTGCTTTGTCAGGCGCTTTTCAACCAGCGCGCCATAGTCGCCCTTGTCAATTAAGCTGGATGTCTCGCGATCATCGGCGAGCGTCGCCTCTTGTTGCTCCAGCATCTCCACCCGCGTTTCCGCCAAGCCTTCGACCTCGCCAAACGGTGTCTCTGCAATGAGGTAGGGAAAGGTCAGCGCCCCGCCCAGCATCAGCGCTCCAATGAAATAGGTGAACACGGCCACGCGCCACTGTGTCGTCGCCTTCCAACCCAGACATGCCGTCACCAGAAAACCTATCAGGGCATACATCGCCAGAATGTCGCCCATCCAGATGAAGAAGAAATGCGCGAGGCCAAAGCCCAGCAGCAAGACCAGCCGCCAGATTTGCAACCACCGCGAAGCGCCACGCGCCCATGCGCGCTCCATGAACAGATAAAGCCCTGCGCCGAACAACAAAGTGAACAGCCCGCGCATCTTGCCATCGATCAGAATCAGCTGCGCGATCCACATCCAGCCTTCGGGATCGCCGGTTTCGCCGATCCACGCGCCGGGCCAGATATAGGCATTGGCCGGCTGACCAAAGGCAACGATATTGGCGATCAGGATGCCCATCACCGCCAACCCGCGGATATAATCGAGACTGGAAATCCGCCCGGTGTCTGCCACCGGCGCGGCATCATCGCTGCTGCCCACAGAAGTTTCGCCAAGGACGGTATCGTCCCCGTGCGGTGTAATCGTGTTCATATTCGCGCTTCCCCTCGCTAGCCGCCAACCCTAGCAGGCGGTGACTTGGGGGGAAGGCTTATGTCAGCGCGAGGAATGCGCTCATGAGCTTTTGACGAGGCAATCCTGACCAATCCGCTTCAGGCTGGAGCAGGCTTGCTGCGCTTCGGAGCGGCTGTTGAAGCCCTTCGCCAGCAAACGCGTGACGCTGCCGGCGGGCTTGAGTTCCTTGGATGTGCCGGCAAGCTCTGGCGTGCTGGAAAGCTTGCTCCACAGACGGTCCGCGTTGCCGGGCACACCAAACGCGCCCAGTTGCACGCGCCAATTGCCACCGCGCTGAGCGCTCGCGGTGCGCATCGGGCGCGCGGGCACGGGGTCTGAAACACGGGCAGGGGCCGACTTTGGCGCAGCGGCCACTTGCACGGGGACTGGAGCAGGCCGGGTCGAAGGGGCACGCGCTGGCGTGGATGCAGCCTTGGGCGGCGGCGCCACTTGCGGGCTTGATGCAGTGGGGCGCACACGGTTCAAATCGACCGCTGCAAGCTGAGCTGCGCGGCGCTTGCCAGCCTCATCCTCCAACCGGCGAGCGACCAATTGCGCTTCCTGCCGATCTTCGAGCGGAACATACTGATCCATCTGTTTGAGCGCGCCGCTCGCTTGCGGCAGGCCAGCGCCTTGAGCCAGCGTAAGCAAGGCATACGCGCGCACCCAATCCTTTTCAGCGTAATCAGCGTTAAAATGCGCCAGACCCAACACGTATTGCGCGCGCGGATCGCCGCGGTCTGCGGCGGCACGGATCAGCGGCATCGCGATCTGCTGTTCGCCCTGCTGGAACAGGAGCAACCCATAATTGTCAGCCGCCTTCACATGCCCCTTTTGCGCGGCCTCAGCGTATAATTCGCGCGCGCGGCCAATATCTGCGGTCACGCCACGGCCAAGGCGGTAGGCCTGCGCAAGATTGAACAGCGCATCAGCGTCGCCCTTTTGGGCGGGCAGTTCCCATTCAGTGACAGCGCGGCCAAAGTCGCCCGAAGTCCATGCATCAACGCCGGTCTTCACATCGGCAGAGAGCGGAGCGGCCACAAAGGCCAGGCTGGCTGCCAATGCAGCAATTGCGGCGCGCGATGCATTGCGTGCGGTCCGGTTATTCTCAGCCATGGTTCAAGCGCTCCTTCACAAGCCTACAGTGTCCGGCGTCGTTTTAAGGTGATCCGGCTCAAATCTGTGTGTGCGAGGGCAGGTATAGAGATAAGATGGTTAGCAAATGGTTGCGATCGCCCTGGAGCCTTACCGGAAGCGGGCCGCGCACCAAGGTTAAGGCGGGGCATGGAAACACGCAGCAGTCCGCAGTGGCGAAAACACTGCGCGCTACTCCGCGCGCTCAGACACCTTTCTGGCACCATTCCCTTGTATAAGAGCCGCTTGCGCGCCCTCGCCTCATCGAATGTGAGCGACGCGGATGGCTCGGCTCGGCGCGCTCAGACGCGCTGGGATGGCCCCGCGTTAACTCTAAATTAGGGGTAGTCTGCGATCTCCATGGGGAACCGGTCGCAATCTCGCGACAATTTGGGCTAACCCAGGGGGACTGAGGCGTTGCGTGTACTCGCTTTGGCATCGCAGAAAGGCGGATCGGGCAAGACGACCCTGTCCGGGCATCTCGCCGTTCAGGCTCAGCGCGCTGGCGCTGGTCCGGTCGTGCTGATCGACATTGACCCGCAAGGATCGCTTGCAGATTGGTGGAATGAACGAGAGGCGGAATATCCCGCCTTTGCGCAAACCACCGTGTCGCGGCTTGCCAATGACTTGCAGGTTCTGCGTCAGCAGGGCTTTAAGCTGGCGGTGATCGATACGCCGCCTGCGATCACGATGGCCATCCAGTCGGTGATCGGTGTTGCTGAACTCATCGTTGTGCCCACCCGTCCCAGCCCGCACGATCTTCGCGCCGTCGGCGCAACGGTCGATCTGTGCGAGCGTGCAGGCAAGCCGCTTGTCTTCGTGGTCAACGCAGCCACGCCCAAGGCTAAGATCACCAGCGAAGCCGCCGTCGCGCTCTCGCAGCACGGCACGGTCGCTCCGATCACTCTGCACCACCGCACTGATTTCGCCGCGTCGATGATCGACGGGCGTACGGTGATGGAAGTCGATCCGGAAAGCCGCTCGTCAGCTGAAATGACGGCGCTTTGGAAATACATTTCCGACCGGCTTGAAAAGAATTTCCGTCGCACTGTTTTTGCCGCCCCTGGTGGTCAATCGGCCAATGGGTCTGGCTTCCAGCGCCCTGGTGGCGGTGGCGGCTTTGGTCGCCGGGTCGCTCAGTAAGAGCGGGTGCGCCAAGCCATGTCCGAAACCAGCTTTGCCTCGCTTGAGCCGAAATTGCTCGCTCGCAAGGGCGGTGCGAAGCCTGCCATGCGTCCGCAGCTCGCGCCGCTCATGGCGAGCGTGGATGAGCTGGAAGAGGCCAAGCTCGACGACCTCGGCTGGAACGACATGGGCGAATGCGAAGCGGCCGCCAGCGAGGCATCTGAGGTTTCAAACTTGCCCCTGCATCAGAGCAATGACGACGAACTGATCGTCTCCGCCAAACCCGATATTCAAGCAGATGGCGCGCCAACCCCGCTGATCCTCGCCAAGAAAACACCCCGCCCGCATCCGATCATCGACCCGATGACGAGCGCCGATATCTTTGACATCACCGCCCGCACACCGCGCCGCGCGGCCAACGAAGATGCAGGCGCAGCGCAAGATGAGCAAGCCCCGCGCGAACCGGTAGAACCGATCATGCTGCGCCCAGCGTCTAAGACACCGTCGAGCACACAGGCCGACGAAAGCGCGTCAGCCGCGCCCTTGCTGCGCACCAAACCGCAGGCGCGCGAGCAGGGGGCTGCAAAGGCTCCAAAATCCAAGAACTCTGGCCGCCGCGCCGCCTTTACGCTGCGGCTCGATACAGAGCGCCACCTCAAACTGCGCCTTGCTGCAACCATGAAGGGCGTCAGCGCGCAATCGCTGGTGACCGACGCGCTCGACGCCCTGTTTTCCGACATCGAACATCTCGACGACCTCGCTCGGCGCATGAGCCCCGAGTGAAGCCACTCTCTGCACCACAGACCGATCAAACCAAGCAAGCATAGCTTAAGATTCTAGGGGACCTGACATGGACCGTTTCAAACTGAGCCAAAAGCGCCAACCGGATTTCGGCCCGAAGCTTGCGCTGCTGGCCACTGCCGCTGTCGCCAGCGTCGCGCTGACTGGCTGCACCACGGGCTCTGCCCCGCGCGCCGATGTGTCTGTCAACAAGGCAGAAGTCGCGCTGAAGAAGGGCGAGGTCAACAAGGCGATAACGCATGCCGAAGCCGCCGTGCTGGCCAATCCGCGCGATGCTTCGTTCCGCGCGCTGCTGGGCACCGCTTATCTTGAGGCCGGACGCTTCCAGTCGGCTTCGCAGAGCTTTGGCGATGCACTGGAGCTGGGCGATGATAACCCGCGCACCGTGCTGAGCTATGCGCTAGCAAAGACCGCTGTGGGCGAAAAGAAAGCGGCGCTGGCAAAGTTGTCGCAATGGGAGCGCTCGCTTGACCCGGCTGATGCTGGTCTGGCTTTGGCGCTGGCCGGGGATCCGCAGCGCGGCGTGTTCCTGCTGACCAACGCTCTGCGCTCGGGCCAGAACAACCCCAAGATCCGCCAGAACCTGGCCTACACCTATGCGCTCGCTGGAAACTGGCGCGCCGCGCGAGTGATGGCCGCTGAAGACGTGCCCGCCGATCAGATAGACGCGCGCCTCTCGGACTGGGCCTCCAAAGCCAAGCCTGAAGACTACATGGTTCGTGTGGCTGATCTGCTGCAGGTCACTCCCGTCAGCGATGCAGGCGTCCCGGGCAAGCTGGCGCTGGTCAACTTCCCAAGCTCCAAGCAGATGATGGCCGAAGCCAAACTGCAGGGCGCTGGCGATACGGCCCCGGCTCAAGTGGCGAAGGCTCCCGCGGCCAAATCGCAAAAGACCAAGCCGAAGACAGTGGCCGCACCCGCCAAGCCTTCGCAATCAGAGACGATGGCTTATACACGCGGCGGCGCTAACGAACCCGTCGAAAAGGTTGACCCCACGGTCGCCTCGATCCTCGCTGCTACAGGGGGCACGCCCTCAAAGGTTGCGACTGCCAAGCCCGCAGCCAAGTCGACAACCGCGCCGCGCCGGATCACCGCCGCGCAAGGCCGCATGGCCAGCAATGAAACGCCTGCTCTGGCGCCCGTGAAAGCGGCTGCCCCGATGAAGGCGCCCAAGCCTGCCAGCGTGGCCGATGTCGCCCCGTCTGCGCTGCGCTTTGTTTCGCGCCCGATGGTGCAGGACACGCCCGCTGCCTCGGCTGAAAAGACAGCGCCGCGCCGTGTTGCATCGGCTCCCAAGCCAGCGCCCAAGCGCGTGGCCCGCGCCGCACCCAAGGGCGATTCTCACCTGATCCAGCTCGGCAGCTATAACAGCCAGGCCGAAGCCAAGGCCGGGTGGACGACGCTCAAGCGCAAATTCCCGCAGCTGCGTGACCACGACGTCGTGATCACCAAGGCCGAAGTCAAAGGCCGCACCTATTACCGCGTCGCAGCCGCTGGCTTTGGCAAGCAGGGTGCCTCGCAAATGTGCCGGACGGTTAAGTCGTCGGGCCGGGGCTGCTTCGCCTATGGCAAGAACAACCCGCCAGCCGGTGCTGTCGATTCGGGCACTCGGGTCGCTGCGCGCAGCCGTTGATGATTGAGCGAGGCGGGGCGTAGACCCTGCCTCCTCAACCCTATCCAACTCGCTCAGAGCTTCAGCTCAACGCCGCCCTTCAACAAAGCGCGCACACGCCCCTGTGTGCCCTGCATATCGAAGGGCGTGTTGTCGGCGGTCGCCTCCATCTTGCGGCGATCAATGATCCACGGTGCTTCGGCATCAATCACCGCGAGATCGGCTTCCAAGCCCTCCACCAGCGCGCCCGCTGGCGCGCCCAGAATGCGAGCGGGGTTGGAGCAGAGCAAGTCAAACGCGCGGGCCATATCCATCACGTCGTCACGCACCAGGCTCAGCGTCATCGCCAACAGCGTCTCTGCGCCCGCCATGCCGGGAGCCGCATCGGCAAAGGGCAGGCGTTTGTCTTCCGGGCCGCGCGGATCGTGGCCACTGCAAATGACATCCACCGTCCCATCGCCAATCGCCGCGCGCGCAGCCTGACGATCAGCCTCGCTGCGCAATGGCGGAGAAAGCCGAGTGAAGGTGCGGAAATCGACAGTCGCCAGATCGCTGAGCATGAAATGCGCAGGCGTTATCCCGCAGGTGATCGGAACCCCGCGCGCTTTGGCGGCGCGCACCAGATCAAATCCGGCAGCCGTTGAGACCTGCCGGAAGTGCACCCGCGCCCCGCTCATTTGCGCCAGTGCAATGTCGCGCGCCAGCGCCAGCGTCTCCGCTTCGGAAGGGGCGCTGGGCAGGCCGAGCCGCGTGGCGATCTCGCCCGCCGTTGCCGCCGCTTCGCCAACCAGACCGCCATCCTCGGGATGGACCACCACAACCAGATCAAGCATTGCGGCATATTGCAGCAGTCGCAGCATCAACCCGCTATCCGCGATCCAGCGCCGCCCGGTGGCCACACCGCGCGCGCCCGCCTCTTTCATCAGCGCAAGCTCTGCCAGTTCAACGCCGTCCAGCCCGCGCGTCGCGGCGGCGAGCGGATGCACCCACAGATCGGGCTTACCGCTCTTGGCGATGTAATTGACACGGCTGGGGTAATCGAGCGGCGGGGATTGATCGGGCATCAACGCCGCGCGGGTGATGCCGCCAAAATGAAACGCAGGCTTATCGACCGCGAAGACGCCCAGATCCACCAGACCCGGCGCTATCAGCTGGCCGCGCGCTTGGATAACATGATCGCCCTCGCCCGCTGCGACATCCGGGCCCAGCGCTTCGATGAGGCCATCTTTCAGCCGTATGGAGCCTTCGACCAGCCCTTCCGGCGTCACCAGCGCTCCGCTGGTTATGGTGAGCGCGCGCGTCTGTTTCATGCCCAGCCCTCCACACCGCGCGCTGAGCGAGTCAGCACATCAAGGCAGGCCATGCGCAGCGCCACGCCCATTTCGACCTGACTGGTGATGATCGAACGATCGATCATGTCGGCAACCTCGCTGTCGATCTCCACCCCCCGGTTCATCGGCCCGGGATGCATCACCAAGGCATCAGGCGCGGCGCACTCCAACCGCGCTTTGGAAAGGCCATAGAGATGGTGATATTCGCGTGCAGAGGGGATGAATTGGCCCGCCATACGCTCCGATTGCAGCCGCAGCATCATGACGACATCCGCCCCTGCCAACGCGGCATCGAAATCGGTGAAAGGCTGCGCGCCCATCGCCTCAATCCCGGCAGGCATCAAAGCAGGCGGTGCGCACACCCGCACGCTCGCCCCTAGCGCCTGAAGGCAAAGGATATTGGAGCGCGCGACGCGGCTGTGCAGAATATCCCCGCAAATCGTGATGGTCAGCCCGGTGAAATCTTCCGCCTCGTCGCCCCGCCGCCGCAGCGCTTCGCGCACGGCAAGCGCATCAAGCAGGCCTTGCGTGGGATGCTCATGCTGCCCATCGCCCGCATTCAGAACCGGGCAATCGACCTTGTCCGCGATCAATTGCACCGCCCCGCTTGATCCGTGCCGGATCACAATCGCATCAGGCCGCATCGCGTTCAGCGTGATGGCGGTGTCGATCAGCGTTTCACCTTTTTTGAGGCTCGACGTCGCCGCCGCCATATTCACGACATCCGCGCCCAGCCGCTTTCCCGCGATCTCAAAGCTCAGCAAAGTGCGGGTCGAGTTTTCGAAGAAGGCGTTAATGATGGTCCGCCCGGCCAGCAGATCAGCGCGCTTTTCGCCGCTCCGGTTCAGGCGGACCCATTGTTCAGCCGAGGCGAGCAGGAACAGGATTTCGTGCCGTTCCAAGTGACCGATCCCGGTCAAATGGGGGTGTGGAAAGGCCAATCGCCCGGCCGGAAAACGGCCCGGCTCCGGGTTCAAGTCAGCGCTGGTACTCTCAGATGTCATCTGAAACCATGCCCCTAGTCGAGCGACATGCGACGCTCAACCCATTCCCATGGCGTCATACACGGGAAAGAGATGGAACTGACGGCGAAACTCCCTAGTTACCCAAGGAACAGTTCGTTTTAGCGCAGTTTCAGGAAGATCATCTCGATGGGTTTTGTCGGCAAGGTTTGGAAAGTTCTCGTCGGGGTGAAGGATGGGCTGGTCCTGATCTTCATGTTGCTGTTCTTCATCACTCTGTTCGGCTTCCTCTCCGCCGCGCCCAGCCCCGCGCAAGTGCGCGAGGGAGCCTTGGTCATCGACCTCAGCGGTTTCGTGGTGGAGGAAAGCAGCGCAATTGATCCGCTCTCCACGCTGCTGAGCGGTGAAGCCCCCGAGGTTGAGCACCAGGCGCGCGATGTGGTGCGCGCGCTCGACGCGGCAGCCAAGGATGATCGCATCAAAGCGGTGGTGATGGACCTCACCAAGTTTGTTGGCGGCGGTCAGGTGCATATGCAGGACATTGCCGAAGCAATGGACCGGGTGCGCAAGGCGGAAAAGCCCGTGCTCACCTTCGCGCTGGGCTATGGGGATGACCACATGCACCTCGCCAGCCATGCAAGCGAAGTGTGGCTTGACCCGATGGGCGGTGCGCTCGTTACCGGGCCGGGTGGCAGCATCCTGTATTACGGCGCGCTGCTCGACCGGCTCAACATCAACGCCAAAGTGTACCGCGTCGGCGAGTTCAAATCAGCGGTCGAGCCGTATTTGCGCAACTCAATGTCTCCCGAAGCGCGCGAAAACCTTGAAGGGCTGTACGCTGCGCTGTGGGAGGAATGGCAGGCCAACGTCAAAAAGGCGCGGCCCGATGCCGATTTCGACAGCGTCATCACTGACCCCATGACATACGCGCAAGCCTCACAGGGCGATCTGGCGCAGGCCGCGCTTGGCGCTGGGTTGGTCGATAAGCTGGGCAGCTATGCCGAATTCGGCGCACGTGTGGCTGAGATTGCGGGCGAAGATTCGTTTGATGATACGCCCGGCGCCTTCGCCAAGACGGAGCTCGCCGCTTTCCTCGCTGACAATCCGACGTCTACCAACGGCAAGGCCATTGCCGTGGTCACTGTCTCGGGCGAGATCGTCGATGGCGAAGCGGGTCCGGGCATTGCCGGGGGCACGCGCATCGCCACCCTGCTCGATAATGCGCTGAGTGATGAGCCTGCCGGGCTGGTCGTGCGTGTGAACAGTCCGGGCGGTTCCGTGTTTGCCTCCGAAGAGATCCGGCGCGCGATCCTGCGTTATCGTGACAAGGATATTCCGGTCGCGGTCTCCTTTGCCAACATCGCTGCGAGCGGCGGCTATTGGGTTGCAACCGCGGGCGACCGCATCTTCGCTGAGCCCGAGACCATCACCGGGTCAATCGGCGTGTTTGCCGTGTTGCCCAGCTTTGAGAACGCAGCCAACTCGATCGGCGTCAATGCAGACGGCCTGCGCACCACGCCG
Organism: Pseudomonadota bacterium; assembly: GCA_039815245.1. Lineage (GTDB taxonomy): Bacteria > Pseudomonadota > Alphaproteobacteria > Sphingomonadales > Sphingomonadaceae > Erythrobacter. The sequence goes on along the minus strand of JBCBZR010000006.1, from coordinate 22,500 downwards.
CTTTCCGGCCAGCCCGACATTATCGGCGGCTTCAGCCCAGAAGTGGACGCGATCCTGCAAGCGAGTGTCGAGGACACCTATAGCGACTTCCTTGAGCGCGTGTCTGACGCGCGCGCCATGCCGACCGATCAGGTCGATACCATTGCCCAAGGCCGCGTCTGGGACGGCGGCACAGCGCGCCAGTTGAAACTGGTCGATCAGTTTGGCGGGCTGGACGAAGCGCTCGCATGGGTCGCAGGTAAAGCCGGGCTGGAGGATGACGGCTGGCATGCGCGTTTTCTAACCAAGCCGCTCGACGGGACGCAGGCGCTGCTGCGCCAGTTCCTCACCAATTCAGACACCGGGCAAGTGGCGATGGCGCCGCGCCCGCGCCCCACAGACCTGTTTGCGCTCAGCGCTCAGCGCCGCGACGCGCTGTTGTCGCGGATCATGGCTGACGCTGACCGGTTAAGCGGACGCGCCGGCATTCAGGCCTATTGCCTTGAGTGCCCGCAAAGCGCGCGGCCCAAATCGGTGCAGATGCAGGCGCTTGGTTCGGCACGCTCTCTCAAAGCTCTGCGCGCGCTCCTCGCTGAGTAAGCGAGCGCGGCCCTTGCCGCTTGCCAAGTTTGCGCATCAGCTTGCGCAGCACCCGGTTCGTAAGGGGTTGCAACAGGGCGGCCGCGCGCTTAAGTGCCGCGCTCTGTCCCGGAGCCGCACCGCGCGCTCCAGAATAGCGGACGGGCGCGTAGCTCAGTGGTAGAGCACACCCTTCACACGGGTGGGGTCGCAAGTTCAATCCTTGCCGCGCCCACCATTCCTTTCTTAGTGAGAGGCATGCAAAGAGCTTTTCAGCATGGTGGTATGCCCGGCCAATGGGCATTCTTGGAGGCAGAGCGGCGTGTCTGATCCAGCATATCTGGCGCTTCATGAGGCAGCCTGCGCACGCGGGGAGATGTCCTATACAGACCCGGAGACTGGCTACCTCGTGTTCACCCGGCTCAGCCATCTAAAGCGCGGTGTATGTTGCGGGTCAGCGTGTCGTCATTGCCCGTTTGGGGATGAGAACGTGCCGCCTTCGAGGCGCTAGCGCGGGCCTCCCCGCCGGCCAATCAGCGCGGCTTGCCCCCTCATCTTCAGCCTTACCCCCAAATGCAAGACGGCGGCCCCACCCGTTCAGGTGAGACCGCCGCCCATGCATTACTGGACAGTGCGCTTTAGAAGGACGCGCGCACACCCAGGAAGAAGGAGCGCCCAATCGGGTTCACGGGATAGGCCCGCTCAGTCACGAAAGGTTTCTCATTGGTAAGGTTGTTGACCCCGCCATAGATTTCGAACCGATCATCGGAGAAGCTGTAGGAGCCGGTGATGTCATGGATGAAATACTCATCCGCAAAGCCGACATCGCCGAACTGCGCCTCAACCCGCTCACGCTCAACATCGCCGAGCGTCATCGAGTCGAGATATTGCACGGCATAGCCGAGGTTGAACGAGCCGAAGCTCCAACCAATCGTCCCGCGGCCGGACCATTCCGGACGACCCACTTCACCAAGCTCCGGATCGACAGCGGTGTTGTCGTTCGGATCGAAGAAGAAGTCGATCTTGTCCACCCACGAAGCGTTCGCCCCAAGGCTGATATCGTGCTCGCCGATAGAGAAGCCGTAGGACACAGCCATATCAACACCAGCCGTTTCAATCGCCACGAAGTTGATCTGCTGCTGTGTGAACGAATTAAAGCCAAGGAACTGCGCCGAGGTCGCATCACGGTTACGCGTGAAGGAATCGCAGAACTCGTTCGGGAAGGTGCTGCTGTCGTAGCAATTGTTCACAACATCATCCGGATCGGGAAGCGAAATCGCGTCAGTGATTTCAATGTTGTAATAGTCGACTGTGATGTTGAGCCCCGGAATGAAGCTGGGCTGTAGCACGACACCAACCGTGAACGTATCAGCGGTCTCTTCGCGAAGGTCTGGGTTACCCGAGACAGTACCGGTGAAACGGGCGCTGAGTGGGTCAGAGAAGCCAACCGGGATACCGTCAGCCGCGCAGTTCGCAATCCGGTTCTGAACAGCGGGATCGCCGGCAGCGGACAGTCGGTCAATTTCCGTCTGATCACATGGATCGACGGGGCGGAAACCGACACCTTGCGCCGGGGCGAACAGCTCAGAGATGTTCGGAGCACGCACAGCGCGCGAGAACGTGCCGCGGAAGCGGATGTCTTCGATCGGTGACCAGAAGCCATTGACAGCCCAAGTGAACACGCCGCCAACGGTCGAGTAATCGCCGTAACGCGCCGCGCCTTCGATGCGTAGCTCCTGAATGAACGGAACGTCCTGCACCAGCGTCGTGCCGATTTCACCGAAGATCTCGACCACGTCAAACTGACCCCCGGAGTTCGCTTGGAACACGTCAGGCGGTGTGGCCAGCGAATCTTGCGAGAACACGCGATCACCATTGGCATCGGTGATGTCTCCGACAAACTGGCCAGCCTGCCCGTCAACCGTAGTCACCGGAAGGATACCGCGCACGAGCGGATCGAACTCCGAAAAGCTGCGCTCATCGCGATATTCAAAGCCGACTACGAAATCGATCGCATCATACGGCAAGTTGAAGAACTCGCTCGTATCACCGCTCAACAGGCCTTGGATAACAAGCTGTTCGGTCTCAAATCGGTCGATGGTCGTGGTGGTGATGAAGTCGACCGCTTCCTGGCTGATCGAGCCCACACCGAACAGATTGGCCGGCGCACACTGGCCCTGACCGGGAACGAAGGTGAGATAGCCGAAATCGCCCGTCGGAATGCCAAAAATGGTCGAAGGCGAGCGAACGGTCGGATCCAGTTCGCTACGGCAGACCGGGTTGCCATTGGCATCGCTTGTCACGTCAATTGAGGCAAAGAAGCGGTCAAGCAACACGTTATTGTTGTTGGTCGACACCGTGTCATAGCGGCCATAATTGACCGAGAAATCGAAGTCGATCGTGTCGGTCACCGCACCCTGCACACCGCCGACGAAACGCCAGGTCTCAGCCAGGTTCTCATCGATGTTCGGCCCCAGATCAGTCGGGTCACGCGTGATGTAAAGGCCGCCGGCATTGTCCGCCACGCCCTGCAATTGCGTCGGAATGAACGGGTTGTCAGTGGCCACGAACAGCAGATCGTAGAAGCTGTTCTGGTTGGTGCCGAAGGTCGTTTCCTGACGGACATACTTACCTTCGAAGTAGATGTTGATGTCATCCGTGATGTCGTAATCGGTCAACACGTTGACTGCGAAACGGTCAATTTGCGGCACAAGGAAGCCGCCATTGTCGAAGATCACCTGATTGCCACCAAACGCGTTGAAGTTGCTGGCGATCAATCCGTCCTGGACAACCTCAAGGCCATTGGGCGTGTTGATGTAGCAACCACCGGCAAGACCAAAGGCGTTCGAGAAATCGAACAGGCCGTTAAAGCCGGTAAAGCTCTCAAGGCAATCGCTGACCCCATTACCGTTAATGTCCGTCTGCGGATCAGCGAAGTCCGCAGGGATGATCACGCCGCCAGCAGACGTGATCTGGAACTGGTATTGCGGCGCAATAAAGCGCGTGGGCGAATTGGCGCCCCGATCAATCAGTGCCTGTTCGGCCGCGGTCGGTGTTACGCCGCCGGTAAAGATCGCATCAAAGTCCGAACTGCCAGGCTGCGGGATGATGAAGCCAAACGGGAAGCGTCCATTGGACGGCTGGTAAAACGAATTGAAGTTGGGCGTGTCGCCGCCGCCCAGGTCGCCCTGCTGAAAGCGCAGGAACGGGTTCGGACCATCGGAGCTGATATTGCCGTCGCGGAACTGCTCGCGATCGCCAAAGCGAAGGCCATCATCATAGCTGTAATCCGCCGCAATCACGAAGTTGCCGCGATCATCGCCAAAATTCTTACCGAACTTGGCGAAGAGCTCGAAACGCTCGCCATCGCCTTCGCTGGAAATGCCGCCACGCGCGCCAACTTCGATGCCGTCAAAGTCATCTTGCAGGACGAAGTTGACAACCCCGGTCACAGCGTCAGCGCCGTACACCGCCGAGGCGCCGCCGGTCAGAACTTCAACGCTTTCGATGAGCGACGGTGGGATGGCGTTGATATCAACGATGGCGCTTTCGGCCACACCAGCAACGTGGCGGCGGCCGTTGACCAGAACCAACGTACGCTGAGCGCCAAGTCCGCGCAGGTTGAGCGTGGCCGCACCAACTTGAGCGCCGGAGCCGAGCTCGCCCGCATCAAGGGTCTGTGCGCTGCTGACTGAGCTCGAAAGTGCGGGAATTTCACGCAGGCCTTCGGTCACATCGGCGCCGCCCTGAAGCGCGTCTGCTGTAATTGTCACAACTGGGGAAGGGGAACCCAGGTTGGGGTCGCGCTTAAGGCGTGAGCCGGTAACAACAATCTGTTGTTCTTCAGCTTCATCATCGGTGGAATCGGCTTCCTGCGCGGCAACAGGCGCAGCCGCCATGGCGAGCGCTGATGCGGATAGAAGATAAGCCGTTAGCCCTGTGCGGCGCGACCGCTGTGTATGCGTCTTGGTCATAATTACCCCTTGCTTTTGCAATGTTTTCCTCCCTCTGCCTCAGGTATCATTATAGTTCACGACTTCTGCGGCCGTGTTTGAATTGGTTTGCTCCGCCTCCAGCGCTCGCAGCCTTGGGCCTTCAGGGGTAGCGACGAAGCCATCCCTTAAAGCGGTGCGAAACGTGCGGCGGATGAGGTAGGGCTCAAGAATGCGGCCCACGATGTAGATGACGACAAACAGGCCAGCGATGACGAAGGCGGGCATGTAGGAATGCGTTTCCTTGCCGCCCTCGCCTTCCTCTTCGCCGTTCTCTTTGGCCTCTTCAGCTTTGCGCTGCTCTTTCTCTTCCTTGGTCTCGGGCGCAGGTGCGCCGAGCATCTGGTCGATCCAATGCAATTGTCGGTCTTCCGACTTGTCCTTGCTCTCTTCTGCTCCGTCACGCCCGCGATCAGCCTCCGCCGGATCAAGCGCGTTGAGTCCCATGGCCATCAACCCGAGAGCGACGAACAGAAGCGGCGCAAGAAAGCAAATCCACAGCGCCGAACTCTTCAGGTCATAGGCAAGCACGCGCGTTTCGCCTGCGTCCACAACCTGCAATGTGCCGTGCGTGAAGGTCGCCAATTTGTCTTGAGCGTTGGGATTCTCTTTAGCGTAGCTTAGCGTATCGCCCACAATATCGTAGTGCGTTCCCTGCGTCTGGAACAACGGATTCATCCGATCGAACACTTCGCTGGCCGTGAGGTTTTCCTCTAACGGCAGCGAATTGCGGACTCGCCAGATGCGATCAACAAAGGGGAGCTCTCCCCTCATGCGCTCGCTGTATGTCCGAACGGAGCCGGCATATATTCCCCACTGTTATTTCAACAGGCAAGCCTTCTCCGTGCCCGCAAACGCGGGTGGATTTCGACTGGCCTCTCGATACGCCCCGCCGTCGATTACAGTCTTCGACTAGGGCCGGTTGCTTCCCAGCTTATTTGTTTATTCCGCTGGTTCAGCTTGCTGGTCACCACCCCCCTGAGAGCGGTTGCCAAGCCATGATTTGGTCGATTTGTACCCTTCGGTGAAGGGGAAGTGCATGGTTTCCTTGATGTCCATCCGGCGGCCACCTTCCATGCCCAATTTCTCAGCTTCACCGTCAACGCAGGTCCCGAACATGCGATCAAAGATGATCCAGTTGGCTCCATAATTGCTGCGAGTGGCTTGATAATCCTGCGAGTGGTGAACGCTGTGATGCTCAACCGTGTTGAAGATGTAGCGCCACCAGGCCGGCGTGTTGAAGCGGACGTTGATGTGCTGGTACACGCCAACGGTCATCCCAATCGCACCTGCCAGCAGGAAAGCGCGGGGCAGGAAGTCAAAGAACCCGCCAATACCGAGGCCGATCAATAACAGCTCGATCGGATGACCAACGGCGCCTTTGTTGATGTTGAGCTGAGTGATGTAATGGTGCGGCGCGTGGAAGAGCCAGAGCGGATGCCAGTTGTGCATGCCGCGGTGCATCCAATATTGCCCAAACTCAAAAATAAGCGAGATCGCCAGCGCCTGCACAATCAGCGGCATGGCAATAAACCAGGCGAAGTTTTCCCACGCAAAGGCGCCCTGCACCGCGTCGGTAATCACGTCACTGCCAAAGTAGGCGCCCATCATCCGGACGAGGGTGTAACCCATCCCGACATAAAACACGTCGGTGGCGAATTCCTTCCAAGTCAGCTTCCAGCTTTCATACCGGGGGTTCACCCACTCGAGACCCAGCAGGGAAACCTTGAACGCCAGCCTGATGATGAAAATCGTCGAAGCGACAGCAACCTCATTCGGCGCGTAATAGAAAAACAGGATCGCGCTGAAGAGCATGAACGGCTGGAAGTACGTGAAAACGAATTGCTTGATCGGGCCGCCTTCAACGCGTCCGATATTTTCCCAGCCAACCGTCACAGGGGAATCCGCCCCAATGATCCGATTGCCAACCTGAACGCCTGCCATGTCGTCTACCTCATTGATGGGTGAGCCAAAGACTCAAAACAATAAAAACCGTTCGCCGGGAATTAGCTTCCCGACGCGGCATCCCATCTCCCATCACGTCTTTTTAGTTCTGACATGAAACCTATGGATATTAACGAAGGCGTCAAGCGTAACATTACGATGATTTGACGAAAGTCGTAATTCTGGGTCACCCTAGTGCAATAATGCGACACTTTGTTGCTGCCCTAGCTCTCATTGACAAAGGCGCGCCACCCACCGAGCTCTGTGATGTCGCGCGCGCCAGTGGTTGCACGGGGTTCGGAAACGAATCCCTTAACGCTCGAACCGTCCGCCAACGTGACCGTGCCAATGGCCAAAGGCGCTGGAACCTCGGCTGTAAAACTGCCGAAAGCGGCGACGTCCAGCTCATAAACCTCAACCTTAATCGCGGCCCCGTCTTCGCTGTGGACCAGCGCAGGCTTGGGGGGAACGCTGTCTGCCATGGCGTACAGGCGATAGCTGGGCGCGGTCTCAGTTGCCTCCACGAACGTGGCATCGCGCGAGGTCAGCTGCCAATGCAGCGGCATATCCTTGAGATGCGCGCCCACAACTGCGAGTTTTACGCGTTCCATTTTTCCCTCCCAATCGAGTGGTGGCATGGCAGGCAGGTTTGCCGCCGTTAGATAATTTTGCGCTAGGTCAATCAGGCCGTGATCGCTGTGCGCCGGACCAATGAAGGTGATCCCGAAGCCCGTCGCGTTGTTACGAGCGCCCGCCGGGACAGCGATCGCTGCCATGTCCAGCAGGTTCACGAAATTGGTGTGGCGGCCCAGATGACTGTTAAGCGCGACCGGTTCCTCAGCCAATTCGCGCACGCGGTAGGTCGTGCCCGTGGTCGGGAAGGCAAGCGCATCGACGCTTTCCCACATCTCGTCTGACCAGCGTTTCAACGCGGCCAGCCGGTAGATGCCATTGAAAGCCTCCACTGCAGTGATGCCCAGGCCGGGCTCCACCACCGTGCGGACAGTAGGGTCAATGGCATCGGGATTGGTGGCGAGCAGCTGTTCAAGCGCCGCGGTGCGTTCCGCCACCCATGGTCCGCTGTAAAGCAGGCTCGCTGCCTCGTTGAGCGGTTCGATATCAAGCTCGACGATTTCAAAGCCTGCGGAAAGCTGCCCCAAGGCTGTGTTATAGAGATATTCCGCTTCGCCATCACCGAACCATGCGCGCTGATCCGGGCGCGGCACGCCAATGCGCCGGGGTGCTAGCGGCCGATCTTCAAGGGAACGCGAATAAGGATCGCTGGGATCGAACCCGGCGATAACCTGATCAACCAAGCGAGCATCGCTCAGCGCATCCGTGAACACAGTGATGCAATCAAGCGTGCGGCACGCCGGCACGAGACCGCTGGTGCTCCACCGGCCCTTTGTGGGCTTCAGCCCGATCAGGTGGTTGAACGCGGCGGGCACGCGGCCTGACCCAGCCGTGTCTGTGCCAAGCGCGAAAGCGACCAGCCCCGCCGCCACGGCGACCGCACTGCCAGAGCTTGATCCGCCGCTGACGTAATCGAGATTGTATGCGTTGCGCGGGATGCCAAACGGGCTGCGCGTGCCCACAAGCCCAGTGGCGAATTGATCGAGATTGGTCTTGCCAATACAGATCGCCCCGGCCTGCGTCAGCCGCGCGACCGCGCTCGCCGAGGTCGCAGGCTGATAGGCGAAAGCGGGACACCCCGCAGTGGTCTCCAGCCCGGCAACGTCGATATTGTCTTTTGCCGCATAAGGCACACCGGCCAGCGGCAAGCGCTCACCGGCAGCAATTCGGGCGTCCAGGGCACGCGCTTGGTCCAGCAGATCATTGGGCGCAAAGCGGCTGATCCAGACCTGTTTTTGGACGGCATCATAGGCCTCTACCTGCACAAGCGTATCGCGGATCACCGCCTCCGCGCTGGTCGCGCCGGAGTTCACAGCCATAGCAATGGCCGATGCGCTTTGCCGAGTCAGATTGGGCGCGGTGCCGCTCATTAGGGCGCGGTCTCGTTCTTGCGCAGCGCCAGGATCGGCGCGCCGGGATTGATGGGCTGGCGTTCTTCGACATAGAGCGCCGCGACCGTGCCGCTCGCCGGGCTTTCAAGCGGGCTTTCCATCTTCATCGCCTCAATCACGGCGATCGTATCGCCCGCTTCCACATGGTCGCCCTCTTTGACGAGGAGCTTCCACACGCTGCCACCAAAGGGCGCTTCGACCAGGTCTGCGCCTTCGGGCACGTCAAGCGCGGCGGCATCCGCTTCGCCTGCGCCGCCTGCGTCTTCGGTCAGTTCGCTCACCCGGTCGAATTCGCCGCTGCGCTCCCATGCGGTGCGCTCGGCTTCGAAGGCCGCGCCGCGCTGGGTTTTGAACGTGGCGATGCTTTCAGCATTGTCAGCAAGGAAAGCGCGGTGCTCGGCCAGACTGAACTCGCTGTGTTCAACCTCGATAGAGCGACGCCCGGCAGGGAAATCGCGCCGCCACTCGGTCAGCTCATCCGCGCTGACGGGGAAGAAGCGGATCTGGTCAAAGAAGCGCAGCAGCCACGGCTTGCCATCCACAAACGCATTGGTTTGGCGGTAGGTGTTCCAGACCTGAATAGTGCGCCCGAACAGCTGGTAACCGCCCGGCCCCTCCATCCCGTAAATGCACATATAGGCCCCGCCAATGCCGACGACATTGGGCGGCGTCCATGTGCGCGCGGGGTTGTATTTTGTGGTGACAAGCCGGTGGCGCGGATCAACTGGCGTTGCGACCGGCGCACCTAGATAGACATCGCCCAGCCCCAGCACGAGGTAGCTTGCATCAAAGACGATGCGCTCCACCGCGTCAGCATCGCGCAGACCATTGATGCGGCGGATGAACTCAATGTTGTCCGGGCACCACGGCGCATCATCGCGCACCGCGTCCATATATTTCTCGGTGGTCTCGACAATCGCAGGATCACGCCAGCTGAGCGGCAGGTGGACAATGCGCGAGGGGGCGGTGAAGTCATTGAGATCGCCCAACCGCTCCTCTGCTTCCATCAGAGCGGCCAAAGCGCGGCGCTGGTCCAGCCGGTCGCCATCAAAGTGCAATTGCAGCGAGCGGATGCCGGGGGTGATATCGATCACGCCGGGCAGCGCCATCGCCTCAAGTTCCTGTATCAGCGCATGGACGCGAATGCGCAGCTCTATGTCGAGCACGATATCGCCATATTCGACGAGGATGTTGCGATCACCCTGCTGGCGATAGACCGCGCGCGGGCGCTGACCGCTGGCGGGTATCTCGGCAAGGATCGGCGCGAGGTCAGACACGCTTTCGCGCGCAGACTGGATCGCAGGGGTCGCTGCGGTTTGCGCTTCTGCCGCGCTCACGGGCTCAAAGTGCAGTGTATCGCCGGGCGAAAGCTGGCCGATGATCCAGCGGTCCTGCGCGATCACCACAAAGGGGCACACAAACCCGCCCAGCGAAGGGCCATCCGGGCCAAGGATGATCGGCATATCGCCAGTGAAATCGACCGCACCGATAGCATAGGCGTTGTCGTGAATGTTGGACGGGTGGAGCCCGGCCTCTCCGCCATCTGTGCGCGCCCATTGCGGCTTTGGCCCGACCAGCCGGACGCCGGTGCGGTTGGAATTGTAATGCACCTTCCACGCAGCGGATGTGATTGCGGCAATGTCCCCAGGCGTGAAGAAGTCAGGCGCGCCGTGGGGGCCATACATGACGCGCAGGGTCCACTCGGTGCCAAACTCTGCCGCGCCCGGTGCGGGAGCGGGATCGCCGGTCGGTGCGCCTCCGAGATGCAGCGTGTCGCCTGCCACCAGCCGCCGCGCGGCGTGGCCGCCGAACTGGCCCAGCTCAAATGTCGCTCGGCTGCCCAGATAGTCGGGAATGTCGAGACCGCCCGCAAACAGGATATATCCGCGCACGCCTCCGCCTGTGACCCGGCCCAGCGCCAGTGTCTGCCCGGCGGCGACGTCAATCGGCTCTCCAAGCAGCGCTGGCGCGCCATCCAGCGTCGCGCCAAAATCCGCGCCGGTCAGGCAAATGCGCGCGGGCGCTGTGAAAGTGAGCGTGGGGCCGGTGAAGGTGACTTCCAGCCCAGCGGTCCCCTCCGGATTGCCCAGCGCAAGATTGCCTTGCCGAAACGAGCGATCATCCATCGGACCTGACGGCGGCACGCCAATCGCCCAGAGGCCCTGACGCGCAGGCCAGTCCTGAACGCTGGTCGCGGTCCCGCCTGAGACCACGCGCACCGCGCGCGGTGTATAGGCCACGCTATCAAGCAGCTTGGTATCGACATCGCCCGCGCCAAAGCGGTCATGGCGCATCACTTGCCGCAGCCAGCGCAAATTGGTCTCGACCCCATCCAGACGCGCCTCATCGAGCGCGTCGCGCATTGCGGCAATGGCGTCTGTACGGCTCGGCTGATGCGTGATCAGCTTGGCGATCATCGGATCATACCACGCGCTGATTTCACTGCCACGCGTCACCCAGGTATCCGCGCGAATGCCGTCCGGGAAGTGCATTCCGGTCAGCGTGCCCGTGGTCGGCCGGTAATCCAGCGCAGGGTCTTCCGCATAAAGCCGGACCTGCACCGCATGGCCGGAAGGCTGCGGGGGTTCGCGATCGAGGAACACAAAGTCGCCGCGCCCGCCCCGGATCATCCATTCGACCAGATCAATGCCCATCACCTCTTCAGTGACGCCGTGTTCGACCTGAAGCCGGGTGTTCATTTCAAGGAAGTAAAACTCCTCGCGCGCAGCATCATAGAGAAATTCAACCGTTCCGGCGGAGCGGTAATTCGCAGCCTCACCCAAACGCACCGCCGCCTCAATCAGCGCCGCGCGCACATGATCCGGTAGATTGGGTGCGGGCGCTTCCTCGACGACCTTCTGGTTGCGGCGCTGAAGCGAGCAATCGCGCTCGCCCAAGGGAAGGACACGCCCCTCCCCGTCGCCAAAAATCTGCACTTCAATATGACGCGCGCGCGCGATGAAGAGCTCCAGGAACACGCCCGCATCGCCGAAATTGCCTTCGCCCAGCCGCGCGACGCTCTCAAAGCCTTCGCGCACCGCGTCTGCGTCCTCGCAGATGCGCATTCCGATGCCGCCGCCGCCTGCCGTCGCTTTGAGCATGATCGGATAGCCGATGGCGTCCGCGGCGCTGACCGCTTCTGCCGCGTCGGTGAGCAGACCGCTGCCCGGTGCCAGCGGGACGCCGCTGGCCTCGGCGAGTTCGCGCGCACTGTGCTTAAGGCCGAAGGTTCGGATATTCTCCGGCGTTGGCCCGACAAAGGCGATGCCTGCCGCCTCGCAAGCCTCAGCGAAACCGGCATTCTCCGCAAGGAACCCATAGCCCGGATGGATCAGCCCCGCCCCGGTCTTGCGCGCAGCGGCCAGAATGCGCTCAATGTCCAAATAACTTTCAGCCGCAGGCGCTGGCCCGATGCACACCGCCTCGTCCGCTTGCGTGACGTGCAGCGAGTCCGCGTCAGCCTCGGAATAGACCGCGACCGATCGCAAGCCCATCGCCCGCACCGTCCGGATAATCCGCGTCGCAATCGCCCCGCGATTGGCGATGAGGACCGTGTCGAGGCTCATTTGGAGATGATCATCCGCACAGGGGTCGGGTTAAAGCCATTGCACGGATTGTTGATCTGCGGGCAGTTTGAGACCATCACCACGACGTCCATCTCGGCGCGCACATCGACGGTGAGGCCAGCGGCGGAGATGCCGTCGACAATGCCCAACGATCCGTCTTCCATCACCGGCACATTCATGAAGAAGTTGATGTTGGAGACGATGTCGCGCTTGGTCCGCCCCTCTGGCAGGCTGGCCTTGAGGTAGTTCTCGACACAGGCGTGCTGCGACTTGGTGAAGTGGCCATAGCGAAGCGCGTTCGATTCCACCGAGCACGCCCCGCCAATCGTGTCGTGATAGGCGACCGAGGTGTCGGTGATGGTCATCATCGGACGGCCCTCGTTCGAGCGCAATACCGCGCCCTGTTTGAGGAACAGATTGCCCTGCGCCGCAACTGTGTCCTGCGCGCTGTAGCGTTCGGTGTCGTCGGATTCAGAGTACATCAGCAGATCGACCGCCTGATTGCCCTCCAGATCGACGATCCGCAGCGTTTCGCTCTTTTTGACCGTGTGCACCCAGAAATGGCGGGCGTTGACCTGTTCATCATAGATGACCTCGCCGGGCATTCCTTCGGCGGCTCTGTCGTTTATCAGGGTGTCGGTGGTCACGGCATTCACTCCTTGATCAGCGGCGGTAGTAGTCATCGACATTGAGAAAGGCGCGATACGCCTCAGGGGTGGAGTTGCGCACCTCATCGTCTTGGGAAGCGGTGGCCCCGCGCCAAGCGGTCGCGCGCAGCGGGGTGGAGGTCCATTCGGGCCTCGGGTCTATCACATGCGGGCAATTGGCGATCACCAGCATCAGGTCCATCTCGGCGCGCAGGATCACTTGGCGACCGGGCTCAAACGGGCCGATTTGCGGGGTGATGCTGCCGTCTTCCTCGATCACCACGCCCTTGAACAGGTTGATGCAGGGGTGGACATCCTTGCGGCTGAGGCCGTGTTTGCCCACGCCCAGCAGGAAGCGGTCGCGGGTGTTGAGGAAATAGCGGCCTTTCTTGTCGCCCACGCCGTATTTCGCCGAACTTAGTGCCTCATTGGAGGCTCCGCAAAAGCCGTCATGGGTGCCCGCTGTGTCCTCAAGAATGCTCATGAGCACGCGGCCCATATCGGACAGGAAAAGCCGAGCCTTGCCCTCACCCAAGCCGAAATAGCCGTTCCATTGAACCTTTTGCGTGTCGGCGATATTGAAGCGTTCGGTGGGCATTTCGGCGTTGAATATCTGGAAGCTTGCGCAGGCGTCGCCTTGGAGGTCGATCAACCGCAGACGCCCGCCGCGATTGATCCTGCGAATGGCATAGCCGCCCGCCGCGATGGTCTCTTCCCAGATCAGGTCTTCCTGCGCGACGCCGTCGGGCAGATCGTCTGCGCGCGGTGGCAGGATCGGCATGGCCTCGACCACCGTGCTGCCGAGCGAACGGGCGTGCTCCTTGGCGAGCAGCGGATCAGACAGAACGGGCGTCGGTGCGTCGGCCATCAGGCGGCGACTCCTTCCTGAGCGTCGGTGCTCTCCTCGCCCTGCTCGTGCAGCGGCGGGAGCAGCGCGGTGGTGGTCACGAGCTTCAACTGCTTGACCCCGCGGATCGAACGCAAGGCGTCGCACAGCTCTTCGAGACGATTGGCCGGGCCCTGCACCAGCAGCACTTCGAGCGATTGATCGTTCTCAAGGAAGACGTGCTGCGAGGAGATAACCTCTTTGAGGAAATGCTGCTGTTTGCTCGCCAATTGCTGGCGCACGCTGCCCTGGTCGCCGCGATAGACGAGGGTGATCGTGCCCGCGAGCGTCTCTTCCGGGCGGACCAGCGCCCGATGCTCGGCGACCGCGTTGCGGATAAGCTGCGCGATCAGTTGCGAGCGGGACGGAAGCTCGCGCTCCTCCACCATGGCATCAAGGTGATGCAGCAATTCGGCGGGCAGGCTCATCGAAAGCCGCGCGAGACTGGCGGGGTTGATGGGGCTTGCGGGGTCACTGGCCATGGGGGTGGTACCTCTCATTTATTACTTATTGTGTCAATCGTAATACTGGCTTCCGGAATTGCCTCTCTCGGCTGTGTTTTATCAACTTGCGCTTGGGCTGCGAACTCCGCTTCGGCGGCAATCTTGCGGTCGAGCGACAGGTCGTACACCACCGTCGCGCCATAGCGGTGCGGGGCGTGCGGATCGGTGCGCGGCTTATCCAGCGTCAGGACGCGGGTGCCAAGGCCAAAGGCCTCCTTGATGTCATGCGTCACCATGATGATCGTCAGCCCGTATTCGCGCCACAGCCGCGTGATGAGTGTGTGCATGTCGGCCCGGATGCCGGGATCGAGCGCACCGAACGGCTCATCGAGCAGCAGGATGCGCGGGCGCTTGATCAAAGCCTGTGCAATGGCGAGGCGCTGCTGCATCCCGCCTGACATCTGCGCGGGGTAAAGATCAAGGCTGTCACCCAGCCCCACCGCTTCGAGCATTTCGGTCGCCTGCGCGACAGCCGCGCGGCGGCGGGCGCCGAACAGGCGCGCCATGAACGGGGCCTGCCCGCATTCGAGGCCAAAGATGGTGTTGCCCAGCACTGTGAGATGCGAAAACACCGAATAGCGCTGGAAAACAACGCCGCGTTCAGGCGTGCATTTGGCGGCGAGCGGTGTGTCATCGAGCAGGATTGTCCCACGGCTCGGCGCAGTCTGGCCCAGCACCAGCTTCAAAAGGCTGCTCTTGCCCGCCCCCGATGGGCCGACAATGGAAACGAACGCGCCTTCATCAATGTCAAGATTGACGCGTTCCAGCACAACCTTGTCGCCATACTCGACCCACACATTCTGCAGGCTCAACGCGGCGTTGCCAGATGAACTCCCAGACGCGCTCCCAGACGCGCTCAATGTCCCTCTCCATGCGCCCATGCGAACAGGCGGCGGCTGGAAAAGGCGAGCAGGTAATCAATGCTGGCCGCCAACAGTGCGATCCACGCGACATAGGGCAGGATCACATCCATCGCGAGATAGCGGCGCACCAAGAATATGCGGTACCCCAGTCCAATGTCCGATGCGATGGCTTCGGCTGAAATAAGGAACACCCAGGCTGGACCGAGCGATAGGCGCAGCGCCTGGATCAGGCGCGGCATGGCTTGCGGCAGCGCGACGCGCAGCAGCAATTGCCACGTGCTCGCGCCTAGGGTCTGCGCCTTGACGATCTGCTCGCGCGGCAAAGCGGTGATGTAGGCGGCGATATCGCGCACCATGAACGGAGCAATGCCGATCACGATCAGCGCGACCTTCGCGGTCTCTCCAAGGCCAAAGGTGATAAACAGGATCGGCAACAGCGCGATCGGCGGGATCACCGCGATACCGGTGACCAGCGGGCCGAAGGTTGCGCGAAAGGTGTGCAGCACGCCCAGCAGCAGGCCGACGACCAGCGCGCTTAACGTTGCGATGCCAAGCCCGAGGCCAAGACGATAGAGGCTTGCCAGCGTGTCCGACCAGAACAGGTAGCGCCCCGACAACTGATCGCGCTCGAAAGCGAGGCCCCACATCGCGTCTCCCATCGCGCTGGGCAGCGGCAGGATCTTGTCATTGGGGTTCAGCGCATGACGGTCCGCCGCGATCACGATGTACAAGATAAGCAGCGCAATAATGGGGATGAGCCCCAGAAGCGCTTTGTTGGCCGGTTGGCCGTTGCGCGTCAGCCAGCCCATCAGCAGCCCCTTGGTTCAGGGGTATGTGTCAGCGCGTCGCTCGCGATCACAATTCTCCGTCGGCAGCCATTTGCATGTAGGTCGCATCGAAACGCAGCGTCACGTTTTCTGCATCACCCAGCGTCTTGCCACCCGGAAACGCCATGCCCACCGCATCAGCCGAGCGCGCCCCCTGCCCGAAGAGCCCTTGTGAGAAGCTGAAATTGCGCACCCTCGTCATCGTCTCGACCAGCGCATCATCCGATGTCGCGGCGACAGCATCGGCGGGATCGGCATAAAGGAACGTGGTGGCCAGTTGCCCTTCAAACACGTCAGGCGTCGTCCCCGCCAGCGAAGCCATCGCCGCGCGCGCTTCAGCGCCTGCCTCGTCATCCTTTGTCATCAGCGCGAGCGTTTCGTACCAGATGCCTGCCAACGCTTTGCCAAGCTTCGGATTGGCTTTGAGCGTCGCGGTGTCGACCACCATAAGGTCCACGATTTCACCGGGAATATCGGCCGAGCTGAACACAAGGTTTGCCCCTTCCAGCCCCTTCATGGTGGTGAGCTGCGGGTTCCACGCCACCGCCGCTGTGACGTCTGCCGAAGTAAACGCGCCGGAGATATCAGCGTCTGATGTGTTGACCGTGCTCACATCCGTCATCGCAAGGCTTTGCTGCTCCAGCGCGCGGGCGAGCAGGTAATGCGAGACCGAGAGTTCCACGAGGTTGACCGAGCGGCCTTTGATAGCGCTCAGATCGTCAGTACCTTTGAGCAAAATGCCGTCATTGCCGTTTGAATAATCGCCGACAATGATAGCGCTCGTGTCTTTGCCACCCGCCGCCGGGATCGTGAGCGCGTCCATATTGGCAACGGTCACCCCGTCGAGCTGTCCCGCTGTGTACTGGTTCACCGATTCGACGTAATCGTTCACCTGCACGAATTTGATTTTGATGCCGTATTTTTCTTCCCACTTCGCGACGATGCCCGATTGCTCGGCATAGGGCCACGGCATCCAGCCTGCATAGATCGACCAGCCAATATTGAACTCGGTACGCTCGGTGGCTGCCTCTTCAAGCGCTGCCGAACAGCCTGCCAGCGCAAGCCCGAGGGCAATCACAATAAGAGCAAGAAAACGGCGATATGCGTCGATCATCAAACACTTCCTTTCGCACTTGCAACATTGCGCTATTCGCATCGCTTGTCCATCGCAAAATTATTACCGTTGCACCGCTTGGTATTATTCATATGCTTCAAAGCGCCGGTCAAACTCGCACAGAACGGGTACGACCTTAAACGGGAGAGGATGCCAGCCAAACCAGAATGTGCGGGCGTTTCGCCGCGCTGCCAAAGGAGTATTTCTGATGATCCGTCTTGCTGCAATGCCTGTGATCGCTGTGACATTTGCGCTGGCCGCGTGCAACACCGCGCCGCCCCCGCCTGACCCCGGTAAAGTCACATTCGACGAGACCATCGTGAAAGTGCCCGGTTTTGTCGATTTTCTGACTGTGGATGGCGACACCGTCTGGGCGACCAACCGCCTCTCCCGCGAAGAGGGCATGGTCGAGCAATGGTCGACCGAGGGCCTGCAAGCCACCGTGAAAATGCCGCGACCGTGCGGCACGATGGCGCTGGCGGAGGGCTTTATCTGGGCGGCGAATTGCCCCGACTTCAATCTGTACAAGATCAACACTAAAACCGCCGAGGTGGACGCGATCCTTGAGACAGGCATTGCCGAACCACGCGGGGAAACCAACGTGGTCGCAGGCGCCGGTTCGGTGTGGGTGCCGACCGATGCCGAGGGAAAAATCTCGCGCATTGATCCCAAAACCAACGAAATCACCGCGACGATCGAAGTGGTGCCGGGCACGTTCTTCCTTGCCTTTGGAATGGACGCTGTGTGGGCTGTCGCGAGCGAGGAAAACCTGCTCCAGCGCATTGATCCTGAGACCAACGCAGTGACCGGCACGGTAAAACTGGGCAAGCAGCCCGGCTTTCTGGCAGCGGGCGAAGGCGCGGTTTGGGTGCAGGAACAGGGCGATGGAACCGTCGCCAAAGTCGATCCGGAAAGCCTGGAGGTTGTGGGGCGCACTGAGGTGGGCGAATCGCTGCTGTACGGCGATATCGACACAGGCGATGGCAAGGTTTGGCTGCGCACCACCGACGACCAGACCTTTGTCGTGATTGAGGCCGCCAGCGGCGAAATCCTCGCCCGCGTGGGTCGCCCTGAAGGCAGCGGAGCGGTGCGCTACACTCCCAAGGGTATCTGGACATCCGCGCATGATGTGGAATCGATCAATTGGTGGACGCAAAGCGCTGCGGACACCGCGCCAGCCGACGAATGAGAATCGTTTGCAACTAGCGCGCATGTGTCTATACTATCCTCGAAATTCAATCTGAGAGGACGACGATGAACTCGACACTGAAAGTCTGGACCGGCCTAGGCCTTGCAACCGCTCTGATGGGGGCCGGCCTTGCCGGATGCGCTGGAGAAGCGGGCGAAGGCGGAGAAGGCGACGCTGCGGCCACCGCCAATGGCGAAATGGGCGAAGGCGAAGGCGGAGAGGGTGAAGGCGGCGAAGGAGAAGGCGGTGAGGGCGAAGGTGGCGTCGATATCGGCGCAGCTTCCAGCGACCCGGTCGTCTACGGCTCCGCGCTCGCGATCGTCGAGGCTCACGCCATCGCCGCGCGCGATGCTTACATGATCGGCAAGCCTGAAGCCGCCGCTGAAATGTTCGCGCATCCGGTCTCCGAAGTGCTCGCCGATATGGACCCGGTCTTCAAGGAACTGGGCGTGGCGGATATCAAGCCAACCTTGAGCAAAGCCTCCACCGCAGCGCAGAAGGCGGGCAACGAGGCAGAGGTCGAAACCGGCTTCGACGCAGTGATTGAAGCGGTGCGCGCTGCGAGCGAAAAGGCGCCTTCCAGCAGCCTGGGCGAAGGTGCAGTTGCGGCGGGCATCGTGTCGGATCAGATTGACCGCGCCGCCAGCATGTATGGCGAGGCCGCGGGCTCAGACAGCTATGAGACCTATCTCGACGGTTATGGCTTTTACAAGGCCGCCGCGAGTGCGTTTGAGCGGGACGGCGACGCCATCTTGAAAGCGGACGGCAGCCTGCACAAGAGCATCACTGACGCGCTTAGCCTGTTGGAAACCGCCTATCCGGGCGCAGAGCGTCCCGCGACACTCGAAGCCAATCAAGGCGCTCTTTCGGGTGCCTCATCAAAGGTAAAGCTGGCTCTGCCCACGACCTGACCGTTCCACACAAGCATGCGGGCCGGGCTGGGTTTACACTCAGTCCGGCCCGCTGCGTTTCACAATGCCTTCGGACAGCATGCGGTTGACCTGCGCGGCGATATCATCGCTCGCGCCCGTGTCATTGCCATCCGCCCAGATCGCATAGCGCAGGCCGATAAAGACGTTGATCCCCATCACCGCCCACGCCTCGACTTCGCCCAGATCATCACGAAATTCGCCAGCTTCCGCTCCGGCGCGCAGGCGCTGCGTGATGCGCTCCCCAATCGTCTCGTAATGCGCGCGGTAGCTCGCGGGATCGACGAATTCCGCCTCATCGATGATGCGATAGACTTCTTTGTGCTCGCGCGCGAAACTCAGAAAAGCGGCGAGCGCGGCCTGCTCAATTTCAAGCGCGCTCATCTCTTGCGAAATCGCCGCGCGCGCTGACGTGCGCACGTTTTCGCTCATATCCTGCACCAAAGCGCGGAACAGCGCATCCTTGCTGTCGAAATAGGTGTAGAATGTGCCCAAAGCGACGCCCGCGCGCCGCGTGATTGAGCTGACCGAAGCCTCGTGAAAGCCCTTCTCGCCAAACTCGGTGGCGGAAGCATCCAGCAATTTGCGCAAGGTGCGTCGCCCGCGTTCGGTGCGCGGCGTCTTGCTGTCATCGGTTCGCGCAAAGCCTGGCCCGGCGTCCGCAGAACCGCCCGCGTCGGCGCCTTGCGCCTGCGCGCCTTCCACTTTCGTCTCGCTATCGTCGCTGATCGCCATCCGTTAGCCCTCCCACGCATTGGGGGTAAGCCGCAAGCCGCTCCTCCACAAGAGATAACTTGAAAGTCGGTTCAACTTTCAATAAAAGACCAGAAAACCGCTACGGTTTGGGAGAAAAAATATGAAATTTGAAGCTCTGAAGAGCCGCGCTTTGTTAATGGCGAGTGCGGCTGGCATTGTCGCTCTGGCATCACCGGCGGCTGCGCAGGATGCGCCCGGCAGCAGTTCGGATGCCGCCGAAGAGGAGCGCGACACCTCCAACACGATCATCGTCACCGCGCGCCGCCGCGAGGAATCGATCATCGACGTGCCGATTTCGCTGACGGCTCTGTCGGGCGAGGATCTGGTGCAGCAGGGCATTCAGGACCTGACGCAGGTCGGCCAGCAAGTGCCCAACATCACACTCGAAGTCAGCCGCGGCACCAACACCACCCTCACCGCCTTCATCCGCGGTGTTGGTCAGCAAGACCCGGTCGCAGGCTTCGAGGCGGGCGTTGGTCTGTATATCGACGATGTCTATCTCAACCGCCCGCAGGCAGCGGTACTCGACATTTACAATGTGGAGCGGATCGAAGTGCTGCGCGGGCCGCAGGGCACGCTGTATGGCCGCAACACAATCGGCGGCGCGATCAAATATGTCACCGCTCAGCTGCCCGATGAAACCAGCCTGTCAGTGCGTGGCACCTATGGCTCTTTCGATCAGGCCGATCTGATCGTGACCGGCTCCACCCCGATCACCGACACGCTGACCGTCGGCGCGAGCGGCGCACGCCTGTCGCGCGGCGGGTTCGGCGACAACCTCACGCTGGGGACTGAAAACTATAACAAGGACGTATGGGCTGCGCGCGGCACGATTGAGTTTGATAATGGCCCGGTCTTCATCCGCCTGTCGGGCGATTATGTGCTCGATGAAAGCGAAGCGCGTCAGGGCCATCGCCTCATCCCCGGCCAGCTGACCGGCGCGCCTGTGCTCGACAATGTGTTCGACACACGCGCCGGGCTCAATGTCGTGGATCAGGAAGTCGAAGCCTTTGGCGGCGCGCTCAATATCGCGGTCGACGTCAGCGACACGATCACGCTCAAATCGATCACCGGCTACCGCGAGGATTCCTCGACATCGCCGATTGACTTTGACTCGCTGCCCTCGGGCGACCTTGATGTGCCGGCGATCTATGAGAACGACCAGTTCAGCCAGGAATTGCAGCTGCTTTACGAAGGTGACCGGCTTTCAGGGGTGTTGGGAGCGTATTACCTCAACGCCAATGCTTTCACCGCGTTTGATGTGCTGCTGGCAAACACCGGCGATCTGATCAGCCTGCCCGGCCTAAACGCGCAGACGCTGGGCGATGTGAACACCGAGACATGGTCCGTCTTTGGCGATTTCACCTATGATCTAACCGACACTATCAGCATCTCGCTAGGCGGGCGCTACACCAATGACCGGCGTGAAAGCCGCGTGCTGCGCACCACCTTTATCGGCGGGTTTTCGGACCTGTTCATCCCCAACAGCCCGGCAATCGCGATTGCTACGACGAGCGACTTTGAAGGCGGCGAAACGTTTGAGGACTTCAACCCGCGCGCTTCGATCAGCTGGCAGCCGACGCCTGATCACAACATCTACTTCACCTACTCGCAAGGCTTCAAAGGCGGCGGTTTCGACCCGCGCGGCCAGACCAGCGCTGCGCCCGATCTGGATGGCGATGGCGATGTGGACTTCGATGATCAGTTCGAATTCCTGCGCTTCGGCCCGGAAACGGTCGACAGCTTTGAGCTGGGTTACAAGGCATCGCTGCTCAACAACCGCTTGAACATCGCGATGGCGGTGTTCCTTGGCCAATACAGCGACGTGCAAATCCCCGGCTCGGTTGGCGTCGACACCGATGGCGACGGGGTCAGCGATAGCTTTGCGGGCATTACCTCAAACGCGGCCTCAGCCGACGTCAACGGCTTTGAATTTGAAGGCAACGCGCTGGTGGGTGAGGACTTCCTTGGCGAAGGCAGCCGCTTCAGCATCAATTGGTCGCTGGGCTATCTCGATGCGCAGTTCAACGAGTTCATCGACGCGTTCGGCGTGGATGTGGCTGACCAGCGCGTTTTCCAGAATACGCCCGACATCACCGGCCATATGGGCTTTAATCTGGGAGTTCCGATGGCGGAGGGCATGGTCGATTTCATCGGCCTTGCCAGCCTGCGCAGCGATGCGAGCCAGTTTGAAACGCCCAACCCCTTCCTTGACCAGGATGGCTTTGTGCTGGTCGATGCAAGCATCGTTTACACCACGGACAGCGGCCTGTTTTCCATCGGCGGCCATGTGAAGAACCTGTTCGACAAAGAATACATCGTGGCGGGCTACAACTTCGTCGCGGGCGGCACACCGCCGGGCACGCCTTTTGTGCCGACGCTCGGCCTCGAAGGCACGCTGACCGGCTTTTACGGAGACCCGCGCCGGTTCTTCGTGACAGCGCAGGTGAACTTCTAGGCCGCGAGGGCCGAGGCAACCAACCGGCTCTCCAAGGGGCGGCGCGTGCTGGGGCTGCTCAATCGGAATCCGGAGCTGGATCCGAAGGACATCGACTACATCCTGTACGGGACCGTGATCCAGGTGCGGTGCCATCAGAGTGGAGTGGTCGAACTGGTTTGGAGAAAGGGTTTGGGACGGGGGTAGACACACAGGTGGAAATGCTTGCCGGCAAACAGGCAGCAAGGCAGGTGGAAAGAGAAAG
>JBCBZR010000011.1:0-74329 GCA_039815245.1 Pseudomonadota bacterium | reverse complement strand
TTTCATTTCTCCACGCTCGCGGCGCGTCTTTGTTTCAAGCGCCGAGGACCGTCGCGGCGAATGCCGAAGAAGGTTCATCCCCAAAACCCCCATCTTTATTCCATTTCTCCACGCTCGCGGCGCGTCTTTGTTTCAAGCGCCGAGGACCGTCGCGGCGAATGCCGAAGAAGGTTCATCCCCAAAACCCCCATCTTTATTCCATTTCTCCACGCTCGCGGCGCAGTTGATACCACTTTTCGACATTGGCGTTGTGCTCCGCAAGCGTGTCCGCAAACAGATGCCCGCCCGTGCCATCGGCGACCATGAACAGCGCGCTGGTCGCCTCGGGGTCAAGCACGGCTGCGATGCTTTCGCGCCCTGGATTGGTGATCGGGCCCTCGGGCAGGCCGACACGGGTGTAGGTGTTGTAACCATTGATCGCGGCGATCTCTGACTGGCGGATGCGGCGGCCCAGCGGTTTGCCCTTGGTGATCGGGTAAATGATCGTCGGGTCGGCCTGCAGCAGCATTCCGGTCTTTACCCGGTTCGAATAAAGCCCCGCCACCATACGGCGCTCTTCGGGTTTCCCGGTCTCTTTCTCGACAATCGCCGCAAGGATCAGCGCCTCGCGGATCGTCTCGATCGCAATATCAGGCGCGCGCTTGGCCCATGCCTCCGCGAGGTAGAGGTCCATCGCGCCTTGCATCTGCTCCACCAGTTTGGCGCGCGACTGGCCGCGTTCAAAACTGTACGTGTCTGGCAGGATTGAGCCTTCGGGCGGCACCGGAATTTCTCCAGTCAGCAATTCCTCCGCCATCAGCCGCTCGTGCACCATGATCGAGGGCATGCCTTCGGGGATGGTGACAAACCGGCGAATGACATCGCCCGACTGGAATGCGGAAAGAATGTTGCTCTGGCTCATACCGGGTTTCAGCGCGAATTCGCCCGCCTGGATCGGATCAGCCGAGCCAAACAGCCGCGCGCGCATCAAAAAGCCATCAGCGCTGGTGATCAACCCCTCACGCTCCAGCTTGCCCGCCACCGCGCTCAGCGAGGAGCCGGCGGGGATGATAAACGGCGTCTCTTCCTCAATGCTGGCGCTGCCCAGCACTTGATTGCCGAACAGCAGAACACCTGCGCCAAGGGTCACTAAGACGAGCCCGAGAATGAGCCCGAGCCGCCGCATCACCTTAGCCCTCAACCTGTTGCATGATGATCGAGGCGTTTGTGCCGCCAAAGCCAAAGCTGTTGTTGAGCACGGCCTTCACCTCACGCTTGCGCGCGGTGAGCGGGACCAGGTCTATGCCTTCGGTCCCGTCATCGGGATCGTGCAGGTTGAGCGTCGGCGGCACGATCCCGTCGCGCATGGCGAGGATGCAGAACACCGCCTCCACCGCGCCGGCTCCGCCGAGCAAATGGCCAATCGCGCTCTTGGTCGAGCTCATCGATGCGCCGCTAAGATCGTCGCCCAGCACGCGCTTCACCGCGGCCAGTTCAATCGTGTCGGCCATGGTCGAGGTGCCGTGAGCGTTTACATAGTCGATATCGCCCGGTCCCAGCCCGGCCTTCTTCAAAGCCATGCGCATGGCGAGCTCTGCGCCTTTGCCCTCAGGGTGCGGGGCAGTGACGTGGTACGCATCACCAGAAAGGCCATAGCCGGTCACTTCGGCATAGATCGTCGCACCGCGGGCTTTCGCGCGCTCATATTCTTCCAGCACGACGACACCGGCGCCCTCACCCATCACAAAGCCCTCGCGCGCTTTGTCATAGGGGCGGCTGGCTTCGATCGGGCGGTCGTTAAAGCTGGTGTTGAGCGCGCGCGCCTGTGCAAAGCCTGCAATGCCGAGCGGGTTGACCGTGCTCTCCGCTCCGCCTGCCAGCATCACATCGGCATCATCCATCGCGATCATGCGCGCGGCATCGCCGATGGAATGCGCGCCGGTGGAGCACGCGGTCACCACGGCATGGTTCGGCCCCATAAAGCCGTATTTGATCTGCACTTGCCCGGTAACCAGATTGATCAGGCGGCCGTGCACAAAGTGTGGGCTGACCCGGCCCGGCCCGCGCTCATGCAGATTGACCGATTCTTTCTCGATCCCCGGCAGCCCGCCAATGCCTGCGCCGATGGAGCAGCCCGTGCGCTGCTTTTCGACGTCGGTCATGTCTGTGAGGCCTGCGTCTTCGAGCGCCTGCCCGGCCGCATCAATGCCAAAGACGATGAACGGATCGACCTGTCGCTGGATTTTGCCATCGACACGCTTGTCCGCGTCAAAGCCCCATGGGTGATCCTTGTCCTTTACTTCGCAAGCAATGGTGCATTTCTGGTTCGATGCATCGAAACTCGTGATTTGGCCCGCGCCGCTTTCCCCAGCGATAAGGTTTTTCCACGAGGTTTCGACATCGCCCCCAAGCGGGGTAACAAGGCCAAGACCAGTAACAACGACGCGGCGCATCTCTCTCTCCGAAACGTAAAAACACAACAGGCCCGAAAACCCTTAAACGGGCCCGGGCCTGTGGATCAGTCAATCGCCTGCCAAAGCGGCAATGCTGAGGGGTTTGGCCACCAGAGTTGAACCACTGGGACCAAGCCGCAGGGAATTAGCCCTTGTGCTCTTCGATGTATTTGGTCGCATCACCAACGGTGGTGATCTTTTCCGCCGCATCATCGGGGATTTCGACGCCGAATTCTTCTTCAAACGCCATGACAAGCTCTACAATGTCGAGGCTGTCTGCGCCCAGATCGTCGATGAAGCTGGCGTCTTGAGTAACCTTGTCGCCTTCGACGCCAAGATGTTCGACTACAATTTTCTGCACGCGGTCGGCAGTATCGCTCATGTGTATCCCTCATTTTGCGGGTGTTGGATTGCCTTTCGCCCTAATGAACGGTGCAAGGGCTGGCAAGAGCATAGCTATGCGCGGCGCACTCTATTGCAAGCCATGCACATAATTTTGGTTGAGCCGGTTTGGTGGGGCGCGGTGGGGGCGGTCAGCTTGCGGGTGCAAATCTCGCCGCGATTTGAACCGCGGCGCGTTCGCGTTCTGAAATGCGCTCGATCCCACCGCTGGGGTATTCGCGCCCCGGGTCTTGCGACAGCGCTCGGCTGTAATAATCGCGCGCGGCCTCCAGCTCGCCCGCCGCCTCATGGCACAGCCCGATGTTATAAAGCACCGAGACATGCGCCGGATTTGTCGCTTCAAGCCGCCGGAACGCGTCGCACGCGGCAAGCGGATCGGTGTTGGTGAGCTTAACTGCATCGCGAAACGCCCGGCGATCCTGTTTGGCCAGATCCTTGCGGCTTTCCATGATCCGGATGTTATCAGTCTGTATCACCGGCGCTAGCGCAAAGCGCCATTGCGCGGCGAGGTCATCGATCAACGCGTCGAACATGTCGAGCGAAGAGACCACATCCTGATCCTCGCAATAGCGCGCCGTTTTGGCGCGCGGCTGGCTGATTGTGTGAAGCACCAGGCCGCCGCGATCCTGCAAGATGATCCGCGGAGATATCTCGGCCGTGACTTGCCAGCATGGAATTCGGATTTCCTTGCGCTCCACGCACTTTTTATCGTCGTCGCGCTTCACGCACTCTTTCTCGATGCGAGGCTTTATCCGGCGCTCAATCAGTTCGCTTTTCACACTGCCGCGCAGGATCGCATCGGGGGCACGCGGGTTGCGGACCGCGCGCGCTGGCCCCCGCCCGCCAAGACGCCCGCCCAGAAAGATCCGATCCCCTGCGAGCGCGGAGCCTTCAGACACCACGCGAAACCAGCGTGTCGGCTCAAGGTCCATCGCGCTCAGATCAAGGGTGATGCTGCTCAGCCGTTCAGTGATCGCAATCGCAGCGTCCTCGCCCAGATCACCGCCGAACCGCTCAGTTTTGATGGTCTCAATGCCCGGCGGTAGGTCGATCTGAGCCGCGTATACAGCCTCAACGCGCAAGGTCTCCGCCTGCGCGGCGCCGCTCATCAGAACGCCCGCCACAGCGATGCCCAGTGATGTCATTGCCTTTTTCATGCGATCAAGATGCCCCCTCAGGTTTGCCCGACGCGACATTTGCGCGCCTCCGCTGAGCGAAAACTGAACAGGCACGAGCGCGCCAAGATTTCGGGGTTCAGCCTTCCGGCTTCTTCGGTGGCTCGACCACGCGCAGATGCAGTTCGCGCAATTGGGCCGGTTCCGGGCCGCTGGGAGCCCCCATCAGCAGGTCTTCCGCTTTCTGGTTCATTGGGAACAGCGTGACTTCGCGCAGGTTCTTCGCCCCGCACAGCAGCATCACAATCCGGTCCACGCCCGCGGCCATTCCGCCGTGCGGCGGCGCGCCATATTGGAACGCGCGGTAGAGGCCGCCAAAGCGGTCTTCCACGTCCTGCTTGCTGAGCCCGACAATTTCGAACGCCTTCACCATCGTTTCCGGCTTGTGGTTCCGGATTGAGCCTGAGGCGATCTCAAAGCCGTTGCACACAAGATCATATTGATAGGCGTTGATGGTCAGCGGGTCTTGGCTTTCCAGCGCCTCCAACTCGCCCTGCGGCATGGAGAACGGGTTGTGGCTGAAATCGACCTTCTTCGCGTCCTCGTCATATTCGTAGAACGGGAAGTCGATGATCCATGCGAGCTCAAAGCGATCTTCGTCAATCAGGCCCAATTGCTCGCCCACTTCGATCCGCGCCGCACCCGCCAGCTTGGCCGCATCCGCTTCCTTGCCCGCAGCAAAAAACAGCCCGTCATTCTCACCCAGCCCAAGCTCAGCATACAGCTCAGCCATGCGCTCTGGGCCATGGTTCTTCGCAATCGGTCCGCCAAATTCGCCGCCCTTGCGGGTGACATAGCCGAGGCCAGCGAAGCCTTCCTTGCGCGCCCAATTGTTCATGTCATCGAAGAACTTGCGGCTCTTCTCATTGGTGCCAGGCGCTGGGATCACGCGGACCACCCCGCCCCCGCCCACGATCTTTTCAAACAGGCCAAAGCCTGATTGCTCAAAGTGGCCGGTCACGTCCGAGATGATCAGCGGGTTGCGCAGATCGGGCTTGTCCGTGCCGTATTTCAGCATCGCTTCAGCGTGCGGGATGCGCAGGAAGCTGCCTGAGGGCGTGACAGGCTTACCGTTCGCAAACGCCTCAAACACGCCCGCCATCACCGGCTCCATCGTTTCCCAGACTTCCTCTTGCGTGACAAAGCTCATTTCAAGGTCAAGCTGGTAGAACTCGCCCGGCAAGCGGTCTGCGCGCGGGTCTTCATCGCGAAAGCACGGCGCGATCTGAAAATACCGATCAAAACCTGCAACCATCAGCAGCTGCTTGTATTGCTGCGGAGCCTGGGGAAGTGCGTAGAACTGGCCTGCATGCAGCCGGCTGGGCACGAGGAAATCGCGCGCGCCTTCGGGGCTGGAGGCGGTCAGGATCGGAGTCGAAAACTCGTTAAAGCCCGCCTCGCTCATCCGCGCACGAATATCGGTGACGATCTTGGTGCGGGTCATCAGATTGGCGTGCAGCGTCTCGCGCCGCAGATCGAGGAAGCGGTATTTGAGGCGAATGTCCTCCGGGTATTCCTGCTCGCCCGCCACGGGCATGGGCAGCTCTTCAGCGGCGCTTTGCACCGTGATGCCGCGCGCAAACACCTCAATCGCGCCCGTCGGCAGATCGCTGTTCACTGTCTCAGGCGTGCGCGCCTTTACTTCGCCATCAATCGTGACCACGCTTTCAGGCCGCAGCTTTTCAAGCACGGGCAGCGCGGGCGAATCCTCATCAGCGACAATCTGCGTGATCCCGTAATGATCGCGCAAATCGATAAACAACACCCCGCCATGATCGCGCTTGCGATGCATCCAGCCGGACAGGCGGACGGTCTCACCGACATTTGCGGCGGAAAGCTGGGCACAAGTGTGACTACGGTAGAGGTGCATCTAAACTCTTGTCCTGTTCGAGGGTATGGCCCAAAGGGCACGGCGCACGCGGAAGGGGGTAATCCCGCCGCTGGCATGGCGCGCTAACAGGGCAACGCATTCGCTTTGTCAAGGGACCCGCGCCGCTGGGAGGCAACCCGAGAGCGGCACTCCGCTCAAGACATGAAAAGCACGTTATGAAAATCCACGATCTGATTACCAAGACCGAAGACCTCACCGCCCTGTGTGAGCGGCTCGCAAAGTCCGAATTCATCACGGTCGACACCGAATTCATGCGCGAAAACACCTATTGGCCTGAGTTGTGCCTGGTGCAGATCGCCAACACCGAAGAAGCCGCCGCAATCGATCCGCTAGCAGACGGGCTCGATA
Source organism: Pseudomonadota bacterium (assembly GCA_039815245.1). Taxonomy (GTDB): domain Bacteria; phylum Pseudomonadota; class Alphaproteobacteria; order Sphingomonadales; family Sphingomonadaceae; genus Erythrobacter. Next base: position 68,081 of record JBCBZR010000011.1, on the reverse strand, counting down.
TGGCCCCGCTGCTCGATCTGATGTGCGAGAATGAAGATGTGCTCAAAGTCTTCCACGCCGGTGGTCAGGACGTTGAGATCATCGTCAATATGACCGGCAAAACGCCCTTCCCCATCTTTGACACGCAAATCGCGATGATGGCTATCAGCCAGTCCGAACAGATCGGCTATGCCAATCTGGTTGAAACGTGGCTGGGCATCACAGTTGATAAGGGCGCCCGCTTTACCGATTGGAGCCGCCGCCCGCTGACTGATCGCCAGATCGAGTACGCGATTGGCGATGTGACGCATCTTTCCGATATCTTTCCCAAGATCCTGAAAAAGCTGATCAAGACGGGCCGCGGCGCGTGGCTGGATGCGGAGATGGAAAAGCTCGCGGATGCCTCCAACTATCTGGTTAATCCCGATACGTCGTGGAAGCGCATCCGCTCTCCGGGACGCAACGCGCAAGTGCTGGGTCGGCTCAAGGCTCTGGCGGCGTGGCGCGAGGGTGAGGCGCAGCACAAGAACATCCCGCGCGGCCGGATCATGCGCGATGAAACGCTCGCCGATATCGCCAGCCACCCGCCCAAAAAACAGGCCGATCTCGCCAAGGTGCGCGGGCTTTCGTCCGCGTGGAAGGACAATGATATCGGCAAGCGGATGATGCGGATCGTGGCTGAGGCGGATCCGCTGCCCAAATCCGAAATGCCCGAAAAGATGAAGCGCGGCGCGCCGCTGGGCAAGGAAGGCGCCTTGGTGGCGGACTTGCTCAAACTCCTGCTCAAAATCCGCGCGCGCGAAATTGACGTGGCGGCCCGGCTGCTGACCCGCGCAGATGAGATGGAAGCGCTCGCCGCCGGTATGCGCGATCTCAAAGTGCTCAAGGGCTGGCGCTACGAAGTGTTTGGCCGCGATGCTCTGGAACTGGTCGAAGGGCGCATGGCCTTCGCCGTGCAGAACGGAAAGCTCGCCATGGCGCATATCGACGATATGCAATCAGGCATGGAAGACGCGCTGGCGGCGGAGTAGCGTGGATTGAGCACCTACCTCCCCACCATCAAGCAATTGCAATATCTCGTCGCGCTGAACGAGCATAAGCATTTCGGGCGCGCGGCGGATGCCTCCTTTGTCTCGCAGTCGACACTATCAGCGGGGATACGAGAGCTGGAATCGCTGCTTGGGGTGACGCTGGTTGAGCGATCGCGCCGGGTGGTGCGCTTTACCTCGCTGGGTGATGCGGTGGTGGCCAAAGCGAACCGCTTGCTGCGCGAGGCGGAGGAGCTTTCTGATCTGGTGCAAGCGGCGGGAAAGCCGCTTTCAGGGCAGTTGCGCATGAGCGTGATCCCGACCATCGCCCCGTTCGTACTGCCGCGCCTGTTGCCGCGCCTCAAGCAGGAGCGCCCGGACCTGTCCTTGATGCTGCGCGAAGAGACAAGCGCGGATGCGATGGAATCGCTCCAGCATGGGCGCTGCGATTGTGTGCTGCTGGCGCTGCCGTTTGACACGGGCGATGCAGAGATTGAGCATATCGCGGATGATCGCCTGTTTGTCGCCTTTCCCAAGGATGACCCGCGCGATCCGCCCGCCACGATCCCGCCGGACATGATCGATCAGGGGCGGCTGATGCTGCTCGAAGACGGGCATTGCCTGCGCGACCATGCGCTTGCCGCGTGCAACCGCGCCGAACTGCGCGCGAGCGCCAGCATGATCGGCACAAGCCTGCACACGCTGGTGCAGATGGTGGACGGTGCGCTGGGCCTCACCATGCTGCCGGAAATGGCGGTAGAGGCGGGCATCCTGAACGGCACGCAAGTCGTCGCTCGCCCGGTCGAGAGCGGAACCGCCAAACGCGAAATCGTGCTTGCCTGGCGCAAGAATTCCCCGCGTGAGGCAGACTTCAAATTGCTCGCAGAGGAATTGCGGGCGGGTTGAGACGTGCGGTGCTGGCCCGCTGGACCGGCTATTCAGCGGGCTCAGGCTTGGGCGGTGCAGCGACCGGCTTGGCAGGGCGCCGAATAAGCGCAATCGATTCGATCCAGCGACCGGTCAGTGCGGCGAACAGCAGGATCGTGATGGCCGCAATCGGGGCAGCAATCTTCGCCTCGCTGATGCCGTAAGCGACCAGCAGCATCGGAAAGTGGACGACATAGAGAGTGTAGGAAAACCCCGCGGTTGCGACGATCGACTTGATCGACACCAGCCGCTCCTCATTCAGGGCCTGCGCCATGTGGAGGATGAACCACGCGCAAAACAGCACTTGAAACAGGCGCGTCGTCCAGAACACCAGATTGGGCGGGCTTAGCATGATGGCGGCAAGCCCTGCGGCCGGAAGCAGCAACGCCGCCACCATCCATCTGCGCCGCGCCCAGCCAAGTCGACCAGAGGCGTGCAAGACCGAAACCGCAGCACCGCCCAGCCAGCATGCGCCCCAGACCGCGAACCAAGGATCAGCGATGACGAAAACCGGATACAGCGCGAGGCCCAGCCATGCGAGGCGCTTGCCCGTCAGCCCCAAAAACAGCAGCGCTGCCCCGATGTAGAACCACACCTCATAGGCGAGCGACCATAGCGGGCCATTCGCAGAGACCGTGGGTCCAAGCAGACCGTTGAGGAAAAAGGCGGTGCGCGCAAACCCCTCAAGCGAAATCGCCTCCCGCACCGTGGGAGTGACATAGGCGCGTGTGCCTCACTGGAACACCAAAGGAGCGATTGCCCAGCAGGCCCATGTGACAAACAGCGCAAACAGGAATGTGGGCACAATGCGGTTGATGCGCGAGATCGAATAGTTCTTCCAATCAAGCCGCCCTTCACGCGTGCCCTTGGCGAGCGACTTGTGAATGAAGAACCCGCTCAGCGCGAAAAACGCCATCACCGCCGCCCCGGCAAAGGCAGGGAAGAGCCGGTTGTTCGCATAGTAAAGCGGGACAGTGTGGCCAACCAGAACGGCAATTGCCGATGCCCCGCGCCACATATCGAAGTAGCGTGATTGCTCCGTGTTTAATCGCCGATCAGCAAACAGGTCCAGCATCAGCCGGGCCTAGGGGATAAGGGGGCCGGGTGGCAATATCCAAGCCACCACTCCCAGCCCACCAACCAGAGCCACTTCGGAGGCTTCGGGAAGTGGACCCGCGGCCCACTTCCCCAATTCTCATCTTCTCTCACTCAGAGAGCGGATCTTACAGCCCGTCGAGGCTCTTGCTCACCAGCACGTTCACAGCCACGCGGCGATTTTGCGCTTTGCCTTCGGGTGTCGCGTTGTCTGCCGCCGGGTCAGCGGTTGCCATGCCGGTGGGGGTGAGCATGCGATAAGGCTTCCAGCCGCACTGCTGCTGAAGGAAGTTCGTCACCCGCCCGGCACGCTTTTCGCTGAGCTCCTGATTGATCTCATAGCTGCCGGTTGAATCGGTGTAGCCAACCACAAGAATGAGCGCGTTCTCATTCGCCTGCGCCTGCTGTGCAGCCGCGCACAGCGTGCTGCGCGCTTCGGGCGACAGCGAGTATTTGCCTGTGTCGAAATAGACATTAGTCGTCGCGGCAAGGTTGTACTTGTCGATATCGCCAAAGCGCCCACGCAGGGCCTCAGTGGCGGCTTCATTCTTGGCGATGCCTGCCTCGTTCATGCCAAAGCGCTGATCGGTGCCGGTCTGGATCATCCGGGCGGTTTTGAGGTCTTTGGCCTTCATCCGCACTTCGGTGGCGATCAGGCGGTTGTTCCATTCAACCGTCTCAATCTTGACCGGAATACCATTGACCAGTTGATCAGCGGTCAGAGCATCACGCGCCAGTCCCAGAAAGCCGCCGGATGCTTTGATCTCAGTCGCGGGGCCGACCGCCACGATGGTCTGCTGGCCGCCCACTTGAGTCACTTGAACCCGCTGGCCCTGACGTGCGGACACGAAGCCTTCCACGTCGGGTCCCTGAGGCAGGCCTTCCAGATCGGTGGGGATATCACCCGTCACCGTAATCGGCTCACCGCGCTGTTCCATCTGCTTCATGGCATCGGATACACGCACGGGCTGCATGTCACTGTTTTGGGCGACCAGTGCGGCGGGCGATACAAGCGCAATCAGCGCAGCGCTGATCGCCACACGGCTCTTAAGATCGATCATCATCTACGACTCCTCATCGTTATTTGCGGCGCTTTTTTTTGGGGGTTTAGGGGAAAAGGGTTGCCACCGCGTTGAAGCGAGACCTGCCAGCGCGTCCTGTCGCTCAGATTAACAGCATCACCGAAACGACGCTTTGCATGGGTAAAAAGTTTACAAACTGCGATGAAGCGTTGCAACGGTTGCATGTCTCAACCGATCAATGGCGATTCTAATCCATGTGTTTGAGGCCCACGCGCAGATAATCCCAACCGGTGATGCAGGTCAGCGCGGCGGCGGTCCACAGAGTCGTTAGACCGATCACATGCGCCCAGCTTTCCGCGACTGTCTTGCAGCTGTTGCCAAGCTCCTGACACGGCTGGCCATGCAGCGCCCCGCCCCCGATCAGCGCACCCAGCGCGATCAGCTGGAACGCCGTCTTCCACTTGGCGAGCTTTGAAACAGGCACAGAAACCTGAATTCCGCCGAGAAATTCGCGCAGGCCGCTCACCGCAATCTCGCGGATCAGGATGATCAGACCGGCGATCACATGGAAGTCCCCAACATAAGGCCCGCGCAAATAGCCTTGCGCGGTCAGCACCAGAATAACTGTCGCCACCATGATCTTGTCTGCAATGGGGTCCAGAAAGATGCCAAGCTTTGATACAGTGCCTTGCGCGCGGGCGAGATAGCCGTCGAAGAAATCGGTAATCGCGATCAGGCAATACAGCGCAAAGCCGATCGCATAGCCAAGTGCCCAATGCGGCCACCACAGAAAAAACCCCAGCAGCGGCAGCGCAAGGATACGGCTCATCGTCAGGATGTTAGGCAAAGTCAGCATGGTCGATCACGCCCCTAGCGTGCCCAGCGGCTTCGCAAAAGATGCGCAAGGATTAACTTGTGTGAGTTAGGCTGTTCGCTATGTGGGGCGCTTCGGGGCACGCTCCCGCATTTCGTCAGCTATGACCACTTCGACCGATCTCCTGCGCCAAAAGCGCTTTTTGCCGCTCGCGGTCACGCAGTTTTTCAACGCGTTCAACGATAATGTCTTCAAGACCGCGCTGGTCCTGTTCGTTGTCTATTCAGTCTACAATGATGAGCGGCAAGAGGCGCTGTTCAGCGGTATTGCCTCGGTGATTTTCATCGCGCCCTTTGTGCTGCTGTCAGCGCTTGCCGGGCAGCTTGCCGATACCAACGACAAGGCGCGCATTATCCGCATCGTGAAACTGTGCGAGATTGGCTGGGCTTCCTTGGGCGCGATCGGGCTGTTTATGGCCTGGCAGGGGATCATGGTGCACACCGTCGCCATCCCATTGCTGCTTTTTGTAGTGTTCCTTGCCGCGGCCCAATCGACCTTTTTGGCGCCGATCAAGTATTCTATCCTGCCCCAGCATCTCAAATCCGAAGAGGTTTTGCCCGGCACCGGCTTGATCGAGGCAAGCACATACATTGCGATCCTAAGCGGCACGACGTTGGCCGGGTTTATCTCGGTTGAAGTGGCGATGGTGATCATCGTCCTGACGTCTTTTGTCGGATATTTCGTCTCCCGCTATGTGCCCGATGCTCCGCCGCAAAGCGATTATGAGATGCACTTTCCGCTGCTTGAACCCTATTCTGCCAAAGTGCCCAACCGGGCGCTGCGCTGGGCGGGCTATCCGTTTGTCGCGCTCGCCGATCAATTGGTGATGACCTATAAGCTTGTGCGCGACACGACTGCCAATCGCGAAATCTGGCTGAGCATCGTTGCGATCAGCTTTTTCTGGACCATCGGCGCTGTGCTGTTCATCCAGTTTCCTCCGCTCGCCAAGAACCAGCTGCTCGCCAGCAAGGAGGTCGCAAGCCTGTTTCTGGTGATTTTCTCGGTCGGGATTGCGATTGGATCGCTGGGGATCAACGCGCTTTTGAAAGGCGAGGTTTCCGCCCGTTATGCACCTGCCTCAGTGGTTATCATGGGCGGCTTTCTGGTCGCCTTTTATGTGATCGCTAAGGCGTGGATACCCAATGAATCGGGTGAGCTCTTGCCAGTGCAGGCCTGGATCCTTGAACCGCTGGCCATCCCCTTGTCGCTTACCTTGCTGGGTATCTCGACTGCGGGCGGGTTTTTCGTTGTCCCGCTCTATGCCTTCCTCACCACGCGCTGCGCAGACGATGCGGCATCGCGGACAATCGCTGCCAACAATTTCGTCAATTCAGCCGGAATGATTTGCGGGTCACTGCTAGCGATCGGTTTGACCTTTGTGGGCCTTGCTGTGGTCGATCAATTGCTGCTCGCCGGGGCAATGACGGTGATTTCAGCCTATCTTGCATGGCTGCTGTATCAGGCGGAAAAGGCCGCCCGCGAGGCAAAACGATCGGTTGAGCCGGTCTGATCAAACGCCGCCCAATTTGCCGGCGCGCAGGATCAGATAATGAACGCGAGGATCGCTGCCGTCGTCGCGAGGTAGACGCTCGCAAAGCCGCGCGCGTCCTCTGCCGTTAACCGCCACAGGCTTTCGGCGGGAATATCATGCAGATCGGCGCGCACATGTGGCGGCAAATGCGCGCGGAACGGATGCTGCGCGCTCTCATCGGTCAGCACCAAGCCGCGGCCCGGTCCACGGCGACGCGCGCGCGTGCCATTATCATTGTCTGACGGAAGCGCGGCGCGCTCATGCGGGCGGACAATAAGGTCACTGGAAAGGCTGGCTGTCTTGCTCATAGCTGCGCCGTTTACACTTTCTTAACCTTTGGCGCGAGCGCGCCCCGCCGCTCTGTCGCAAGGCGGGACAGTTAGTCAGCGCACCCTCGAAAAGACTGACGCCATTGACGCGATTGTCTCGCCGTGCGCGCCCGTCTAGAGGCGCAGGCGGATGGGAGAGAACGCGCAATGACGCAGCCAACAAAAAGTGCAGCTGAACTGCTGGTGGAATGCCTGAGCGAACAAGGCACAGACCGCATTTTCACAGTGCCCGGAGAGAGCTTTCTAGCGGTGCTTGATGCGCTGCATGAGCGCGCCGGGATCGATGTTGTCACCTGTCGGCAGGAAGGCGGCGCGGCGTTTATGGCCTGCGCGGATGGCGCGATGAGTGCGGCGGACACGCTGCGGCCCGGCATCGCCTTTGTCACGCGTGGCCCCGGCGCGACCAATGCCAGCATCGGGGTGCATGTCGCGCATCAGGATTCGCAGCCGATGATCCTGTTCGTCGGCGATGTGGCGCGGCCGATGCGCGACCGTGAGGGCTTTCAAGAGGTCGACTTCGCGGCCTTTTTTGGCCCGATTTCAAAATGGGCGGCGCGCATTGATGATGCCGCGCGGATCCCTGAATACATCGCCCGCGCCTATTCCGTCGCCGTGGGCGGGCGGCCCGGCCCGGTTGTGCTCGCTCTGCCGGAAGACATGCTGTGCGATGCGGTGCCCGCCTCCCTCGCCGCGCGACCGCGCGTCGCCCGGCCCGCGCAGGCCGTGTGCCCCGACGCAATGCAGGCCATGGTCGCGCTGATCGCTGATGCGGCGAGCCCGGTGGCGATCATTGGCGGCGCGGGCTGGAACGCAAAAGCGCGCGATCACTTCCAGAGCTTTGCCGAGCGCATCGGCCTGCCGGTTGCGACCGCGTTCCGGCGCCAGGACGCGATCTCGCCTGACAGCAGCGTCTATGCCGGCAATCTGGGCTATGGCCCCAACCCGGCTCTGGTCGAGCGGGTCAAGTCGGCTGATCTGATCCTGACTGTCGGCGCGCGGCTGGGAGAGGCGACCACCGATGGCTACGCTGTGCCCGTGCCTGAGCATCCCGGCCAATTGCTGATCCATGTCCACCCCAACCCCGAAGAGCTGGGCCGCGTCTATCGCACCGAGCTCGCACTCGCCTGCGCGGTCGATGAATTCGCTGAGGCCGCCGCTTTGTGGGAAGATGACGCGATCATCCCTTTCGATGCGGGGGCCGAGGCGAACCGCGAATGGCGCGACTGGGCGACGCCTGTCATGCGTGATGATGCTCCCGCGCTCGATATGGCGGCCTGCGTGGGCTTCATGCGCGAGGCGCTGCCTGCGGACACCATCATCACCAATGGCGCGGGCAATTTTGCCGGGTGGTGGCACCGCTATTGGCGCTATGCGGGATACCCCAGCCAGCTTGCGCCAACCGCCGGAGCAATGGGCTATGGCGTCCCCGCTGCAATCGCCGCCGCGCTGCGCTATCCTGACCGGACCGTATGCGCGGTCGCGGGCGATGGCGATTTTCTGATGAACGGGCAGGAACTCGCCACCGCCGCGCAGCACGGGGCAAACATGATCGTGCTGGTCGTCGACAATGGCGCTTACGGCACGATCCGCATGCATCAGGAGCGCGAATATCCGGGCCGCGTCTCAGCAACGAAGCTCGCCAACCCCGATTTCGCAGCGCTCGGCGCGGCCTATGGCGCATGGAGCGCCCGCGCCCAGACGACAGAGCAGTTCCACGCTGCCCTGTTCGAAGCAGGCAACCGCACCGGCCTACGCCTGATCCACATGGTGATCGAGGTTGAGCAGCTCGCTGCGAGCGGAGCGACAATCAGCGGGCTTCGCGCAAAGGCGCAGACTTAACCCAGCCGCTACCCTTCCGACATCGCGCAGATCACATCCCATTCCTCAGGCGTGATCTTGGCGACGGACAACCGCGACAGACGCACCAATTCGCACTCAGCCAGCTTGGGCTCGGCCTTGATCTGTTTTAGCGTCACGGGGTTATTAAACTTGCGCTTGGGCTTGATCTTCACCGCGGCCCACTTGCCGGTTTCGTCTGTCGGGTCGAGGATGCCGTCGACCGTGATCTGCGCAATCCCAACGATCTCCAGCCCCTCTCGCGAGTGGTAGAAAAACGCCTCATCGCCCACTTTCATCGCCTGAAGATTGTTCTTGGCCAGATGATTGCGCACACCATCCCACACGCCCTCTTCCTCGGCGACAAGATCATCCCAACCGTATTTGAACGGTTCGGACTTCATCAGCCAATAGGCTTTGTCGGGTTCGCTCATGGCGGCGGGGGCTCCTCTATCTGCCTGTCGCGCCTAATACGTTGATTGCGCGGCTACAAGACATGCCCGCCTTTTGTACTGCGCAATACAATTAACTCGATTTTCAGCACTTTGCCTCATCTGTTGCTGAACTTTGCAACAAGCGAGGATGCGTCACTTGTTGGCGAATGGAGAAACCTTGGTGGAACCGGAAGAACAGAGCAAGTATGGGCCTGCAGAGCGGGACCTTGTTGCTCTTGGCATTGCTGTCGCGGCGATCATTATGTTCGTCGGCGCAGGCGGCGCAGTGCTGCCGGATGTTGTGCGCTCCGCCCTCTATGATGGCAGGGCACCAGACAATATCCTTGTCAGCATCTTCCTGCTCAACATCGCCCTCGTCATATTCGGGTGGCGGCGCTATCGCCAGCTGCGCGAAGAGATCGAGACCCGCCAACGCGCAGAGCGCCAGGCGCGCGAATTGTCCGAGCTCGATCCACTGACAGGGTGCCTCAATCGTCGGTCCATGCTGGCCGCGACCAACAGGCTGCGCCTGTCCGCGCATGAGCGCGCGCAGGCAATTGCCTATGTCATGGTTGACCTTGATAACTTCAAACAGATCAACGATATGCAAGGGCATTCCAGCGGCGACAAAGTGCTGTGCGAATTCGCCCGACGGGTCAAAGCAGAGCTTCCTGCCGAAGCGGCGCTGGCGCGGCTGGGCGGCGACGAATTTGCCTTTGCCATGGCCTATGACCCCGCTTTGCCGGAGCGGGTCGATGACATTGTGATCCGCCTGTACGAATCCATGGCCGCCACATTCGAGGCTGAATTCACCTCGGTTGAACTGACCATGTCCATTGGCCTCGCCAGCGACCATGACGAGCACGGTTTCAACCCGGCGCTGGGCGATGCGGAAATGCTGATGCACCACGCCGACATCGCGATGTATCAGGCCAAAAAACAGGGCAAAAATCGCTTTTTCTGGTTCGAGCCAAGCATGGAAAACGAACTGCGCTTTCGCAACGAGCTGGAAGCAGGCATTCGCCGCGGCCTTGCCAACAGCGAGTTTGTACCTTTCTACGAGCAGCAGGTTGACGTTGAGACGGGCAGGCTCGTCGGCTTTGAAATGCTCGCGCGCTGGAGATCACCGAGCCTTGGCCTCGTTAGCCCGGAAGTGTTCATCCCGGTGGCTGAAGAGATTGGCTGCATTACAGAGCTGTCAGACCTCCTAATGGCGCGCGCCTTTGCCGATGCGAGCGAATGGAACGATGAGCTTACCCTCTCGATCAACATCTCACCGGTGCAAATGCGCGATCCGTGGTTTGCGCAAAAGCTGCTGAAGCGATTGGTCCAGTCCAACTTCCCTCCGCAGCGTCTCGATATTGAAATCACGGAAAGCTGCCTTCACGAAAATATCAGTATGGTGCGCTCCATGATCACCTCACTGCGCAATCAGGGTGTGCGGATCAGCCTCGATGACTTTGGCACCGGCTATTCAAGCCTCGATCAATTGCGCTCGCTGCCGTTTGACCGGCTCAAGATAGACCGCAGCTTTATCAGTGAGCTCAGCAACAATGTTGATGGCCATTCACAGCTTGTCGATGCGATTGTCTCGCTGGGCCGCGGGCTCAACCTGCCCATCACCTGCGAAGGGATTGAGGACGAACAGATCCTCACCGCCCTGCAAGGCATGGGCGAGTTGAAGGGGCAAGGCTATCTCTATGGCCGCCCGGAACCCGCTGAACGCGTGCGTGAACGGCTGCGCGAACAAGGCCTGCTCAACGACAGCAGCCCGCGTCTTTCGGCGGTCACAGTGGTCCCCAAAGAGGACAACGCAGTCCCAGCGCCCAAGCCGCGTATCAGCGATCCGCACGAATTCTTGCGCCGCGCGGGGCAGTAAGGCGACCGGCGCTTGCGCCCTTGACCCGCCCCTGTGACGATTGCGTGGGCTTTGCAGCCCTTTACGAGGGCAGCTGCGCGGCATAGATGCGTGGCGCTGTTATGCGCGTTCCCTTCATCAAGATGCACGGCCTTGGCAATGATTTCATCGTGCTCGATGCGCGGCGCAATGCTCTGCCCGGCGTACTGGCCGCGGCGCGTGTTCGCGCGCTGGCGGACCGGCGCGAGGGGATCGGGTGCGACCAATTGATCGTGCTGGAACCCAGCACCGCGGCAGACTTTCGGATGCGCATCTTCAATTGCAATGGCGGCGAAGTGGAAGCGTGCGGCAATGCCAGCCGCGCGGTCGCTCTGCTGCATGGCGCGCGCGCTGTCGTTGAGACCGGCGGCGGACCAATCATGCTGGAGCCGAGCGAAGGCGGCGCAAGCGTTGATATGGGCAACCCCCGCTTCGACTGGGACGCAATCCCCTTGGCCTATCCGATGGACACCAGCACGATGCCCGTTGCCTGGGGCGATGGCGTGCTTGAGCAGCCAATGGCGGTGAATGTCGGCAACCCGCATGCGGTGTTCTTTGTCCACGATGCACAGGCCGTGGCGCTGGACATGCTGGGGCCTCAGATTGAGCGCGACCCGCTTTTCACCGAAGGCGTGAACGTCAATGTCGCGAGCGTGACCAGCGCCGATCACCTGACCTTGAGGGTGTGGGAACGCGGCGCTGGCCTTACGCGCGCATGCGGGACTGGAGCGTGCGCGGCCGCCGTCGCAGCGATCCGCCGCGGACTGGTGGAAAGCCCGGTGCGCGTAAGCCTGCCCGGCGGTGATCTGGTGATCGAATGGCAGGCGGGCGGCTCCATCCGCATGACCGGCCCTGCAACCGAAGCCTTTCGCGGCGACTTCGCATGGGAGGACTACGCGTGAGCACGCCCTCCCCCACCCCATCACCCGACGTCATTTCGCTCGGCTGCCGCCTCAACATCGCCGAGAGCGAGCGGATGAAGGCGATGCTCGCGGATGCGGGCGATGTGGTGGTGGTCAATTCCTGCGCGGTGACCAGCGAAGCGGTGCGCCAGACCCGGCAAGCAATCCGCCGCGCGCGCCGCGAGCGGCCTGACGCGCGCTTGATCGTGACCGGGTGCGCGGCTGATATTGAGCGCGACCAGATTGCGGCGATGCCCGAGGTTGACGGGATTATCGCCAACACCGCCAAACTCGATCCGCGCGCGTGGAATGCACCGGTCGCCGAAGCACCACCCCCGCCCACACGCACCCGCGCCTTTATCGGAGTGCAAAATGGTTGCGACCACGCCTGCACCTTTTGCGTCATCCCGCAGGGGCGCGGGGTCAGCCGGTCTTTGAGCATCGCAGAGGCCTTGCGCGAAGTGGAGCATCACCTCGATCTGGGTGCTAAGGAAATTGTGCTCACGGGTGTCGATCTGACCAGTTGGGGACATGATATTTCCAACATGCCGCGTTTGGGCGATCTGGTTAGGTCTATCACAGATGAGTTTCATCAACTTGGCCGCCTGCGCCTTTCCTCGGTCGATGGGGTTGAGATTGACCCGCTGCTGTTCGATCTGATCGCCCACGAACCGCGCGTCATGCCGCACCTGCACCTATCGCTGCAGCATGGTGCTGACCTCATTCTAAAGCGCATGAAGCGCCGGCATCTGCGCCGCGATGCGATAGACCTTGTGCAGCGCCTGAAAACCGCGCGGTCCGACATCGCGATCGGCGCTGACCTCATTGCGGGCTTCCCGACCGAAACCGATGCGCACCACGGCGACAACATCTCCATCATCCATGAGCTCGATGTCGTGCACGGCCATATCTTCCCGTACAGCCCGCGCCCCGGCACGCCTGCTGCGCGGATGCCGCAATTGGATCGCGCTGTCATCAAGGCGCGCGCGGCTGATCTGCGCCAAGCGGTCTCGAAGCGCCGCGCCGCATGGCTCACCAGCCTGATCGGCGCGCCGCACAGCGTCCTCGCCGAACGCGACCAGACCGGCTACACGCCGCATTATGCACGGGTCGCGCTGCCCGATGAAGTGCCACCGGGCACCATCGCCAGCGTCACGCCCACCACTCTCGAGAAAGGTCTGCTCCATTGAGCGACACACCCAACACTGCGCAAGCCAGCTGGAGCGACAAGCTGCTCGGCGGCTTTCGCAAGACCTCAGAACGCCTATCCGGAAACCTCGCAGGCCTCTCTGGCGGAAAGCTCTCCGATGCGACCCTTGATGACATCGAAGACGCGCTGATCGTCTCAGACCTCGGTCCCAAAGCCGCAGGGCGCATCCGCACGCGCCTGTCAGAAAAGCGCTTTGGCGAGCAGATCACCGAGCGCGAATTGAAGGAAGCGGTCGCTGAGGAAATCGCAGAGATCCTGCGCCCGGTCGCCAAACCGCTTGAGATCACTGCCTTCCCACGCCCGCAAGTCATCCTGGTGATCGGCGTCAATGGCTCTGGCAAGACGACCACCATAGCCAAGCTCGCGCATCTGTTTACCGAGGACGATTACGGCGTCCTCCTCGCCGCTGGAGACACGTTCCGCGCCGCAGCCATCGGGCAGCTGGCGACGTGGGCCGGGCGTGCGGGCGTGGACATTGTGCGCGGACCCGAAGGCGGCGACCCGGCGAGCATCGTGTTTGATGCGGTCAAGCAAGCAACCGATACCGGGATTGACGCGCTAGTGGTCGACACCGCCGGGCGGCTCCAGAACAAGCGCGAATTGATGGACGAACTGGCGAAAATCCGCCGCGTTCTGGGCCGCCTGAACGAAGCCGCACCGCACGATGTGGTGCTGGTGCTTGATGCCACGAACGGTCAGAACGCGCTGAGCCAGATTGATGTGTTTCAAGAGGTCGCAGGCGTCACCGGGCTGATCATGACCAAGCTGGACGGCACCGCGCGCGGCGGCGTGCTGGTGGCGGCAGCTGAGCAATATGGCCTGCCAATCCACGCGATTGGTGTGGGAGAGAAAATGGAAGACCTGCGCCCCTTTGACCCGGACCTTGTCGCGCGCGTGATTGCAGGAGTGGCCTGATGAACGAGCCCCAACCGACACCCGAGACCCCCAAGACCAGCGAGACCCCCAAATCCGCCTCCGCCTCATGGTTGAGCACAGCGGTCGATTACGGCCCGCTGCTAATATTCCTCGGCGTCTACTGGTTCAACGCGCCGGACGTTAACAGCCCCAATGCCATTTCAGGCACGCTCAACGCCGTGATCACCAGCACCGCTGCATTCATGATCGCGGCGATCATTGCGCTGGGTCTGTCGAAATGGCTGACGGGCGCCGTCTCGAAAATGCTCGTGCTCTCCACAGTGCTGATCATCGGGTTTGGCAGTTTGACGATCCTGTTGCGCGATGAGTTCTGGGTCCAGATCAAGCCGACCGCGCTCTACATCTTCTTTGGCAGTGTGCTGCTGATCGGGTGGTTCAAGGGCAAGGCGCTGCTGCAATGGCTGCTCGAAGCCGCGTTTGACGGGGTGGACGAGGCGGGCTGGATGAAGCTTTCGCGCAATTGGGGGTTCTTCTTCTTCGCCCTCGCCGCGCTTAACGAGGCGCTGCGCCTGAGCTTAAGCTTTGGCGGTTGGTTGACGACCAAGACATGGGCGTTTCTGGTGCTGACTTTCCTCTTCAGCGCCTCGCAAATTCCGATGCTGCTCAAGCACGGGCTGAGCCTTGAGGATGCCGAAGACGTGCTCAAGGATGAGCCACCAACCGGGAGTTGATGATGATGCGCGCGATCGGATGGGTCACGGCACTTGTGATGACGCTGGCGGCGCTGACCGCCCCGGCGCTGGCGAAGGCGCCTGATACCTCGGATGGCAACCCCGACGCATCGCCCTACGCCACAATCCTCCCGCTGCGCGAGCGCGCCGAGGTGATTGACCGGGTGCTGGCCGAGCGGCTCGACACCGTCATCCCGCAAATCATGCGCGCCGAGGGTGTCGACCTGTGGCTGCTGATGAGCCGCGAATACTTTGAAGACCCCGTCACCGCCTCCATGCTTGATGGCAAAAGCATGAGCGCGCGGCGGCGCACCATTCTGGTGTTTCATGATCCCTGCAAAGCCGATTGCGCAGGCAAGCCCATCGAACGCCTGACAGTCAGCCGATACGGCCTCGCCGGGCTATTCGGTGCGGCATGGGACCCCGCGGAGCAGCCCGATCAATGGCAGGCGGTCGCGGACATAATTGCCGAGCGTAACCCGGCGAAAATCGCGATCAACTTCTCCGATCTCACCGCCTTTGGCGACGGCATGACGCTGAGCCAATACCGCATGATGAGCGAGCGCCTTTCACCAGAGCTGCGCGCACGGATCGTCTCAGGTGAAGCGCTCAGCCTGCGCTGGCTGGAGACCCGCATACCGTCTGAGATGGAGGTCTATCCCGGCCTGGTTCGCATCGCGCACGCGCTGATTGGTGAAGCGCTTTCGCGCAAGGTGATCACACCGGGCGTTACGACCTGTGCCGATGTGCAATGGTGGTATCGGGAGCGGCTCGCTGAGCTGGGCCTCAAGCCGTGGTTCCACCCCAGCCTTGGCGTACAGCGCGAAGGCGTTGAAGGGATGCTTTATGGCGAGACCGTGATTGAGCCGGGCGATCTTGTGTGGACTGACCTTGGCATAACCTATCTGCGGCTCAACACGGACACCCAGCACCTCGCCTATGTGTTGAAGCCCGGTGAGACGAAGGTGCCCGCCGGGCTTGCGGCAGGCTTTGCCAATTCAAACCGCGTGCAAGACATCCTGACGCGCAATTTCAAAGTGGGGCTGACAGGCAACCAAGTGCTCGCCAAAACCCGCGCCGAAGCAATTGCAGCGGGGCTTGATCCCTCGATCTACACCCACCCGCTCGGCAGCCATGGACACGGCGCAGGCCCCTCTATCGGGTTTTGGGACAAGCAGGAGCCAGACCCGCGCGGCGAATTCCCCGTGCGCGCCAACACTGTGTGGGCCATCGAGCTAACCAGCTATGCCACAGTGCCCGAATGGGGCGGCCAGAGGGTGGATTTCCGCACCGAGGAAGACGCGTTTTTCGACGGCGAGAACGTGCGCTATCTGGACGGACGGCAGAGAGCGATTACGGTGATTGGGGGCGAGTGACAGCCAAATTAGCAAAAGACCGAAGTCGATCTGAACTCATGAATTTGAAGTCAATTGGTCGAACTAGCTTCTTCGATCACCACCGCATTGCCATTAGCGGTGACACCGAACACGTACGGCAAATAGAGAGTGCCTCCACCTGCATTCGCCGTCTCTGGGTCGAGTGTCAAATAGTCGAAATCAACTCCAATCACAGCATTACAACCAAGCTCGTACGCCGCTTCCTTCAGTTCGATAAGAGCGTTCCGCCTTATCTTAGCTAGAGAAGACATCAGGCTTGCACCCACATCAGTAACATCACTGAAGAAGCCTTGGCTTCCCCGATCAATTTGAACGACGTCGTCACCAGATATGTATCCCGAATATTTCGTAATTTTAAAGCCATCAAAATTGAAACCAGATGTAATCAGCATAGAAGACAACGCGCGTTGCTTCCTTTGAGCCTCAATTTCGGCTTGCTCGGCCTGTTGCTTCGCTTCAGCCTTTTCTGCTGCGACTAGTCGCTCATGCTCATCTAAAAAAGCTTGAAAATCTGCCACCGCGCTTTCAACATCAGCGTCGCTAATAGCAAGTCCTCCAACAATAGCGGGCTTAGAAGCGATATCTGAATTCTGTTGAATCCAACGCTCAAACTTCGGTTGGTCAAAACCGTACTCACGGGCGATCGCAGATGTTTTCATATCATCTCCTCACTTAAGGAACTTGCGGACTTCTACGTTCGACGGATCAAGGTCTAAAACCAAATTCGCTAGTCTCACTCGATTGCCTGGCTCGCTTTCACATCTTGCCAAAAGAACTTGGACATCGTGATTCACGCTTATCCCTATGGTTTGGCCCTCGTGGCCACTCGGCGTAATGCTCATGCTTGAACCGCAGTGTCTACAGACCATTTCGAATGCACGTTCGATTAGATCGCTGCTGCCGCAATTAGTGCATCGCTTCATTTCCATACATGGCGCGTAGCAACAATATGTTGGCTAGGACAATATTATTCAGCAAAAACTGCAATAACTCAACATTAGCCTTAAACGCTCTAAATTAGGTCTGCCAAAAAAACAGGTCTAAATCTCCACCTGACTCCCAAGCTCCACCACGCGGTTTGTGGGCAGCTTGAAGAAGTCCATCGCGCTGGCCGCGTTGCGCAGCATCCATGCAAAGATCTTCTCGCGCCAGATTGGCATTCCGGGCTTGTCACTCGCGAGCAGCGTCTGGCGGCTCAGGAAGAAGCTGGTGTGCATCATGTCGAAATTGCCGCCGCAATAAAAGCCCATGCCCTCCAGCCCCTTGGGCACATTGGTCTCTTCCATAAAGCCGTAATGCAGCACGCCGCGATAAAAGCCGTCGCCCATGTCAACATATTCGCAGCGCTCGGCGGGATCGACATAGGGCACGTCCTGAATATCGACCGTCAGGATCACCACCCGCTCATGCAGCACTTTGTTGTGCTTGATGTTGTGGAGCAGCGCGGAGGGGACGCCAGAGGACTGGCTCGCCATGAAGATCGCAGTGCCCGGCACGCGCAATGCGGAGTTCTTCGCACTCTTGGCGAAGATCTCCATCGGCAGCGCATGTTCGCTCATCCGTTCGCGCATCAGCTTGCGCCCGCGCGACCATGTGGTGAGCAACAGGAAGGCGATGAAGCCGATGAGCAGCGGGAACCAGCCGCCTTGCGGCACCTTGGTGAGGTTAGCTGCGAAATAGGCTCCGTCCACGATCAGGAACAGCAGCACAACGGGCGCGGCGTACCACCACTTCCACTTCCACACGCCCACAAACAGCACCGCCATCAGCAGCGTGTCGATGGTGACAGCGCCGGTCACTGCGATGCCATATGCGCTCGCAAGGTTCGAGGAGTTCTGGAAGGTGAGCACCAGAATGATCACCGCCACCATCAGCGCCCAGTTCACCACCGGGATGTAAATCTGGCCGCCCTCCGTCTCTGACGTGTGACGGATCGAGAGGCGCGGAATGTAGCCCATCTGGATCGCCTGATGCGTGATCGAAAACGCGCCGGAGATGACCGCCTGACTAGCAATAAAGGTCGCCACGGTGGCGAGCAGGACCAGCGGCAGGCGGTATTCCTCATCCGCGAGGAAAAAGAACGGCGACTGGATCGCTTGGGCGGCCTGCTCTGGCGGGAGGCCGATGATCATCGCGCCCTGGCCGAAATAGTTGAGCAGCAGGCACGGCATGACAAAGCCGAACCAGCTGAGCCGCATCGGCCCGCGCCCGAAATGGCCCATGTCGGAATACAGCGCCTCAGAACCGGTCACCGCCAACACAACGCTGCCAAGCGCCAAGAACGCAAGCCCGCCATCGAGCACGAAGAAATTCATCGCATGATAGGGGTTGAGCGCCCACAGAATTTCCGGGGTCTTGACGATTTGCCAGAGGCCCAGCGCCGCGATCACTGTGAAATAGACGATCATCACCGGCGCAAACAGCGCCCCGACTTTAGCTGTGCCGCGCTTTTGCAGGATGAACAGGAACACGAGTAAGGCGAGCGCGATGGGGATCACGTATCGCTGCAAGCCGGGATCCACCACGGTCAGCCCCTCAACCGCCGAGAGGACGGAAATGGCAGGCGTGATCATCGAATCGCCATAGAACAGCGAGGTCGCAAACACGCCCAGCAGCACCGCCATCCAGCCATACTTCGACTTGGAAATGCTGCGGCTGATCAGCGCGACCAGAGCCAGACTGCCGCCCTGCCCCTTGTTATCCGCGCGCATCAGAATGGAGACATACTGGATCGAGACCACCAGCGTCATTGACCAGAAGATCAGGCTGATGACGCCCAGCACATGCGGCGCATCCAGCGCTAGGGGATGCGGGCCAACAAAGGTCTCGCGAAAGGCGTAAAGCGGGCTGGTCCCGATATCGCCGAATACGATCCCAATCGCACCCACGGCGAGCGCAGCCTTGGACGCGCTGTGCGCTTGCCCGCCTGAAGGGGGATGATGCGCCGGGGCGGCATCGGGGGGTGTGGCAGTTTCGCTCATGCTTGGTCTGGATTTCCCGTCATGCAACAGCGCGTCTTTTTCGCTTCGCAGGTACTGCCCGTCTGGCGTTAGGCGCGCGGGCTTATCACTGGCCTTTCGCAGGTGCAACAAATTGGACGTATCGAACGAAAGCTGGTCATATCCGCGTGGCTCTATTGCCCCTGTAGCATCGGAGCGCGGGCGATCATGTCATCCAATTGGGCGACACGCCCTTCCAGCTCCTCACGCCACGGCGCATCTTCGGGCGAGCGGTCCAGCAGGCCTTTCCAGACATTGCGCGCAGCGACGATTTCCCCGGACTGAAGATAGGAGAAGCCAAGGAAGTAATCCGCCGCCGGGTTCTGCGGGGCGATCTGGCGCGCGCGCGAATAGGCGTAAGAGGCGGCGGGGGTCACAAATCCGTCCGAATGACCGACCAGCGACATGCCCAGCGCCAGCCAGCCTTCGAGATGGTCCGGATTGTCGCGCAGGCCAGAGCGCAGCAGCTTTGCCGCATCGTCAAACCGGCCACGGCGCGCAAAGCCATCGGACATCACCAGATAGTCCGGCTTTGCCCCATTTCCTTCAAACAGAGCGCTGCGCGCTTCGACCATCTCTTCACCGTCTAGCCGGGTTTCCTTGGCCTGTGTCATCTTTGGACTGCCCGGTTGGCCGGGCGACCCAAGCCAGGCGTAGCCCGCCATGCCGAACAGCAGGACAGCGGCAAACATCACCCAGCCCTGTTTGGGCAGGCGCAGCGCGACCGCCGCGATGGCAAAGGCGATCCCGGCGAGCGCAACAATGGCAAGCCAACCCATCACGCCGCACCACCCCCATCAGACCGCTTGCGGCCAAGGCGGCGCAACAGCACCAGCGCAACAATCGCCAGCAAGAGCGCGGGGATCGCAAACAGCGGCCATGTGGTCGCGCTCACTTCGGGTTGATAGCTGACATAATCGCCATAGCGCTTAATCAGCCAGGCGCGAATTTCACCCGAGCTCTCACCCGCTGCCAAGCGACTGCGCACCTGATGGCGCATATCGCCCGCCATCGGCGCATCGCTGTCGGCAATGCTTTGCGACTGGCACTTCAGGCAACGCAGCGTGTGCATCAGCGCGGTGGCCTCTGCCTCCAGCGCGGGGTCTTCCAACTGCGTGTAAGCATAGGGCGCAGGCGGCCCGGACTGGGCGAGGACAGGCAGCGCGGCCAAGGCCATCAACAACGTCAGAAACGCGCGCATCACGCCCCGGCCTCCGCCAGTTTTTGCAGCAACATCGGCACGTCCCGCTCTCGAATATCGCCGATGTGCTGGTGGCGAATGATCCCTTGCCCGTCGATCACAAAGGTCTCTGGCACCCCAGAAGAGCCAAGCTCCAGCTGGATCGCAGAGATATCATCCGCGCCAATCCGGCTGTAGGGATTGCCGTGCTTGGCCAGAAACGCGGCGACGTTCTGCGGGTTGTCACGGATCGCCACGCCGACAATTTCCACACCGCGCGCCTGCAAGGTTTCCAGATGCGGTGCCTCCGCGATGCAGGGCACGCACCAGCTTGCCCAGATGTTGAGCAGCTTCGGCTTGCCATCGCGCAGGTCTTTGATGGAAACGCCGGGCCGGTTGTCCGTTGCCGCGCGCAAGGCGAATTCGGGCAGCGGTTCGCCGACCATCTGGCTCTCGACAAACTGGTCCTTGGGCTGCGTCAGCATAAAGCCCGCCAGCGCAGCAAATGCGACGAACAGCGCCAGTGGGATGAAATAAGCGGGGCGCATTATTCAGCCGGTTCCGGGAGCGCCTGCCCCTCTCCACTCTCTTCGCCCAGCTTTGCCTGATCGGTGCGCCGCTGATCGCCGATGCGCGTGGCTGTACGACGCTTGAGATCGACCTGCAGTCGGCCGACAATCGCCAGCACGCCGCCGAAGGCGATCAGCACTCCGCCATACCAGATGAAGGTGACAAACGGCTTCCACCAGACGCGCAATTGCCAGCGCTGCTCCCCACTGGGGTCAACGCCAGCGGCATCGCCGATCACGGCGTAGAGTTGGCCATCCCAGCGGGTTAGCAGCGCGCTTTCACTGGTGGCTTGCGAGGGTGCCCAGAAATTGCGCGCCTGCGGGGTCAGGATGATCGGCTCGCCGCCGCCCCGGTTCACCGCGAGGCGTGCTTCAAGTGCGGTCCAGTTCGGGCCAGAGACCGGATCGACGCTTTCTAACTGGATTGTCCAGCCCGCGATTTCCTCCGTCCCACCGGCGCTTACTGCGGCAAGCTTCTCCTGCGTGAACGCGCCTTCGCAGGCCATGCCGAACAGCGAGACGGCGACGCCGAAATGGGCGAGCACCATGCCCCACACCGCGGTCGGCACCCGGTTAAGCTTGCGTCCGCGCAGTGGCATGAACGCGGCCACGCCCAGCGCTCCGGCGAGCGCCAGTCCAAGGACAGGCAAAAGGGGATAGTCTCCAAGGAACACAACCAGCGCGATCACCACCAGCGCAATCGCACCCAGCACGGCCAGCAGTGGCTGTACGCGGGCGAGCTTATCGTCCTTCCAGCGCAGCAGCGGGCCCACCGCCATGACGATGAACATCGGGATCGCGAAGACTGCTCCGGCCGGATTGAAATAGGGCGGACCAACGCTGACACGCACATCGAACGCTTCGGTGAGCAGCGGGTAGAGCGTGCCAAGCAGCACAATCGCAAGGATTGCGCTGAGCATGACGTTGTTAAACACCAGCGCCCCTTCTCGGCTGGTGGCGGTGAAGCGCTTACCCTCTGCAATCGAGCCAGCGCGCATCGCAAAAATCGTCAGGCTGCCGCCGATATACAGCGCGAGCAGGAACAGCAGCAGCGTGCCGCGCTCGGGGTCGACAGCGAAGGCATGGACGCTGGTGAGCACGCCAGAGCGCACGAGGAACGTGCCCAGCATCGACATCGAGAACGCAACCACACCCAGCATGATCGTCCACGTCCGCAAGGCATCGCGCGCGGCGAGAACGCTGACCGAGTGCATCAGCGCCGTCGCGGCCAGCCATGGCATGAGTGAGGCGTTTTCGACCGGGTCCCAGAACCACCAGCCGCCCCAGCCGAGCTCATAATAGGCCCAGTAAGAACCAGCTGTGATGCCCAGCGTCAGGAACACCCACGCCCCCAGCACCCATGGCCGCATGACCTTGGCAAAATTCGGGTTTACCTGCCGCGTGATCAGGGCGCCCATCGCCAGGCTGAACGCCACGGACAGGCCGACATAGCCGACATAGAGCGTGGGCGGATGCACTGCGAGGCCAATGTCCTGAAGCAGCGGGTTGAGCCCCACCCCTTCCAATGCGGGCACAGGCAAGCGCTCGAACGGGTTGGAGCTGATTAGCAGAAAGGCGTAAAACCCGATCGCTACAAAGCCCTGCACCGCCAGTGTTGCAGACATGGTGCGCTCTGGCAGGCGACGCTCGGCATAGGCGAGCAACCCGCCAGACAGCGCCAAGACCGCCACCCACAGCAGCATGGAGCCCTCATGGTTCCCCCACGTGCCGGTCAGTTTATAGAGAAACGGCTTCATCGAATGCGAATTGGTGGCCACCAGCTTCACGGAAAGGTCCGTGATCGCAAAGGCATAGAGCAGCATCGTAAACGCCAGCACAGCCAGAAGCGCCTGCACAACAGCGGCGGGCCGCGCGTAAAGCGCAAACGGTGAAACCTGCCCTTCAGGCGCCTGCAAAGCGAGCGCTCCGCTGACCATCTGAAGGACAGCGAGCGCGGCTGCGAGCCACAATGCGGCGTGTCCGATCTCTGCAATCATGGCATGTCTCTATTTCAGCCCGACCGTCGTTTCAGCCGCGATCTCAGCGGCTTTGCCCGCGTCATGGCCTTCAAGCCCTTCGAGCTCTTTGGGCACATAATTCTCATCATGCTTGGCGAGCAAATTCGTCGCGAGGAACGTGCCATCGGCCTGAAGGCTGCCTTCCGCGACCACGCCCGAGCCTTCGACAAACAGATCCGGCAGGATGCCACTGAAGCGCACCGGGACCGTGCTTTCCTCATTGCCCGTGACAACGAAGCGGACGGTCACGCCATCCTCCAAAGTTGTAAGCGATCCGGTCTGCACCATGCCGCCCAGTCGCACGGGTTGGCCGACCTGCGGCGGCTCTGAGGCGATTTGTTCAGGCAGGTAGAAATAGTTCGCCTGATTGCGCAGCGCCCACACCGCGATGAGGCCCGCGGCCACAATCGCAATCAGCGCAAAGGTGACGAGCGTGAGCCTCTGGTGCTTTGCTTTCATGGGAGCTTTCATCTGAGCCATCAGCGCTTCAACTCCTCTCGGCGCTTTTCCGCGCGGCGCATGCTAGTCCAGCACCATGCGATCAGCACGGTAAGCGCAATCAGCGCCACCGCATAGGCGGCGATAACATAATCCCACTGAGCCAGATTTTCGCGCATCAGGCGGCTCCCATGGCAGGCGCTGCCGATACCGGTTCATCCGCCATCGCGCGGCGGCGCAAGCGTGCCTCTACTTGCTGCTCCGCGATCAGCGCGCGCATCCGCATCAGCACAATCGCGCCGAACAGCAGCGAGAACCCGAGCACCGCGGCCAGAAGGGGCACCAGAAACTCCGGGTCAATCGCGCTTTTGCCCGCAGTGATGCTGGGGGGCTGGTGCAGCGAATTCCACCACACGACCGAGCGGTTGATGATCGGGATGTTGATCGCGCCCACAAGGCCAAAGATCGCCGCAATCCTGGGCGAGGCACCTTCGCGCGCGGTTGCCTGCGCCAAAGCAAGATAGCCGATATACAAGAACATCAGGACCAGCATCGATGTCAGGCGGCCGTCCCACACCCACCAGGTGCCCCATGTCGGCCTGCCCCAGATCGATCCCGTTACAAGGCAGATGATCGTAAAGACGAGCCCCGGCACCGCAATCGCGCGCGCGGATAGTCCGGCCAATGGGTGCTTCCAGATCAGCAGCGCGGCTGAGGATAGCGCGATCCCCGTCCAGCCTCCCATCCCGAGCCATGCAGCGGGCACGTGGATGAAGAGAATGCGCACCGTCTCGCCCATCAACCGGTCCGGCGGGACCACAGCGAGGCCCCACCCCATAGCGCCGCACGCAAGCAGAAGTCCGCTTACAAACAGCACCGGCATCAGCCAGCTTGCTAGCGCCAGAAAGCGCTTTGGATTGGCGTAAATATGCACCGTCTTACATCCCTCGCCTCTTCTGTAATGTCTTGGCCTTGCCTCGCAAGGGCGCAAAAAACTCAAGGCAAACTAAGTACGACGCAATCGGCTCACAGGTTTCCCGGCAATCGCGCTGAGATCAGAACCGCCAGCTCACCCGCGCCCGATCAATTTTTGCGCCATGCGATCAGCCACAATGTCCGGTGAGGTGTTGGAGGCTGCGCTTTCCTGCCAGATTTCTTCAAGCCGTCCGGGGATCTGGCGGATACGCTCGCGCACTTCATCGACGGACCCTATCCGGCCTTCACGCCGCGCCAGATATTCGCTCGCCACAGAGATTATTCCGCCCGCATTGATGACGTAATCGGGCGCATAGAGGATATCGCGCGCGAACAGCGGTGCGCCATGGGCGCTACGGGCCAGCTGGTTGTTCGCGCCGCCTGCAACGATTGCCGTATCCAGCGCAGCGATGCTGTCTTCATCAAGGATCGCACCCAGAGCATTCGGGCTGAAGACATCGCAGCCTTGCGTCATGATCGCATCAGCGGGGATTGCGACCGCATCAAGCTCGCGCGCCAAAGCTTCTGCGGCGTCTGCGTTAATGTCAGCCAGCGTCAGTTTCGCGCCATCCTTGGCCAGCAGCCTCGCGACACCGCCGCCGACACTGCCCACACCTTGAACCGAAACGTAGACGCCAGCGACACTGTCTTTGCCAAGCTTGTGACGGACCGCGGCGCAAATGCCGAGATAGATGCCGTACGAGGTGAACGGGCCGGGATCGCCGCCTGCCGCATTCTCTCCGCTGACGGGCAAGCCAGAGACATGCGCGGTGCGCTGTGAGACGGCAACCATGTCCGCCTCTGAAATGCCGACGTCTTCGGCGGTAACATAGCGACCGCCCAGCCCCTCAACCGCGTCGCCAAATGCGGCGAGCATCTCAGGCGTTTTGATGCGCGCATCTTCGGCCAGGATTACCGCCTTACCGCCGCCCATGGGCAGGCCGGCCATCGCGTTCTTATAACTCATCCCGCGTGACAGGCGCAGCGCGTCGCGCAGGCCGTCTTTGGGATTGGGATAGTGCCAGAACCGCGTGCCGCCAGCTCCGGGGCCAAGATGGCTGGAATGAACCGCGATAATCGCCGTGAGACCAGATGTGCGGTCGCGTACGACTTGCACCAGCTCATGGTCATCAAAATCCGGTTCAGTCCAGAAAGCCGTCATAGGAGATAAACACCCTTTTGGTTGCCGCGCATATGTCGCAGAACAAAGGGCGCAAAGGGTCTGATCAACCGGGAAACTGGGGCGATCGACGGGACTCGAACCCGCGACCTCCGGCATCACAAGCCGGCGTTCTAACCAACTGAACTACGATCGCCACACACCCGCTCAAACTCGCCAGCCAGGTGCCACCGGGTCCGCGTAAGCCTTGTGCCATTACGCATCGCCAACCGGTGGTCAAGGCCGCCATGACCGGGCGCGAGCGAATTGCACAAAGCGCCTTTCAAGGGAAGTGAAAACTGCGCGAGGGGGTAATGCGCGCAAGATTGTGTCGTGCAGCTGACAGGCCTTGCCAGTGCAGCGCACCGAATTAGGGTCTCAGGAATGGACTTAGCGCTCGATTCTTCCCCCCAACGCCTCGCAGAACGCAGCGGCGCCTTCGGTGATTTGCAGCGTCTCCCCAGCCCAAAAGCGCAGCTGTTCCAGATGCGAGGCTTCGTCGATGCCAATCTGGCCGCACAATTGATTGAATTGATCGACCGCGACCGGCGACCCTCCACCATCGCCGATGACAACGGGGATCAGTATTTCCGAACATCTGAAACCTGCGACCTGTCAGCCAGTGATCTGCCTGTTGCGCGGCTGGACGAGATGCTGACACAGCTTTCGGGCATTGACCCCGCGCATGGCGAGCCTTTGCAAGGCCAACGCTATGCTGTCGGGCAGGAGTTCAAGGCGCACACGGACTACTTCACCCCCGGCGGCCCAGATTGGGAGCAGTATTGCGCTGTATCAGGCCAGCGCACCTGGACGTTCATGATCTACCTCAATGACGTGGAGGCAGGCGGCGCGACCCGGTTCAAGGCGGTCGGCAAGACCTTCCATCCCGAAGAAGGCAAGCTGGTGTGCTGGAACAACCGCCGCGAAGATGGCCGCGAAAACCCCCAAACGCTCCACCACGGAATGAAGGTGCGCAAAGGCGTGAAATACGTGATTACGAAGTGGTATCGCGAAAGGCCTTGGGGATGATGGTTAAGCCGCTGGCGCGCTCGCCGTCACATTGAGGCCCACCGCGCCGATCAGGATCATCGCGATAAAGATGAACTGCACGCCTGAAAGCCGCTCGTCAAAGGCGTAGAGACCTATCAGGCTGGCGGCCACAATGCCGACGCCGGACCAGATCGCATAGACGATGCCCACCGGCAGCGCCTTCATCGCAGGGGCAAGCACCCAGAAGCACGCGCTGTAACATGCGATGGAGAGCACGCCCCATTGCGGCTTGGCAAAACCGTCGGAAAGCTTGAGCAGGACGGTGCCCGTTACTTCCAGGACAATAGCGCCAGCGAGAAAAAGCCATGGGGACATGGTGGTGCGATAGCGCGACGCTGCGAATGCGCCAAAGAAAAAGGCGGCCCCGTCGGACCGCCTTCCCTTTTGCAGCCCGAAAGCCGCAAAACTGATTGCTCGCCTCACTTTTTGAGGCTGAGGCCGCCAAAGCGCTTGTTGAATGCTGCCACACGGCCGCCTTCTTGCACCTGACGGTTGCCGCCGGTCCATGCCGGGTGGCTCGTCGGGTCGATGTCGAGCGAAAGCGTGTCGCCCTCTTTACCCCAGGTGGAGCGCGTCTGAAATTCGGTGCCATCGGTCATCTTGACCGTGATCATGTGATAATCGGGGTGCCCATCGGCCTTCATTGTCTTAATCCTTGATAGCATCGGCCCGGTTCCGACCGGGCCTGCTGTGTATGGGAAGCGGCGCACATACAGCGCTGCGTCCAAAATGCAAGCGTTTCGCCGCTAGTGTATCCGTATCCGCGATCAGGCGGAGGGCGCATCTGCCATCATTGCAGTGAATTCACACTGGCAGGTGACTTTGCCCTCAACGCTCGCCTTTCCGGCAAACTTGAAAGCGCGTCTGCCTTTCTTGAGGAACTCGACCTCCAGATCGAGCAGACAGCCCGGCTTTACAGGGGCGCGGAACTTGGCGTTCTCGATCCCCATAAAGATGACCAGCTTGCCTGATCCGGCCAACTCCATCGTCTCAACGCCGAGCACGCCAGCGGCCTGTGCGAGCGCTTCGATTTGCAAGACGCCAGGCATGATCGGCGCGCCGGGGAAGTGCCCCTGAAAGAACGCTTCATTCATGCTCACGGCTTTCACCGCGTGAATGCGTTCCCCGAGATCAATGCGCTTTACCCGGTCAACCAACAGCAGGGGATAGCGGTGCGGCAAAGCGGCCAGGATCTTCTCGATATCGTAATCGAGAATGGGATCGCCGCCCGCACTCTGCCCAGTTTCCTCGCTCACCCCTGGCACTCCTTAACGGCCCGCAGGAGCCTGTGCATTGCCTTGTGGCTGTTGCTGCTGCGCCGCCTGCTGCTGACGCTGAAGCGCGATTTGCTGGAGCAGAATGCGGCGCTGGATGTCTTGATAGACCTGAATGCTTTCCTGACGCGGACGCCAGTTTGCCGGCGGCACGATCCCTACCGAAGGCACTTTGGTGTTGAGCGAGGTCGTCACCAAAGCGGTGATGTCAGCGCCCTCACCGGCAAACTGAATGCTGCCCGGATCAACAACCATGACGATCTGCTGCGCCTGAGCGACCTCGGTCACAGCGGGGTTATACTGCGAGAGCACCTGATCGACCGCATAGACCTGAGCAGCGTTGACCTGCTGCTCGATCGCGTCAATCTCAGCCTGCAAAGTCTGGACCTGAACATAGTTGGGCGCAGCTTCGAGGGCGGGCTTCTCAGCCGCGTCGATTGAACCGTTGCTGTTCAGATCGAACGGCTTGAGGATGGCGGAAAGCTCGGTCTGTTTCGCCTGCGCGGTATCAAGCTGCGCCTTGTACGTCGTGCCGACCTGATTGAACGCGGCTTGCAAAGCGGTTGTGTTCAGCAATGCGCGGCTCACACTGGAGGTGGCGACTTTGCCCGAAACCTGCGCGCTGGCAGGCATAGCGGTTGCGATAGCGCAGGCTGCAAGGCCCGCAGCAGCAAGAGTTTTGGTAAAGGTTTTCATCAGAACTGTGTTCCTACGTTGAACGTGAATGTTTTGTCGTCATCGCCCTCAACCTTGCGGATGATCTGAGCGAAATCGATGCGGAACGGCCCAAAGGGAGAGTTCCAGTTTACCCCGATACCCGCCGCGATGCGGGGGCTGGGTGAATTGCCGAGGAAGACCTCGCGAATGTTCGAACTGCCAATAATCTCTGTGCAGTTCGGGGTTCCGTCTGGCTGAGTCGGATCGGTGGTCGCGGTCCGACCGAAAGAGGCGCACGTGCCGCCCTCAGGTGGAATGCTGAACAAGGGCAGCCCGGTCGCATCATCGGTGAGCTGGATACCGCCCGGATTGTCTTGAAGAACGGGCGTCTCCAGCCCCCAAAGCGCGCCCACATCCAGGAAGATAGAGGGGCGCAGCCCAAGCTCGCGCGCGCCGCTGCCGAGCGGAATTTCAAGTTCTGCCCGACCAAGGTAATAGTTTCGACCACCCAGCGCGACATCGTTACGCTGACGGCGGTTCTCCGCAATGGCGATAATGGGGGAGCCGTTTTCGTCCAGTTCCTGCCGGTTAAACTCATCGAGCACATAGCGGTCTGTAAACACGCGCGGGCCAACCCCGCGAATATCAAAGCCACGGATTTGCGGCTCACCCAGGAAGAAGCGGTCATTCAGGAAGACATCATCGACCCCTTCCTCATTGCGCTCACTGAAGGGAAGGATCGTGCCACCCTCGGCTGACAGCGAGAAGATGAAGCCCGAATTCCCGATACCCCAGAATTTGCGCGCGTTACCGCGGAAGCGCAGATAGCGCACATCGCCGCCAAGACCGGCGAATTCGGTGGTCAGCGAAATCTGTTCACCGCGTGTCGGTCGGAAGGCTGAGTTAAGCGTGTTATAGCTGAGTGTGGCGCCAACGATCGAGCTGAGCCGGTTGCCCAGCGAATCGCACAAGAAGCGCCCGGCCAGGATCGGATCGCATGTCGCAATGCCGTCTCCGTCCAGATCGCGGAAAAACTGCCCCTCATCGATATCAACCTCATCGTAGTTCAGCCGATAGCTGGCGATCAGATTTAGGTATTCGGTCAGCGGTACACCGACACGAAGGCTCATGCCGGTCGTCGACTGTTCAAACAGCGAAAAGTCCCGATTGTTCGGGTTGAAGTTATTGAAATCACGGCGGAAGATATCGAAACCGGCCGAAATGTTCCGGTCGAACACATACGGCTCTGTAAAGCTGATCTGCGCCTGACTGGAGAATTGCGAGTAGTTCAGGCTGAGCCCGATCGTCTGCCCGCGCCCACGGAAGTTACGCTGGCGGATGGAGCCGGCCAGAATGAACTGCTCAATCGAGGAGAAGCCCGCTGAGAACTGCAATTCGCCGGTTGGCTGCTCTTCGATGTTGGCTTCAAGAACGATCCGGTCCGGCGCGGAGCCTTCGACCTGATTGACCTCAAAGTTTTCCTGAAAATAGCCCAGCGAGTTGATGCGCGCGGTGGTGCGCTGAACGCCAAGTGAGTTAAACGCGTCTCCTTCTGCAAGGCGAAACTCGCGGCGGATCACCTTGTCCTGTGTCAGCGTATTGCCGTTCACGTCGACCCGCTCAACATAGACGCGCGGTGCCTGACGCAGGACAAACTTGATGTCCATCGTCAGGCTTTCCTTGTTGCGGTTAAAGCGCGGCTGCACATCGGCAAACGCATAACCGAACCGGCCCGCCAGCTCGGACAGGCTCTCCACCGTGTCCTCAACCGATTTGGCGTTGTACCAGTCTTCGCTCTTCATCGAGAGGCCGGCCGCCAGCGCATCGCCGTCAAAATCGCGCAGCTGGCTTTCAACCTCAACATCGCCGAATTTGTAGCGCTCGCCTTCTTCCACCACATAGGTGATGATGAAGTCTTTCTGGTCCGGCGTCAGCTCAGCGACAGCGGACACAACGCGGAAATCGGCATAGCCTTCGGTCAGATAAAACTGACGCAGCTTTTGCTGGTCAAACGCCAGACGATCTGGATCGTAGCTGGTGTTTGAGCTGAAGAAGCGGGTGAAACGCGCCTGTTTCGTGACCATTTCGCCGCGCAGATCGCCATCAGAGAACTGCTCGTTCCCGATAATGTTGATCTGGCGAACCTTGGACTTGGGCCCCTCGCTGATCTCAAACACCACATCGACGCGGTTCTGCGGCAGCTGCACCATTTTCGGCTCAACCGTCGCAGCAAAACGACCCTGCCGCTTATACAGCTCAATGATGCGAGCCACATCAGCGCGGACCTTGGAGCGGGTGAAAATCTGTCGCGGGGAAAGCTTGATTTCCGGCAAGATCTTGTCGTTGTCGAGCCGCTTATTGCCTTCCAGCACGATGCGGTTGATCACGGGGTTCTCAGTCACGGTGATAACGACATTGCCGTTATCATTGCGAACCGAGGAATTGCTGAACAGCTCGGTCGCGCCAAGATCCTTAAGCGCCTGGTCAGCGGCAGCCGAGGTGTATTCCTGCCCTACGCGAAGGCGGATGTAGCTGAGGATTGTGGTCGGCTCGAGCCGCTCGGCCCCAGCGACACTGATCGTGCGGATCACATTGGCACTTGGTGCGGGCGCGGGTGCGGGCGCCGGGGTTGGCTGCGCGGCGGGCTGCGCTTCGCCGGTGGCGGGCGCTTCTTCCTGAGCCAGCGCCGCATAAGGCACGCCAGCCAGCATAGAGCTACAGGTCAGCGCCAGGGTGAGCTTACCCCTCACAGCGCCGGACTGTCTTGAAATGACAGGCGCGCTGCCCGTTGCCTTGCATCGATCCATGTGCGTTAAAATTCCCGTCCAACCCGTCTTTGTCGCGTTCAGGCGGATAACCGCCCGTTGGTTCCGGCTCACTGTGCCGATCGGTGCCCTTTACCAGATGGTAGCAATCAGACCAGAGCGTAGCTCCGGAGAATTGCCCCGAAATGTTCGGACCGCCTCTGCCCCAAGCCTCTTCGGCAATCAAGCGATGGACGGCCCCCTGTCAGGCCAACCCGCCGCTTTTACCCGTCTAACTGCCGAACAGGCCTCCGATCAGTGGCAGCGAGGTCACATCGTTGAATGTGACGACCACCATGAATGCGAGCACCAGCGCTATGCCGGTGCGATAGGCCCACTCGGTCGCTTGCGGACCAACCGGTTTCCGGCGAACCGCCTCAATCGCGTAAAACGCAAGGTGGCCGCCATCGAGCGCGGGAATTGGCAGGAAGTTAATGAATGCCAAATTAAGCGATATGAGCGCGACAAACTCGATGAAGGCTGTGGGGCCGAGACTCAGACGCTCTCCAGAGACCTTGGCGATCTTGATCGGCCCGCCCAATTCCTTGATCGAGCGCTGGCCGGTGATGATCTGCTGAATGCCGGTCACCATCATTTTGACAAGCTTCCAGCATTGCGCTGTCGCAAGCGGGACAGTGTCGAGCAAAGGCACCGGCTGCCATTCATATTGGAGCGCCGCCGGGCCTACGCCGATGCGGCCAATATCGCCTTTATTGCCGAAGCCATCGTCGTTCTCAATTCGAGCGATGGTCACCGGAAATGTCATCGTATTGCCATCGCGAACCACTTCGAGCGTCACACGCTTGTCGGGGTAGAGCGCGATGTTCTCAACCAAATCATTGAAGTCGGCGATGGGTGTTTGATCGACCTTGGTGATCTGATCACCAATTTCCAGCCCGGCTGCCTTGGCGACAGAATCGTCGGAAAACGCGCCAATTTGGGTGGAGGCCACCGCATCCACCACCGTGGGCTTGCCCAGAATTGCGAAGAACGCGGCCAAAATCGCAATCGCCACGATCAGGTTGGTGACCGGTCCGGCGGCGACAATCAGCGCGCGTTTCCACAGGGATGCGGCCTGAAACGCGCCCTCTTCAGGCTCTGCTTCGGCATCGGGCACACTGGCGGGGTTCATATCGCCCTTGAACTGGACGTAGCCCCCCAAGGGCAGAGCGGACAGCTTCCAACGCGTGCCGCGCTTATCCGTGAAGCCGGCAATCTCCTTACCAAAGCCGACCGAGAACGCCTCCGCATGAACGCCGAACCAGCGGCCCACGAGGTAATGGCCAAGCTCATGAACCGTCACCAGCGGCCCCAGCAGCAGCGGGAAGCCGATAATGTACATCCACCATGCGGGGCTATCAAACATCGGTGTTCCTATATTCAGGCCTAGACACAGGCATTGGCCTCCAAAAGCGATCGCGCTTTGCGACGGGCGGCGGCATCGACGCTGAGAATTTCTTCAAGCGTGGTAGGTCGCGGCGGCAGATTGCTGGTTTTCAAGGTTTCTTCAACCAGTGCCGTAATCCGCGTGAACGCAATGTGACCAGCCAGAAACGCTTCCACCGCGATTTCGTTCGCCGCGTTGAGCGCGGCAGGCGCTGCCCCTCCCGCCGCAATCGCTTCGCGTGCAATGCGCGTGGCGGGGAAGCGCTCTTCGTCGGGTGCGTGAAAAGTTAACTGGCCAATCGCAGCCAGATCGAGCGGCTCCAGCGGCGTTTCCATACGCTTCGGCCAAGCAAGGCAAGAGGCAATCGGAACGCGCATATCAGACGGGCCAAGCTGCGCGAGTGTCGAGCGGTCGCGATATTCGACCATCGAATGGATCACGCTTTGCGGGTGCACCACGATGGTGAGCCGATCCAGCCCCACGGGGAACAGGTGATGGGCTTCGATAAACTCGAGCCCCTTGTTCATCATCGTCGCCGAATCCACGCTGATCTTCGCGCCCATTGACCAGTTGGGATGCGCCACGGCTTGAGCCGGGGTTGCCGCCGCCAGCCGCTCAGCGCTCCATTCGCGCAACGGCCCGCCGCTCGCAGTCAGCGTGATGCGCGCCACATCCGCCAGATCGTTTCCAGCGAGGCATTGGAAGATCGCGTTGTGCTCGCTGTCCGTCGGCAGCAGCGTTGCGCCGTGTTCGGCCACGGCAGCGGTCATCACCTCGCCCGCCGAGACCAGCGCTTCCTTGTTCGCGAGAGCAATTGTGCCACCGCGCTTCACCGCCTCCATCACGGGTGCGAGGCCAGCGGTGCCGACAATCGCGGCGACCGTCATATCGACCGGGCGCGCCGCCGCGTCGCACAGAGCCTGCGCTCCGCCCGCCGCTTCGATCCCGCTGTTCCCGAGTGCGGCGCGCAGCGAGGTGAGGCACGCCTCATCACCGACCACCGCCAGCTTTGCTCCAAATCCGATGGCCAGCGCGGCCAATTCCTCAGCGCTGCAATTGGCGGTGAGCACCTCGACTTGCCACGCATCCGGGTTGCGCCGCACCAAGTCGAGAGTCGAGGCACCGATCGAGCCGGTGGCCCCAAGCAGAGTGAGCGTGCGCGCCATCCGTATCCCTATCTCAGAAAGCCCGGCGCGATGGCAACCATGAACAGCACGAAGAACACCGCGAGGAACCCATCCACACGGTCAAACACCCCGCCATGGCCAGGGATCAGGTTGCTTGAATCCTTCGCGCCAGCGCGCCGCTTCATCCAGCTTTCGAAGAAATCGCCCGCCTGTGCGATCACCGCGATCAGGCACCCGGCAAAGATCGCGAGCGCCACATCTGCCAAGCCAACGCTCGGACCTCCGGGCGTACCGACGCCCAAGAAGGTAATCGCCAGCGCCACGACACTGGCCGCCGCAGCGCCCCCAGCGAGCCCCGCCCATGTCTTGGAGGGGCTGAGCTTGGGCGCGATCTTGGGTCCGCCAATGGCACGCCCCACGAAATAGGCACCCACATCCACCGCGATCACCGGAAGGATATAAAGCGCGAACACTTCAAGCGCGCCAAACCCTGAAAAGCCGTTGTAATTCTGAAACAGCTGCGCGCCGGCCCGCAGATGGATCAGCATGAACGCCGCGCCGCAGACATAGACGGCGCCGAAAAACAGCCACACGACCTCGCCCAGAACGGACGCATCGGAGCTGCGCACCAGCGCGTTCCACTCCCACAATACCAGGCCGGCGAGCAGGACGATAAATCCGATCCAGAACCAGCCGCCCAGCCATAGCGCACTGCCTGCGATCAACGCCATGACAACAGCTGAGATGAGCCGCACCAGCAGATCCGACGTCCCTGTAGGCGCAAGCGAAGTGCTTGCTTCACTGTGCACGCGTTTACCGCCCGCCATAGCGGCGCTCCCGCGCGTGAAAATCATCGATGGCAGTGGCCAGATGCTCAGGTTTGAAATCGGGCCAGAGCGTGTCGACGAACAGCATCTCGGCATAGGCCGCCTGCCACAGCAGGAAGTTGGACAGACGCACTTCGCCGCTGGTGCGGATCAGCAGGTCGAGCGGCGGCAGGTCCGCTGTGTCGAGCTGCGCTTCGATGGCATCCGTGCTGATTTCCCCTTCAGCCGCCGCCTTGGCCGCTGCGCGCGCAATCTCATGCTGACCGCCATAATTGAGCGCCACGGCCAGCGTCTGGTGACCGCCCGCCGTCTGCGCCAGCGCATCTTCGAGCATCGCTACGATGTCGGGCGCGAGCGATTGCCAGTCACCGATGATCTTCAGCTTGATCCCGTTTTCGACAAACTCAGGAAGATCGGATTTGATGAAGCGCCGCATCAGGTTCATGAGATCATCGACCTCATCTTCGGAGCGCTTCCAGTTTTCCGACGAAAAAGCATAGAGCGTGAGGCACTGCAGGTTGAGCGGCTCAATCCCGCGCACCAGCCGCCGCACCGCTTCGACCCCGCGTTGGTGCCCAACCGCGCGCGGCAAACTGCGCCGCTTTGCCCAGCGACCATTGCCGTCCATGATTATGGCGACATGCCTTGCGTGGCTATGGGCTTGGCCTTGCTCCAATCCTTCTCCTGACACGTGTTTTCCCCGGCTTACCGCCCGGTATAGCTTACTGAGTCAGGATTTCCTGCTCTTTCTTCGCTGCCGCCTCGTCGGTGTCCTTGACATGCGCATCGGTCAGCTTCTGGACCTCATCCTCCAGCCGCTTGCGGTCGTCTTCGGAGATTTCCTTCTTCTTTTCGTCAGCCTTGAGGCTTTCCATCGCATCGCGCCGCACATTGCGTATCGCGATCTTGGCTTTCTCGGCATATTGCCCGGCGAGCTTGGCCAGGTCCTTGCGCCGCTCCTCTGTCAGGTCCGGCATCGGCAGGCGCAGGGTCTGACCGTCGATCATCGGGTTAAGCCCGAGATTGGCGTGGGCGATGCCCTTCTCAACTGCGGTGAGGTTCGATTTGTCCCACACCTGCACGCTGAGCATGCGCGGCTCAGGCGCGGAGACGGTCGCGACCTGATTGAGCGGCATCATCGCGCCATAAACCTCAACCTGCACCGGATCGAGCAGGCTGGTGTTGGCCCGGCCCGTGCGCAGCCCTGAGAGGTCACCCTTGAGCGCTTCGACCGCGCCGGTCATGCGGCGTTCGATATCGGCCTTGTCATATTGCGGCATTGTCTATCAGTCCTTTTGTACGATGGTCTGCACGCCCTCGCCCGCTAGCACGCGCGCGACATTGCCCTTTTCGCGGATCGAGAAGACGACAATGGGTATCGAATTCTCGCGGCACAGCGCAATGGCGGTCGCGTCCATCACCTTCAGGTTCTGCGTGAGGACGTGGTCGTAAGTAATTGTGTCGAAACGGCTGGCTTGCGGGTTATGCTTGGGATCGCTGTCATAGACCCCATCCACGCTGGTGCCTTTGAGCAGCGCGTCGCAATTCATCTCTGCCGCACGCAGCGCAGCGCCGGTGTCAGTTGTGAAGAACGGATTGCCCGTGCCGGCGGCAAAGATGACGATCCGGCCCTTCTCCAAATGGCGCTCTGCACGGCGGCGGATATATGCCTCGCACACAGAATCCATCGGGATCGCCGATTGCACGCGGGTCTGCACGCCAAGCTGCTCCAGCGCATTTTGCATCGCGAGCGCGTTCATGACGGTCGCGAGCATGCCCATGTAATCGCCGGTCGTGCGGTCGAGCCCCCTTGCCGCCGCGCTGATCCCTCGAAAGATATTGCCGCCCCCGATCACGAGGCAAACCTCAAGCCCGCTATCCTTGGCCGCCTTCACCTCTTCAGCGAGCCGCGCGACATAGGCCGGGTCAATGCCATACTCCTGCTCACCCATCAGCACTTCGCCTGAGAGTTTCAGGAGGACGCGCTTGATTTCGGGCATTGGCATAGCTTGCGCTCTTTCGGCAGGAGTTAGGCGTTGGCGGGCCTTTATCGGCGCTGCGCGGGGATGTGAAGGGGGATAGCTCGATTGGCTTGTGGTCAATCGGGGT
The DNA here is from genome assembly GCA_039815245.1 of Pseudomonadota bacterium. Lineage (GTDB taxonomy): Bacteria > Pseudomonadota > Alphaproteobacteria > Sphingomonadales > Sphingomonadaceae > Erythrobacter. The sequence goes on along the minus strand of JBCBZR010000011.1, from coordinate 31,440 downwards.
CAGACCGCACATAACTCAGTGACACCCTTTGCCCTCAGCCACAAAGCTGCAAGCCCATGTTCCGCAAAATCCTAATCGGCTTCGCTGTGATTACCGCATTGATGTGTTGGAAAGTCTGGTCCGACACGATGAGTGACCCGGTGGTTGAGCGGCTGCTAGTGACGAGTTCGGACCTTCCTTCCAATGCAAAGCCGGTCACAATTGCTCTGGTGGCAGACATTCACATGGCCGGCCCCGATATGCCGCCTGAGCGCGTTGAACGGATTGTGGCCCAGACGAATGCGCTGGGTGCAGACATTATCGCGGTCGCTGGCGACTTGGTTAGCGAGAAGCGCGCTGGGACGAGAACGTACTCACCTCGCGATGTAATCGCTCCGCTGGGCAAGCTGTCCGCTCCATCAGGCGTCGTTCTGGTGCCGGGCAATCACGATCATTGGTATGGCTGGCCGGAACTCGCCAGCGAGCTTGAGAAGTTTCCCCACATCACCGTCTTGCAAAATGGGGCTGCTCAACTTGGTCCTCTGGCCATGGGCGGCATGGACGACGATTTCACTCAGAATGATGATCTTGCGGCGACTTTGGCAGCGATGAAGGGCCTTAGTGGCCCGCGCGTCATGCTGACCCACACTCCGGATCTATTCCCGCAAATGCCTTCGGACATCGTCTTGATGATGGCGGGTCACACCCATTGCGGGCAACTGAGATACCCTTGGGGTGGATCGCCAGTAAAGATGTCAAAATATGGCGAGAAATTCGCTTGCGGCGTGGTCAAGGAGCAAGCCAAAACACTCGTCACCAGCGCAGGCCTTGGGACAAGCGTTCTGCCTTTGCGCTTTCTAACCCACCCGGAGCTGTGGCTTATCGAAATTCGACCAGCCTCCTAGGGCTCATAGCGATACAAGATATCGGCTGGCGGGATGGCGTCGCTTTTGCGCCAGTGTTTGCCTTTGCACACAAGGAACACGGGCACATCCTTTTCCACTCTGATATCGGTCAGAGGCACGCGAAATCCGATGTGGCGGTCGAAGATCAGGCGCTTTGCCTGAAACAGCCCAGCTGAGTGATCATCGCCCAGAAAGTGCGGCAGCGCCCGGATTTGGGAGCGAAACCAGCCGCGCTCGATGACCTGGTCGACAACCAGAACGATGCCGCGCTCACCATCAGGGCCGGTTACACTCATGGCGAAAGCCTAAATGAAAAAGGCGACCGCATCACGATAAATGCGGCCGCCTTTACTTGTACGTGTTTGGCAGAGCAGGCGATTACCCGCCGACAGCAGCAGCAACCTCGGCTGCGAAGTCGCTTTCTTCCTTCTCAATACCTTCGCCCAGCTGGAAGCGGACGTAGTCGGTCAGCGTCGCGGAGCCGCCATTGTCCTTGGCAAACTTGGCCACCGCGTCCTCGACCGTGATCTTGTTGTCCATCACGAACATCTGGCTGAGCAGCGCGTTTTCCTTGGCGAACTTCTTGATCGCGCCTTCGACCATCTTTTCCTGCACTTGCTCAGGCTTGCCGCTTTCGGCGGCCTTTTCCTGCGCAATCGCGCGCTCACGCTCGATCACGTCGGCGTCGAGGCCGTCGGCGTTGAGCGCTTGCGGGAACATGGAGGCGATGTGCATGGCGATCTGCTTGCCGAACGGCTCAAGCACGTCCGCTGCAATATCGCTTTCCAGCGCGACCAGAACGCCGATCTTGCCGAGATTCTCAGCCGCCGCGTTGTGGACATAGGAGACAATCGCACCAGAGCCGACCGTGACCGTCTTCATGCGGCGGATCTGCTGGTTCTCACCGATGGTCGCAACATTGTCGGTCAGCTTTTCAGTCACAGTCCCGCCATCTGGATAGGCCGAAGCCTTAAGCGCTTCGACATCATCTTCAGCGAGCGTAAGCGCGACGCCCGTGGTCTTGCGAACGAAATCCTGAAACTTGTCGTTCTTGGCGACGAAGTCCGTTTCCGAGTTCACTTCAACAGCCGTGCCTCGCGTGCCTTCGACAGCCACGCCAACGAGACCTTCGGCCGCCGTACGGCTCGACTTTTTCTGGGCGGTCGCCAGACCCTTGGCGCGCAGAGCGTCAACAGCCGCTTCGATGTCGCCATCGGCTTGGGTCAACGCCTTCTTGGCGTCCATCATGCCAGCGCCGGTTTTTTCGCGCAGTTTCTTCACATCCGCGACGGAGAAATTGGCCATGGGAATATTCCTTCTCATAGGGATTAAGGGCGCCGGACATGGGCCACCCGGGGGCACCCCAAAGGGTATGTCCGGCGCGTTAGTGTGTGTTTGTGACGCGCGATTGACGCCGCGCGCAATTGAAAGGCTCAGGCGCTTTCGGCCGGAGTGGCTTCTGCAGCAGGGGCAGGGGCCGGAGCCGCTTCAGGAGCTTCAGCGGTCGGCTCTGCCGGGGGCGTATCCATCGCGCCGAAATCCTCAGCCGAATCCTGCACTGCGCCACCCTTACCTGCGGTCGCCGCATCGCCGATGGCCTGACAATAGAGGCGAACCGCACGGCTCGCATCGTCATTGCCCGGAACCGGGAAAGCAATGTTTGACGGATCGACATTGGTATCAAGCACCGCGATCACCGGAATACCGAGCACAGCCGCTTCCTTGATCGCGAGGTCTTCCTTGTTTGCGTCAATCACGAACATCACGTCAGGCACGCCGCCCATGTCGCGAATACCGCCGAGCGAAAGCTCCAGTTTGTCGCGCTCTCGCGTGAGGTTCAAGACTTCTTTCTTGGTCAGACCGCTCGTGTCGCCTGAGAGCTGCTCTTCAAGTGTCTTCAAACGCTTGATCGAACCGCTGATCGTCTTCCAGTTGGTGAGCATGCCGCCCAGCCAGCGATGGTTGACGAAGTGCTGACCACAGGCGCGTGCGGCTTCGGCGATTGGCTCTTGGGCCTGACGCTTGGTGCCGACGAACAGAACTTTGCCGCCTGCGCGGACGGTGCTTTCCACGAAGTCGAGCGCGCGCGCGAACAGCGGCACGGTTTGCGAAAGGTCGATGATGTGAACACCGTTGCGCGCGCCGAAGATATACGGCTTCATACGCGGGTTCCAACGGTGGGTCTGGTGGCCGAAGTGTGCGCCGGCCTCAATCAATTGCTGCATCGTGACGGTGGTGGCCGCCATAGGTAATTCCTTTCCGGTTCGTCCTCTGGAAAACTGGAACCACGTGAGCGGAAATCCCGCCGGCGGCACCGGTATGTATGCTTTCCATGTGAATTTCGCCATTGGTGAGTGAGACCCCCAGCAAGCGAGGGCGCGCCATTAGCGTGATGGCGCAGGGAAATCCACCCTAAAAGCGAAATTGCCTCCGAATTGGTTTTTCGGTTGACACGCAGGAACACTTAGAGAACAAAGGCAATGGAACAAACACAAAACATCGAAGGCATCTGCATCATGGCAACTCTTTTCGTCACCGGGCTCTTTGTGATTGTCGCCATCGCATCCGCGCTGGCTCTGGCTGATGCCTGGGTTCGCGGGCGCTATGTCTTTGAACAGCTGCTGGAAGAGCGGGCTTTGCTTGAGCAGGGCTTTGTGCCTGTTGCGGCGGAAGAACCCGCTTATCGCTTGCGGGCGGGTGCGGTTAACCGGATGGAGCCACGTCGTCGCCCAACGGCGCGGGCACAGCGGCGGACGGCTCAGCCGCTCTTTGGGCACGGCGCCGCTTGATCTGGCCATATCGCCACAAGGCGTATGGCATTAAAGCGAGATAACAGCCGCTGATCACGGACAAGGTCCACCAAGGCTCCAGCAACAATGCGGCAAAGCCTAGTGAAACGACAAGGATCAGACCAAGTCGGATGCCGCGCCGAGGGCGGATTGCCCCCCAACTCAGCGTCGCCATATTCGAAATCATCAGCGCCGCCATTGCCGCGGTCCATGGTGTTGTGAGCAGCGGATCACGAAAGATCGCAAGGCCAGTTTCTTGCCAGAGGTAGAACGGCGCGAAAACGAGACCTGCACCAACGGGCGCGGGCACGCCGGTCAAAAAGCCCGCCGACTGGTGCGGCTGCTCATCTGTATCAATTTGCGCATTGAACCGGGCCAGCCGCAGCGCACAGCAAATCGCGAAGGCGAGCGCGGCAAACCATCCAAACCGGTCCAACTCCTTCAGCGACCATAAGAACATGATAAGCGCGGGCGCCATCCCGAAAGACAGCGAATCGGCGAGGCTATCGAGCTCCGCGCCGAAGCGTGACTGCGCGTTAAGCAGCCGCGCAATGCGTCCATCTATCCCATCCAACACCGCAGCGAGCAGGACGGCGAGAACCGCATAGGCCCATTCGCCATCAATCGCGAAGCGCACGCCGGTAAGGCCGGAGCATAATGCAGCGGCGGTAATCGCATTGGGCAGCATTGCGCGCAGGGTCAGCCCTGTACCGTCTCCACTGGTGCGACCGTCCTCATCTTCAGCCGCTTTTGGCCCAAGCCGCGCTGGCGGGGGCTGGCGTCTGGGAAACCTGTCCCTCAGGCTCAAAGTGTCGCCCGGCCCGTCAATGCGCCGTATCGGGTGCTGTGCTGAATGCCGGGGTCAACGGTCGGGATCATTGCGATATCCCTTCCAGCAGGCCCTTCTGCCCAAATTCGGCAAGAACCGTCTCGCCAGCGACGATCTTCTGGCCCAACAGCACCTTGGGATCAGTGCCAGCAGGCAGGTACACATCCACGCGGCTGCCAAATCGAATAAGGCCAATGCGCTGCCCGACCGCAAGCGTGTCGCCAGTCTTGGCAAACGGCACAATGCGCCGCGCCACCAGTCCTGCGATCTGCGTAAAGCCGACCATCACGCCGTCCCCCCGTTCGATCAGCATGTGCTGGCGTTCATTTTCCTCGCTCGCTTTATCAAGGTCTGCGTTCATGAACTTGCCGGGAATGTAAATCAGCCGCCGCACGCTGCCTGCAATCGGCGAGCGATTGATGTGAACGTCAAAGACGCTCATGAAAATCGAGAGGCGGGTGACTGGACCTGCAGGAAGACCGCGCGTGCCGCTGCCGTCCTCAACCTGCAATTCAAGCGGCGGCTCAACTTGCGAAATCAGCGAGACAATCCCGTCAGCCGGCGCGACGATAGCGTTTTCGGATTGCGGCACCACCCGTTCCGGATCGCGGAAAAACGCAAAGACAAACGCTGAGACGCCCAGCATCATGGCAAAGGCAAAGACCCAGCCAAAAAACAGCGGAATAAGGCTGATGCCCAGCGCGATGACGCCAAATTTGCGCCCTTCGGGGTGGACCGGCGGCCAGCTCCAACCTGCTTCGCCGCGTCCTTGATTGTCGAGAATTTCACCAGCCATGGCGTGTCATGTAAGCGGCGCACCCACAGCCCGCAAGAAAGGGGCGTGCGATGACACGGGAAAAACCCGCGTGGTGCTGCCCCGCTCAGCCTACCTTTCGCACAAACACAGTGCCTGCCGAGTAGCCTGCGCCAAAGCTGCAAATGAGGCCTGTGTCGCCATCTGCCAGATCGTCTTTGTGGCGGTGGAAAGCGATAATCGACCCGGCGCTTGACGTGTTGCCATAGGTGTCGAGCACAGTCGGGCTCTCATCTGCGCTCGCTTCATGGCCCAGAACGCGCTGCGCAATCAGACGGTTCATCCCCGCATTGGCCTGGTGCAACCACAGTCGCCGAAGTCCGGCAGGATCAATCTCCAACCGCTCCGCTTCAGCCAGAATCATCTGCGCCACCATCGGCACTACTTCTTTGAAGACTTTGCGCCCCTCTTGCACGAAGAGCTTGTCGGCCTCGCCAATCGTTTCGGGATGCGCGCGGTTGAGGAAGCCGAAATTGTTGCGGATGTTGTTCGAAAACACCGTTTTCAGCTTGGTGCCGAGGATGTCCCAGTGTTCAGACGGTGCAATCGCTTCGTCCTCTACCAACACGGCTGTCGCGACATCGCCAAAGATAAAATGGCTGTCCCGGTCGCGCCAATTGAGGTGGCCTGACGTAATCTCAGGGCTTACCACCAGCACGCTCTTCGCGTTGCCCGACCGCACATAGTCAGAAGCCGTTTGGATCCCGAACGTGGATGAAGAGCACGCAACGTTCATGTCAAAGCCGAAGCCATCAATCCCCAGCTCCTGCTGGATCTCAATCGCCATCGCAGGGTAGGCGCGCTGCATATTAGCCGCAGCGCACAGCACCGCATCGACATCCTCAGGGGCGCGCCCTGCCCGCTCGAGCGCCTGACGCGCCGCAGTGACACCAATCTCAGCCATCAGCGAAATCTGCGTGTTGGGCCGTTCCTCAAACCGCGGGCACATGACTTCGGGATCAAGGATCGGCTCTTTGGTCATCACGTGGCGCGCTTTGATCCCGCTCGCTTTTTCTATGAACGCTACCGACGAATGTTCGAGCGTCTCAACCTCTCCGGCCGCGATCGCGTCCGCGTTAGCGGCGTTGTGGCTGTCTACATACTCGTTGAAGCTGGCAACCAGCTCCTCGTTCGAGATCGATTGTTCAGGCGTAAACAGCCCGGTCGCTGAAATAACCGGCCGGCCCGTCAACTGACGAGAGGGTGTGGTGTGTGATGTAGTGGTGTCTTGCATGGCGCGCGCGATACGATTGCACGCGGTGCGCTGCAAGTGGGTTATGTGATCAGAAGCGGTGGTGGACAGGGCTGGATTCGAACCAGCGTACGCTTGCGCGGGCAGATTTACAGTCTGCTGCCTTTAACCACTCGGCCACCTGTCCACACAGATGCTTGTCACCAAGATCAGGCCGGTTTTACCGAGCTGAATAGACGCAGGACGCGCGGTCCTGTTTGCCGAGAGGCGCCCCTTTGGCGAAGGCTCGCTTGCCTGTCAATGGGGCGACTGGCACAGGGCGCAGGCTGATGGTGCGATGACAAGGATGAAAATGGCCAAGGGTGACAAGAGCAGGGTGCTGCGAGGGCGTGCGGGGCGAATGAAAGGCGGGCGCGGCTCTGGGCGCGCTTCGGCAGGGCATGTGCGCCTGTGGGGGCGGCATCCGGTTGAAGCAGCGCTGAAGAACCCGGAACGCTCTCACCGCAAGTTGTGGGCAACGCGCGAGGGGATTGAGACGCTCGACGGCGAGCTGCCGCCTGATTTTCCGATTGAATATGCCGATGTGCAGGACCTCGCACGGCTGGTCGCCAAAGACGCCCCGCATCAGGGGCTGGTGCTGGAATGCGCGCCGCTCGATGGGCCGTTCCTTGATGAAGTCGCGGCAGGCGACCCGGCGCGGCCCATTGTAGTGCTCGATCAGGTCACCGATCCGCACAATGTCGGCGCGATTCTCCGCTCTGCCGCAGCGTTCGGCGCGGCGGCGATTGTGACGCAGGACCGCCACGCTCCGCCCGAAGGCGGCGTCGTGGCCAAATCTGCATCGGGCGCGCTTGAAACGATGCCCTGGGTGCGCGTGGTAAACCTCGCCCGTGCGCTCGATGAACTGGCAGAGGCTGGATATTGGCGCATTGGCCTTGCCGGGGACGCCGAGGCCACTTTGGCTGAAAGCTTGAGCGCGGGTCCACTTGCGCTGGTGCTGGGTGCGGAAGGCGATGGCTTGCGCCATAACATCGCGCAGCATTGCGATACGCTCGCTCGGCTCCCAATCACCTCCGCGATAGAGAGTTTGAACGTCTCCAACGCGGCTGCCATCTCTCTCTATGCCGCTGCGACACGATGATGTGTTAGCTTTGAGGTGTAACCGCCGCTTAACGTCAATCTGACAGGTCCCTTGGTATGATACACACAACACCGCACCGCCCCGCCCGCACCTTTGCCACCATGCTGGTTGCCGGGCTGTCCCTGCTTTTGACCGGCTGCTTTATCACGCCGGGCAAGTTCACCTCGGAGCTTGTGCTTGGGGATGATGATGATTTCTCTTTTAGCTATAACGGCGAGATTTTCTTCCTCGGATTGGCGCAATTGTCGAAAATGGGCGGGGAGACCTTCGAAGAACAGCCCTGCTATGTCGATGCGACCGACGAGGAGCGCCCGTGCACTGCGAATGAGCTCTCAGGCCAACGCGTCGAATGGGAAGCCAAGGCCGAGGAACGCGCAGAACAGAGCAAGCAAATGTCAGCGATGATGGGCGGGATCGATCCAGACGATCCGGAGGCGCGCTCAAAGCTTGTGAAGATGCTGCTGCGCCAAAAGGGCTGGAAGCGTGTCGAGGACAAGGGCAACGGCGTGTTCGATGTGAGCTATGCCATCGAAGGCAAAGCGCAGCACGACTTCCTGTTTCCCCTAATCGAGGGAGTGCCAGCCACCAATCCGTTCGTGCAGATCATTATGCGCAAAGGCGGCGTGATGCGGATCGATGCACCGGGCTTCGCCGCTCAGAACGATAACAATCCGTTTGGCGCGATGATGGGAGGCTTTGGTGCGCTTGCAGGCATGGCCGCGCTGGCGCCCGAGGAAGAGGGAAGCGCAAATCCGATGCCTGACTTCCCTGAGATCGAAGGCACGTTCACTGTGAAGCTGAGCGGCGCAATGGAAATCCGGGCGAACAACACCGATGAGGGCCCGCAGGCAACTGCAGGTGGTCAACAGCTGACCTGGGAAATCTCGCCCCGCACTCGCGCCGCACCCACTGCCCTGATTGCGAAGTGATCTGACGGGTTAGGCACTCAAAGATTTGAGTTAAAAGCCACCGCACAAACACGAAGCCCCGCCATCCAGAAAAGGATAGCGGGGCTTTGTGGTCCAATGCACCCATACGATGGCACGGACAGAACCGGTTTAGTTCACAGCGTCCTTGAGGCCCTTGCCGGCCTTGAACTTAGGCTGGTTCGATTCCGGGATCGGCATTGGCTGACCCGTACGCGGATTGCGTCCAGTAGAAGCCTTACGCTTTGCCACAGAAAAAGTACCAAACCCGACCAAGCGCACTTCGTCACCGCCAGTCAGAGCTTTCGTAATGGCTTCGAAAACACCTTCAACAGCATTTGAAGCATCATTCTTCGAAAGCCCGCTGCTTTCTGCGACTGCACTGATCAAGTCATTTTTATTCATTATGCCAAACCCCTTCAAATGCCCTTCTTATTTCCGATGAATCGTCTCCACGATGAGCCTGAATTGAGACGTTTTTGCGAGGGCTGTCAAAGGCAAATCATGGTAAGTTTCGCGCTTTTTGCAACTAAGCCGCTGGAATGGTGGCGAAGTGCGGCCAATGCGCCAGCGTCTGTTACCGATCTGGCACAGGCGCGGATCATCCCGGCGCCCAAAGCAATTGATCTGAATCAACAAACCAACGGCTTTGAGGGTGGTTAAAGACTCAGTGTGTGGTGGGCGCAGACGCTCCGCCAGCGCCGGCGCCCGGCTGGCTTGCAAGATCGTCCGCCTCGCTCCACTCAATCGGTGTCGGCACTTCAGTGAGCGCACGTTCGAGCACCTCGTCCACATGGCTCACCGCCACGATCTCGAGCCCTTCTTTCACGTTGTCAGGGATTTCAGCGAGGTCTTTAACGTTCTCCTCGGGGATAAGGACCGTCTTGATCCCGCCGCGCAGCGCCGCCAGCAGCTTTTCCTTCAATCCGCCAATCGCCAACACCCGGCCGCGCAAGGTCACTTCGCCGGTCATCGCGACATCAGGACGCACGGTTGCGCCAGACAGCGTCGAGACAATCGAAGTCACCATGCCCACGCCTGCGCTCGGCCCGTCTTTGGGCACAGCGCCTTCCGGCAGGTGGATATGGACATTGCGGCGTTGGAACAGGCTTGGCTTGATGCCATAGCCGGGCGCGCGCGATTTCACGAAGCTGAAGGCGGCGGCGACGCTTTCGTTCATGACCTCGCCCAGCTTGCCGGTGGTCTTGATCTCGCCCTTGCCCGGTGTCGTCACGCTCTCAATGGTCAGCAATTCGCCGCCCACGCTGGTCCAGGCGAGCCCGGTGACTGTGCCAACCTGCGCCTCATCCTCGCTCATGCCGTGCTTGAATTTGCGCACGCCTGCAAAGTCGCCAAGATTTTCCGGCGTGATTGTCACGCTGGTGACCTCTTTTTCGAGGATTTTGCGCAAGGACTTGCGGCACAGTCGAGCCACTTCACGTTCCAGCGTGCGAACGCCCGCTTCGCGCGTGTAATAGCGGATGAGATCGCGCAAGGCGTCTTCGGTCAGCTCAAATTCGCCGTCCTTCAAACCATGGTCATCGACCTGTTTGGAGATCAGGTGACGCTGCGCGATTTCGACCTTCTCGTCTTCGGTGTAGCCTTCCAGCCGGATGATCTCCATCCGATCAAGCAGCGGCTGCGGCAGGTCGAGGCTGTTGGCAGTGGTCACGAACATGATGTCGCTGAGGTCGAGATCGAGCTCGAGATAGTGGTCCTGAAACTTGTTGTTCTGCTCAGGGTCGAGCACTTCGAGCAGCGCCGAGGCCGGATCACCACGGAAGTCCTGACCCAGCTTGTCGATCTCATCGAGCAAGAACAGCGGATTGCTCGAACCCGCTTTCTTCAGATTGTTGACGATCTTGCCGGGCATCGAACCGATATAGGTGCGCCGGTGGCCGCGAATCTCCGCCTCATCGCGAACCCCGCCCAACGACTGACGCACAAATTCGCGCCCCGTAGCTTTGGCGATGGACTTACCGAGCGAGGTTTTGCCGACACCGGGCGGGCCCACAAGGCAAAGGATCGGGCCTTTCAGCTTGTTCGTGCGCGCCTGCACGGCGAGATACTCAATGATCCGGTCCTTGACCTTCTCAAGCCCGTAATGGTCAGCATCCAGCACCTTTTGTGCGCGCGCAATGTCCTTCTTCACCCGACTTTTCTTGCCCCATGGCAGGCCCAGCAGCACATCGAGATAGTTGCGGATGACCGTCGCCTCAGCGCTCATCGGCTGCATGCTCTTCAGCTTTTTGAGCTCAGCCAGCGCCTTTTCCTTGGCATCCTTGGAAAGCTTGGTTTCCTCAATCTGCTTGGAGAGCTCGGCAATTTCATTGCCCTCGTCCCCGTCGCCGCCGCCCAATTCGGACTGGATCGCCTTCAATTGCTCGTTGAGATAATATTCGCGCTGCGTTTTCTCCATCTGGCGCTTGACCCGGCCACGGATTTTGCGGTCCACCTGCATCGCAGACAGCTCGCCCTCCATAAACGCCATCACGCGTTCGAGGCGCTTGAGAGGATTGATCTCCGTTAGCAGCGATTGCTTGTCAGCGACCTTGGCGGTGATCGCGGCGGCAATGGTGTCACCCAATTGCCCCGCATCATCGACATCGCTCAAATCGACATTGGTTTCCTCGCCCATCTTCTTGGAAAGCTTGGCATATTCGCCGAATTGCTCGGTCACCTGACGCATCAGGGTGGCGACTTCATTGCCAGCGACGGTCTCTGGCTCGATCAGGTCCACTTCGGCGACCACATAGTCACCCTCTTCGCGCAGGTCGGAGAGCTTGGCGCGGTGCGAGCCTTCGACGAGCACGCGCACCGTGCCATCAGGCGCCTTCACCAATTGCAGGACTTGCGCGACGACGCCCGTATCAAACAGATCAACGCCCTCGGGATCATCGCAAGCCGGATCAAGCTGCGCGAGCAGGAAGATATCCTTGCTCGCGTCCATCGCCGCTTCAAGCGCCGCAACCGATTTGGCGCGACCAACGAAAAGCGGGACGACCATGCCGGGGAAAACGACAATGTCGCGCAGGGGGAGGAGTGGGAATTGCTGAGTCATGGTGATGTATCCGCTGAAATTCAGTCGGCCGGCCATCAGGGCGCGCCGTTGATCAAGGATATGGGGAGCGCGCGCGGCCTCGCAATGGTCAACTTGAGTTAGCTGTGGACGCTAGAGGCACGTGCCCCAAACCGGTGGGCCGGGTCTTGCCATCATCTCTTGCGTTTGCTTTGCGAGATTGTCCGGCCCTGCCTCAACAATTGCGCTCACGAATTCAGAACCGTCGCTGTTAGAACAAAGTTCTTCGGTGGGAACGTCCTTTTCGCCCATTTGACGGCGGAAGCGATCAAGACTCTCGGCTGACCAGCCCAAAGCGATGAAACGTTCACCCAATAAACGCGACGAATTTTCAAGTTCGGCAATTGCTGCAAGGTCCGGATCATCAAGGCACCTTCTACCTGATTCCAGCGCCGCTTCGACGATTGCTGCCCAGCAAACCGGTCCCATTGAAGTTTGACGCACGGCCAACTCGATTGTCTCGTCTTCATTGTTCTGCGACGATACCTCGTGGGCGCCTCCAATGGAGGCTGCCAAAAACAAAGCCCCCGCTCCCGCGAATTTCCATTTGGCTACCACGAAAATCCCATCACCCCATGCCCGGCAGGTTGAAGCCCGGCGGCAGCCCCATTGAGCCCTGCATTTCCTTCATCTGCTCGGCCGACACCCTGTCCGCCTTGTCGCGCGCGTCGTTGAAGGCGGCGGTGACGAGGTCTTCGACGATGTTTTTCTCGTCCGGCTTCATCAGGCTGTCATCGATGCTGACGCCGAGAATGCGGCCCTTGGCGGTGGCGCGCACGGTCACCAGACCGCCGCCTGCCGCGCCTTCAACCTCGATCGAGTCGAGTTTGACCTGCATGTCGTTCATCTGATTCTGGATTGTTTCAGCGGCCTGCTGGGCGGCGCGCATCATTTCTTCCATGTTTTCCATTACTTCGGGTCCTTCGTTTGTTTCGCATCAACCGTTCGCAGCAGCGTCGGGCGTTTCGATGAGTTCGGCGTCCGGAAAGGCAGAGAGCGTGGCTTTCACAAGCGGATCGCTGAGCGTGCGTTCGCGTGCGGCCTTGGCTTCGGCCTCAGCCTCCTCGCGCAGGGTCGGTTGCGCCTCACCCGCGCCCTTCTCGACCCGCCAGCGGCGCCCTTTAAGCTGAAACAACACGTCGCGCACTTCGGGGCCGGGATCGTCTGGATAATCATCCGCCTGCTGGTAAATGAGCGTGTCTGTGCTGAGCTCAATCACCCGGATGCGCGAGCGCATCACTTCGGCGACATGCATGCGGCCAGCGCGGTCCACTTCGTCGACCAGATCGCGCCAGCTTTGCGTTGCTGCAGCCATGTGGGCCTGAGGGGTTTCGCCTGACGTTGCCGCCGGACTTTCGCCCGCTGGTCCCTCGCCCGCAACTGCCGCTGGAAGGTTGGCGAGCTGTTCGATCCGCGCGGCCAGCTTGCCCGGATCAGGCATCTGACCCGCATGCAGCGCGCGCAGCAGCGCCATTTGCAGCGCGACCAACGGATCAGGCGCGCTGCGCACTTCGTCATGGCCCTTAAGCAGCAATTGCCACAGCCGGTGCAATTGCGCCGCGCTCAGCCGCTCGGCAAAGCCCGCCAGCACCGCGCGCTCTTCAGCGCTTGGCGCGTCGGGTTCACCGCCCGACACCTGCGCAACCGTAATCTTGTGCACCAAATCCATCAGCGCGCGCATCAGGGCCAGCGGCTCAACCCCGAGCGAATATTGAGAGTCGATCCCGGCGAGCAATTGCGGTGCATCGGCCTCCAGCAAAGTGCCTAGCAATTCGCGCTGCGCTCCCTTGTCTGCGAGGCCCAGCATATCGCGCACACGCTCTGCGCTGACGGCGCCCTCGCCTTCGAGATCGGCGTGAGCAATCGCCTGATCGAGGATAGAGAGCCCGTCCCGCACCGAGCCTTCGGCCGCCGCCGCGATAATCCGCACGGCCTCTTCCTCGGCCTCTACGCCTTCGAGCGAGCAGACCTTGGCGAAATGCTCGGCCAGCATCTCGGCCGGAATGCGCCGCAGATCAAAGCGCTGCGTGCGGCTGAGCACTGTGATCGGCAGCTTTTCCACTTCGGTGGTAGCAAACAGGAATTTCACATGCGCAGGCGGTTCCTCAAGTGTCTTGAGCAAGGCATTGAAAGCGTTGCGAGACAGCATGTGAACTTCGTCGATGATGTAGATCTTGAAGCGCGCCGAAACCGCCGCATAGCGCACCGCCTCGATAATCTCGCGCACATCATCGACGCCGGTGTTTGACGCCGCGTCCATCTCGATCACGTCGATATGGCGGCCTTCCGAAATGGCGAGGCAGTTTTCGCACACACCGCACGGATCAATCGTCGGCCCGCCCTGCCCATCTGGCCCGATGCAATTGAGTGCCTTGGCGATTAGCCGCGCGGTCGAGGTTTTGCCGACCCCGCGCACACCCGTCATCAGGAAAGCGTGGGCCAGCCGGTCGCGCTCAATCGCATTGGCGAGCGTGCGGACCATCGGCTCCTGCCCGATCAGCTCAGAGAAGGTCTGCGGACGGTATTTGCGCGCAAGCACGCGATAAGGCTGCGCATCGCCTGTAGATGCCTCTGCGGGTGCGGGGGTCAAGTTCGGCGGCGTCGGCGGAGGGGGCGCTGGGGCAGGCGCGGGAGGCGCGCCGCCCATATCATCGCCGCCAAACATCGAGTTTTGCCCTGCCGCCTCCAACTCAGCAGCGCTGGGGGCTTCATCTTCGGTCTCGGGCAGATCTGGATCGGAATCAGTCACGGGAACAAGCTAGGCTCTTGGCCGGTCTTTGTCATCGCGCATGTGAGGAAAACATGAGAGCGGGGAAAACCATAAAGGAGCCGAGCGACCCGCCGCAATTCACCTGGGCTGCTTCCTTCCGGACCTGACCCGGTGAGCGAACGCAAACGTCCACCCGACTCCCGGAACGCCATATGGTCGCACAGACATGAAAAATCAACTTACTTGAAGTTGTCTGCGTAGGCCTGAATTTTGAGCGTCTTGGGCGGCGTTGCGTGGACGCGCGCGGCGATACCGTATTTCTCGGCATAGGCCTTTGCCGCCTCTTTGTCAGGGAAGGTCAGCTTCACTTGCGCCTGCGTGTCGCCGCTGCCGGTCCAGCCCATCAGCGGATCGGGCTTGCGCGCTTCGGATTGCACGAATTCGAGCACCCACGTGTCAGTCTTGGCCTTGCCGGACTGCATCGCGCTTTTGGGCGTTTGATAGATTCGTGCACTCATCTCGTGATCCCTTCCGCAAAGGCAAATAGTCCAAACTCAGCCGCGATTGAAGGCGTTTTTCGTTTTGAGGCTCGGCTTTTCCAGCCATGGCTGGTCGGGCCAGCGATGCTTTGGATAGCGGCCCTTCATATCCTTGGCGACATCGGCCCATGATCCGCGCCAGAAACCGGGCAGATCGCGTGTCGACTGGATCGGGCGACCTGCGGGACTGGTGAGCTTTAGGAGGAGCGGCGTTGTGCCGACCATCGGGTGAGTGTCCAGACCGAACAGCGCCTGCACCCGCACCTCAACGCTCGGGGCATCGTCGCCAGTGTAGTCAATCGCGTGGCGCGTGTTGGCGGCGGAAGTGAAGTGCGTGGGCGCATCGGCCTCAAGCCTCTGGCGCTCGCTCCATTCAAGGGCACCAAGCGCCGCATCAGCCGCGCGCTGCGGTGCAAGGTCAAGGTCGCGGCGACCATCGAGCAGTGGCCTCAGCCACAAATCTGCGCTGGCCGCGAGCGCATCGGGCGAAAGCTCAGCGATCTCGGCAAACCTGGCGCGCGCAAGCAGGCCGAGCGGCAGGAAATCCCCCAAGCTAACCAAAGCCTTTTGCACAAGGATGTCCACAATCGCCGCGCGGTCAGGATCAGGGTCCGGCCCGCTTGCAAGCACGATGGCACTCAGCCGCTTCTCGCGGCGGCTTTCAACACGGTTTTTGGCTTTGTTCCAGTGGGCTATTGAGCGTTCCTGAAGTTTGCTCTCAAACAAGCGCTCAACCGCGTTCGCATCCAAGGCGAGGCCGCCCGTAATCCGCGCCCCGCGCGCGGCGCCTTGCGCGTCGGCAATGACGATCCACTCCGCGCGGGCGAGCGATGAGGCGGGGTCGAGTAGGAAGCCGCGTCCGCCAGCGCTCAGCCAGTTCTCACCCGTCGCATCGCGCCGCCGTGCAACGAAATCGGGCCGTGCGAGCGCGAGCGCTTCGGCGGGGTTCTCAGGCGTTTGTACAAGCGCAGCTGAAAGCTCTGGCACAAGCTTATCGGCACGCTGCGCCCAGCCTTGCGCCATCCGCCGGGCGCTGTCCGCCCGCTTTGAGCGCTCCCCTCGCCAGCGCGAACCACGCTGCGCAAGGTCTTCTCCGCGACCGCCCAGCCCGCGCTCCTGCATCGTCATGATTAGACGTGCGGTCGCCTCCCCGATGCCGCCGCTCGCTCCGAACAGCACCGCCGCTGCTTCATGCGGAGCCATCGGTAAAGCGGCGACCGCTTCGCCAAATGGCGTGATCCGACCCTCCGTATTGAGCGCGCCCATCGCCTCCAGCGCCTGCCGCGCGGCGGCCACTGATGCGGCGGGCGGGGGATCAAGCCATTGCAGGTCGCCAGGATCGCTGCTGCCCCAGCGCGCCAGATCGAGCAGCAGAGCGGTGAGGTCCGCGGTCTCTATCTCTGGCGGAGCGAATTCGGGGCGGCCGGCGTGGCCCGCCTCCTCCCACAGTCGATACGCCACCCCCGGCCCTTGCCGCGCCGCGCGTCCCGCCCGCTGCGCCGCTGCCGCCTGGCTGGCGCGCCGTGTGACGAGCTGCGTGGTGCCCGCCGCGCGGTCAAAATCCGCGAGCCTCGCCAAACCGCTATCGACCACATTGGAGACGCCATCGAGCGTCAGGGAGGTCTCGGCAATCGCAGTCGCCAGCACGATGCGCCGCCTGCCCTCAGGATCGCGGCGAATGGCAGCGCGCTGATCGGCGGGTTCGACTTGGCCGTGAAGCGGCAGGATCGGCGTGTCCTTGAGGCGCGCTTCGAGCCGCTCGCGCACCCGCTCAATCTCGCGCACACCCGGAAGGAATGCGAGAATATCGCCGTCCTGCTCGCGCCAAGCGTGCATCACACCGGCTGCGACCTGATCTTCGATCCGCGCTGAAGGATCACTGCCAAGCCATTTGATTTCCAGTGGAAAGCTGCGCCCTTCGCTCTCAATGACCGGGGCATCGCCGCCGAGCAAACGGGCAAAGCGCGCGCCATCAATCGTCGCCGACATCACCAGCACGCGAAGATCTTCACGCAGCACGGCCCGCGTTTCCAGAGCCAGAGCGAGGCCCAGATCGCTGTCGAGATGCCGCTCATGCGCTTCATCAAACAGGATCGCAGAGACGCCCGGCAATTCCGGGTCTGCCACCAGACGGTTGACCAAAATGGCCTCTGTCACGATGCGGATGCGGGTGCGCGCGCTGACTTTGGAATCCATTCGCGTCTGATAGCCGACCGTCTCACCCGGCTTTTCGCCCAGCATTTCGGCCATACGCTCGGCTGCCGCGCGCGCTGCGACACGGCGCGGAGAGGTCAGGATAATCTCTCCGATGCACCATGGCTGTGCCAGCAGTGCGGGGGCAACAGCGGTGGTCTTGCCCGCGCCAGGAGGAGCGATCAAGACCGCCGCGCCGTCCGAGCGCAAGGCGCTGCTTATGTCAACGAGCACAGATTGGATGGGAAGATCGGCGGTCATAGCTGACCGAATAGCGCGCGCAGTGGCTTCAGCTCAACACGGGGCTCAATACCCGCGCGCCACCGCAAACTGCGCCGCTTCGGACATGGCCGCGCGGGCTTTGCTGTCAGGGAAGATCGAGATCGCATCGATTGCGCGCTGCGCGAAGTGGCGCGCCTTTTCACGCGTGTCTTCGACCGCATTGTGCTTGGCCATCAGCGCAATGGCGTGCGCCAGATCAGCGTCCGACGTGCGATGTCCGAGGATAGCGTCTTTCCAGAATTTGCGCTCTGCTTCATTTCCGCGCGCATGCGCCAGAATGACCGGCAGCGTCATCTTGCCTTCGCGAAAATCGTCGCCCTGATCCTTGCCCATTTCAGCCGCGTCTGAATCGTAGTCGATCGCGTCATCGACGAGTTGGAACGCTACCCCCAAATTGCGCCCGTAGTCTTCGAGCGCGCGCTCCTGCTCTTCACTGCATTCAGCAACCACCGCACTGATCTGGCTGGCGGCTGCGAACAGAGCGGCAGTCTTCGCGCCGATAATGTGCAGATATCGCTCTTCGCTGGTCTCTATCTGGCGCTGAGCGGTGAGCTGGGAGACCTCGCCTTCCGCAATAACCGCGCTGGCATTGCTGAGGATGGAGAGGACGCGCAGGCTGCCATCCTCGGTCATCAGCTCAAACGCCCGGCTGAACAGAAAATCGCCCACCAGCACTGTCGCCGGGTTGCCAAAGATGATGTTGGCCGCAGCCTTTCCGCGTCGCAATTCGCTGCCATCGACCACGTCATCGTGCAGCAAAGTGGCGGTGTGGATGAATTCAACAGCAGCGGCGAGCTTATGGTGGCGCTGCCCTTCATACCCGACCAGTTTAGCACCCGCGAGCGTCAGCATCGGGCGCAGGCGCTTGCCCCCGCCCGAAATCAGATGGCCGGCAAGGCGCGGGATTAAGGGGATTTCGCTTTGCATCCGGTCAAGAATGACAGCGTTGACGGAGTTCATGCCGGTTGCAGTCAGCGACAACATCGGCTCGAGCGTCGGTGCCTTACGCGGCAGGGGAACGACTTCGGCACTCATGCGGGGTGCTTTAGGAGTTGGTTCAAGTGCTTGGCAAGCCTTCAATTGCTGCTAATTTGCACCCCATGTCGCATGAAACGCAAGCCACCTCACCCGCCAACGCTGACCCAGCCGCTCCGGCGGACCAGGTGCTCAGCGGCTATCGCAAGTCAATTGACAACATTGATGCCGCGATCATTCATATGCTGGCGGAGCGGTTTCGCATCACGCAGGCGGTGGGCGAATACAAAGCGCGCGTCACTCTGCCTCCTGCAGACCCGGAGCGTGAGAAGCGCCAGATCGCACGGCTGCGCGCGCTCTCAGAGGCTGCGGACCTTGACCCTGAATTCTCCGAAAAGTTCCTGCGCTTCATCATCGATGAAGTGATCCGCCATCATGAGGGGCACAACCAAAGCCACAAGGAACGCACGCAAGCCGAGTGAGCCTTAGCCTTCGTCATCCTCAGTGCGGGTAGGCGGCGGCTTTGGGATTTGGAGTGGCGGCAGTTCAGAGGCCTCCACACCTTGCGCGGCCAGCCATTCGCGCTGTTCCTGATTGAGCTCAACACGCTCCAATTGATCGCGCCATGCCCGCCGCTCATTGCCAGACATGCGGGTGAAATTCCCATCTTTGTCGAGCAGAAAGCAATTACGGCGACCGCAGATCACATAGGGAGGATGCTCTGTGGTGGGGTCGGTGACGATGATCGGGCCGTACGGATTGTGAAAGACGCTGCGCTGGCCGTGGAAGCCCGATCTGTCCGGCCCCGATGAGCACGCCGTAAGCGCGAGGGATACAACGACAAGGATGGCTTCGGCGCGCATAGCCGAAACCTAGAGAACTGGGTTGAATTGCGGCTGAACGCTTTGATTTGGGCCAGTTGCCAGCAAAATGAAGGCGCGCCACCCCATCAGGGCAGCGCACCTTCAGGATGCCGTCGCTGACCATGGAATGGCGAGAGACGGGTTTGGTGAGCCCCTTGGGGCGCATGGCCCACCAAATGGGATCAGGGTTCAAGAAGCCATTAGCGCGGCCGCCGACCACGAGCACGAGACGGACGCTTTGCTCCCTGCCGGCGCGAGGTCTCCACGTTCCGGTTCACGCGGCCATCGCTGCGCGTGGTGGTGCGGTCACGCGAGTAAATCGTGTTGCCGTTCTGGTTATTGGTGACGCGCTGACTGGCGCTGGAATTGCCCTGCCCATCGCGCGAGCGCGCGCTAGACACGCCGTAGCTGTTGCCGCCGCGTCCTGTGGCTGTGCCATCGAAGGTCGCCCCATTCTCTGTCCGCACGCGCTCACCGTCGAACGAACGGGTGTTGCCCGCTGGCCCGGTCTGCGATCGGCTGACCACTGATCCAGTGTCAGTGCGCTGACGATCAAGCGTGCTGGAGGCTGTGTTGCCGGTGTTCTTATTCGTGATCGAACGATCACGCGCAATCGAACCTGCCTCACGATCCACGGTGGTGGTCGTGCTGGTGGTGGTGTTTGGACGCTCAACGAAGCGCGTTTCGGTCTGCTCTTGCGCAGATGCGGTCGAAGCCATGGTGATGGCTGCGATGGCGGTGAATATAAGGGAGGTTTTCATAATCGGTTTTCCTCGTCTGTCTTCGCTCGAATGGCGGGGTGCGTCGGCCCGCTGGATCCACCAAATCCCGGCACCGACCCTTCTTAGACGAGGCAGGCACGCAAACCCTTCGCGCGCGGCGCAATTATTTTGGCGGTGGCGAGGGCTCATCGAGCGTTTGCGGATCTTCCGGCGCGTCAAGGGGCGCTTCCAGCTCTGCGGGCTCGGGTTCCGGCGGTTCCGTTTCCTGCGCTGGGGATTGCTGCAATCCCTGCCGACGTTCCTCGCGGCGTTGCTGGCGGTTCTCGCGCCATTGCCGCAGCCGCGCTCGGCGTTCTTCGGGCGGGAGTTCACGCAAGCGTTGCAAGCGGTCCTGCACTTCGGGGCTTTGCCCGGCTGCGCGTTCCGCCGCGATCAATTCGTCCCGCGTCAGCTCGCCACCTTCTTCGATCTTTTTGCGCAGTTCTGCGCGCCGTTCCTTGATCCGCTGCACAGATTGCTGGTCACGGCGCTCGCGCATTTGCTCAAGTCGATTGCGAAGCCGCGCCTCACCCTCAGGCGTGGGTGCTGGCAAGCCCTGTTCGCGGCGGCGCTCAAGTGTCTCTTCAATCCGGCGATCAACATTTCCGCGCCGCGTGGTCTTGCGCTCATCGCGCACATTATCGACCCGGCGGAAAGCCTCATCGAGCTCTTCAGGCGTATCAATCGGCCCTTCGATCGCAACCGTCTCTTCCCCATCGGGCTCTATCGACGCACTGGCCGGTGCCCTTATGGACGGCTGATTTGCCCCTTGCGTGGCCAGCGGCTCTGGCGTCTGACCCGTTAGAGTATCCCACACCTTGCCAGGGCTTGGCAGGGCAATTGGAAGATCATCGAGCAGGCCCGTCGCAGCCGCCGCACTTGCCAAAGCGCCAGCCGCGATCGCCGCCATCCCAAAGCGACGCAAATTTTGCCGCCGGCCAGCGCCAGCTTTGCTGCGGCGCAGTTCGGGAAGCGGCGCGGCGCGGGTGCTGGTGGCGCCCACAACACGATCCGCGAAACCGCCTGACAAGGCTGGAACGCGGTCTGCATCGAGCAGTTCGCCCAGCGCGGACGAGCGGCCGATGGGATTGTCATCACTCATGCCGCTCCTCCCCATATTCTTGAGGGTGTTCTTCGGGGTGCTCTTCAAGCGCCACAAAGGCCCTTCGCAATGCGCCTCTTGCGCGGTGCAGCAGCGATTCGAACGCCTTGATGTTCATGTCCAAGACTTCAGCCGCCTCAGCATTGGGAAGTTCTTCAAAATAAGTGAGCACGATCGCCGCGCGCTGCCGATCCGGCAGGCCAGCAATCAGCGCACGCGCCCTGCCCGCGCTCTCCTCCTGCTCCATTTGCTCATCGGCGAGCGGCGTTTCATCAGCGCGCTCTGGCACTTCACCGCCAGACTGGCGACCCGCGACACGCTGGCGATCTATCGCCAGATTGATCACCACTCGCTTTAGCCACGCCCCCAGCCTCACCGGCGCTGCATCTGTTCGGGCGGCAAGGCGCGCTGCATTGTCCCACAGTCTGAGCATGGCTTCCTGCGCGATATCCTCTGCTTCATGAGCGCCCCCCACCATACGATAGGCAATCCGGTGCAAGCGCTCAGCATGCTGCCCTATCACGAGCCGAAACGCGGCTTCATCGCGCTCAGCAATGCGCGCGACGAGCGCGTCATCCCCGGCGGGATCATTCTGGGAATCGCCCGATCCGATTGTCATGTCCTGCTGCGCAAGAGGCCCCGTTTGCTTAAGCGCTTACATCCCATAACGCGCAGTGGGACAAAACCCTTCGCGGCGCGCTTCGTTTTTATCAGTCAGGCGCGCGGAAGGCTGAGTTCGACCATCAAGCCGCCCAGATCCTCGCTCTCGCCAAGCTTCGCGCCACCGCCGTAAATCTCCGCCACGTCGCGCACGATGGCGAGGCCTAGCCCCGTGCCGGGCTTGCCTGTGTCCAGCCGGGCGCCGCGGTCAAAGATGCGGACGCGCTCTTTTTCAGGGATGCCAGTGCCGTCATCCTCAACCCAGATCACGCATTGCTCAGCCTCGGGTTCGGCATCGATGGTGACAAACACACTTCCGCCGCCATATTTCGCCGCGTTCTCAATTAGGTTGCCGAGGATTTCGTCGAGGTCCTGCCGCTCTATGGCGACCTGCGCGGTCTTGCCACCCGCAATGTCCAGCCGCCCCTCGGGATAGAGCCGCTCCACCGCGCGGCGCACAGCCTCAGCGCTCTCACGCACATTGGTGCGGGCATGACCAACCGCGCGCCGCCCAACCGCGCGAGCGCGCGCCAAGTGGTGATCGACATGCCGCTGCATCTGGCGCGTTTCGCGAAAGACCGCTTCGGCAATGTCAGGATCGCGCGCGGTCGCGGCATTGGTCAGCACCGTCAGCGGCGTCTTTAGCGCATGGGCGAGGTTGCCGGCATGGCGGCGTGCTTCTTCTGCCTGGCGTTCGGTGTGCTCAAGCAGTGCGTTGACCTCATCGACCAGCGGCTGCACCTCGAGCGGGAGCGGTTCGGTGATACGATTGTCCCCTGTGGTCCGCAATTTGGAGATCGCCGCGCGCACCCGGCGCAGTGGCGAAAGGCCATAGCGCACTTGCAGGAGCGCCATTCCGATTAGCCCCAGCGCCAGCACAGCGAACGACCAGAACAGGATAAAGCGCACTCGCGTAATCTGCACATCGCGCTCAGCGGTTATGCGAGCGACAGCAAAGGTCCAGATACGATCGCTGCCAGGCAGGATCACGGTGCGCTCAGCAATGCGCAATTGTTCGTCAGCGAATTGGTCAGACGTATAGAAATACGCCTCCCCATCGGGGTCTCCGCCGCGCAATTCCAGCGTCCGGTCATCCCACAAGCTGCGCGAGGGATAGGGCTCCAGCCCTTCGCCATTGATCTGCCAATAACGCCCGCTGTTCGGCTCAAGAAACTTCTGATCGCCCAGCTGGAGGTTGAAATAGGCCTCCCCCAGTGGATCGATCTCAACTGAGACGATCATCGCGTTGAGCGTGTTCTGCAGCTGCTCATCGAGGTTGTCCTGCACCTGCGCGGTGAGTGTTCGCTCCAGCGCAATGCCGCCGCCAAGCAGCAAAACAATGATCCAGGCCGCCGCAATAAAGCCCATGCGCCGCGCAAGACTGGCGCGCTTTTCAGAAGTGGCACCGGCCTCAGCGGCGCGCTCTTCCTCACCCGCCGACCCGCCGGTCAGGTCCGCTGCTCCCGCCGAAACGGGGGCAGCAGAGATCTCAGACGCAGGGTTATGCCCTTGGGGCGTCTGCGGGGTCGTCGAGGCTGTAACCGAGGCCACGGATTGTAGTGATTACCTCTGCGCCGAGTTTCTTGCGGATGCGGGTGACGAACACTTCGATGGTGTTCGAATCGCGGTCGAAATCCTGATCGTAGATGTGTTCGATTAACTCAGTCCGACTCACAACCTTGCCCTTGTGGTGCATTAGATAGCTGAGCAGCTTGTATTCCTGCGCGGTCAGCTTGACCGGTTCACCATCCAGTGTGACGCGGCCAGAGCGCGTGTCCAGCCGGACATTGCCCGCAGTCAGCTCAGACGAAGTGTTGCCCGAAGCGCGGCGGATCAGCGCGCGCAGGCGGGCGATGAGCTCTTCGGTCTGGAACGGCTTGGCGAGATAATCATCCGCGCCCGCATCCAGCCCGGCGACCTTGTCAGACCAGCTGTCGCGCGCGGTCAGCACCAGCACAGGAAAGTCGCGGCCCTCCTTGCGCCACATGCCCAGCACGCTCAGCCCGTCAATCTCTGGCAGGCCAAGGTCGAGGACGCACGCGTCGTAATCCTCGGTGCTGCCCAGAAAGTGCCCGTCCTCGCCATCGGTAGACAGATCCACGGCATAGCCGGTCTGCTCCAACGTCGATTTCAATTGCTGGCCCAGTGTCGGCTCGTCTTCGACAATCAGAATGCGCATCGTCCACCATCAGCTTTACGAAAATGTAGTTGGAGTGTGGTGCAAGCTTGGGCTTGGACAGTCAAGCAAGTGCATGCTTTGAACGGGTGATGTCCGCGGCCTAGGCTATCAGCGGATCAGCTGGAGCGATTGATGATGCGGCCCGTGCGCGCATCAACATCAACATACATGACCCGGCCCTTGCGGATAAACTTCAGCCGATAGGCGTGCGCGACCGAATCGTACGACGGCCCCAGATATTCCGCGCCCTTCATCTTGGGCAGGATCATCCGCTCAATCTCGCGCAGGCTCTTGGCCTTGCCCGCCCGCATTTCCCGGCGGGCTTCATTCTGGTCACCAGCCGGGTTGTTCTGCAAGCCATAGGTTGCATTGAGCGGCACGTACTCAGCCGCCGGCGCCGCGCTCGGCATGGCCGAGGCACCAAGCCCGGCAATGGCAAGAGCAGCACACAAAAGGGACTGAGGCAGTTTCATAACGGTGTCATCAATACCGATCGAGCTTTGAACAACCAGTGAATATCGAGCCGAGCCAGCGTTCAGCAGCGTATCGCCGTGTATCTGTGGCCTTGGAGCCTCACTCTCCGGTCGTGCTCGCAGCCTCGCCGCCGGTCAACTCATACGTTATGGTCAGCAAGACACCAGTTGACACCATACCAGGTTGAACCGGTGCCATCGTTTCCACGCTCGTCTTGGCTGCAAACGCACCCAGGACATTACCGCGCGAAATCGATCGTCCCGCTGTCCCCTCTTCGACCATCAGCACTTTGGCACCGTCCATTCCGAGCTTAGCCGCATATTCAAGCGCCAGTTCTTCACCGCGCGCCATCGCCCGCGTGCGAGCCTGAGTTTTGGCAGCCGTGTCATCGGAAAGCATGAATGAGGGGCCAGACAGGTCTGTTGCTCCTGCCACCACCAACGCATCAAGCGCCTGCCCCGTCGTATCAATGTCGCGCAGTTTGATGCTCACTCGGTTTGAAGCGCTGTAGCCTTTGAACTCAGACTGCCGCGTCTGATCGTTGTAGCTGTAATCAGCGTTGAGGCTGATCCCGCTGGTCTGGATGTCCTTTTCATCGATGCCCAACGCCTTGATCCGGTCAATCACGCGGCGCATCTCGACCGAGTTGAGCCGCAGTGCTTCCACCGCGGTCGGCGCATCGGTTGCAACGCCTGCGCCGATGGTCACCAGATCAGGCTCGGCCTCCACTTCTTCGTAAATGCTCAGCTCGATCACCGGCCCTTCCGCTTCGATCTCGACGCTCGCTGCACAGAGCGGCGCGGCGTTGAGGTGGCCAAGGGTCGCAAACGCGACAGCGGCGGCAAAAGCGGGCTTAATCATGGAAACCGTCCTTTCAGATGCGGTGATCTCGGCGGCTATATCCAAAGCACCTTGACCCGGCTAGAGTGATGCCAGTGGGGAAGCCGGAGGGGTCGAGCAAGATGCTGAAATCAATCATGAGTGTGGTTGTGACCGCTCTCGTCTGCACCATGCCGCTGAGCGCTCAGCCGGCCATGGAGCGCGTGCCTGAGCGGGCGGCGGGCGAAGGCGAAGGGCCATACGAAACGCTCCTGATCAAGGGCGCGACCATGATCGAGGGGACCGGCGCACCGCCTGAAGGTCCGGTCGATATCATCATCACCGGCAACCGCATCACCCGCATCGCGCGCGGTGGTTTGGGGGGTGGCGCGGGTAATATCCGAGCGGACCGCGTGATTGAGGCTGATGGCATGTTCATCATGCCCGGCTTTGTCGACACGCACGGCCATAATGGCGATCCGCGCAAGGCTCCGCAGGCCTCCTATGGCTATAAGCTCTGGCTTGCCCACGGGGTGACGAGTGTGCGCGGGGTCTCGTTCTATTTTGCGCCCGGCGATATCGGCGTCAGCGATGCGCAGCGTAGCGCCGCCAACACGATCACCGCGCCGCGCCTGTTCCCTTACAAGGTCTTTGGCGCAGGCGGACTGGAGCGCAGCGATGCGGGCGCACGCAGCTGGGTCCGCGATGCGAAAGCGCAGGGCTATGTCGGGGTGAAGTTCTTCAACATGGCCACACCGGAATTGATGCGCGCCGCGATTGATGAAGCGCGCATAGTCGGTCTGGGCACGGTCGCGCATTTGGGCCAGCGCGGCGTCGCCTCCACCAATGCGGGCGCAGCGGCTAAGGCTGGTTTGCACGGGGTCACACACTTCTATGGCCATTTTGAGAGCCTGCTCGCAGGCAATGCTCTCCCCAATTATCCGGCGAGCTACAATTACCTCGATGAGCAATCGCGCTTTGCCTGGGTCGCGCGGCTCACGGATCAGACAGTGGAGCCCGGCAGCGCGAAGTGGGACGCCTATGTCGATGCGCTGATCGAAAGCGGCGTCACCATGAGCCCGACTTTCAACATCTACTCCGCCAGCCGCGATGTGATGCGCGCGCGCACGGCAGAATGGCATGATCGCTACACCCTACCCTCGCTGATGGCGTTTTACCGCCCCAGCCTCACCAATCACGGCAGCTATTACCACGATTGGACGAGCGAAGACGAGGTTGCATGGCGGCGCTTTTACGCCAAGTGGTTCCAACTGGTGCGCGATTTCAAGGCGCGCGGCGGGCGGATCACGGCGGGCTCTGATCCGGGCTATATCTACCAGACATGGGGCTTTGCCTATGTGAAGGAGCTGGAAATGCTGCGCGAGGCGGGGCTGACCCCGCTCGAAGTGATCCGCGCGGCGACCCAATCGGGGGCCGAGGAAATCTTTGAACCGCTGGGTCAAACGCCGCCCATGGGTGTTATCCGCGAGGGGATGCTGGCTGACCTTGTGATCGTGCCTGGCAATCCGCTCGCCAATCTCAAAGTGCTCTATGGCACCGGGCACCGCCGGCTGAACCGCGAGACCAACCGGCTTGAAACGGTGGGCGGCGTGCGTTGGACGATCAAGGATGGCATCGTGTTCGATGCGCCTGCGCTGCTGGAGGATGTGGCGGCGATGGTCGCGGCGAAAAAGGCTGAGCTTGGCGAGTAGAACGCCCCGTAACGCGCTCTTGCTCTGCGCGATCCCAGCGCCTAGGTCGCGCGGCCTATGGCTCAACCCCCACTCCTCAGCCTTGAAGGCATGGCCCTGCAACAGGGCGCGCGCTGGCTGTTCGGCGGTCCGCAGCCGGGACAGGGTGCCGAGCCGATTGACCTGCACGTTCTGCCCGGAGACCGGCTCGCGCTGATCGGGCGAAATGGGGCGGGCAAAACCACCCTGCTAAAGCTGATCGACGACCGCATCGAAATGGATCGCGGTACGCGCCGGGTGAAGCCCAACACGCGGATCGTGTTTCTGGAGCAGGAGCCCGATTTCACCGGGTGCGATAGCCTGATGGATTTTGCGCTGGGCGGCGAGGACGCGCCAGCCGCGCACGAAGTGGACGCGATTGCAGGCCAGCTCGGGATCGACATGGAGCGCGAGGCGGCAACCGCAAGCGGAGGCGAGAAGCGCCGCGCCGCCATCGCCCGCGCGCTGGCACAGGACCCCGATCTGCTGCTTTTGGATGAGCCGACCAACCACCTTGATCTGAGCGCGATTGACTGGCTGGAAGATTGGCTAAGCCGCTACAAAGGCGCATTTATCACGATCAGCCATGACCGAACCTTCCTGAAACGCCTCACGCGCGCGACAATCTGGATCGACCGCGGCACCTTGCGGCGCAAGGAGGTCGGCTTTGGCGGATACGAGGCGTGGGAAGAGCAAGTCTACGCTGAGGAAGCGCGCGCTGCAGAGAAGATGGACGCCAAGCTGAAGATTGAGGCGCACTGGCTCGAACGCGGGGTCACGGCCCGGCGCAAGCGCAACCAAGGGCGGCTGGAAAAGCTCTACCAAATGCGGGCGACACGCGCGGCGATGATCTCGGACAGCGGCACAGCCAAGCTGAAACTAGCCAATGATGATGACTTCAAATCGAAGTCAGTCATCGTCGCGGAAGGCATCAGCAAATCCTATGATGGACGCGCGATCATCAAGCCGTTTACGCTGCGCATCCAGAACGGCGACCGCATCGGGCTGGTCGGCGCAAATGGCGCAGGCAAGACAACGCTGCTCAAGCTTCTGACCAAAGAGATTGAAAGCGACACCGGCACCATCACCCATGCTCGCACGCTGACCGGCGTGATGATTGATCAACAGCGCAAACTGCTCGAACCCGGTGCCAGCGTGCGCGATATTCTGGCCGAGGGCGGCGACTGGATCGACGTGCGCGGCGTGCGCAAGCATGTGCAGGCTTATCTCAAGGACTTCCTGTTCGATCCCAAGCTGGTCGACACCAAGGTTGGCATTCTGTCCGGCGGTGAACGCTCACGCCTGCTGCTGGCCCGCGAATTTGCGCGCACAGCCAACCTGCTGGTGCTGGATGAGCCAACCAATGATCTGGACCTCGAAACGCTCGACCTATTGCAAGAGGTGATCGCGGATTTTGACGGCACTGTGATGATTGTGAGCCACGATCGCGACTTTCTCGACAAGACGGTGACGATCACGCTGGGGCTCGATGGCTCAGGCAAGGTGGACATTGTCGCGGGCGGCTATGCCGATTGGGAAGCGAAGCGGCGCAAGCACGTGGTGGGCAAGTCGAGGTCGCAGACGAGCACCCCCGCGCCGCCCCCTCGCGACGAAACGGCGCGGTCTGCAAAGCCGGATAAACTCTCCTACAAGGATCAGCGCGATTACGAGATCCTCCCGGACCGGATCGAGGAGCTTGAAGCCGCCATCGCCAAAGCCGAAGCGATCCTTGCCGACCCCGACCTATTCACCAGCGACCCGCAGCGTTTTGCGACCATCTCCAAGGGGCTGGAGAATGCGCGCGGGCAGAAGGATGCCGCCGAAGAACGCTGGCTGGACCTGGCCGAGCGGGTCGAAGGGTGAGCGCAGCGGCGCCTGACATCGCCTCCCCGCTCCACCGCGAGATCGCCGCCTGCACTGTGTGCGCTGACAAGCTGGAGCATGGCGTGCGGCCCGTGGTCCAGTTCTCCGCCACCAGCCGTATCCTGATCATCGGCCAGGCGCCTTCCAGCACCGTCCACCGCACGGGCGTGCCATGGGATGATGACAGCGGAGAGCGCCTGCGCGGCTGGCTCGCCATGGATCGCGCCGCCTTCTACGATCCCGCCCGCGTGGCGCTGGTCCCGATGGGGTTTTGCTATCCCGGCCCAGCCAAAGGCGGAGACAATCCCCCGCGCCCCGAATGCGCGCCGCTTTGGCACAATCGCGTGTTGGCGCACTTGCCCGAAGATCGCCTGACGGTCCTACTGGGTACTTATGCGCAGGCTGCTTATCTGCCCGACACGAAGCGCCTCACCATCACAGCCCGAATCGAGCGGCTGCGCGATGATTTCGAGGCATTTGAGGGCGTCATCCCCCTGCCCCATCCCGCCTGGCGCGCCCGGCTCTGGATGGGCAGACACGAATGGTTCGACACCGACATCCTCCCGCGCCTGCGCCGCGCCATTGCAGAGCGGCTCTGACCCGATTCTGCCACATTCTCAAGGCAGCTTAGCTCCATTGGAAACGGGAGAACTGACATGACCACCGAAGAGCTTGCGCAAGGTTTCACGAAATGCGTCATCGAAGATGATGAGGCCGGCTATCAGGCCTATTGGTCAGACGATATCGTCAGCATCGAACCCGGTGATGGCGAGATGGCCCGTGTCGAAGGCCGCGAGGCGCTGCTTGGCAAACACGCATGGTGGAACGCCAACACCGAAATGCACAGCGTCACCACGCAAGGGCCCTATGTGAACGGCGATCAATTCATGATCCGCTATGCCATGGATGTCACTATGGACGGCGAACGCTCACAAATGGCCGAAATCGGCGTTTATGACGTGAAAGATGGCAAGATCGTCCAAGAACAATTCATCTATGGCAGCGGCGAAAACGCCTGACTGAGATAAGGTAAGCGCCGGTAGATTGTTGAACATCTCAGGCAGGTGAGACACGTCTTAAACCGAGAAAACCGGCGCTCACCCTCATCTTATGATCCCTGCGAAGCTCCGTTGGCCTTGGCAGGAAGAACCTTCGCATTGCGCAGAACAAGCGCCGAGACCAAAGCGACGATAAGTCCTACGGGGAACATCTCGATGAAAGTGATCGGCATGCGAAACAGCGGGTTGCGGTAGAGCTCGATACTCGACTCGATTTCCGCAATCCGCGCCGCTTCCTCGTTCGCTGCCAAACCTTCAGCGCGCACGGCGTCAATCAAGGTCTGTGGGTAGGCCTCGATAAAGGCGTAATCGGTCAGCGCGAGCGAGATTTCCCAGCCGATTGTGTACATCAAGGCAGCCACCGCGGAGATGCCAATGCCCACACCGGCCGCTTGCGTGAACTTAATCACGCCGCCATGTTCAACATCGCGGTAGCGTTTGATCCCGATGAACACGAGGCTGAGCACCACTAGCATGATCGCATAGCCAGCCAACTCGGATGAGAACAGGCTTTCAGTCCCCATGCTGATCAGCACGACCGACATGAAGGCAATAATGGCCGCTCCGATAATCGCGCCGTAGATGAATGAGTAACGCAGCATATTGTGTCTCCTTTGCGAGCGCCCGCCAATCGAGCGATGCAACAGGAGTTCCGCATTTTGCGGCTCAAAGACTATCACCCAGATGGGTGAGTTGGCCTCTCCCACCCAAAGAAATGGCATTTCCTCTAGGGGATCAACGACAGCGAGCGCGCCTCTTCCACCGCTTTGCCCCGCCCGCTCACCCCAAGCTTTTGGAAAAGACTGGCGACATGCGTTTTGACCGTATTGGGCGATACATCCAGCGCGCGGGCGATCTCTTTGTTGCTCGCTCCCTTGGCCAGATGATCAAGAATTTCACATTCGCGCGGGGTAAGGCCGAGCGAGGCTATCGCTTTCACATTGCGCTCAAAAGGTACCGGAGCGGGCCGTGCCGTTAGCCGGGCACCAACCCAGATGCCGACCGCGATAAAGATCGCTGCAACCAGCGCGATGTAGACCTCACCCGGCATGCGCATAATGAGAAAACGATACTCGGCCCATTGGAGCAGAAGCGCCAGCCCCGCTAGTGGGACGCCGTACAGCGCCGCATAGATTGCTCCCGTTCGTACCACGGCAGCTTCGTGACAGATCGTGCGCGCCTGATCCAGACTGACGTAGCTAATCATACGATCCGATAGAAATCCGCCACTCGGTCCAGCGCGAGCCGCAGCACCAGCTTGCCGCTTCGCGCGGGCCAGCCGAGCGACTTTTCCGCCTCAGGCAACGCCTCGCCTGCGCACACAGTGCGCCACAGAATGTCTTCGAGCCCTTTGCCCGCTGCCGCCAGCGCGCCGTCAAAGCGTTCCTTGGCCGCGATCTGCCGCTCGGTGGGCGATAGCCCGCGATCTCCGGTCGATTTAACCCGCACCGGGTCCCAGCGCATCGTCACACTGGCCGACAACTGCGCGCGTTCGTAGTCGCCGCGCAAGGCCTCTCCGGCGTCGAACAGCCTGCGGTCGAGATGCCCGCGCGCATGCAGCCAGGCGAGCGGGCTTTC